>NZ_CP066265.1:3180000-3795000 GCF_023278085.1 Pseudomonas syringae | reverse complement strand
CCGGACGGTGTCAGCCTGGGTTACAGCGCGTTCTACCGCACCACCAACTACGATGACCTCGACGTTGATGTGGCAAGCTACGCAGTAGACAGCCTGGGTGCCGGTATCAACCTCGGCTACCCGATCAGCGAAACCTCGCGCCTGACCTACGGCCTGACCGTGCAGCAGGATGAGATCAAGACTGGCAAATACACCGTTGACGAAATTTTTGACTTCGTTAACCGCGAAGGTGACAAGTATCTGAACTTCAAGGGTTCTGTCGGCTGGTCTGAATCGACCCTGAACAAAGGCGTGCTGGCGACCCGTGGTCACTCGCAAAGTCTGGTGTTCGAATCCACCTTGCCGGGCAGCGACCTGTCGTTCTTCAAGCTGGATTACCGTGCTCAGTACTTCCATCCGATCACCGACAATTACACCCTGCGTCTGCACACCGAACTGGGTTATGGCGATGGCTATGGTTCAACCTCGGGTCTGCCGTTCTACGAGAACTACTATGCCGGTGGCTTCAACTCGGTTCGTGGCTTCAAGGACAGCACGCTTGGTCCGCGTAGTACTCCAAGCACAGGCAAAAATGGAACAGCTAGGGATCCGGATCAAGACCCACTTCCATTCGGCGGCAACGCTCTGGTACAGGGTGGCGTAGAAGTCATGTTCCCGCTGCCATTCGTCAAGGACCAGCGTTCCCTGCGTACCTCTGTTTTCTGGGACGTCGGTAACGTATTTGATACCAAGTGCGACTCCACCAAGACCTCAGGCAATGGCAAGAAAGTCGAATGCAACGACATCGACCTTTCCGGTATGGCCAGCTCTGTAGGTATCGGCGTCACCTGGATCACTGCGCTCGGCCCTCTCAGCTTCGCCTTGGCGATGCCGATCAAGAAGCCGGACGACGAAGCAGAAACTCAGGTCTTCCAATTCTCCCTGGGTCAGACTTTCTAAGCGTCTGATCTTTGATAACGCAACGAATTTTGTAGGAGTTGTATTGTGCGTAAGTTGACTCAACTGGTAATGCTGGCCACCGTATTGGTCGCCAGCCCTGCATTTGCTGACATGAAGATTGCGGTACTGAACTATCAGATGGCCCTGCTGGAATCAGACGCCGCCAAGCGTTACGCAGTAGATGCCGAGAAGAAATTCGGGCCGCAACTGACCAAGCTGAAAAGCCTGGAAAGCAGCGCCAAGGGTATTCAGGATCGCCTGGTAAGCGGTGGCGACAAGATGGCTCAGCCTGAGCGCGAGCGTCTGGAGCTTGAGTTCAAGCAAAAGGCCCGCGACTTCCAGTTCCAGTCCAAGGAACTGAACGAAGCCAAGGCAGTTGCCGACCGTGAAATGCTCAAGCAACTCAAGCCGAAGCTGGATCAGGCTGTTGAAGAAGTCATCAAGAAGGGTGGTTTCGATCTGGTCTTCGAGCGCGGTGCAGTGATTGACGTCAAGCCTCAGTATGACGTGACTCGCCAGGTCATCGAGCGCATGAACCAGCTGAAGTAATCATGAGCATAACCATCAAGCTCGGCCAGCTGGCCGAGTTCCTTGGTGCCACTTTACGTGGCGACAAGGATATCGAAATCACCGGGCTGGCGACTTTGCAAGACGCCGGCCCTGGCCAAGTCAGTTTCCTGGCAAATCCCAAGTATCGTAAATTACTGGTCGATACCCAGGCCGCTGCCGTGCTGCTCAAGCCTGCAGACGCCGACGGTTACACCGGTAATGCGCTGGTGGTTCCTGATACTTATCTGGCCTACGCGCGCATTTCGCATTTTTTCGACCCCAAACCTAAAAGTAGCGCAGGCGTTCATCCGACTGCTGTGATTGCCGCAGATGCACTGATTGATCCTGCTGCCAGCATTGGCGCTTTTGCGGTGATCGAGAGCGGTGTGCGTATTGCAGCAGGTGTCACCATCGGTGCTCACTGCTTCATCGGCGCTCGCTGCGAGATCGGTGAGGGCGGCTGGCTGGCCCCTCGGGTAACGCTTTATCACGATGTGCGCATTGGCAAGCGCGTGGTCATTCAGTCGGGTGCCGTACTGGGTGGCGAAGGCTTTGGCTTTGCCAAGGATAACGGTATCTACCAAAAGGTTGCACAGATCGGTGGCGTCACCCTCGGTGATGACGTTGAGGTTGGCGTCAATACGGCAATCGATCGGGGTGCGCTGGCTGATACGCGAATTGGCAATGGCGTCAAACTGGACAACCAGATTCAGATTGCCCATAACGTGCAGGTCGGCGATCACACGGCGATGGCTGCGTGTGTCGGTATCTCTGGAAGCACCAGAATCGGCAAGCATTGCATGCTGGCGGGTGGTGTCGGTCTGGTGGGGCATATCGATATTTGCGATGGTGTTTACATCACGGGTATGACCATGGTCACGCATTCCATCACCGAGCCGGGTTCCTACTCCTCGGGTACGGCTATGCAGCCAGCGGACGAATGGCGCAAGAGTGCAGCTCGTCTGCGCAAGATCGACGATATGGCGCGACGTCTGCAAAAGCTCGAAAAGGTTGTAGAGACGGTGACCTCCTCGGGTAATCGCTCATCTGATGGCTGATACCTTTTTAATATCAAGCGTGCTCAGTCGATAAACTGCCTCCTTGATGTAGAGGGGTGCTGCGCAGTCGCGACGCACTCCTAATCTTTACTACAGGCTTCCCCTCGAAATGATGGACATCAAAGAAATTCGCGAATACCTGCCTCATCGTTACCCGTTCCTGCTGGTGGATCGTGTGACCGAGCTGGATATCGAGAACAAGAACATTCGCGCCTACAAGAATGTCAGCGTCAATGAGCCTTTTTTCAACGGTCACTTCCCTGAGCATCCCATCATGCCGGGCGTGCTGATCATCGAAGCGATGGCACAGGCTGCCGGTATCCTCGCATTCAAGATGCTCGACTCCAAGCCGTCGGACGGCACGCTCTATTATTTCGTCGGTTCGGACAAACTGCGTTTCCGTCAGCCGGTTCTGCCGGGCGACCAGCTGGTTCTCGAGGCGAAGTTCCTGAGCAGCAAGCGTCAGATCTGGAAGTTCGAATGCAAGGCGACCGTTGATGGCAAGGCTGTATGCTCCGCCGAAATCATTTGTGCGGAACGTAAACTATGAGTTTGATTGACTCTCGCGCAATCATCGATCCGACGGCCGTTCTGGCCGACAACGTTGAGGTCGGCCCTTGGTCGATCATCGGAGCCGGTGTGGAAATTGGCGAGGGTACAGTCATCGGTCCGCACGTTGTCCTCAAGGGGCCAACGAAGATCGGCAAGCATAACCGCATCTACCAGTTTTCATCGGTGGGCGAAGACACGCCTGATCTCAAGTACAAGGGCGAAGAGACCCGCCTGGTGATCGGTGATCACAATGTGATTCGCGAAGGCGTGACCATCCATCGTGGCACCATTCAGGATCGCGCTGAAACCACCCTGGGTGATCACAATCTGATCATGGCTTATGCGCATATCGGTCATGACAGTGTGATCGGCAATCACGTGATTCTGGTCAATAACACCGCGTTGGCCGGCCATGTTCATGTTGATGACTGGGCGATTCTGTCCGGTTTCACCCTTGTGCATCAGTTCTGCCATATCGGCGCCCACAGCTTTTCCGGAATGGGCACTGCCATCGGCAAGGACGTTCCTGCGTTTGTCACAGTGTTCGGTAACCCGGCCGAGGCGCGCAGCATGAATTTCGAAGGCATGCGTCGTCGCGGCTTCTCCGAGGAAGCCATTCATGCGCTGCGTAGAGCTTACAAAACCGTCTATCGGCAAGGGCTGACCATTGCCCAGGCGCTGACCGAGCTGGCCGAACCTGCGGCACAGTTTCCTGAAGTCGCAGTGTTCCTCGAGTCCATCCAGACATCGACTCGCGGCATCATTCGTTAATCATGACCAGCCCATTACGCATTGCGCTGGTCGCTGGCGAGGCCTCCGGCGATATTCTCGGCTCCGGTCTGATGCGCGCCATCAGAGTACGCCACCCCGATGTTCAGTTCATCGGCGTGGGTGGACCGCTGATGGAAGCGGAAGGCATGCAGTCGTATTTTCCGATGGAACGTCTGTCGGTAATGGGGCTGGTTGAAGTGCTGGGGCGTCTGCGTGAGCTGTTGGCCAGACGCAAATTGCTGGTCCAGACGCTGATCAACGAGAAACCGGACGTATTCATCGGTATTGATGCGCCTGACTTCACGCTCAATATCGAGCTGCAATTGCGCCGCGCCGGCATCAAGACCGTCCACTACGTCAGCCCGTCAGTCTGGGCCTGGCGCCAGAAGCGTGTCTTGAATATTCGCGAAGGCTGCGACCTGATGCTGACCCTGCTGCCGTTCGAAGCGCGTTTCTACGAAGAGAAGGGCGTGCCGGTGCGGTTTGTCGGTCATCCGCTGGCCGATACCATTCCCCTCGAATCCGATCAGGCCGCTGCGCGCGCTCAACTGGGCTTTGCCGCGCAGGGCCCGGTTGTTGCGCTGATGCCGGGCAGCCGTGGCGGTGAAGTCGGTCGTCTTGGCGGCCTGTTCTTTGATACTGCCGAGCGTTTGCTGGCCGAGCGACCCACCGTGCGGTTCGTGTTGCCCTGTGCCAACCCGCAACGGCGTGTCCAGGTCGAAGCGCTGTTGCAGGGCCGCAACTTGCCCGTCACGTTGCTGGACGGTCAGTCGCACATCGCACTGGCCGCCTGTGATGCAGTGCTTATTGCCTCCGGCACTGCCACGCTGGAAGCGCTGCTTTACAAGCGGCCGATGGTCGTCGCCTATCGGATGGCACCGCTGACGTTCTGGATACTTAAACGGCTGGTCAAAAGCCCTTACGTGTCGCTGCCCAATCTCCTTGCTCAGCGGTTGCTGGTACCTGAGTTGCTTCAGGATGATGCCACCGCTGAGACGCTGGCCCGGACGCTGTTGCCGTTGATCGACGACGGCCATGCACAGACCGCAGGCTTTGACGAGATTCATCGGGTGCTGCGGCGTGACGCCTCCAATCAGGCGGCTGATGCGGTACTGGGCCTGCTTGGCCAGTCGCCCACACTGTGAGTTCGCCTATCATGCAGACAGGTCTGGATTTCACCTTGGTCGAAGATCTGGTCGCGGGTGTTGATGAAGTCGGGCGCGGCCCGCTGTGCGGTGCCGTGGTCACGGCTGCGGTCATTCTTGACCCGGCCAGACCCATCCTCGGGCTGAACGACTCGAAAAAGCTGACCCAGGCCAAACGGGAAAAGCTGTTTGTCGAGATTCAGGAAAAAGCCCTGTGTTGGTTCATCGCCCGGGCCGATGTCGAAGAAATCGATCAACTGAACATTTTGCACGCCACGATGCTGGCCATGAAACGTGCAGTCGAAGGCCTGGTGATCACGCCAAGACTGGCGCTGATCGACGGTAATCGCTGCCCGCAATTGTCCGTACCTTCTGCGCCGGTGGTGCAGGGCGATGCCAAAGTACCGGCCATCGCTGCGGCATCGATTCTGGCCAAGGTGAGCCGCGACCGGGAAATGGCCGCGTTTGATCTGGTCTATCCGGGTTATGGCATCGGCGGGCACAAGGGTTATCCTACGCCGGTGCATCTGGAAGCGCTGGCCCGACTGGGCCCTACGCCCATTCATCGGCGTTCTTTCGCACCTGTGCGTGCTGCCCATGAAGCACGTGCCGGGATGATTCTCGGCGCAACGCTGTCGTCGTCGATCGGTTTGCTTCAGGACTGACGTTTCTGCCGGAGGCCGTTACAATCCCGCCCTTCGTTTGTATTTTCGCGTTATAGGATCACCATGCCGGCTTCTTTCGTTCATCTACGCCTGCACACCGAATATTCGCTGGTTGACGGTCTGGTCCGGGTCAAGCCGTTGATCAAGGCGCTGACCGGCATGAACATGCCCGCCGTGGCGGTGACCGATCAGAACAACATGTGTTCGCTGGTCAAGTTCTACAAGGCAGCGCAGGGCTCGGGTATCAAGCCGATCTGTGGTGTCGATCTGTGGCTGGCGGGCAGGGACGAAGATGCCGCGCTCAGCCGCATCAGCCTGCTGGCGATGAACGCTCAGGGCTATCGCAATCTGACCGAGCTGATCTCGCGCGGCTTCATCGAAGGCCAGCGCAACGGTCAGATCGTCATCCAGCGCCAGTGGGTTGCGCAGGCCAGCGAAGGCGTGATTGCGCTGTCTGCGGCCAAGGAAGGCGAGATCGGCATGGCGCTGCTCGGCGGCAACCCCGGTGAGGCAGACGAATTGTTGCGCGAGTGGCTGGAAGTCTTTCCTGACCGCTTTTATATCGAAGTACAGCGCACCAATCGCACCAACGACGAAGAGCATTTGCACGCCGCCGTGGCGCTTGCCCAGCGCCACGGTGCGCCACTGGTGGCGACCAACGATGTGCGGTTTATCAAGCAGGTCGACTTCGAGGCCCACGAAACCCGTGTGTGCATCGGCGAAGGCCGCGCGCTGGACGACCCGCGTCGCTCGCATAACTACAGCGATCAGCAATACCTGAAAAGCCCGGAAGAAATGGCCGAGTTGTTCAGCGACCTGCCGGAAGCCCTGGAAAACACCGTCGAGATTGCCAAGCGCTGCAACATCGACGTCAAGCTGGGCACTCACTTCCTGCCCAACTTCCCGATTCCCGATGGTATGACCATCGACGAGTATTTCCGCAAGGTCTCGTTCGACGGCCTCGAAGAGCGTCTTTCGGTTCTGTTGCCGAAAGACACAACCGAGGATTACGAGGCCAAGCGTCAGGTCTACGTCGACCGGCTGAATTTCGAGCTGGATATCATTATTCAGATGGGCTTCCCCGGCTACTTCCTGATCGTGATGGACTTCATCCAGTGGGCCAAGAGCAACGGTGTGCCGGTAGGCCCGGGCCGTGGTTCGGGTGCCGGTTCGCTGGTGGCCTATGTGCAGAAGATCACCGACCTTGATCCGCTGGAATACGACCTGCTGTTCGAACGCTTCCTGAACCCCGAGCGGGTCTCCATGCCCGACTTCGACGTCGACTTCTGCATGGACGGACGCGATCGGGTCATCGAGTATGTGGCCGAGAAATACGGGCGTAATGCGGTCAGCCAGATCATTACCTTTGGTTCCATGGCTGCCAAGGCTGTGGTTCGCGACGTGGCGCGGGTGCAGGGCAAGTCCTACGGGCTGGCGGATCGTCTGTCGAAGATGATCCCGTTCGAAGTCGGCATGACCCTCGAAAAGGCCTACGAGCAGGAAGAAATCCTCCGTGATTTCCTCAAGGTCGACGAGGAAGCTGCCGAAATCTGGGAGATGGCGCTCAAGCTGGAAGGCATTGTGCGTAACGTCGGCAAGCACGCCGGTGGTGTGGTCATCGCCCCGACCAAGCTGACGGACTTCTCGCCGATCTATTGCGACGAGGCCGGTGATGGTCTGGTGACCCAGTTCGACAAGGATGATGTCGAGGCGGCGGGGCTGGTGAAGTTCGACTTCCTCGGCCTGCGTACCCTGACCATCATCGACTGGGCGCTCAAGACCATCAACCGTGAGCGTGCCAAGGTCGACGAAGAACCGCTGGACATCGCGTTCATTCCGCTCGACGACATGCCGACCTATCAGCTGTTGCAGCGGGCCGAAACCACGGCGGTGTTCCAGCTTGAGTCACGCGGCATGAAAGAGCTGATCAAGAAGCTCAAGCCCGACTGCCTGGAAGACTTGATCGCACTGGTGGCGCTGTTCCGTCCCGGCCCTCTGCAATCGGGCATGGTCGACGACTTCATCAACCGCAAACACGGGCGCGCCGAGCTGTCCTACCCGCACGTCGATTACCAGTACGAAGGCCTCAAGCCGGTGCTGGCGCCAACCTACGGCATCATCCTGTATCAGGAACAGGTGATGCAGATCGCCCAGGTCATGGCCGGTTACACCCTCGGCGGTGCGGACATGCTGCGTCGGGCGATGGGCAAGAAGAAGCCCGAGGAAATGGCCAAGCAGCGCGGCGGTTTCATCGACGGTTGCAAGACCAACAACATCGACCCCGACCTTGCCGGTAACATTTTCGACCTGGTGGAGAAATTCGCCGGTTACGGCTTCAACAAGTCTCACTCGGCGGCCTATGGGCTGGTTTCATACCAGACCGCCTGGCTGAAGACGCACTATCCGGCGCCGTTCATGGCTGCCGTGCTGTCGGCGGACATGCACAACACCGACAAGGTCGTGACCTTGATCGAAGAAGTGCGCACCATGAAACTGCGCCTCGACGCGCCGGACGTGAACATATCCGAGTTCAAGTTCACGGTCAGCGACGACGGCCGCATCCTTTACGGTCTTGGTGCGATCAAGGGCGTGGGCGAGGGGCCGGTCGAGGCCATCACCGACGCGCGCCAGAGCGGGCCGTTCAAGGACCTGTTCGATTTTTGTGCCCGGGTCGACCTCAAACGGGTCAACAAGCGAACCCTGGACGGTCTGATTCGCAGCGGCGCGCTGGATCGTCTCGGTCCGTACTTCGAGCTGGAACCCAAGGCCTATCAGGCCAATATCGACCGCAACCGTTCGGTATTGCTTGCGGCGCTGGAAGAGGCCATTCAGGCTGCCGAGCAGACGGCACGCAGTCGCGACAGTGGTCACTCGGACCTGTTTGGCGGCCTGTTCGTCGAAGCGGATGCCGACGTTTATGCCAATCATCGCAAGACCCGTGAGCTGAGCCTCAAGGATCGTCTGCGTGGCGAGAAGGAAACCCTGGGGCTGTACCTGACCGGGCACCCGATTGACGAGTACGAAGGCGAAATCCGCCGCTTTGCCCGGCAGCGGATCATCGACCTCAAGCCGGCCAGAGACACGCAGACGGTGGCCGGGCTGATCATCGCCCTGCGCGTGATGAAGAACAAGAAGGGCGACAAGATGGGGTTCATTACCCTGGACGACCGCTCGGCACGTATCGAAGCATCATTGTTTGCCGAGGCGTTTCATTCGGCCCAGTCGTTGCTGCAGACCGATGCTATGGTTGTGGTTGAAGGTGAAGTGAGCAACGATGACTTCTCCGGTGGGCTGCGACTGCGCGCCAAACGTGTCATGAGTATCGAGGATGCACGTACCAACCTGGCCGAAAGCCTGCGCGTGACGGTGCATGCCGACGCACTCAAGGGTGACCGGCTGCGCTGGCTGGGCGATCTGTGCAAGCGCCATCGCGGTGCCTGCCCGATCACGGTGGACTACACGGGGCAGGACGCCAGAGCATTGCTGCAATTGGGAGAAGCCTGGCGTATTGATCCTGCAGACAGCTTGATTCAAGCTCTGCGTGACCAGTTCGGGCGTGAGAACGTCTTTCTCCAGTATCGTTGAATGCCGCAGGCCCGACCTGCGCTCGACGCTGAATTTAATTTCGACCTGACCGCGCCTGTTCCGAACCGGAAAGGCGCAGACGGATCAACCGGCCGGCCTCTTGGCCGTTTACCCAAGACGGATGCCTATGAACCCGAATTTTCTTGATTTCGAACAGCCTATCGCTGACTTGCAGGCCAAAATCGAAGAGCTGCGCCTGGTGGGCAATGACAACTCGCTGAACATCGGCGACGAGATCTCCCGCTTGCAGGACAAGAGCAAGACGCTCACCGAAAGTATCTTCGGTAACCTGACCAGCTGGCAGATCGCGCGCATGGCGCGTCATCCGCGCCGTCCGTACACACTGGATTACATCGAAAACATCTTTACCGAATTCGACGAACTGCATGGCGATCGGCACTTCTCCGATGACGCCGCAATAGTCGGCGGCATCGCTCGTCTGGACAATCAGCCGGTCATGGTCATCGGTCATCAGAAAGGCCGTGAGGTTCGCGAGAAGGTTCGTCGCAACTTCGGCATGCCGCGTCCTGAAGGCTATCGCAAGGCCTGCCGTCTGATGGAGATGGCCGAGCGCTTCAAGATGCCGATCCTGACCTTCATCGACACGCCGGGTGCCTATCCGGGCATCGACGCCGAAGAGCGCAACCAGAGCGAAGCGATCGCCTGGAACCTGCGGGTGATGGCGCGTCTGAAAACCCCGATCATCGCCACGGTGATTGGCGAAGGCGGTTCCGGTGGTGCGTTGGCGATTGGCGTCTGCGACCAATTGAACATGCTGCAGTATTCGACCTACGCGGTGATCTCGCCGGAAGGCTGCGCATCGATTCTGTGGAAGACCGCCGAGAAGGCACCGGACGCTGCCGAAGCCATGGGCATTACGGCTGATCGCCTGAAAGGCCTGGGTATCGTCGACAAGGTCATCGCTGAACCATTGGGCGGCGCGCACCGTGATCCGGTGGCAGCCGCTGCTCTGATCCGTGAAGAGTTGAGCAGCCAGTTGGCCATGCTCAAGGAGTTCGACAACGACGCACTGCTGGCGCGCCGTTACGACCGACTGATGAGCTACGGTCTGTAAGCGGCATCGCCCCGATTGTTTCTACGCCTTGCGGGCTTCTGCCCGAAGGGCGTGGGAGCGTACCGCGCGACGCTTCGTTTGTTCGCGAAAGGGCTTGCTGAGCACTGAAGCTGTCAGTGTGCGAACAAGCAAAGCCCGATGAGAAACACCAATGACCACCCCCACACGCAGCGGTCATGACCTTCCCGCCAGACTTCTTCAGGTTCTGGCACCCTGGCGCAACGCGCCTATCTGGCATGTCGGCCTCTCCGGCGGCCTCGATTCCACCGTGCTGTTGCATCTTCTGGTGGAAATATCCCGACGCGAAACGCTGCCTGCTCTACATGCTATCCATATCCATCACGGGCTACAGCCTGCTGCTGACGTCTGGCCGGTGCATTGTCAGCAAATCTGTCGGGCACTGGGCGTAGCGTTCGAGCTAGTGCGCGTGCAGGTCGAGCCCGGTGCGAGCATCGAGCAGGCTGCGCGGCAGGCGCGCTATGCCGCATTTGCTGACCGTCTGGGCGAGGGCGACGTGCTGCTGACCGGTCAGCACCGCGATGATCAGGCCGAGACCCTGCTGTTTCGTTTGCTGCGCGGTGCCGGTGTGCGCGGTCTGGCGGCCATGCCCGTGCAGCGCATTCTGGGGCGTGGTCATCTGCTGCGACCGCTGCTGGATGTGCCGAGAATCGAGCTGGAAGGCTATGCGCATCAGCATGGCCTGAATTGGGTCGAAGATCCCAGCAATAGCGATCAGCAGTTCTCGCGCAATTTTCTGCGCAGTCAGGTGCTGCCCCTGCTGATCTCCAGATGGCCGCAGGCGGGTGCCAGTCTGGCGCGCACGGCGGGTCATCTCGGCGAGGCGCAGCAGTTGCTGGACGAACTGGCGATGCAGGACATTGCCAGTACCCACGGCACGACGGCGTTTGCCTGGCTTGGCCTGCCTGTGCTGAGCCTTGGGCCGATTGCCGGATTGTCCGCAGCACGGCAACGCAATGCGCTGCGTTACTGGCTCGCGCCGTTGACCCGGCTGCCGGATACCGATCACTGGGCTGGCTGGGAAACGCTGCGCGATGCAGCGCCCGACGCATCACCGTTGTGGCGGCTTGCCGATGGTGCGCTGCATCGCGGGCAGAACTGCATCTGGTGGCTGCCCGCAGGTTGGGAGCAGGTCTGTTCGGGGCCGACGCAGTGGCTCGATCCTCGTGCCCCGTTGAGTCTTCCCGGCAATGGTCAGTTGCTGCTGGAGGGCGGCGCGCCAGCTGGCCCGTTGCAGGTTCGTTATCGTCAGGGAGGGGAGGTGATGCGCATCGACGGACGTGGCCGTCGTGATCTCAAGCGGTTGCTCAATGAACAGGCGGTACCCGCGTTTCTGCGCGGCAGATTGCCGCTGCTCTACCGCGAAGACGAGCTGCTGGCCGTCGCCAACCTGCCCGGACTGGACGCTTCGCCCAATGAACGCTGGCGTTTGCGCTGGGTTGCACCGACCAGCGACCAAAGTTTGAGCTGAAAGGCCCTTTCAGGTAGACTACGCTCCCTTCTTGATACAGCTTCTGTTGGTTCTTTTGAAACAACGCAAGTTGCCGGTTACCAACCAGTGTTTGCTGGGTAATTCTTAAAAATGTAGCGCACACCACACTGGCTTCGGCCGGTCGGTTTCAACGCAGCAGTTTCAGGAGTACACCGTGAATTTTGTCGGTAATCGGGGGCTTCGGCCTTCCTTCGCTTTCCCCGGCGGCTCTGACCGCTTTAACGCAGACTTCTAGGGTTTTTCATGACGCGCTACATCTTCGTCACGGGCGGTGTTGTTTCTTCATTGGGGAAAGGCATTGCCTCGGCTTCACTGGCGGCCATCCTGGAGGCGCGGGGACTCAAGGTCACCATGCTGAAACTGGACCCCTACATCAACGTCGACCCAGGCACCATGAGCCCGTTCCAGCACGGTGAGGTGTTCGTCACCCACGACGGCGCTGAAACCGACCTGGACCTTGGTCACTACGAGCGGTTCATCCGCACCACCATGACCCAGAACAACAACTTCACCACCGGCCGTGTGTACGAACACGTCCTGCGCAAAGAGCGCCGTGGTGATTATCTGGGGGCGACCATTCAGGTCATTCCGCACATCACCGACGAGATCAAGCGCCGCATCATCAAAGGTGCAGGCGATGCCGACGTGGCACTGGTCGAGATCGGCGGTACGGTCGGCGACATCGAGTCGCAACCGTTCCTCGAAGCCATCCGCCAGTTGCGCTTCGAAGTCGGCGCACGTCGCGCGATGCTGATGCACCTGACACTGGTGCCGTACATCGCCACTGCCGGCGAGACCAAGACCAAGCCGACACAGCATTCGGTGAAGGAATTGCGCTCCATCGGTCTGCAGCCTGATGTTCTGGTGTGCCGCTCCGATCACCCGATCGACATTTCTTCACGGCGCAAGATTGCTCAGTTCACCAACGTCGAAGAGCGTGCGGTCATCGCCCTCGAAGACGCGGACACCATCTACAAGATCCCGGGCATCCTGCACTCGCAGGGGCTGGACGATTTCGTCGTCGAGCGCTTCGGCCTGCAATGTGGCGGTGCCGACCTGTCCGAGTGGGAAAAGGTGGTGGACGCAAAGCTCAACCCGGAACACGAAGTCACCATCGCGATGGTTGGTAAATACATGGAACTGCTCGACGCCTACAAGTCGTTGATCGAAGCCATGAGCCACGCCGGTATCACCAACCGCACCAAGGTGAACCTGCGTTACATCGATTCCGAAGACATCGAGAACCAGGGCACCGGCCTGCTGGAAGGCGTCGATGCGATTCTGGTGCCGGGCGGCTTTGGCCTGCGTGGAGTCGAAGGCAAGATCACTGCCGTGCAGTTTGCCCGCGAAAACAAGGTTCCGTATCTGGGTATCTGCCTGGGCATGCAGGTGGCGGTCATCGAGTTCGCACGTAACGTGCTGGGCTGGAAAGACGCCAACTCCACCGAATTCGATCGTACCAGCGCGCATGCCGTGGTCGGTCTGATCACCGAGTGGGAAGACGCCACTGGCGCAGTCGAAACCCGTACCGAGAGCTCCGATCTGGGCGGCACCATGCGTCTGGGCGCGCAGGAATGCCAGCTTGAAGCCGGTTCGCTGGTACACGATTGCTACGCCAGGGACGTGATCGTCGAGCGCCATCGCCATCGCTACGAAGTGAACAACAACCTGTTGCCGCAACTGATCGAGGCGGGTCTGAAGATTTCCGGCCGCTCCGGTGACGGTGCGCTGGTCGAAGTGGTCGAAGCGCCGGATCATCCATGGTTCGTGGCTTGCCAGTTCCACCCGGAATTCACGTCCACACCACGTGACGGGCATCCGCTGTTCAGCGGTTTCGTCAAAGCGGCATTGGCTCAACATCAGAAAAATTCCTGACAGGGACTTCACACATGGCTCAGAAAATCATTCGCGTAGGTTCGATCGAGATCGCCAACGACAAGCCGATGGTGCTGTTCGGCGGCATGAACGTGCTCGAATCCCGGGACATGGCCATGCAGGTCTGTGAAGAGTACGTGCGGGTTACTGAAAAACTCGGTATCCCTTACGTGTTCAAGGCCAGCTTCGACAAGGCCAACCGCTCCTCGGTGAACTCCTACCGTGGCCCGGGCCTTGAAGAAGGCATGCGCATTTTCGAAGAGATCAAGCGCACCTTCAATGTGCCACTGATCACCGACGTACACGAGCCTCATCAGGCTGCGGTCGTGGCTGAAGTCTGCGACATCATCCAGTTGCCTGCTTTTCTGTCGCGCCAGACCGATCTGGTGGTTGCCATGGCCAAGACCGGTGCAATCATCAACATCAAGAAAGCCCAGTTTCTCGCCCCACAGGAAATGAAACACATCCTGACCAAGTGTGAAGAGGCGGGTAACGATCAGCTGATTCTCTGCGAGCGTGGTTCAAGCTTCGGCTACAACAACCTGGTGGTGGACATGCTTGGCTTCGGCATCATGAAGCAGTTCGAATACCCGATCCTGTTCGACGTGACCCACGCCCTGCAGATGCCGGGTGGTCGTTCGGATTCTGCCGGTGGCCGTCGTGCCCAGGTTCTCGATCTGGCCAAGGCCGGTATCAGTCAGAATCTGGCGGGTCTGTTCCTTGAAGCCCATCCTGATCCTGATAACGCCAAGTGCGATGGCCCTTGCGCCTTGCGTCTGGACAAACTGGAGCCATTCCTGGCCCAGCTCAAGTCACTGGATGAACTTGTCAAAAGTTTTCCGATCGTAGAGACCGCTTGAGCAGGGTTCTCCGGTAAAGTGCCGTTCCCCGTCATTCGTGACGGGGTTGTCGCATTCAGGGCTGCCGGTTTTTGCGCCTGACTGTGAACATCGTTTTTCCTGCTGCGTCGTTTTCGTCAATCCTGGAGTGTTTACAACAATGGCAAAAATCGTTGACATCAAAGGTCGTGAAGTTCTTGACTCCCGTGGCAACCCAACCGTTGAAGCAGATGTGCTCCTCGATAACGGCATCATCGGTAGCGCTTGCGCGCCGTCTGGCGCTTCAACCGGCTCGCGCGAAGCGCTGGAGCTGCGTGATGGCGACAAGAGCCGTTACATGGGCAAGGGCGTTCTGAAGGCTGTTGCCAACATCAACGGTCCGATCCGTGACCTGCTGCTGGGCAAGGATCCGGTTGATCAGAAGGCGCTGGACCACGCGATGATCGCGCTGGACGCCACCGAGAACAAGGCAAGCCTTGGCGCAAACGCCATCCTCGCCGTGTCGCTGGCTGCTGCCAAGGCCGCTGCCCAGGATCAGGATCTGCCGCTGTACGCGCACATCGCCAACCTCAATGGCACGCCGGGCGTCTACTCGATGCCGGTGCCGATGATGAACATCATCAACGGTGGCGAACATGCCGATAACAACATCGACATCCAGGAATTCATGATTCAGCCTGTGGGCGCCAAGAGCTTCGCTGAAGGCCTGCGCTGGGGCACCGAGATTTTCCATCACCTCAAGGCTGTACTCAAAGCACGCGGCCTGAACACCGCGGTGGGTGATGAAGGTGGTTTCGCTCCTAACCTGGCGTCCAACAAAGAAGCACTCGACGCTATCGCCGAGGCCGTCGCCAATGCAGGCTACACGCTGGGCACCGATGTGACCCTGGCGCTGGACTGCGCGGCCAGCGAGTTCTACAAGAACGGCAAGTACACGCTCAGTGAAGAGGGCGAGTACGATTCTGCCCAGTTTGCCGAGTACCTTGCCGAGCTGACCCGCAAGCACCCGATCATCTCCATTGAGGACGGTCTGGACGAGTCTGATTGGGATGGCTGGAAAATCCTCACTGACAAGATTGGCGAGAAAACCCAGCTGGTCGGTGACGACCTGTTCGTGACCAACACCAAGATCCTGAAAGAAGGCATCGACAAGAAGATCGCCAACTCGATCCTGATCAAGTTCAACCAGATCGGTACGCTGACTGAAACGCTGGAAGCCATTCAGATGGCCAAGGCCGCTGGTTACACGGCGATTATCTCTCACCGTTCCGGCGAAACCGAAGATTCGACCATTGCCGACCTGGCGGTGGGGACCGCTGCCGGTCAGATCAAAACCGGTTCGCTGTGCCGCTCCGACCGCGTCTCCAAGTACAACCAGTTGCTGCGTATCGAGGAGCAATTGGGTGCCAAGGCTGTGTATCGTGGTCGTGGTGAGTTTCGCGGCTGAGCCATAGATGGTAAAAGACGCAGAGCGTTGCGCAGATTCGAGCCTCGCGGCTGGTCTTCGCAGCGTCAATGCTGACGCTCCGCGGTAATCTGGAGTGATTGAGCCTGGCTTATGTCAGGCTCAATGCCCTCAGTGATGTGTGCTTTATGCTGGCTCTGCAGTCCTTTTTACTGGGTACCTGATATTTCAATGCGCAGTCCTAACTGGTTGTTCCTCATCCTGCTTCTGATGCTGGGTGGCTTGCAATACCGTCTGTGGGTCGGTAACGGCAGCCTTGCGCAGGTGGCCAGCCTGACTCAGCAGATCGCCGACCAGCATGCTGAAAACGAGGTGCTGCTGGAGCGTAACCGTGTGCTGGATGCCGAGGTTATGGAACTTAAAAAAGGTCTGGAAACCGTCGAGGAGCGCGCTCGGCATGAGCTGGGCATGGTCAAGGACGGCGAAACGCTTTACCAGCTCGCGCAATAATAAGTGGGTGCGATGAAAGACTTTCTTCCTGCCTTCTGGGCAGTGATTCCTGCGGCGGGCATCGGTGCTCGCATGGCAGCCGACCGTCCCAAGCAATACCTGCAACTGGGCGGCCTGACAATTCTCGAACACAGCCTGCTTTGCTTTCTCGATCACCCCCGACTCAAGGGGCTGGTGATCAGCCTTGCTGTGGACGACCCTTACTGGGCGGACTTGCCATGTGCGCATGATTCACGCATTCAGCGCGTGGATGGCGGCAGCGAGCGTTCCGGTTCAGTGCTCAACGCGCTGCTGCATTTGCACGCGCAGGGGGCAAGCGACAACGATTGGGTGCTGGTCCATGATGCGGCACGTCCGAACCTGGCGCGCAGCGACCTGGATAATCTGCTCGGCGAGCTGGCTGACGATCCGGTTGGCGGCCTGCTGGCAGTACCGGCACGCGATACGCTCAAGCGTGCCGACAGCAGCGGTCGGGTGCTTGAAACGGTGGACCGCAGCCTGATCTGGCAAGCGTTCACGCCGCAGATGTTCCGTCTGGGCGCCTTGCATCGCGCACTGGCGGACAGCCTGGTGTCGAACGTCAGTATCACTGACGAGGCGTCGGCCATCGAGTGGGCAGGGCAGTCGCCCCGGCTGATCGAGGGGCGCTCCGATAACATCAAGGTCACTCGCCCCGAGGACTTGGAATGGCTGCGTCAGCGCCGCAGCGAGTTCGCTCGCTAAGCCCCGCTACTGGCGATACTCATCGCGCATCGCCAGCTCTTCTTTCAGGTAATCCACCAGCTTGCGCACTTTGGGCGACAAGTGCCTTTGTTGCGGGTAAAGCGCCCAGACTGCGGTGTTGGGTGGCTGATGCGCTTCCAGCAGCGACACCAGCGTGCCGTCCTTGAGGTGCTTCTGCACGTAATAATCAGGCAGCTGACACAAGCCGACGCCGTGCAGCGCGGCGTCCAGTACCGCTTGCCCGCTGTTGCAGCGCCAGTTGCCTTGCACCCGCTGAGAAAACTCACGACCGTTCTGTTGCAAAAGCCAGGTATCACTGCCTCCGATCAGGCAGTTATGGCGACTCAGTTCCGACAGGCTGTGTGGTCGGCCATAACGCTGAATGTAAGAGGGGGCTGCGCACAGGTACATTTGCCGGGGGGCGAGGCGGGTCGCGACCAGTCGGGAATCCTGTAGCCGCCCCAGCCGAATCGCCAGGTCCATGCCTTCATGCACCAGATCAAGCGTGTCGTTGCTCAGCTCGATGTCGACGCGCAAGTGCGGATACAGCCCCATGAAACGCGTCACCAGCGGCGTGATGAACCGTTCGCCGTAAGCCACCGCGCAGGTCATGCGCAGCAACCCTTTCGGCTCACTGGCCAGATCGCCCACTGCACGCAGTGCTTCCTCTCTGCCGTCCTGCAAACGCTGGCAATGGTGCAGAAAGGTCTGGCCTGCCTCGGTCAGCGCGACCTTGCGTGTGCTGCGATAGAGAAGGCGGGTTTGCAGGCGTTCTTCGAGGCGTACGATCTGCCGGCTGACGTGCGAAGACGACACGCCCAGCCGTTGTGCAGCTGCCGTGAACTGGCCGCACTCGGCAACGGCGACAAATTCGTCCAGCCCTTCCCAGCGATTGGTATACATCGATTATCCCTGTACAGCATTAATGTTTTGCTTTTGGCTGTATTACTCGTCAATTCGCACTGTACTACACTGCAAACCTTGTTTTTACTCGCCGGAGAATATTGATGATCAAGTCACGTGCTGCAGTGGCCTTTGAAGCCAAAAAGCCATTGGAAATTGTCGAAGTCGACGTCGCCATGCCCAAGGCCGGAGAAGTGCTGCTCAAGGTAGTGGCGTCCGGCGTTTGCCACACCGACGCCTACACGCTGTCCGGCGCTGACCCTGAAGGCATATTCCCGTCGATTCTCGGTCACGAAGGCGGCGCGATTGTCGAAGCCGTTGGCGAGGGTGTGACCTCTGTCGTGGTCGGCGATCACGTCATTCCGCTGTACACCCCGGAATGCCGTCAGTGCAAATTCTGCCGTTCGGGCAAGACCAACCTGTGCCAGGCGATCCGTTCGACCCAGGGCAAAGGCCTGATGCCGGATGGCACCACTCGCTTCTCCTACAAAGGCGAGCCGATCTTCCATTACATGGGCACGTCGACGTTCTCTGAATACACCGTGTTGCCAGAGATTTCCGTAGCCAAAATCGACAAAAAAGCGCCACTGGAGAAAGTCTGCCTGCTCGGTTGTGGCGTCACCACCGGCATCGGTGCTGTACTCAATACGGCCAAGGTCAAGCCGGGCGACACTGTGGCCGTCTTCGGTCTGGGCGGTATCGGCCTGTCGGCGGTGATTGGCGCGGTAAAAGCCAAGGCGGCACGCATCATCGCCATCGACATCAACCCTGCCAAGTTCGAGATTGCCAAACAGCTGGGTGCAACCGACTGCGTCAACCCGAAGGACTTCGATCGGCCGATTCAGGAAGTCATCGTTGACATGACGGATGGCGGCGTCGACTTCTCCTTTGAATGCATCGGTAACGTGCAATTGATGCGTTCGGCACTCGAGTCTTGCCATAAGGGCTGGGGCGAGTCGGTGATCATCGGTGTCGCCGGTGCCGGTCAGGAAATCTCCACCCGTCCGTTCCAGCTGGTCACCGGGCGCGTCTGGCGCGGTTCGGCGTTTGGTGGCGTGCGTGGTCGCACCGAGCTGCCAAGCTACGTCGACATGGCGCAGACCGGCGAAATCCCGCTGGATACTTTCATCACCCATACCATGGGCCTGGAAGACATCAACAAGGCGTTCGACCTGATGCACGAAGGCAAAAGCATCCGTACCGTCATTCATTTTTGAGGAACAGCGGCAAGCTGTCAGCTCCAAGCGGCAAGCACGAAGGTCTGTTACCTGCTTGTAGCTTGCGGCTTATAGCTTGCAGCTGGAGGACACGACATGCCTTTGGAAAATATTTCCTGTCAGAAAAGCTTCGGTGGCTGGCACAAGCGCTACAAGCACCACTCGACCGTACTGGGCTGCGACATGGTGTTCGCCGTCTACCTGCCGCCGCAGGCCGAGCAGGGCGGCAAGCTGCCAGTGCTGTACTGGTTGTCGGGCCTGACCTGTACCGATGAAAACTTCATGCAGAAAGCGGCGGCGCATCGGCTCGCAGCCGAACTTGGCATCATTATCGTGGCGCCCGACACCAGCCCGCGTGGTGCCGATGTCGCCGATGACCCGGACGGTGCCTGGGATTTCGGTCAGGGGGCGGGCTTCTACCTGAATGCCACCGAAGCGCCTTACGCTCGGCATTATCAGATGCATGATTATGTAGTCAAAGAGCTACCCGCTCTGATCGAAGCGCATTTCCCGGCGTCACAGGTCCGTAGTATCAGCGGCCATTCAATGGGCGGTCATGGCGCGCTGGTCTGCGCGTTGCGCAACCCCGGGCGCTACAGGTCAGTGTCGGCGTTTTCGCCAATCAGTAACCCGATCGATTGCCCGTGGGGGCAGAAAGCCTTTTCCCGCTACCTGGGCGAAGACCGCTCGCGATGGCGTGAATGGGATGCCAGCGTGCTGATGTCGGAAGCTGCGGAGAAGCTGCCGACGCTGGTTGATCAGGGCGACCGTGACGATTTTCTGGTCAATCAGCTCAAGCCGGAGGCATTGGTTCAGGCCGCCAAAGCTGCTCACTATCCGCTGACCCTGCGGATGCAGCCAGGCTATGACCACAGCTACTTCTTCATCGCCAGTTTTATAGAAGACCATTTACGGCATCATGCGCAAGCCTTGAACAGCTAAGCTGCGTCAAAGCAGGTAGAATCACGCCCTGTCTTTTTTCAGGGCGTTTTTCTATGCGTATTGGCCATGGCTATGATGTGCACCGTTTCGCTGAAGGCGATTTCATAACCTTGGGCGGCGTGCGGATTGCACACGGGTTCGGCCTGTTGGCCCACTCCGATGGCGATGTCCTGCTGCACGCCCTCAGTGATGCGCTGCTGGGCGCCGCTGCGCTGGGCGACATCGGCAAGCATTTTCCCGACACCGATCCGCAATTCAAGGGCGCTGACAGCCGTGTACTGTTGCGCCATGTGCTCAAACAGATCCATGGCAAAGGCTGGAAGGTCGGCAATGTCGACGCCACCATCGTGGCCCAGGCGCCGAAGATGGCCCCGCACATCGACGCTATGCGCGCGTTGATCGCCGAGGATCTGGACGTTGAACTGGACCAGGTAAACGTGAAAGCCACTACCACGGAAAAACTCGGTTTTACGGGCCGTGAAGAAGGCATCGCGGTGCATGCCGTCGCGTTGTTGCTGCGCGCATGACCGAACTCGAACTGCTGGGCCCAAGGGCCTATGGCGATGCATTGGGTCGCGCAGCGCTCAAGGCCACTGCTGAAGACTTTCAGGTCGATGAGGTGCTGGATATTCCGCTGTCTGGCGCTGGCGAGCACCTGTGGTTATGGGTCGAAAAACGAGGCCTGAACACCGAGGAAGCCGCCCGCAGGCTGGCACGTGCCGCAGGTGTGCAGCTGCGTACCGTCAGCTACGCCGGCTTGAAGGACCGCCAGGCCTTGACCCGGCAATGGTTCAGCATCCAGTTGCCAGGCAAGGCCGATCCTGATCTTGCGGCGGCGCAGGACGAGACCCTGCAGATTCTCAAGAGCGTCCGGCACACGCGCAAATTGCAGCGCGGGGCTCATGCGGCCAACGGTTTCACGCTCAGGCTGACGCAGTTGAGCGCCGACCAGGCCGCGTTGAATCAGCGCCTGGAAACCATTGCCCGGCAGGGCATTCCCAACTATTTCGGCGCGCAGCGCTTCGGTTATCAGGGCGGCAATCTGGGCGAGGCTCGCGATTACGCAGCCCGACAGGCGCTCCCCGAGCAGCGTGCGGTGCGCTCACGGCTGTTGTCCACGGCGCGCAGTTACCTGTTCAATCGGGTACTCGCAGCGCGGGTTATCGATGGCAGCTGGCAGCACGCCCAAGTGGGTGATTTGTTGGCGTTCACCGACAGTCGCAGTTTTTTTCCGGCCGGGATTGCCGAGTGCAGCGACCCTCGCCTGGCGATTCTCGATCTCCATCCTACCGGCCCGCAGTGGGGGCAGGGCCTTTCGCCAGCTTCCGGCGCGACCGCCGAGCTGGAAAACGCCATTGCCGCTGATGAGTCTTCACTGCGCGACTGGCTGGTCAGAGCGGGCATGGATCACGAACGGCGCATCCTGCGGCTGCCCATTGGGCGGCTGACGTGGCATTATCCCGAGCCTGACATTCTGCAACTGGAATTCGTCCTGCCGCCCGGATGCTTCGCCACTGTTTTGGTGCGCGAACTCGTTGATCTGGTGCCGGTCGGGCAGACGGACAGCTCATGCGTATTCTGATATCAAACGACGACGGGGTGACTGCGCCCGGTCTTGCGGCGCTGCATGCGGCGCTGGCGGACTATGCCGAGTGCGTGGTGATCGCCCCTGACCAGGACAAAAGCGGTGCCAGCAGTTCGCTAACACTGGACCGGCCCTTGCATCCGCACACCCTGGACAACGGTTTCATCAGCGTGAATGGTACGCCGACCGACTGCGTGCACCTGGGGCTGCACGGGCTTCTGGAACGTGAGCCGGACATGGTGGTGTCGGGAATCAATCTGGGCGCTAATCTGGGTGACGATGTGCTGTATTCCGGCACCGTTGCCGCTGCACTCGAAGGGCGCTTCCTGAAGCGTCCGTCATTTGCCTTTTCGTTTCTGTCACGTCAGCCGGATAACCTGGCGACGGCGGCGCATTATGCGCGTTTGCTGGTAGAGGCCCATGAGCGGCTCGACCTGCCTCCGCGCACGGTATTGAACGTGAATATTCCGAATTTGCCGCTTGAACACATCCGGGGCATTCAACTGACCCGCCTCGGGCATCGTACCCGCGCCGCCGCCCCGGTCAGAGTGGTTGACCCGCGTGGTCGGGCCGGTTACTGGATCGCTGCTGCCGGTGACGCCGAGGATGGCGGTGCCGGGACTGATTTCCATGCCGTCATGCAGGGTTACGTATCGATTACGCCGCTGCAACTTGATCGAACCTTTCAGGATGGTTTCAGCAGCCTGAGCAACTGGCTGGAGGACCTGCGCTGATGTCGCGTGAGCAGGATGATCTATTACGTCGCGGGATCGGGATGACCTCGCAACGAACACGCGAGCGCTTGATTCAGCGTCTCTGCGAAGAAGGCATTACCAACCATCGGGTACTGGACGTCATTCGCAAGACGCCCCGGCACCTGTTCGTCGACGAGGCGCTCGCGCACCGCGCTTATGAAGACACGGCGCTGCCTATCGGCCATAACCAGACAATCTCCCAGCCCTATATGGTTGCGCGGATGAGTGAGCTGTTACTCGCAGCCGGCCCGCTGGACAAAGTCATGGAAATCGGCACCGGCTCCGGCTACCAGACCGCCGTACTGTCGCAATTGGTCGAGCGGGTATTTTCGGTCGAGCGTATCAAGGTCCTTCAGGACCGCGCCAAGGAACGTCTGGTCGAACTCAATCTGCGCAATGTGGTGTTTCGTTGGGGCGACGGCTGGGAAGGGTGGCCTGCGCTGGCACCTTACAACGGCATCATCGTCACGGCAGTGGCCACCGACGTGCCACAGGCGCTGCTCGATCAACTGGCCCCCGGAGGGCGGTTGGTCATCCCGGTGGGCTCGGGCGAAGTGCAGCAATTGATGCTGATCATCCGCGAAGAAAACGGGTTTTCCCGGCATGTACTGGGCGCCGTGCGCTTCGTTCCTCTGCTCAATGGACCGATCGCTTGAAGATTGTCAGTACCCGCGAGTGAATTCTGGCGTCACTCACCGGTCTACAGCGGTCAGTCCCTGTTCACAAATAGCTAAATGGCATCATTTCACGTAGCTGACTGATATATAACAGCGATTTCAGCAGTTAATCACGGGCTGCCCGCCGCGCTTGCGGCACAATAGGCCTCTTTTTTGAATCGGTCACCAGTAAAAGGGAGTGGCGGGTGAGTCTCACAGTCATTCAGCAGCTCAAGTCTTCAAGAAGTTATCAGCGTCTGGTGATTGGCATTGCTCTCAGTGTCCTTCTGGTCGGCTGCTCCAGCACGCCGTCCGGTGGCGTTCGCGTGGTCGACCGCAATGGCAATGCCGTCGCGCAGCGTCCTACGGTGACCACCGGGCAATATGTCGTCAGGCGCGGCGATACGCTGTTTTCTATCGCGTTTCGTTACGGCTGGGACTGGAAGGCGCTGGCCGCCCGCAACCAGATTCCTGAGCCGTTCACCATCAAGCCAGGTCAGACCATTCGCTTCGACGGGCGCTCCTCCTCAACATCCGGTATAGCGTCTGCCCCGGCTGAAGGACGTCCGACCACGTCCACTTCGACCACGAGCAGCGGTTCGGGCTCGGTGAAAACCACCGTTATGTCCAAGCCGATTGCGGTTGTACCGGTGGTGATACCACCGTCAGCGACGACCGGCACAGGCCCGGCTGGCAAGTCTCCGACGGGTTGGACCTGGCCTTCAAGCGGCATTTTGATAGGAAAATTTTCCTCAAACGGCAGTTTGAATAAAGGAATTGATATCGCTGGTGATTTGGGACAGCCTGTTTTGGCAGCGTCTGATGGTTCGGTCGTTTACGCCGGAAGCGGATTACGAGGCTACGGCGAATTGATCATCATCAAACACAGCGATACCTACGTCAGTGCCTACGGTCATAATCGCAGGCTCCTGGTACGGGAAGGTCAACAGGTCAAGGCAGGGCAGACGATTGCCGAAATGGGGTCAACAGGAACTGACCGGGTGAAACTGCATTTTGAGATTCGCCGTCAAGGGAAACCTGTAGACCCACTGGGATTTTTGCCACGTCGTTGATAGTTGCCAGCCTGTTCCTGGCGTAATAGGAACAGGCTCAAGCGATGCCATGGAACCAGGCGCCGCTGGAGCTTGAGGTCGAACTCACCAAAGGACTAAAACAATGGCTCTTGGCAACGAAGCGCCGGAGTTTGACATCGATGATGAAGTGCTCCTTATGGAAGCCGGCATTGTCCTGACGGAGGCGTCAAACGAGAAGCAGCCAGCCGCTGCTATATCGGGACGTGTCAGGGCCAAGCATTCAACATCGCTCAAACAACACAAATACATCGACTACACCCGAGCGCTCGACGCTACCCAGCTGTATCTCAATGAGATCGGGTTTTCCCCTCTGTTGTCTCCGGAAGAAGAAGTTCACTTCGCGCGTCTGTCGCAAAGTGGCGATCCGGCCGGACGCAAACGCATGATTGAAAGCAATCTGCGGCTGGTGGTTAAAATTGCCAGGCGCTATGTCAATCGTGGCCTTTCATTGCTGGACCTCATCGAAGAGGGCAATCTGGGGCTTATCCGGGCTGTCGAGAAATTCGATCCTGAGCGGGGGTTTCGTTTTTCCACCTATGCCACCTGGTGGATACGCCAGACCATTGAACGCGCGATCATGAATCAGACCCGGACCATCCGGTTGCCGATTCACGTCGTCAAGGAACTGAACGTCTATCTGCGTGCGGCCAGAGAGCTGACCCAGAAGCTGGACCATGAGCCCTCCCCGGAAGAAATCGCCAACCTGCTTGAACGACCTGTAGGCGAGGTCAAGCGCATGCTGGGCCTGAACGAGCGGGTTTCATCCGTGGACGTTTCTCTTGGGCCTGATTCGGACAAGACCCTGCTCGACACCCTGACGGATGACCGTCCTACCGACCCGTGCGAATTGCTGCAGGATGATGATCTGTCTCAGAGCATCGATCAGTGGCTATCCGAGTTGACCGAGAAACAGCGAGAAGTGGTCATACGGCGCTTCGGTTTGCGCGGGCACGAAAGCAGCACGCTTGAAGACGTCGGCCTGGAAATCGGGCTGACCCGCGAGCGGGTGCGTCAGATCCAGGTTGAAGGACTCAAGCGCCTGCGTGAGATTCTTGAAAAGAACGGCCTGTCCAGCGAGTCGCTCTTCCGCTAATTCCCCCTTCCTGTGCGTCACCCCAAGGCCGATATAACACGTGATGTGTGTATCGGCCTTTTTATATGTCTTGCGTCATCCAAAGGTCGCTGTCGAAACGGTGTAGCAGGGTTTCTGCTGTCTCTGAACAGTCCTCGTGCATGGCATACGGATCCCAAATGTTGTAAGTCATCGCGTACGTGTGCTGTAAGTCATCAAGTCATTACGGGTGAGATTTTTTACCTTAAGCAGTGCCGTCTGTATTCAACCTGCTGATATGAATGATTTTTTTATTTTCTGATGCGCAGAGGTAGAAATATTATGCTGCGTTTCGGCTGTTGCCCTGCAGCGTTAAATCTCTAATATCGAAGCTGTGCCAACGGACAGGCACAGGCCATCAAGGATGAAGGTCACGGACATCGCGGGATGCGATTCATCAGGATGATGACAAGGGAATACAGGGATCATGGAAAAAATGTGGGCGGGTCAAACCGCCCCTTTTTTTGTCCTGAATTTGCCGAATTCAGCGTAATAAAAAGGCCCTTTAAAGGGCCTTTTGTCTGTCTGGAGCCTAGCGTTCCAGTTCAGCGATTTTTCCAGGTTTGCCATCCCACTCTGCGGCGTCAGGCATGGCCTCTTTCTTCTCGGTGATATTGGGCCAGACTTCGGCAAGCTCGGCGTTCAGCTCGATAAAGTTTTCCATACCTGCAGGTATCTCGTCTTCCGAGTAAATGGCCACAGCAGGGCACTCAGGCTCGCAGAGCGCACAGTCGATGCACTCGTCGGGGTGAATGACCAGAAAGTTCGGGCCTTCGTAGAAGCAGTCCACCGGACAGACTTCTACACAATCGGTGTATTTGCACTTGATGCAGTTGTCGGTGACGACGAAGGTCATTTCTAATTCTCTCCTCAGGCGGCTGCAGCAGAGCCCTTCCAGACAGGGTTGCCAGGTTCGGGAGGTTTCCCGGCCCTATGAAAACACGTGCTTTTGGTGAGTGGCCTTGAAGCAGTCCGACTGCATCTCCTGCCACTTACCCTTGGTTCGCTGCGTTTTCACGCGGCTCGAAAAACACCCCGGCCAGGCTAAAAGCCGGGAGCATCCCAAACCGCGCGGGATTCTAACAGCTTGTAACGGCTCGCGTCACAGACGTGTTTGCAATGTGTATAGCAAATCCAGAGCCTGTCGCGGGGTCATGTCATCAACCTTGATCTTCGACAGTTCGTCGAGCAGGGGGTGCGGCAGGCTTGCAAACATGTCGCTCTGTTGCGGGACGGCAGGTTTACCGGGTTTGGCGCGCGGCTGCTCATGGGGCAGGCTGGTGGTTTCCAGGCGCTGCAAGTGCTCCTTGGCGCGGGTGATGACTTTGCCCGGAACGCCGGCCAGTTGCGCCACGGCCAGACCGTAGCTCTGGCTGGCAGGTCCCGGCAGCACGCGGTGCAGGAACACGATCCGCTCGTTGTGCTCGGTGGCATTCAAATGCACGTTGGTGACCAGCGGTTCACTTTCCGGCAGCACGGTCAATTCGAAGTAATGCGTTGCGAACAGCGTGTAGGCACGCAGTTGCGCCAGGCATTCGGCGGCGGCCCAGGCGAGCGACAGACCGTCGAAGGTACTGGTTCCGCGTCCTACTTCGTCCATCAGCACCAGGCTCTTGTCGCTGGCGTTGTGCAGGATGTTGGCGGTCTCGCTCATTTCCACCATGAACGTCGAGCGACCGCCGGCGAGGTCATCGCTGGAGCCGATCCGGGTGAAGATCCGGTCGACCAGCGACAGTTCGCAACGGGCTGCAGGCACAAAGCTGCCGATGTGAGCCAGCAGCACGATCAATGCCGTCTGGCGCATGTAGGTCGATTTACCGCCCATGTTCGGGCCGGTGATGACCAGCATGCGCGTGTTGTCATCGAGGGCCAGGTCGTTGGCAACGAAAGGCGTGCTCAGCACCTGCTCGACTACCGGGTGGCGACCCTGTTCGATACGCATGCAGGGCTCGGCGACGAATCGTGGGCAATTGAGGTCCAGATTGAGGGCGCGCTCCGCGAGGTTGCTCAATACGTCCAGCTCGGCCAGCGCGGCCGCTGTATCCTGAAGCGGTGCCAGATGGCTGATAAGGTCTTCGAGCAATGCCTCGTAAAGCATTTTCTCGCGCGCCAGTGCACGGCTTTTCGCCGACAGTGCCTTGTCTTCGAATTCCTTGAGCTCCGGCGTGATGAAGCGCTCGGCTCCCTTGAGGGTCTGCCGGCGAATGTAGTCGGCCGGGGCCTGCTCAGCCTGCTTGCTCGGCAATTCGATGAAGTAGCCATGCACGCGGTTGTAACCGACTTTCAGATGGCTCAGTCCAGTACGCGCTTTTTCTCGGGCTTCCAGATCGATCAGAAACTGGCCAGCGTTTTCGCTGAGTGATTGCAGCTCGTCAAGCTCGGCGTCGTAGCCGGTCTTCAGGACACCACCGTCGCGAATCACGGCGGGTGGGTTGTCGTTGATTGCCCGTTGCAGCAGGTCAGCAAGCTCCGGGTAAGTGCTGGCGGTCTGCGCAAGTTGCTGCAGGTGCGGCGCGTCGAGGTCGGTCATCGCCTGTTGCAGCTCGGGCAATGCGCTCAGGGCGTCGCGCAACCGGGCGAGATCGCGTGGACGAGCATTGCGCAGGCCGATCCGCGCCAGAATCCGCTCAATGTCACCGATTTCCTTGAGCTGCGGTTGCAGGTTCTCGAAACGATAGCGCTCCAGAAAACAGCCGATGGAGGTCTGGCGTGCCTGCAACACCGTCAGGTCGCGCAGCGGGCGATTCAGCCAGCGAGTCAGCAGTCGGGTTCCCATGGCGGTCTGGCAGCGATCCATGACGGATTGCAGCGTGTTGTCGCGTCCACCCGAGAGGTTGGTGTCCAGCTCCAGATTGCGCCGGCTGGCGGCGTCGAGGATCACGGTATCGTCGAGACGCTCGTGACGCAGGCTGCGCAAATGCGGCAGGGCGGTGCGCTGGGTTTCCTTGGCGTAGCTCAGCAGACAGCCGGCAGCGCCGATGGCCAGCGTCAGGTTCTCGCAGCCGAACCCTTTGAGGTCCTGGGTTGCAAACTGCTGGCAGAGACTCTTGTGCGCGGAATCGCGTTCGAAGTCCCACGGCGCGCGGCGCCTGGCGCCACGCCGCTTTTCAGCCGGCAGGCCTTGCGGCCAGTCGTCAGGTATCAACAGCTCGACCGGATTGATACGCTCAAGCTCGGCCAGCAGGTTCTCCCAGCCCTTGATCTCCAGCACGCTGAAATTGCCACTGGTGATGTCCAGTACAGCAAGGCCGAACAGCCGCTCGTCACCGAGTACGGCAGCGATCAGGTTGTCTCTGCGTTCATCGAGCAACGCTTCATCGCTGATGGTGCCCGGCGTGATGATACGTACCACCTGGCGGTCCACCGGGCCTTTGCTGGTGGCCGGGTCGCCGATCTGCTCGCAGATCACGACTGACTCGCCGAGCTTCACCAGTTTGGCCAAATAACCCTCGGCCGCATGGTAGGGAATCCCGCACATGGGGATGCTCTGGCCGGCCGACTGGCCGCGCGCAGTCAGGGTGATATCCAGCAATTTGGCGGCTTTCTTCGCGTCTTCGTAGAAGATCTCGTAGAAATCGCCCATGCGATAAAACATCAGCTGGTCCGGATGCTGATTTTTCAGCTTCCAGTACTGTTGCATCATGGGAGTATGTGAGGAGAGGTCGGAAATTGCTTTATTCATCAGTGGCTTAGGCAAGTTCTTGAGAGGAGTGAGGCAACCCCGGGGCGTGACGCGCGGTGCCTCTGTGAATCGAGGGGCGTCTGCCGGGTATGTGCGATGGGCGCAAGGTTATCACGCACGACAATGCGCTGCAGTTGCGACGTGGTCCTGCTTATTGGTGACCGGGCGTTTCCCGGCCGCCATGAAGGCCGATTTGCCGTATAGACTTTCAGCGCTGCCACTCGATCGACGAAGGGCAATCTATAAAAAAGGACTTTTATATGAAAAACAAACGTGCGAGGGACTCTGTCAACGGGCGCTTCATTCCCTTGGAGGAGGCCAGAAAAAGGCCGAGAGAAACCACGGTGGAAACGGTCAAAAAGCCCGGGCGCAAGAAAACGACTGATGATTGAACAGGTCACGAGCGGCTGCCTCGCGGCCGTTTTGTTTCTTTAATCGGTTATAAAAGGTTGTATGAATTGAACAGGACTGTCTCGTGGATGAAATAACCCGGCTTGCCGACACGCTCGGCGGCTTGCTCAAGGCAATCAACGCTCAGGTCACCACTGCCGAATCCTGTACGGGCGGCGGCATAGCCGAAGCCATTACCCGGATCGGCGGCAGCTCCGCCTGGTTCGAGGCGGGTTACGTGACATATTCCAATACGCAGAAAACCCGGCAACTGGGTGTGCCTGAAGCGTTGTTCGCGCAGGTTGGGGCGGTCAGTCAGCCTGTTGTGGAAGCCATGGTACGCGGTGCCCGGCGTGAAAGCGCTGCACGATTCGCCGTTGCAGTCAGCGGTGTGGCGGGGCCTGGCGGCGGTTCGGTCGACAAGCCGGTCGGAACGGTGTGGCTGTGCTGGGGCGACGGCGACACGCTTATTGCGCAACGTCACTGGTTCGAGGGCGACCGCGATCAAGTCCGTCTGAAGACGGTACAAACCGCGCTGCAAGGGCTGATACAACTGGCTTGCGGAGAAATGCCAAAACAGGGGTAGGCGTACGGGCATTGCTGTGGAATAATACTGTCTACTTATACAGGTGTTGTGGCCATCAAGGCCCTAATTGAATTTGATTACGTGAGGACTTCAATGGACGACAACAAGAAGAAAGCCTTGGCTGCGGCCTTGGGTCAGATCGAGCGTCAGTTCGGTAAAGGTGCCGTGATGCGCATGGGCGACCACGATCGCCAGGCGATCCCTGCCATCTCCACCGGTTCGCTGGGTCTGGATATCGCACTCGGTATCGGCGGTCTGCCAAAAGGCCGGATCGTTGAAATCTACGGTCCAGAGTCTTCCGGTAAAACCACGCTGACCCTGTCGGTCATCGCACAAGCCCAGAAAATGGGCGCCACCTGCGCATTCGTCGATGCCGAGCACGCACTTGATCCGGAATACGCCGGCAAGCTGGGCGTCAACGTCGACGACCTGCTGGTTTCGCAGCCGGATACCGGCGAGCAGGCGCTGGAAATCACCGACATGCTGGTGCGTTCCAATGCCATCGACGTCATCGTTGTCGACTCCGTCGCCGCGCTGGTGCCGAAGGCCGAGATCGAAGGCGAGATGGGTGACATGCACGTGGGTCTGCAGGCACGTCTGATGTCGCAGGCACTGCGCAAGATCACCGGTAACATCAAGAACGCCAATTGCCTGGTCATCTTCATCAACCAGATCCGCATGAAGATCGGTGTGATGTTCGGTAGCCCGGAAACCACTACCGGTGGTAACGCGCTGAAATTCTATGCTTCGGTACGTCTGGACATTCGTCGCACCGGCGCTGTGAAAGAGGGCGACGAAGTTGTCGGCAGCGAGACCCGCGTCAAGGTCGTGAAGAACAAGGTGGCTCCGCCGTTCCGTCAGGCAGAGTTCCAGATTCTTTATGGCAAGGGTATCTACCTGAATGGTGAAATCGTCGACCTGGCCGTTCTGCATGGCTTTGTCGAGAAATCCGGTGCCTGGTACAGCTACCAGGGCAGCAAGATCGGTCAGGGTAAAGCCAACTCGGCCAAGTTCCTGGCGGACAACCCGGAAATCTGCAAAGCGCTTGAGAAGCAGATTCGCGACAAGTTGCTCACCCCTGGCGTCGACACCAAGGCTGTTGGCTCTCGTGAAGCAGTTGTTGCCGATGATGTGGCTGAAGCCGACGCCGATATCTGATAGCCATGTCTGCTGTGCTCGATACACCTGTCGCCATACGGCGAACTGCAATGGACCTGCTCGCACGCCGCGAGCATGGTCGAGTCGAGCTGACGCGCAAGTTGCGTCAGCGCGGCGCTCCCCCCGAGCTCATAGAACCTGCTCTTGACCGTTTGGTCGAGGAAGGTTTGCTCTCTGAGTCCCGTTATCTTGAAAGTTTTGTTTCTTACCGTGCGCGCTCGGGCTATGGCCCTGTTCGTATCCGGGAGGAACTGAGCCAGCGCGGTCTGCAGCGCGCCGACATTGAGCAGGCGCTCAAAGAATGCGGGGTTGACTGGCAAGAGAAGCTTGAAGAGATCTGGCAGCGCAAGTTCTCTGGTGCATTACCGGTCGATGCTCGTGAACGTGCCAGACAGGGGCGTTTTCTGAGCTATCGAGGGTATTCGCTGGATATGATCGGCCGCCTGTTGAGCGGCCGTAATAATCGGGACGATTGATATCGAAATGGGTTTAGCGGCGGTGCTATACCGCCGTATTTCTCGTGGCTGAGGCGTCTGCCCAGTTTTCTTGCAGATTGATGTAATCCACTAATTCCCGAAGCCGACCCTGGTTGCGCCCTGTAAAGGTGAACGCAAGCCGTGTCAGGTGACTGAATTGCGCTTCATCGTGTTCTTCGCCCTGATAGCTGTGCTGATGAAAGTTTTCACTGATGCACAGGTCAGCGAAAGCTTCCTGCATGTGCGCCAGTGCCTGCTCGCTTAGCGAATGATGCATGCGAATCACGAATTTGTTCTTTAGCCAGCGACTGGAGTGGAAGTTGTTGTAAAACTGATTGATCTCTTCCACGGCCTCGTCGGCGCTGTAAACCAGTCTCATGAGCTTCATATCGGCTGGCAGGATGTAGTGATTCTCCTGCAGCTGGTTTTTGATGAAGTCCAGCGCGCCTTGCCAGAAGCTGCCGCCCGGTGTGTCCAGCAACACAACCGGCACCAGCGGGCTTTTGCCGGTTTGTATTAAAGTCAGCACTTCCAGCGCTTCGTCCAGCGTGCCGAAACCGCCTGGGCAGAGCACCAGTGCATCGGCCTCTTTGACGAAGAACAGTTTGCGGGTGAAGAAGAAGTGGAAGGGCAGCAGGTTTTCAGTGCCGTCCACCGTCGGATTGGCATGTTGCTCGAACGGCAGGGTGATGTTGAACCCAAGACTGTGTTTCAGCCCGGCACCGGCGTGCGCTGCTGCCATGATGCCGCCGCCCGCCCCAGTGATGACCATCATGTCGGACTGTGCCAGTTTCTCGCCCAGCTCTGTGGCTTGCGCGTACAGCGGATGTTCCACCGGTGTACGAGCAGAGCCGAACACGGTGACCTTGCGGCGTCCCTTGAAGCGCTCAAGCACACGAAAGGCTTTGTCCAGCTCTCGCAGTGTCTGCAGCGTTATCTTGACGTCCCAGCGATTGCGGTTGTCCTGAGCCATGCGCAGCACGGTCAGGATCATGTCTCGATACAGCGGCAGGTTGCGGTTGTCCGGGGCAACCTGATGGATATGCTCTTCGACCTTGCTGGTCAGGTCTAGGCCGTTACTCTGGAAATGTCGGGATAGAAGATCGTCAGGTACATACGGCATTCAGGATTTCTCCTCCTGCAAAATCAGTGACCCGCTAGGGTGCGTCGATTCGATGATGTGCTGGTTTGCAGAGAAAGGCTATCGGTTACCCGTGGGTTTTCAAGGTAAATGAGTTGCTGAATGTCTAAACGCCGAACGCGCCTGAGGGGTAGGCGCGTGGCAGATGATGAAGTATCCGGGCGGCTTACTTCTTCGCTTTTACCGTGCAGTCCGAGGCCTGGAAGGTCTGGGTCGCGACCGGGCGGTTGGTTTTGTACTCGGTAAACTGATACTTGAGCACGGCGCCTTTGGTCATCAACTGGCGGAAACCGTTGTTGTGGCAAACGCTGTTGCCCAACTGGTTGCGCATGACATCAGGGTTGGCGCGCATTTGCTGGGCCTGGCCTTCACGCACGCTGAGGTGGTTGATCAGCTCGTTGCCGCTCACGGTATAGCCCTGATCCAGAATGTCTTCGTTGATCGCCCGTGGGGTTCCGACACTGCTTTCCTTAGCGACTTTTTCCAGCATCTTGCTGAGTTCGAACTCCTGTTTCGACGCCGCCTGGGCGCACAGCGGAGCAACGAGCAACAACGTAAGGGTAGGGGCGATAAGGCGCAGCATTAAACTCTCCTGATTAAGTAGCTGGTCGTTGGACCCGCGACTGCAACGTGCGTTCCGGCCAGCCCGTTACTAACACGGGCTGCAATGGCGCAGCAGTATAGAGCAGGAGTCTTCTTCGGGCCTAGGCTCTGTACGAAAAGTGGCTGCGCCCGTTTCCACGCTGCTCGCGCTGAAACGGGAACATACCCTGGACCGAAAGCAGGCTGATGCTCTGGAGCTCTGATAAACTGCGCGTACTTTATTGCTGTCGAGTCTTCGTGGTGTCGATGTATTTTCCCTGCTGGCGTGTCCTGCCATGAGCCACGCCGTTTCCCGTCTGCGCGACGAACGCCTGGCACGCGCCGTCAAGCCTTTCACGGCACGAGGGTCGCGAGCGCCGCGCTGCCCTGATTGTCGGGTCATTTCCAGTTATTGTCTGTGCGCGTGGCGTCCCAGGGTTGCTGCTGATTCGGGCATGTGCCTGTTGATGTATGACACCGAGCCGTTGAAGCCGACCAATACCGGTTGGCTGATCGCAGATGTCATCGAAGACACGCATGCGTTCGGCTGGTCTCGGGTTGAGGTCGACGAGCGGCTGCTGGCCCTGCTGGATGATCCGCAATGGCAGCCTTACATCGTCTTCCCAGGCGAGTTCGTCGCCGAAGAGCGGGTGGTGACCGAGGTGTCGCGTGAAAACGGCAAGCGTCCTTTATTCATCTTGCTGGACGCGACCTGGAATGAAGCGCGCAAGATGTTTCGCAAAAGTCCTTATCTGGAACGGTTTCCGGTGCTTAGCCTGGCGCCTGAGCAAATCTCGCGTTATCGCCTGCGTCGTTCCAAGCGTGACGATCACTTCTGCACGGCGGAAGTTGCTGCCCTGTGCCTGGAGCTGGCTGATGATTGCAGTGCCAGCGGCGTACTGGATGCGTATCTGGATGTGTTCAGCGCCCATTATCTGGGCGCCAAGTTTCAGAACCCGGTCGACCCGAACGACGCGGCGCACACTCATTTGAAGGCTTTTCTTTAGCGATATGGCTAATTGCTGCCTCTGTCCACAGGCAGCGGCGCTTCGCGCTTGACCGTCATGGTGTTGCTGGTCATGCTTGGCGCCGCCTGGAAGCCGATTCATCTGGTCTGGCGTTGTGCTTGCTGCCCTTTTTCCGGCGCAGTGCGCATTTGTCAGGCCTGGAGCGGCCGTCTGTTTCGGCCCCTCTCTATAAAAACAGGATTACTACATGACCTACGACATCCTGATCGCCGATGATCATCCCCTGTTTCGCAGTGCGCTGCACCAGGCGTTGACCATCGGCCTGGGGCCTGCAGCACGGCTGGTCGAGGCAGAGAGCATCGCGCAACTGGAATCGCGTCTGGACGAAAAAGCCGACTGGGATCTGGTACTGCTGGACCTGAACATGCCGGGGGCTTACGGTTTCTCCGGGTTGGTACTGTTGCGTGGGCAATATCCGCAAATACCGGTGGTGATGGTCTCGGCGCAGGAAGAGGCGTCGATTGTCGTGCGCTCGCGTGAGTTCGGCGCCAGTGGTTTCATTCCCAAATCCAGTTCGCTTGAAGTCATTCAGCAGGCGGTCCGTACCGTGCTGGATGGTGATGTCTGGTGGCCGCCGCAAGTCAATGAGGTGATCAGCGTTTCGGACGAGGCAAAAGCGGCCAGTGCAGGACTTGCCAGTCTGACACCCCAGCAATTCCGGGTGTTGACCATGGTCTGCGAGGGTCTGTTGAACAAGCAGATAGCCTCCGAACTCAGTGTCTCCGAGGCCACTATCAAGGCTCACGTTACGGCCATTTTCCGCAAGCTTGGGGTGCGCACGCGTACGCAAGCCGCGTTGCTGTTACAGCAGCTTGAGTCGATTTCGTCTCACTAAAAGCACTTCATGTGGCTGTATTCACGCTTTTTTGACCTTTAGTGCCTTAGTTTTCCTCATCTTTTTCGCACGGCAGCCCCCTATGTCGCCCTTCAAAGGCCAAACCGGTCTTAAACGTATTCTCAATGCCGCAGGCTATTCTCTTGACGGTATGTCCGCTGCTTTCAAGGGCGAAGCTGCCTTTCGTCAGTTGGTGCTGCTCAATGTCGTGCTGGTGCCGCTTTCGTTCTTCCTCCATGTCAGCAAGGGTGAACACGCCTTGCTGGTTGCGGTGTGCCTGCTGGCGCTGATCGTGGAACTGCTCAACTCGGCGGTCGAGGCGGCCATCGACCGTATTTCCCTGGATCTGCATCCGTTGTCCAAGAACGCCAAGGACATGGGCAGTGCCGCGCAATTCATCGCGCTAAGCATGATCGCGCTGGTGTGGGGCATCGTGCTGCTGGGCTAAGCCCTATCAGTACAGACTGGGCAGCACTATTTCGTCGCTGCGCTGCGCCCCGGCTGTAAAGGCGCGGCACAGGTCGAGAAACTCGCGCATGGCAGAGGTCTGGTACTTCTGTTTATGCCAGATAAAGTAGAACTGCCGCGCCAGGTCCAGCTCTGGCGTGGCCAGTTCCACCAGATTGCCACGACGAAACGCGTCGCGCAGTGCCAGCCTGGAAATGCAGCCAATCCCCAGACCGGACTCCACCGCGCGCTTTATCGCTTCGGTGTGTTCCAGCTCCAGTCGCACATTCAATCCATTGCGATGATGACGCATGGCCTGATCGAACGTCAGCCTTGTGCCAGAGCCTTGCTCGCGCAAGATCCAGGCTTCATGGGTCAGTTGCTCCAGCGATGCCTGACCGCCTTTCGCCAAGGGGTGTTGTGGCGCGCAGAACACCACCAGTTCGTCCTTTACCCAAGGCTGGACTTCGATGTCCGGGTGACTGCAATCGCCTTCGATCAGGCCCAGGTCGATCTCGTAGTGCGCCACCTGCTGCACGATGTTCGCCGTGTTCTGGACATGCAACTTGACCTGGCTTTCCGGGTGGCGCTGCATGTAGCCGCCGATCAGCAGGGTTGCCAGGTAATTGCCGATGGTCAGCGTCGCGCCGACCGCCAGCGAGCCGAAGCCGGATTTGCCGTTGAGCAGGTCTTCGATTTCCTTGGCCTGATCGAGCAGTGCAACGGCTTGTGGCAATAGCTGCCGACCGGTCGCGTTGAGGCTGAGCCGTTTGCCGGCGCGATCAAACAATTGGCAGCTCGACTGGCGTTCCAGTTCTGTAATGGAGGTACTGGCCGCCGACTGCGAAAGCGAAAGCAATACCGCTGCTCTAGAGACGCTTTCCTGCTGGGCAACGGCGACAAACACTTGAAGTTGACGGAGAGTAAATCGCATATCTATATAACCGATTACCTATATCTTAATAATTCATTTAACAGATATTCTGTCTGCCACTAGAATGTCGCGCAATAGCGCAGTGCTTCTGCGCGCACTATTTTTTCAGGAGTCCTCACGTACATGAGCAACATGAACCACGAGCGTGTCCTCAGCGTCCACCACTGGAACGACACCCTCTTCAGTTTCAAGTGCACCCGCGACCCAGGCTTGCGCTTCGAGAACGGTCAGTTTGTCATGATCGGTCTGCAGCAGCCCAATGGTCGCCCGCTCATGCGCGCCTACTCGATTGCCAGCCCGAACTGGGAAGAGCATCTGGAGTTTTTCAGCATCAAGGTGCCGGACGGCCCGCTGACCTCGCAGCTGCAGCATCTGAAGGAAGGTGATGAAATCATCATCAGCAAAAAGCCTACGGGCACCTTGGTGCTGGACGACCTCAAGCCTGGCAAGCATCTTTATCTGTTGAGCACCGGCACCGGCCTGGCGCCGTTCATGAGCGTGATTCAGGACCCTGAAACCTACGAGCGTTTCGAGAAGGTCATTCTGTGCCACGGTGTGCGTTACGTGAACGAAGTCGCCTACCGCGAATTCATCACCGAGCATCTGCCGCAGAACGAGTTTTTCGGTGAAGCGCTGCGTGACAAGCTGATCTACTACCCGACCGTTACACGCGAGCCGTTCGAGAACGAAGGCCGCCTGACCGATCTGATGCGCAGTGGCAAACTGTTCAGCGACATCGGCCTGCCACCGATCAATCCTCAGGATGACCGCGCCATGCTGTGTGGCAGCCCGAGCATGCTCGACGAAACCAGTGAAGTGCTCAACAGCTTTGGCCTGACCGTCTCGCCGCGGATGCGTGAGCCGGGTGACTATCTGATCGAGCGTGCATTCGTCGAGAAGTAAATCGGTCCATAAACACCCGCCTCATCCTTGACAGGATCAGGCGGGTTTTTAGTGCGCGGAATTTGTCGCCAGCGTCACTTCAAGCACCCGGATGACGCCCGCCTGCGGGTAATGCCAGCGCACATCCAGGTCCCAGAACCGGGCCCCGTAGCGGCGTTCTGGCGTAGGCAACTGATAGGCCGGGCGCGGATCTTGAGCCAGGCATTGTTCGATCAGCTCAACCAAAGGCTCGCTCAGGCGCAGCGCGTGTTCGTGGGCCTGTACAAGCGCTGCGTCCTGCCACTGCACCGGAATCAGCTCGGGTGCCGCGCTGGCGATATCGTTGCGAGCACCGCTGACGGCATCGGCGTAGGGCACGTAAGGCTTGATGTCCAGCACGGGCGTGCCGTCCAGCAGATCAATGCCTGACAGCCAGAGGCGTCCGGGTTCGACCTTGTCCAGCTTGACCACCGATTGCCCGATACCGTTGGGGCGATGGGTGGCGCGCGTTGCGAACACCCCCATCGACTGGTTACCCCCAAGGCGGGGAGGGCGCACTTTAAGGCGTGGCTTGTCTTCCAGCGCCAGATGAAACAGGAACAGCAGCCACACATGGCTGACCTGCTCCAGGCCCTGAACGGCTTCACCCTGATCGAAAGGTGCCACCAGTTCCAGGACCCCGCGTGCTGCCGGAGCCAGCTGCGGCTGGCGCGGAATGGCGAACTTCTCTTTGAAGCAGGAGCGCACGAACCCGACAGGGGAAACGTTGTAACTCATGGTGTCAGCCGATTCAGCCACGAACGCGCAGGGTCAGGCCCTTGAGAAAGTTGCGCAACAGCTGATCACCGCATGCGCGGTAATTGGTATGCCCAACCTTGCGGAACAGTGCACTCAGCTCTGGTTTGGAGACCGGAAAGTCGACGGATCTGAGGATGGCGTGCATGTCGTCCTCTTTCAGTTCGAAGGCCACGCGCAGTTTTTTCAGAACGATGTTGTTGGTGATCGGCAGCTCGATTGGCTGCGGTGGACGGCTTTCGTCCTTGCCACGCTTGAAGTAGACCAGGCCGTCGAGGAAATGCGCCATGATCTCATCGCTGCAATCGAGGTAGCCTTCTTCTTCGTCTTTTTTCATGAAGGCGATGACGTCGCTTTTCGACACTTCAAAGCCGGTCAGCGCGGTGATTTCGACAACCTTGCTGTCGCTGATATCGAGCATGTAGCGCACGCTGCGCAATACATCGTTGTTCATCATATGGCGTGAGTCCTGATAGTCGTATGGCGGCGCGTGAAGATGATCACGCGCGCTGTAATAAGCGGGTGTGGAGCGGTCAGAACTTTTCCTTGCTCGTCATGTAGCGCCATTGACCTTCTGGCAGCTTGCCCATGGACACGCCGCCAATGCGAATGCGGCGGAGGGAGACGATCTTCAGGCCGACCGCTTCGCACAACTGCGCAATGATGCCGGGCTGCGGATTTTTCATGGCGAAGCGCAGACGGTTTTCGTTCTGCCAGCTGGCCTTCACGGCGGGCAATTCCTTGCCCTTGTAGGTCAGGCCATGGTTAAGACGGTTCAGGCCGTGGGCAACCATCTCGCCCGAGATTTCCACGACGTATTCCTGTTCGATCTTGCTGCGGTCGTCGGTGAGCTTGCGCAGGATTTTCCAGTCCTGGCTGAACACCATCAGGCCGCTGGCGTCGGCTTGCAGGCTCGAAATCGGTTCGAGGCGCATGAAGTGGCCTTTGAGCGGACGCTTGCTGTAGCTGTGTTCTTGGGAAAGGGTGCCCGGTGTAATCATCTGCAAAGCGCTTTCGGCACTGGCCGACGCTGGCTTGTGCAGGATAATGGTCACGGGCTCGGGAGAGTCGGCCTTGGCGTCCGGGCTTAGCTCGATTTTCTGGGTGCTAACCTTGAAGTGCGGCTCTTCGATAACCACGCCATCCACAGTGACCCAGCCACCCTCGATAAACAGCTCGGCCTCCCGGCGGGAACAGCCCACCAGTTCGATAAGGCGTTTGGAAAGGCGAATGGGGTCTGTCATGACAAAAAAGCCGCTTACTGATGAGAAAGGCAGCATTGTAACCGCCTGCGCCCGGTTAATCGCTGCAACATTGCAATTGGGCGGCAATCGGCTTCAATCCCGGCCGTCGAGACGCATCCTGAGCATGGGGTAGGGGTTGCCAAGGCCGTCCACTTCCGAACGACTGACAATTTTGAAGCCATGCTTGCAGTAGAAGCCGAACGCTCGCGGATTCTGTTCGTTCACGTCCAGCTCGACGATGCCGAAATGCTGGATGGCGTGCTGCAGCAGGAAGCTTCCGAGGCCTTGATGCCGATGTTCTGGCGCAACGAACAACATGTCTAGTTTGTTTCTATTGACGCCTGCGAAGGCGGTGATGCGCGACGCCTCATCGCGGGTACAGAATAGCGTCACGCTGTCCAGGTACTGCGTCAGCAATGCCCTGAGCCTGACGATGTAGGCCTCGGGCATGAAGTCGTGGGTGGCGCGCACCGAGCGCTCCCAGACGTCAGTCAGTTGCGGATAATCCTCTTTGCGCGGGGCACATAACTGCATCTCGGTCGCTCCTTATTGCCGATTCTGCATAGACAACAATCGCGCATAAAAAAGCCCTGCCGTTTCAAAGGCAGGGCTTTTTCGAACAGCGTGTAATGCGAAGCTTAAAGCACCTCGGCCCACAGGTCGTATTCATCGGCATCGGTCACGCGGCACATGATCTTGTCGCCAGGCTGGACCGTGCTGTTGTCGTCCAGGCCGATAAAGACGTTGCCATCGATCTCCGGTGCATCGAAGAAGCAACGGCCCACAGCGCCGCGTTCGTCGACTTCGTCGATCAGCACTTCGATTTCCTTGCCGATCTTCATCTGCAGGCGTGCAGCGCTGATTGCCTGCTGGTGGGCCATGAAACGGTCCCAGCGATCCTGTTTGACGTCATCCGGCACGATGGCCGCGTCCAGCAGATTGGCCGGCGCGCCTTCGACCGGCGAGTACTGGAAGCAGCCGACGCGATCCAGTTGGGCCTCGGTCAGCCAGTCCAGCAGGTACTGGAAGTCTTCCTCGGTTTCCCCAGGGAAGCCGACAATGAACGTCGAGCGGATGATCAGCTCGGGGCACTGTTCGCGCCAGTTCTTGATACGTGCCAGGGTCTTGTCTTCGAAGGCCGGGCGCTTCATCAGCTTGAGGATTTTCGGGCTGGCATGCTGGAAAGGGATGTCCAGGTACGGCAGGATCTTGCCGGCCGCCATCAACGGAATCAGCTCGTCGACATGCGGATACGGGTAGACGTAGTGCAGGCGAACCCAGACGCCCATCGAGCCGAGCGCCTGACACAGTTCGGTCATGCGGGTCTTGATTGGCTGACCGTCCCAGAAACCGGTGCGGTATTTGACATCGACGCCGTAAGCGCTGGTGTCCTGAGAAATCACCAGCAGCTCCTTCACGCCGGATTTGACCAGGCGCTTGGCTTCGTCCAGCACATCGCCTACCGGGCGGCTGACCAGCTTGCCGCGCATCGACGGGATGATGCAGAAACTGCAGCTGTGGTTGCAGCCTTCGGAGATTTTCAGATAGGCGTAATGGCGCGGGGTCAGCTTGATGCCTTGCGGCGGCACCAGGTCGATCAGCGGATTGTGATCCTTGCGTGGCGGCACCACGTCGTGCACGGCATTGACCACCTGCTCGTACTGCTGAGGACCCGTCACCGACAGCACGCTCGGGTGTACGTTGCGAATGACACTCGCATCGACGCCCATGCAGCCGGTTACGATCACCTTGCCGTTTTCCTTGATCGCTTCACCGATCACCTCCAGCGACTCGGCCTTGGCCGTGTCGATGAAGCCGCAGGTATTGACCACGACCACGTCGGCGTCCTCGTAGGTCGCAACGACTTCGTAACCTTCCATGCGCAATTGGGTCAGGATGCGTTCGGAATCAACGAGCGCCTTCGGGCAACCTAACGATACCCAACCTACACTGGGGGCTTTGCTCATATAATATCCTCGGTTGGGTATCTGGATCGGGGCGCGCGATTCTAGACGCAGTACAAAAAATGTGCAAAAAATTAATCAATAATAATTATCATTCTTATCTTTCAGGGATTGATCATGCTAATAGATGACCTTCAGCAAAATAAGCCCGTAGAGGGGTCGTCAATTGGCGATTTTAAGAAACACCCAAAAAGCCCGGTCTATAGATGGGTAAGTCGAGCACCAAAGGAGATACCCTTTATAAGTTTGATGATAGCAACGATTGCGGGTTTTTTTAGTGTTGTTCTTTTGTTGGTACCGTCTGATATTTATGCGGACTTGGTAGTTGAAATATTGGACAAGATACACTCTATAAATCCGAATAGGGCTGTAACGCTTTTTGTATTGTTGATTGGTTTTGTTTATTTGTTGACTCGAATTGCTGCAGATATGTCGAAAAGAAGTAGGCTCACGGATAGAGGCTTTATAGATATTGATTATGAAAAATCAAAAAATAAAGAATTGTATGATGAGATGGAAAAGCTAAAGCTGTTTGTGTCAAACAAGATGGTTGTTGATAAAGCGCTTCGTGAAAGATATGCTGCTTCATTCACGCAAGATACAGATGAGCCTACAAAGCCTTCAGTTAACCCGGTTGAGTCTCATATACTTGGTGTAATAAAATCTCTAGAGCAACACATTGATCTTTCTGATAAAAAAGCTTCTCGTTTACTTGATACAGGTACTATGTATCTCCGTCGTGGAATCTATTTTTATGTAAGTTCTATTTTTGTGTGGCAACTTGTAGCGCACATCTGGGGTGTAGATCGATCGCTGATTTTTGGAGTGGTTTCATGCTCGCTGACGTTTCTGGTGGTCGAGTTTTTAGCTGCTTGGTTTTTAAAGCAGTACCGCAATTTCAATGATTCATCCATGCAATTTATGAGGGTAAAGTCTACCTTTGACCGGTATTTACTTTCTTACCATACGATAGCGCAGTTTTCTGGAGATCAAGAGTCAGCGAAAGCTGAAGCTAGGGCACTCATGTTGAAAGTACTCGAGGAGAGCGTTCGCTGGCCTGAACTCAATGCGCTAAAATCTACTGATGTAAATCATATGGTACAGATGTTCGAATCTGTAGGAAGTGTTCTTGATCGGGTGAAGGACTTAGCCATGAAAAAAGAAAAGCAAGAGTAATAAGCGATGATTTCAATTATTAATAGCTTCCTAGTAAGAGGGATTGTCCGTGCTTGAAAGCATAATCTTCTGGGGTGGTTGCTGTAATGACTGATTTTGAAGCTCGAGTGTATAGCTACCTTCGCTTCTCAGACCCACGGCAAGGATCTGGTGGCAGCGCCGATCGTCAGTTGCAATATGCGCAACGCTGGGCAGCAGATAAGGGATTGTCGTTGGACGAATCCTTATCCATGCGGGACGAGGGTTTGTCAGCTTACCACCAACGGCACGTGACGCAGGGTGCCCTCGGCGTTTTCCTCAGAGCGATCGAGGACGGACGCATCGCATCAGGATCAGTTCTTGTTGTTGAAGGCTTGGACCGCCTGAGTCGCGCAGAGCCGATCCAAGCCCAGGCTCAACTCGCCCAGATAATTAATGCCGGCATCACAGTCGTCACGGCTAGTGACGGGAAAGAGTACAACCGTGCCGGGTTGAAAGCGCAACCTATGGACCTAGTTTATTCGTTGCTCGTAATGATCCGGGCGCACGAAGAATCGGATACCAAGAGTAAGCGCGTGAAAGCCTCAATAATTCGGCTATGCCAAGGCTGGCAAGCCGGTATATATAGGGGGCTGATCCGCAATGGCAAGGATCCCCAGTGGCTGACATGGACAGGCAGCGCCTGGGAAATGATCCCTGAGCGGGTCCTGACTGTTCGTCGCGCATTAGAGCTGTATCAGGAGGGGATGGGGGCAGCGCGTGCAACGCGGATATTGCATCAGGAAGGGCTGGACTACGCAAAAGCTGGGATAACGAAACAACACATCTATCGTTTGATCAAACTGCAGGCGCTCAGAGGAGCTAAAAGCTTATCAATAGATGGCGAGGAGTTTGTGCTGGAAGACTATTATCCTCGGCTGCTTTCCGAGGAAGAGTGGGCAGACCTTCAGCACCTAGCTGGTCAGCGCCTGCGCCGACGTGGACATGGTGAGATACCTGGGATTATTACAGGTATCGGCATTACCTATTGTGGTTACTGCGGCACGGCGCTCGTGGGTCAAAACATGATGACCCGCATGAAGGCCGACGGCACGATTTCTGACGGGCACCGCAGGCTCCACTGTGTTTCCTATGGCGTAAACGGTGGCTGTAGCGCTGGAGGGTCTTGCAGTGTCGTACCTGTTGAGAATGCGATCCTTACGTTTTGCTCTGATCAAATAAATCTGCAACGCCTTATGAAGGTTGGAGACGAAGGGCAAGGCGTTCGCAAACAACTTGCTGTAGCGAGAATGGCAGCTGAAAAGCATGCTGTTCAGCTAGGCAAAATTACGGACGCTCTTCTTGCCGATGAAAGTGGTGCTGCTCCGACCTCTTTCATTCGAAGGGCTCGTGAGCTTGAAGCAGAGCAGGCCGAGGCGCTCAAAAGGGTGCAGCAACTCGAATATGAGCTTGCCGCTGTGTCCGGATCCGGTAAGCCGGCTCAAGCAGATCGCTGGGTTGAACTGGCAGAACTCGTCCGCGCTGGAGATTATCCTTCCAGGGAGAAAGTACGGCAACTCGTGATGGATACATTTGAAAGAATCGTTGTATTCATGCGCGGGATGGGTGCAGAGGACAGGTCCAGCAAATTCATTGATGTTCAGTTGCTGTCCCGTACGGGGCAACACAGGCTTTTGCAAATCAACCGTAAGACAGGTGCCTGGGTCGCTAGTGAGGATTGGGACTGACGGTTGCGTGCCTCGCCGCAGTCAATATACTGTACGTTCATACAGTTACATTTTGGAGTATTTATGCTGCAGGAAGTCCCTATAGGTGTCGCTCGCCAGCCGTCCACGCCCTTTCAAAGGCTGCTTAGGCGCATCTACCGACAGATCAATAGTCCTGCTTCCCAAAACACCCGACATACAACCATAGCCAAGCAACCCGATGAGAGCGCGTCAGACTGGGACGTGTTCCTGGAGCAACTGGAGCTTGAAGAAAGCGTACGTGTCACCCGCGTTGAACGCGGAGTCGCACGACTGAAATGGACGAATCAGCACCCGAGCTGACGTTTACCGCAGGTTAATAAAAGTAACCTGCGGTATTGCTTATTTGCGTTACCTGAGGTTAATCTACGCTCATCAGTTCAGCGCCAGGCGCTGCAGCGATCAAAGCGGAGATTAAAGATGCACCTGGTAACCCTTTCCTCGGAAGCAAGATCCCACCTAATCGTGCAGCTGGATAATAGCCAGCAACGTAGGGCAGGCTTCGTCTGTGCCTATCCGCTTAACGACACCTATGACCAAGTTATGGACGTCGCACAACTCATGGTGATTCCAGGCTCGTCGGAATGGCACGTCTGGATGACCATGGCTGGACGAACGACAACCGTTGCTATCCCGTGCAGCAGCGCAACGCCAGAGCGTATTACTCAAGTCATGGAAGACCATGTCAATTCAGACGTCGAAAAATCGCCAGGTCCGGATGTGATTCTGCATGCTCAATGTGATCTGGAGTGGACAATAAGAATTGCTATCGTAATGAAGCACGGCTCCTATCTAATCCCATCTGCTGAACTAGCTGATTTGTATCTCGTGATTGAAGGGGCGTTACAGGGCTATAAGCGGCCAAATTTTCGATTTGTGTTGAGCGGCGTGTCGCTGACTTTACCGATGCATCTTCCTCGCTCAAGTGACTTGGCTTTTCAATTGCTGATTGGCTGCACTAGAGAATTTATCAGTAATTACAAAAGCTGATGAGGAAAGGTAGATGAATGTTCCGCCAAACGAAAACGGTATGAATCTAAAGATTAATATCACCGAGCCTAGCACTCTTAAATTGCTTGTAGACAGCATCGAAGGATATCGAGTTGCAAACGTTGCTCTTGATGATGCTGTTGGCAGCGGGGACTGGGGGGCCATTTGTGGAATGCAAGGACTGCGCACAATGCACGCAAGCACGATTGCTCTTATCGTGAATCAATACGCAGATATTCGAGTAGGAGGGGTACACTAATGATTGGTATTCCAAAAACAGGTACTTTGGCCAAAGGATGTGTCAGTGCCAACGTAACGACAGGATACAAGTTAACGACAACCGATGGCAGGCCAGCACGTTTAGCTATCATCGATGACGAAGGCAACGTCGTTGAAGCTGGAGAAGAGGTGGCCAAAGAAGTTTGGAATGTCGCCATTGCAGTAATGAAGAACTTCAGGATCGGCAAGGGTCACATTGTTGTGCATAGCACGCCACCGGGCTCCTCATGACAGTCTAAGTGAGTATGAATAGGCCGTTACATACCTGTGATTTTGGCATCTATGGCGCGGCCAATAATTTCCCAATTACCCTCAAGCTGCACGGTTTGGTAAGCCTGATTCAGTGGCACAAGGTAACCAACACCTGCGTCCAAAATGTACTGTTTGAAAGTCGTATCACCTGTAGCGGTGTGGCGGGCAATGTAGAATTTCCCGCTGATGATATCGAATCCTTCAGGCCGGATCAGGATGGGCGTACCTTCGGGGAAGGTAGGCGGGGTATCAGATGTCATCGACTTGCCCTTCACCCTCAACCAGTAGCCACTCGGCCCCGCATTCTCGGTGGAGCTGAGCCACTCATCAGCGATCCCCAAGGGATAGGCCCCCGCCGATTCAATCCCAGCGCCTGCGTCAACCCAAGTAATAAGTGGGTAGTCCTTCGCTTCCCTTCGAGGCTGCACCATAGGGGTCACGTTGCTGTGATCGGTCGTAGCTGCCAGATCTGCAATCTCCGCTGCCAGGCGCGGACTAAACCGATCAACTGGTTCACCTAACAGCCTCGCCAGGGCGGATGCAAACCTAGCATTCAATGCGTTGGTCCCGCTGAGGTAGTGCGCCACTGCAGCAGGACTGACGCCTATCTCGTCCGCTATCTTTCTTTTGTTGAGCTTCAGCTCATTTTTTTTTGACAGGTACAGGGCGTTCGCCGCTTGGCATTCGGCTAATAGCTTGGGGGGGAGAGGGGGCTTTTTGGTCATAGGAGGCAATGATAAACCGGAGGTTAATCTAAAAAGATTACCTGCGGGTTCGTCTTCTCCGTTTTTATGGATACCTAAGGTTACTTTCGTCTTGTTTAAAAAATTACCGGAGGTTAACATTTAGACATCCAGTCAGAGAGTTCTGCCATGAATCAAATCCCATTGCCCGATCTGGTCGCCAAGATCGGTCAGGCATCGGTTGCTGAAGCGTTCGGTATCAGCCCTGCAGCAGTGCACAAGGCGATCCGTTTAGGGCGTCAGATCATGGTCACAGTCAACGATGACGGTACCTACTCCGCGCACGAGCTTCGCCCATTCCCGCATCACAAAGCGGTGAACGTCGTGCAGGCTAAAGCCAGCAGGCTCCTGTGACTATGTCCAACTCCGGACAGCTATTGGTCTCGCGGGATCAGGTGCTTGTGGCCCACGCCGCAGAGATGATTGCGCGCACTGGTTTCAGCCAAGACGACTTTGCGCAGTCATTGAGCGTACAGCTACATTCCCTGGTCCCTGAGAAAGCGGTTAGCAAGGACGTTCCCGATTTCACCCTGCTTGCCCAGGGAAACGACACCGTCGCTTTCTTGAAAGCCTCCGGAGCCTGGCTACGCCGGTTAGGCCGTTGGTTGAGCGGGGAGGTCGATCTGCCGAGCTGGATTGAAGAATCATGGGTTCTTTCTCTGGACGCTGATCATCAAGAGCGCTGCATCAACGAGCTGGCCAGCCGACACGGTCTGACGGGAGCGCGTGAATTGAACGGTGACGGGAATCCCGTCGGTGTGTTCGGGCAATTGGTGGCTCGCCTGGGGGCAACAGTGCAACTCGGTAGCGAGATCCTCGAGGACGGTCGGATCGACATTGATGACCTCGAAAAGCTACCCGAGTTTGTCGACCGGCTCCGGGCTGTAGAGGCTCGTTGCAGTGAGCTGCGTTCTCGTGCTCAGACAGTTATTGACGACCGTCCAGGCGTCACCTTGCTTCATCAGGTGAATTAGCGTCTGTGACAGTTCTCGATAAGGACATCCCCTCACGCGATCGAAAGGCCAGCCCCGGAAAGGGCCGGCCTACTGCCACGCCTCGCGACAAAAAAGATCCTCACGCCGCGCTCCATGCGCCAGTGCGTCCCCCTCGTTTCAGAGAAAAGCGGAACCTAACTGCTGATCAGCTGAAAATTCCTCTTGTTCGCATGGCGTTCTCCAGGCTCAGCCAGATCTTAGATCTGCGTGGCAAATACCTCCGGAGCCTTGACACTATCCACGGTAGCCGTCGCACGCGTTCAGAGCCATTTGTGGCGCTTTCTAGGGTTGCTGAGCAATTGTTGTTGCGCCTGGACCTGGCTACAGGTGTATTGGGTTGGCTCGACGTAGAGCGTGGACAATTCTTTCTCAACACCCAGTGCGGTGTTGCCGAGGACAGCGATATTTCGCCAGCGTCACTTAACCGGCTTATCTGTGGGCTTGAAATCGCAGGGCTAGTCTACCGAAGGATCGAGAAGGTCCGGCTCGATGAGAAAGATAATGCAGGCTTGAACCTGGTTCGTACTCGATGCCTGATCCGGTTCACTGAAAAGTTCTTCAGTGAACTCGGCTGTCGGTACCTTTGGCACAAGGCCAAGAAGGCTGCAATCAAGAAGCGTGAGCGCCAGTTACGCGAGGTTGGTGCCCTTCGTGCGGTTCGACAGGAGAAGGCATCTATTGAGACCCTACGGCGGGAGACGTCGAGGCGCAAGTGGCAGCAGAGCGAGGCGCGCAAGGCGTCTCCAGACGCCCAGGCTGCCCCTAGCTCGAACAGCCAGCACCGACCGCCATTAACGCCTGGTGGTGGGTCGTCAGGGCCTGACGACGCCTTAGCCCGCCTGCTGCGAAGTGTCCAGGTCAAGAAAGACACGTAACCCCCCGAACATATCGCGCCCCATGCGAGGCCAGGTCACGCCTGGCGTCTGAAAAACTCCCTCTCCCAACCTTACTCCCCCCTGACGTACCGGCAGAACGCCACGTTTGTGTCCGTTTTCTGTCGCCATTTTTCGGCTGCGCCGGCGGAATTCGCCCACGTCCAGGAAGCATTTGAATTAAATGGAATTTTAAACCCCCTACAGTACCCCCGTTGGGTAAAGAAAGAGGCTTCCGGAGTCGTTCGGGGTATCGCGTGTTGGGTACATGATTATGCCTTCGCCCAAGGGCTCAGCTCGCTGCGCTCAGCTTTCCAGAGGATCGCGGGCTACGCGCCCGCCTAGCGGCAGGGCAGTGCCCTGCACCCATCGCTGGCACTTCGGCACAAGGTGCCTAAGGTCCATCGGGCCAAGAGCGGTAATTGGGCGCGCCGAGGCGACATCGAAATATTGAGAGAGGCGCTCGCGGGCTTAACGCTTGGGCGCGCTTCAGAGTTCTGGGTAAGGTTTTGTCGGACAACCGGCCGCTGCGCGGGTTCCGCCGCGCCGGATTTTTATTCAGTCAAGGGGGATTGTGTTGGCGGCTTATATGCCTGCGGAGCAGGCATGGCGGCGGATGTTATTGCGAGGGTAGCCTTGGGTAGGCGAGGGAGTGCGGTTAAACAGACGCAGTTCTGTCCAAGCTAGCGAGAATTTCCTGCTGACGCTCGACAGGCATGTCCCGCAGTCGATCGAACAATGCTGATTCCAGCGTCCCTACTTTACGAGCAGATTCCCTCAGTGTGTGTGAATACACAAGATTTGCGACCCAAGTGTGGCCGCAAGTTGCGTCCAAGCATTGGCAATACAACTTCACATATTGGCACGTCACTTCCTCTCTTGAACCGATCCGGCCCTTGTGACCGCACGATGTACATTTGATCCTCATAAGTCCCTCTCCCAAGGTAATAATCTATGGCGTCATTTTGCCATGTTTTTAATGTGCTTACTCGATTTGTTGTTTATTTATACAGTGGTTTCCGATGAGGCCGGGACTGCCTTCCAGGCAAATCGCCTGTCCTCTCGCAGCGTCTCATTGGCTTGGTCAAACAACTGGCAGATCGGCCTAATCTCGTTGCTGGTATAAACGCGGTCTATCTTCTCGATGTCGCCGAATCCGCCGCTGTTCTCCGGGATGATTCCGGCCAGCGCCGGGTTCATGCGCCAGGCCGCGATCACGTCATTGCGCGTGATGTTCTTCACCTTCTCCAGTTCGTCCTTGGCCTGGAAGTCGCCCACCGGGATGATCTGAATGGCCTTCTCGGAGCCGCCTGGAATGTTGACGAACATCGATCGGAAGTTGCCCACGCCTTTGCTGGCCGTGATCTGGGCACGCAACTCCTCTTCGTCCTCCTCGGTCAGGTTCGGGTCGTTGGTGTAGAAGATGTATCCCGCGTGCGCGCCGTTGCTGTAGTAGCGCCGGCGAAACAGCGTCGCGGCTTCGTTGAGCAGCAGCGCCTGCAGGCCGCCCAGGTACTCAGGCACGCCATAAATGTTCTGCTCTACGTCGTAGTTGAGGACGTGCTCGATCTCGTCGGCGTCAAACTCGGTTTCCTTACCGTTCTGTTCCAACTGGACGAACCCACCGTCGACCTTCACCCGCATGTTGATGGCAGGTAGGTGTCGCAGCTCCAGGATCTGGCCGAGCATATTGGGTACGCGGTAGAAGTACGCTTCGCCAAACACCATGAAGTCCAGCGCAGCCCGACTCATATCGGCCACTGACAGGCCGGCCGAAGGGATGAACTCACGCAGCAGCAGATTGCGTTTGAACCCTGGTATCGCGCCGTGGTGTGCGTTGGCCTTGAGGAGCTTGGCCAGCCCCCTGCGTGAGACTGGCGGCGTGAAGATGCGACCGTCGTCGCTGGCGAACACGCCCAGGTACTGCGCGATGTTGTCGGTCAGCACGGATTCCGGCGCACCGAATGTGAATGCACGCATGGGCCGTTGCGCCGGTTTTTCCTGCTGCAGGGTTTTGGGTTTTGCCATGGGAAGTTGATCCAGTGAGTGCGTAGCGACTGCGCCGCTTTTTGTCGGTGTTGAGGGGTTCGTACTGCAGGGCGTGCATGACCGCCCAGGCCACGTCCGCGTGACCGGTCGCGTCGGTTCGCGACGCGCTGTAGGTCACCTGGCCGCTGGCGGTTGTGCCGCGCTTGATTGTCAGGAAGGCCTGGGCGATATCGTTCCAGCCGGCGTCCCATTCGATGCGGCTGCCCTGGATGGTGTCCTGCGCCTTGAGTACCAATAGGTTCTTGGTTTCCAGGCTGTAGTGGATCGAGGTCGCACGCGGGTAGAAGTCGCGCACCAGGTCGAAGACGCCGTAGCCGATGCCGGTCGTGTCGATCCCGATGTGCTGAACGTTGAAGCGCTCGGTCAGCTTCTTGACCTGCTCGGCCTGGTACTTGAATGACTGACCACGCCAGCTGTGCTTCTCCAGGATCCGGAACTTGCCGCCGTTCTGCAGCGGCGGTGCGATGACCACGCACGTCGCGTCGTCACGTGTCCGGCTCGGGTCGTAACCGATCCAGACCGGGCTGTTGCCATACGGGCGCGGATCGTCCGGGTCGAAGTCGGCCCACAAAGACAGGTCCGAGTAGCAGCGCTCCAGATCTGCCAGGGAAAACGCGCTCTGGCTGCTGTCGATGAATTTGCACATGAACAGCTGCTGGAATTTGTCGTCGTCGTACTCTAGCTGCAGCTGCTCAAGGTCGAACAGATCGCAGCCGCCGGCGATGGCGTCCAGGATGGTGATGACCTTGCGCCACTGACCGTCCGGACATAGCGCGCCGGCAGAGATCTGTTTGTCGCTCGGCCAGGGATCTTTGGCCGCCTTGCGTTTGCTGTTGCGGAATTTCTCACCCTGCCAGAACGGGTACGCCTGATGCGATACGGCGCTAGGCGTGGAGAAATAGGTTTTGCGCCACTTCTTATGGGTCGCCATGGCGCTGGCCACGGTGTTCAGTTTCTCGAAGTCGCGGATCCAGAAATATTCGTCGACATACACATGGCCATGGTGGCCCTGCGCAGTGCTGCTGTTGGTACTGAGAAAGCGCAGCTCGGCCCAGGGCTTGCCGTCCTTGCTGAGTACGATCGGGTTGCCGGTCAGCTCCAGGCCAAACCACGCCTGGGCGAAGGCGATGATGTAGCTGCGGAAAATCTCGGACTGGGCGCGGCTGGCCGACAGGAACACCTGGTTATCGCCCGTCAGCACCGCGTCCATGAAGGCTTCGCCGGCGAAGTAGTAGGTCAGGCCCACCTGGCGGCTTTTGAGGATGTTCCGGATCCTGGCGGTCAGCGGGTTCTGTTTCGCGGCGAACAGCTCTTTCTGGTAGCCGTACATTTTGCTGATGAACTTGTCGAGAAAGTCCACTTCGCGCAGCTCGCTGACGTCGTTCTTGACCTTCTTTTCCCGCTTCTTGCCGTCGCGCTTGCCACGCTCCCGACGCTCACCGCGTTGATCATCGCGGCGATGACCATCGTCGTCCTGGTCATCACGGATCGGCGCAGCCACCGGCTTTACACACTGCTTGACCAGTCGTTCGCGAACAGTCGTCAACCGGTCCAATTCGTCCAGTTCGCCCTTGGTCAGCGAGTCGGCTTTCTCCAGAAGCAAGGTGATACGCCTGCTGACGGCGGTCAGCGGTTCTTCATCCGTCAGCATGTCTTCCCAGCCACCAACGCGGATCCAGTGGTACACGATCCGGATGTTGGGCAGGTTCAACTGCGCCTGAATTTCCTTGGCCTTGTGACGGCGTAGAAACAGGCGTTTGGCGGCTTCTTTGACTTCGGTTGAGTAGTACATGGGCCGAAGTCTATGCGGCGAAAACGCGGAAAACGTGCAGTTAAAATCCGTGTTTCTCCTATAAATCAAATATAGGAGAAACGCGAAAGTAAACCGTTTGTTGGAGGCGTTGCGGCTCCCTATCTTGGGGCCTCAACTTACCGATGAGCGCAGTTCTTCACATGCCCCGTTCCCTTGTCAGCTTCTGGAAACGCGTCGCCACCAGCGGTCCTACTGTCGATGGTCGCGTCATCACGCCCCAAGAACTGCGCGACATCGCCGAGACGTACAGCACTACTACTTACACGGCCACCATCTGGTCCGAACATGACCGCTGGCCAGGCTCCTACGGCACCGTGTTTGCCGTGCGCCTGATCGAGGACGTCGAGGGTCTGGCCCCCGGCCAAGTAGCGCTCGAAGCGCAGTTGAAGCCCAACCAAAAGCTGCTGTGGCTCAACGACCAAGGCGAAAAGCTCTTCACCAGCATCGAGATCATGCCCGACTTCGCTGGCACCGGCAGGGCGTACCTGACCGGCCTGGCCGTCACCGACGAGCCGGCGAGCCTGGGCACTCAAGAACTCTACTTCTCCCGCAACCCCGGCAACCCCGGCAATCCCGGCAAGCGCGTGCATTACGCGGCGGCCGTCCCGCTGGGTTCGATTGGTGAAGACGAACCGCAGGGCGAGGTGGCCAAGCTGTTCAGCATGTTCACCGGCCTGTTCAAGCGCTTTGGCATTGAAGAGGTGCCAGCCGAAACCACCCCGCAAACCCCTACCGAGAGCAAACCCCCAATGGATGAAGCTACAGCCAAAGCGCTGCAGGCCTTGATCGAACAGCAACTGATCGTCACTGCCGGCATTCAGGCGCTGATTGACAGTTTCGCAGAGGCACCGCCGGCACCCGACCAGGCCCCGATTGACGACGTACAGACTGCGGTCGATGACATCGTGGCCACCGCCGAAGACGAAAAGCAGTTGAGCCGCAAGGGCTCGTCCAACGCTGCAGTGCTGGCCGGCATGAACAAGCTGCAGGCGCAATTCAGCGCGTTGCTGGACAAGCCGGAAGGCCGCCACCTGTCACGCACCACTGGTGCCGCTGACCCTAAACCGAAGCGGGTACTCTGACATGGCCCAGTCACTGAGCGCATACGGCGCGAAGATGTTTGCGGCCTTGCAGGTTTCCCTGGCTGAGTCTTACGGTGTCGAGTTGGCCAGCAAGACGTTCAGCGTCGAGCCATCGATTGCCCAGGAACTCAACGAGGCGATCACCCACAAGTCCGATTTCCTGCAGCGCATCAACGTCATCGGTGTGACCGAGATCAAAGGTCAAAAGGTGTTTCTGGGCGTGTCAGGTCCTGTGACCGGTCGCACTAACACCAAGACCACCGATCGTGAAGCCAAGGACGCATCGGCGCTTGATGACAGCACCTACGAGCTGTTTTCCACCGAGTCCGACGTCAGCCTTCCTTACGCCAAGATCGACGCCTGGGCCAAGTTCCCGGACTTCCAGCAGCGTTACTCCGCAGCGGTGCAGAAGCAGATCGCACTCGACCGTCTGATGATCGGCTTCCACGGCATCAAAGCGGCTGCGCAGACCAATCTCACTGAATTTCCGATGCTGCAGGACGTGAACAAGGGTTGGCTGCAGATCGCTCGTGAGCAGATCCCTGAACAGGTTCTGAGCCAAGGCCTGGAAGCGGGCAAGGTCAGGATGGGCGAAGGTGGCGACTACGCCAACCTGGACGCTCTGGTGCATGACACCAAGCAGATGGTCGACGAGCGCGTTCGCGATGGCGGCGACCTGATCGCAATCATTGGCAGTGACCTTCTGGCAGCCGACAAGGCCAAGCTGTACGCCAAGCAAGGCGACGTGCCGACCGAGAAAGAACGCATCGAAGACGCTCAGGTCATCGCGACCTACGGCGGTCTGCCAAGCTTCAGCGTGCCGTTCTTCCCGGTCAACGCCGTTGTGGTCACCAGCTTCGACAACCTGTCGATCTACTTCCAGGACTCCAGCTGGCGCAAGCAGACCGTTGATAACCCGAAGCGCTCCCGCGTCGAGGATTACAACAGCCGTAACGAAGGCTATGTGATCGAGCAGCTGGAAAAGTTCGCCATGACTGAAAACGTCGAATTGGTGAAGGCATGAGCCTGGCACTGGCGCACAAACGCCGCTTGATCGCAGAAGGCCCAGCGGCTGCGGTCGCCGGTGCACAGATGGCTTATTCGGCTGACACCGCGTTGTCCAGTCCTGCCAATGCACGCAAGCACTTAAAGCTGATGGAAGACGCCTTGGCGGGCGATCTGGAGCGCATCAGCGCGATCAACAGCCGCGAACAGCGCCAGCTGCTCAAGCGTGACGAGCTGCTGCCCAAGTACCTGGATTACGTACAGCGGTACCGCGATTCGGAATTGAATTTCCAGAACTCGGTGCTGGTGTATGTCCTGATCTGGCTGTTCGACACCGAGCAGTTCACCCAGGGCCTGGAGCTGGCCGACTTCGCTATATCCCAGGGCCAGGCGCTGCCTGAGCGCTTCAACCGCGACATTCCGACCTTTGTTGCAGACGAGGTGATCGACTGGGCCGAGGCTGAGTTCAAGGCCAGGCGCAGCCCTGAGCCCTACGTTTCCAACCTGCTGCCCCGTGTCGACGGCGAATGGCAGCTGTTCGAACGCATTCCGGCTCGTTACCACAAGTTGCTGGGGATGATCGCGCTGCATCGCAAGGACTGGCCTGTCGCTATTCACCACTTCGAGCGAGCCGAACAGCTCTACGAAAGCATCGGTGTAGGGACGCGCCTGGCTGACTGCCGCAAGGCCCTGGCCAAAGCCCAAGCCACAGAAAACGTCGGCAACGGCACCGAATAACCGACTACCCCCCCCCGGCGAGAAACTGTGGATGTGAGCCAACCATTTTATGGCCCCTGACCCACTGAAACAGTTTTCCCGCCCCTAATACAAAAAGCCCCGCATTGGGCGGGGCTTTGTGAGGCACAGATGTTTAACGGATCACTGCGAGAGCTTATCTATCGCCATCTTCCCCTCAGGGAAGGTCGCGGTGACTTCCAAACTACTGCCTCCCAGCACGTGGACGCACTCCCTCAGTGCTATGACGTACCGGTCAGCGACTTTCAGCGCTGCCTTGATCGTCGCCACATGATCACCTTGGGTGCGCATAAACATAAGCGCCATTGCGTGTGCGTCCTCAAGTCTTCTATCGGAGAGCTGCTGCTTACGCCTGGCAGCGGTCTGGCGCGCCTTAAGACGCTCTTTCATAGAAACAACCTTTCCTTGTTCGTCGGTCATGTTGAGCAGTCCTCCTTGGCTTGTGGGGAAAGTGTATGAGCTTTTCCGGAAAACCCACGGTGCTGGTAGACGAACGGATCGGGAACGATGGTTTTTGGCCCGACCTATCGATAGCCGAGTTCCAGAAAGGTTACCGCCTGCCGGCGGAGTACCTGGTAGAGATGCTGGCCGCCGATCTGAACATGGCCATGGTCGAGGTCAATACCGATCTGGCCAAGTTAAAAGCGCGCTGGCAGGGCGCTGGCGTGTCCAACGTTGAATCCGCAGACACCACCGTCCTGCCAGAGCGCACCTTTCAAGCGGCGACCTATAAGCGCGCCGTCTACAGCCGCGCCAAAGCCAGCCTGCTGACTCAGTTCGCCACGGTCAACCGCCGCGAAAGCGCCGAAAACCTAGGCAAGGAATTGCCAGAGCGGTCCGAAACCTTCCTCGCTTTCAGCCAGGCCGCCGTGCGGTCGCTGCAGGGCCGTGGCCGCATCACGGCGGCGCTGCTGTGATCAAGCTGAAGGCGTTGACCGCCTACCTGCTCGAACGCCAATTGGTTGCCCCTGAGCAGCTCGACAGCTGGACCGACCAGGTGCAGGTGGAGCTGATCTGGAAACCTGACACCCAAGGCATGCACATGGGTGACATGAATTACGGCGCGACCATCTCGATCGAGCGGTTCGCGGATCACCCGGCGCGCCTGTTTGCCCTGGTAGGCAGCTGGCTGGAAACCCACGACCAGGACCGCGACGGTCTGCCAAACGTGGTGTTCGACGTGGTCATGCTCGACAACGACCTGGCCGACGTCGACATCAAGCTGCAGTTCACTGAAGCGCAGTACCTGGCCGAGGATCCTGCCGGCGAGATCGAGGCGTTCGGCAATACCTGGTCGTTCGTGCCGTTCGAACTGTGGGTGGCTGAAAGCGGCGAGGTGACCGGTCATGGCCTTTGATCTGGACATTCGCGGCATGCTCGAAGCCCAGGACCTGCTGGCTTTGATGGAACTGCCGATGCCCAAGCGCAGACGTCTGTTGAACAACGTGGCCAAGCGCGTGCGCAGTCTCAGCCGCCAGCGGATCCGCAATCAGCAGAACCTGAATGGAACCCCATTTGCTGCCCGCAAGGACACGTCCAAGGGCAAGAAAAAGATGGAAACCGGTCTGGGCAAACTGCTCGATGTCACCCGCTTGACCGGCACCGAAGCCGAACTGGGCTGGCGCAACACGCTGACCCGCTGGGTTGCCTCGCAGCAGCACAATGGCGTATCCGAACGACGCACCGCCGCGCAGATGCGCCAGTGGAACAAGGTTCCGCCGGGCACCGCCGCTACCGAAAAGCAGGCCAAGACCCTGCGCCGTCTGGGTTTCAAGACCCGTCAGAAAGGCAAAAAGACCCTGACCCGCCCATCCGTGGCGTGGATCCAGCAACACCTGAACTACGCCCGGGCGGGATTGCTGATCCGCGTTCTGGACGACGAACGAGCCGAATCCACCGGTGCGCAAAGCTGGAACATCCAGCTGCCTGCGCGTCAGTTCCTCGGTGCCAGCGACAGCGAAACCAGCCAACTGGTGAACCTGGTGCTGCAACAAATCCTTAATTCACCCCGCTAACGAGGCACCGCTTTATGGCACTCGGCAAAGTCAGCGTTAACAATCTCAACCTCGGCCAGGGTGCCGTGAGCGAGATCGAACGCTATTTCCTGTTCATCGGTCCCGCTGCCAAGAACGTCGGCAAGCTGGTCCCGTTGGACACCCAAAGTGATCTGGACGTCCAGCTGGGCGTTGCGGACAGCGACCTGAAAACCCAGATCCTGGCGGCGCGCAGCAACGGCGGCGATCGCTGGGCCTGCATCGCCGCTCCGATCGCGGGCGAAACCACCTGGCAACAGGCGCTTGAGAGCGCCATCCGCAGTTATTCCTTCGAAGCGGTGGTGATCGTCAATCCGGTGACCTCTCAGGCCGAGCTTTCAGCGATGCACGTTGCCGCCAATGACCTGAGCAACAAGCTGGGCCGCCGCGTCTTCGTGCTCGCCGCGACTGCCGGCATTGCTCCGCAGTTGAGTTGGAGCGCTTACGTTGTCGAGCAGAAAGCCATCGTCGGCGGCCTGGCTGCGCCTCGGGTTCTGCCGGTACCGCAACTGCACGGCAATAACCTGGGCGTGCTGGCCGGTCGACTGGCCAATGCCGCAGTGAGCATTGCCGACACTCCGATGCGCGTTGCCACCGGCGCGGTTCTGGGCCTGGGCGCTGAACCCAAAGACATGGACGGCATCCCGCTGAGCACCGCGGTGCTTTCGCAGCTCGACGCAGCGCGTTTGTCTGTGCCGCAGACGTACCCGGACTATCCGGGCACCTACTGGGGCGACGGCAACATGCTGGACACCCCCGGCAGTGACTTCCAGGTGATCGAGAACCTGCGTGTCGTGGACAAGGCAGCCCGCCGCGTGCGCGCTCTGCTGATCCGCTACGTAGGCGATCGGACCCTGAACAGCTCGGCCAACAGCATGGCGACCACTACGTCCAAGCTGATGGCCCCGCTGCGCGCGATGGCCAAGTCCACCAAGTTCGCCGGCCAGGTGTTCCCGGGCGAGATCGAGCAGCCCAAGGACGGCGACATCGTGCTGACCTGGACGAGCAAAACCTCTGTCGTGGCTTACCTCAAGCTGCGCCCCCTCAATTGCCCGAAAGACCTGACCGCGAACATCGCGCTGGACCTTTCCGTTACGGATTCGGAGTAACCCATGGCCGCAAAAATTGGCGGTAAGAACTTCGACGTGAACCTGGGCGATCTGCTCGTTCACGTCGAGGCCGGCACTATCGATATCACGGACAACAGCACCGTGGCCCAGACCAAGGGTGTGCCCAATGGTCACGTCGACGGCGATGTCGCTGCAGCCGGCGAACTGGAGCTGGACACCACCAACTTCAATCTGCTGATCGAGCAGGCCAAGACTGCGGGCAGTTTCCGCGAGCTGGAGCCGTTCGACATCGTGTTCTTCGCCAAGGCCGGCGAAGAGGAACTGCGCATCGAGGCCTTCGGCTGCAAGGTCCGCGTGTCGAGCCTGCTGAGCATCGATCCCAAGGGCGGCGCGAAGAACACCCACAAGGTGCCGTTCGACGTCACCAGTCCGGACTTCATCAAGATCAACGGCGTGCCGTACCTGGCTGCTGCTGAAATCGAGGGCCTGACGTAATGGTTTGCCCGTTCGATCGTGCGCAGGCTCTGGAGCAGCGACAGCGCGACCAGGCTATTGCGGCCCAGTTGGCCAAACCGCGAGCGAGCGGGCCGAGCCTCACCCATTGCCAGGACTGCGACAAGGAGATCCCACCGGCGCGCCAGGCGTTAGGCGGCATGACCCGTTGCGTGCCTTGCCAAACCGTGACCGAAAAAGGACTTCGCTGATGAGCACGAATCAAGTTGCTCAAGACACAGCCATTGCCCTGGTAAAGGCATCGCCAGCCATTGGTGTTGCCGCCACGGGCGCGACCGGTGCCGTTGACTGGTCGACAGTGGCCTACATGCTGACCGCGTTCTACATGGTGCTGCAGATCCTGCTGCTGATCCCCAAGTACCGTCAGATGCTGCGCGAGTGGGAGACCAAGGCATGAGCCTGCGCGTCAAGATCACCGCCGGCTTCCTGCTGCTCTGCAGCGGCACGTTGACCGCCTTCCTGGGCACCTGGGAAGGCAACGGCCAGAACGTGGTGTATGCCGACAAGCTGGCCGGCGGTTTGCCCACGGTCTGCAAGGGCATCACCAAGCACACCAGCCCGGATCCAGTGGTGGTCGGTGAATATTGGTCCGATGCGCGCTGCGCCGAGGTGGAGGGCCTGGTGATCGCCAAGGGCCAGTTGAGCCTGGCCGACTGCTTGAGCAACCAGGCGATCGGGCAGAACACGTTCGACGCCTTAAGCAGCCATGGCCACAACTTCGGCGTGCCGACGACGTGCGCAAGCCGTGCCGTGGGCCTGATCAATTCGGGCCGCATTGCCGAGGGCTGCAAAGCGCTGGCCTGGGCTTCCGACGGCACGACGCCGGTGTGGGCCTATGTGACCGGTGCCGACGGCCGTAAGACCTTCGTTCGTGGCCTGCACAACCGTCGGCTGGCCGAAATGAGGATGTGCCTGCAATGACCATCAGCCCGCTGCGCCTTGCCCTGGTTTTGCTGGTGGTCGGTCTGCTGACCTGGTGCGCTTTCGAGTACCAGGGCAACCAGCTCGTCGCTGCCCGCGCTGATCTGGTCGACGCTACTGCAGATCTGCACACCGAGCGAGAGGCGGCGCGCCTGGCCCGCGATCAGCTGGCAGCGCGGGACCAGCTCGACACCCACCACACCGAGGAACTGAATCGTGCCCGCGCTCAAATCAACACTCTGCAGCTTGCTGTTGCTGATGGCAGTTACCGGATGCGCATCAAAGCTTTCTGCCCCGCAGTGCCCGGTACCGCCAGCGCCGCCGGCCTGGCTGATGCAGGCAGCGCCGAACTCGCAGCAGACGCTCGATCGGATTATTTCACCCTCAGAGACGAGCTTGCCCTCAGCCGGCAAATGATCCTCGGCCTGCAGGACTACATCCGCCAGGTCGTGCAACGCACGCCGGCACAACCCTGACCCTTTACAACTCAACCTTACGGAAACACCGACATGAGCGAAGTAAACCGCAGCATCACCCTGGAACGTGGCGACAAGGAATTCACGTTCAACCTGACCCCGCAGGTGATCACCAAGTACTTCAATGCCACGACCCAGGCCAACAAGGTCGCGCCGGCCCACAACCTGCTGATGTGCACCGTCAAGGACGAAGACAAGGCCGCACTGAAGGCGCTGCTGGAAAACCCGATCACCACCATGACCCTGGCCGGTGCGTTGCTTGAAGAGTATTCGCCGGACGTTGAAGTGATCGTAAAAAAGCCCTCGAACATGCCGAAGGCCTGACCCAGGACGGGCTGGGCCAGTTGCTGGCCCTGACCCAACGCTGGCTGCCTGGCGCCGAGCCCACGATTGAAAGCATGGGCACCGCCAAGTGGCTTGAAGACGAACACTGGAGACGCATGGAAATTGCCGTCGCCAACGGCATTTCCACTGCCTTTAACGGATAACCCTGATGGCTGACCGTTCCGCCCGCCTGGCCTTCATCCTGAAACTGACCGACAAGGTCAGTGCCCCGTTGGGCAAGGTGAAAACCAGCTTCAGCGACCTTGCCGCCAAGAGCCAGCAGAACATCATTCAGATGGGTGCAGGCCTGGCCGGCATGGTGGGGGCGGGCAAGGCCATCACCGAATCATTGGAACCGGCGCTGGAAGTGAACCGGGCGCTGGGCGACATGCGCGCTTTGGGCACCACCGAAGACGCGCTGGCTTCGCTGAACCGGACGGCCCTCGAATTCTCGATCACCTACGCCGCCAGCGCCGCCGAGTTCGTGGCGTCGTCACGCGTCATCGATGGCGCGATCAAGGGCCTGGTAGGCGGCCAGCTGGCCACCATCACCAGTGCCAGCAATCTGTTGGCCAAGGTCACCAAATCCGACGCCGAAACGACCGGCGCTTACCTGGGCACCATGTACAACCTGTTCAAGTCCCAGGCAGACAAGATGGGCCGGGTGGAGTGGGCGCAGCAGTTGACCGGCCAGACCGCGCTGGCGGTGAAGCTGTTCCGCACCGATGGTGCCCAGTTGAAAGACGCCTTCAAGGAAGTCGGGGCGATCGCGACCCAGGCCGGTGTCAGCTTTGCCGAACAAATGGCGGTGGTCGGTACGCTGTCCAGCACCATGGAAGGCGGCGACGCCGGCGGGCGCTACAAGGCGTTTTTCGAAAACCTCAGCGCGGCTGCCGAGAAAACCGGCCTGAGCTTCACGGACGCCTCCGGCAATGCACTGCCCATGCTGCAGATCATGGACAAGCTGCAGGGCAAGTACGGCGACCTGACCAGTGCTGCTGCCGGCACCAAGCTGATGGAAGTGTTCGGCGGTGAAGGTGCCCAGGTGATCGGCGCGCTAGCCAAGGACACCGATCGGCTGCGCAACGGAATTGCCGAACTGGGCAAGGTCCGGGGCCTGGAGAACGCCGAGAAGATGGCCAAGGCCATGGTCGACCCCTGGGAGCAGTTTGGCAAAGCCGTCGAAGCGCTGCGCATCGCTTTCGGTCAGTCCCTGATTCCGACGCTGACCCCGCTGATGGAACGTCTGGTGGGCATTGCCAAGACCTTGACCCGCTGGACGCAACTTTTCCCGAACATCACCCGGCTTATCGGTATCACCACGCTGGTGGTCTTTGGCTTCATCGCCGCGATGTCGTTGCTGACCCTGGTAGTCGGTGTCAGCAAAATGGTGTGGCTGGGCATGCTCACCGTATGGAAGCTGCTCACCTGGCAGGGCTTCAAATCGATCGCCATGTTCCTGTTCCACACGGTCATGGTCGCGGCTTTCGTGGTCGGCCTGATCGGTCTGTACACCTGGATGGCGATCGTGCGCGTCGGCATGCTGCTGTGGCAGGGCGCAATCTGGCTGGTCAACGCCGCCATGCTGGCCAACCCGGTGCTGCTGATCGTGGCCGGCATTGTCCTGCTGGCCGCTGCCGTGGTCGCAGCGGTCGTGTACTGGGACGAGCTGTGCGCCGCACTGATGAACACCACCGCGTTCCAGTGGATCAGCGATCAGATGGCCAAACTGTCCAGCTGGTTCGACTCGATGGGCGGCTGGTCAGGCATCGCCAAAACGGCCTGGGACAGCATCCTGTCTACGGTCAAGGGCGCAATCAATGGCCTGATCGAGATGGCCAACAAGATCCCCGGCATCAACATAGAAACCACGTTTGGTGATCTGCCAGAGCCGCCGAAGGTGCCAGATCTGCCCGGTCAGGTGGGAGCACCTGTACCGGGTCCACAACTGCCGGCAGCGGTCGCTCGATCTGCGCCGGCCCAGGGTGCTGCAGCGAGAGTCCAGGTGAAACCTGCACCGCCTATCAGCCTGCCGCAACCCAACGTGCTGCCCTTCAAACCGCTGCAGTTGCCTGCTCCGCAGATCAGCCAGGCCGACCCGATCATGCTGCCGCCGGCGTCGGCTGACCTGGCGTTTTCGATGCCGGCCAAAACGGCACTGCCAGAGCGCGTCGAGAAGGTCATCGAGCTGCCCGCCAAATCGGACAAGGGTATTGAGGCCCGCAAGGCGATCAACGCCAATACGTCGATCAGTCCCACCAAACCGCAGGCCGTCCCGAAAGGAGGACTGATGCAAAGCTTCCAGAGCCAGAGCAACGCCATGAACCCCAACCAGCGCCCCGGCACCCACGTCGAGACACTGAATATCAATACCTCTAAACCGATGACACCGCTGGAGCTGGAAAACATGATGGCCATGGCGGTGGGCGGCTGATGAGTGAATACGTCGACCTGCTGATCATGAACAACGACCTGGTACTCGACCCGGCTCGCCAGCCCCTGCTGGTGGATGACCGCGCCTCGATCGCTCAGGACATCGCGCATCTGATCCGCGAAAGTGGCCTGCTGATCACCCTGGTGGCCGAGCGCGACCGGTTGCGTCAGCGTGACTGCATTCAGCAGATGGAGCTGCTCGTCGAGGATGACGAACGCCTGGTACCAGGTACTGCGCAGATCGAGCAGACCCAGCCGGGTGTGTACCTGGTGACCGCCACGACCGTGAAGTTTGGCCAGGTGGAGATCACCTTATGACCGTCGACTTCAAAAAGGCGCTGGGTGACTCCGGCATTCCGACCACCGAGGCGCAGCTCAAACAGGCCTGGGAAAAGCTGGCCGTCGAGCAGGGCAGCACGCTGACCAACACCAGCGCGTACAGCCCGTTCTGGCGAATCATCACGGCGCTGGTCACCAAGCCAGTGCTTTGGCTGTTGGAGTTTGTCAGTGGCACGGTGCTGCCGAACTTCTTCGTCAAGACTGCCGGCGCGCAATGGCTGGACATGCTGGCGTGGGCGGTGAACATCGAGCGCAAGGCCGCGACGGTGGCCGTTGGTGAACTGCTCTTTACCCGCGCCAATACCGGTGGCGAGCTGGAAGTGCCGATCGGCACTGTCGTTCAGTCACCGACCCTCAATGGTCATATCTACCAGTTGGTAACCACCGAGCCGCGCAGCTTTGAAGAGGGCCAGAGCCAGTTGGTGGTGCCGGTCAAGGCCGTGGGAGCCGGCAGCGGCTACAACCTGGCACCGGGTTACTACGCGGTGCTGCCTCAGTCGGTACCGGGCGTTGTCCAGGTGGTAAACAACACCGACTGGCTGCAGACGCCTGGCGCGGATTCCGAGCATGACGACCAGCTGCGTCTGCGCGTGCGCAACCAGTTTTCGGCGGTCAACCAATGGCACACCGACGCGGTGTACCGGGCTATCATCACCGGGTTTCCTGGGGTTGCCGCTGATGGCGTGTACTTTGAACACGGCGCGCCGCGTGGGCCAGGCAGCGCCAATGCCTTCGTGCTGTTCGACGCCGGCGTGCCCGCCGATACCTTCCTCGAGCAGATCAACACGCATATCCGCGACGGCGGCAACCATGGCCACGGCGACGATCTGCTGGCCATGGCCATGCCTGAAACCCTGCACGCGATCAGCGTCAAGGTCTGGCCGGTGGCGAACCTGACAGCGCTGCAGTTGCAGACGCTGCAGGCTGAGGTCGGGCTGTTCATCCGCGCTGCGTTCCGCGAAAGCACCCAGAGTGACTACGCGCCGACTCGGACATTTCCCCAGTCACGTTTCAGTTTCAGCCGCCTGACCGAAGAGCTGCACGTTCAGTTTCCGGATATCAGTTCGTTGCGGTTTGCCAACAGTGACATCGTCTCGGCGTTGGACATCCCGCGCATCAGCACCCTGGCGGTGGTCCTGCAATGATCAAGCTCAAGCTGCCGTTCTGGCTCGAAGGGCTGGAGCTGACCAAGCTGGTCACCACCGCCCAGCTCTGGTGGGAGCAGGCCACCGAGTGGCTGCGCTGGCCGTACCTGCAGCTCGACGCGGACACGTGCCACCTGTCCATTTTGGAGCTGTGGGCCTGGCAGCGTGATGTCACGCGGTTTCCCGCCGAACCTGAAAGCCTGTTCCGTCTGCGGGTCAAGTACGCCTTTATCAACTCGGTGGACGCCGGCAGTACTGCTGGTTTGAAACGCATCCTGGAGCGCTTGGGCGTCGGCTACGTCGAGATCCAGGAGCGCATGCCCGAACGCGACTGGGACGTCGTGTTGCTCACCCTGAGCGATTCCCAACTGTCCGAGAACCCCGACCTGTTGCGTGTGCTGATCCGTCAGTACGGACGCACCTGCCGCCGGTATGACTTCGTAACCATCACCCCGGTGCGGCTTGCTGTTGCCCTGGTGGATTTCAATGACGATCAGCAAACGCTGGTCGCCAGCCTTTAGGAGCCCTCATGGCTGCAAGTATCACCCTCGCCGGCGAGAAACTGATCGCCCAGAAACAAGCGGCCAACCTGCCGCTGACCGTCGCCCGCTTCGTGCTGGCCAACGTGCCCGGCCTCAATGTGAGCGGCCCGGTCAATCGCGCCGGCGTGAAGCCGCCAGCGGCCCAGATCGTCTACACCGCAAACATCACCCAGCAGGGCTATGTGAACCCTAACCAGGTGGTGTACAGCCTCCTGATGGGCACCGATATCGGTGACTTCGACTGGAACTGGATCGGCCTGGAGACCAGCGACGACGTGCTGCTGTCGGTCGCCTACGTGCCGTTGCAACAGAAGCGCAAGAACGTCCTGCCTGACCAGATCGGCAACAACGTGACGCGCAACTTCCTGGTGGTGTTCGACGGTGCCCAGCAGCTGACCGGCATCAAGATCGATGCAAGCACCTGGCAGCACGACTTCACTGTACGCCTCAAAGGCATCGACGAACGCGAGCGGCTGAGCAATCGCGATGTGTTTGGCCGTGCCTGCTTCTTTGATAGCGGTTTGAAACTGGAGAAAGTCGGTAGCACCTACCAGCTCAAGGCGGGGGTGGCTTATGTCGAAGGAATTCGTCTGGAGTCGACAGCCGTCCTGCCGGTCGTCGTGCCGTCGGTGCCCAACAAGGCCTGGCTGGATGTGTCTCTGCAGCGCGATCACAGCGACGTGGTGGGTACGTTCCAAGTGGTGTTTGGCATGGACAAGGCGGATTACAACGACGGTGCCGGCGCACGCCATTACTTGGTGCCGTTGGCCGACTTGCCCACCTCATCGTTGATTACCGATCTGCGCAGCGTCGAGCCGATCATCACTGAACTGATCAAACACCTGGCCGCCCGGGTTGGCGACTATCCCAATCTGCGCGCCCGGGCCACCACGAAAGATGACGTGAAGCTGGACCAGATTCCCAACGCGATCAGCAGTGATCCAACCAGCAACAGTGATCAAGTGTTGGCCACCACCAAAATGGTCGTAGCTGTACGCCAACTGCTCGAGGCCCTGGTCGACACCAAGCTCAACAAAAACGGTGGGAATGTCACGGGTACGATCAACACTACGCAGTCCATCGTGCTCAATAACGGTAGCAATGACTCGCCAGAGGTGCGCTGGGCGACGACGTTACGTACCGTCTTTGCTGATGTGTATAACCATACGTTCCGAATCTTTTCGACAGGCGTACCGGATCCGCTGAACCTGGACCTGGCCAACCAGCGTGCTTATCTGTTTGGCCGCGAGCCGTGGGACACCGGTAACTTCAATCCGGCCCTTAAAGCTGATCTGGCGGGGGCAGCATTTACCGGCCCGGTCAGAGTGCCTTCGCTACCGGCCACGACCAAGGACCAGCAGGCCGCTAACACTGCCTTTGTGCATTCGGTGGTCGCCGCGCTGGTGGACTCGTCGCCGGCGGCGCTCGACACCCTCAAGGAGCTGGCGACGGCCCTGGGCAACGATCCCAACTTTGCCACCAGCATGACCAATGCCCTGGCGGGGAAACTGTCGACCAGCGGCGGCACGGTGGCCGGCCGACTATACAGCCGCAAATCAGATGCTCAACTCGGCGTTTGGGGATCTGCGGGTCTGGTTCTCGATTCGGATTTGCACCCAGCCATTACCTTTCATGCCTCTTCGCGTGGTGTGGCGCGGATGCTGGGGCTCCAAACTGACAATGAACTGTATCTGGGCGGATCTGACCCTGGCCAGCCGCAGTACAAGCTGTACCACTCGGGCAACTTCAATCCTGCCGGCAAAGCCAACGTCGCCACCACCCTCGGTGGCTATGGCATCACCGACGCCTATACCGCCAGCCAGTCAGATGGGCGTTTTGTGCGGCTCGCGGGTGAAAACGGCTACACCGCATTCAGCCTCGGTCAGGTTCCTTCGCTGGCAGCGGCGGGTGCTCACAACCAAGCCCACGCCCCTCTGGCGATTGTGAACGGCAATAACCCGGCCGCTGCGGCAGTGATTACATTTCATCGGGGCGGGTCCTACGGCACGTTCTTTGGTCTGGACACGGACAACCAGTTTGCTTTCGGTGGCTGGTCAGCGGGTAACGCCCGGTACCGTTTTTGGACCGAAGCCAACCGGCCGAAAAACACTGCCTCGGTTGAGGTCAACGGCTGGCACAAAGACGCTGACACCGGTCGCATCGAGCAGTGGGGGCGAGTCACGCTGGTATCGCCGAATGCCGTCGGGGCGGTGGCGGAAGCGGGGATTTATTTTCCGATGTCGTTCCCGGCCGCGTTCCACTCTGTGACGTTCGGCATTGAGGCGGTCGGAGAGACCACTGAAATTGCCGAGAACCTGGTGGGGTTTCATAGCTCTGGCTTGGGCGCCATGACCGTACGCGTTCAACGCGTTGCCGGCAGTAACCCAAGCAACACGCCCATCACCATCCACTACCGCGTAACGGGGAAATAAATGGAGTTCTTTTACGGTCGCCCGTCGGGCGGGTTTTACAGCAGCGCGAGCCACGGCCCCCGAACCATCACCATCGATGACCCAACCTTCGAACGACCGAAGATCCTGGTCCCGGATCCCGCATACATCGCGGGCGACCACAGCCAGGAGGAGTCCGTGCCGATGATCGAGATCGATGACCTCGGCGTCCCGGTGCCGCAGATTACCGTCGACAATCCGGAATGCCTGCTGCCCCCGGCGAGCGATCTGATCGAGATCAGCATAGAGCACTACCAATCCTTACTGGAGGCACAGAGCAACGGCATGCGTATCGGCCTGGATGACAGTGGTCGACCTGCTGCTATTGCGCCGTTTGGTCCCAGCATCGAGACGCTGCGCGAGAATGATCGTTGCTGGCGGGACTATCAGCTCAAACAGACCGATGGGATGGTCAACCGTCACCGTGACGAGCTCGAAGCGGGGCAGGCAACGACGTTGTCGGTGGAACACTACATGGCGCTGCAGGCCTATCGTGGCGCGCTGCGTGATTGGCCGGAGCATTCGTCGTTCCCTGACATTTCAGCCCGCCCATCAGCCCCGATCTGGTTGGTGCTGCCATGAGTTGGACCAACATCAAGTTTCGCTGGCCGGTACAAGCCACTCAATGGATGGACCAGATGGCCGGCGCTCGCAATCTCATCCAGGGCGAAATGCTCAGCACTGGGGAGCGAGTCTCCAAGCTAGCCGACATCGCGACCACCAGCCCGGGGCCGATCGGCGGCGCCGCACAAGCGGCGATCAGCGCCGGCCGTACCGCCTTGGCGGCCCAGTTCGATAATGTCCCGTCGTGTATCGTCGTGACGCCATTCCAGCACGGGGTTGGCCAGGGCAGCGGCGGCCACCAGCGCTTTTTGTCCGCGCCGAACCTGCTACAACTACTGGCTGACAAGCTGACGGACACCACTGACGCTGTCCGCCCTCAAGGTCAGCAAAGCGCCTTGGTGCTGATCTTCCTCGCCACGCGTCTGGACCAGCTTGCGGCGACGTTGGGTCGGTTCAACGTTGTGCTGCCTATGCCGGACCTGGTGCGCGCCGAACGTCGGGCCGAACACCTGGCCAAGCTGGAGGTGGAAAAGTGGGTCATGCCGATCGCCGGGCAAATGCCGCTCTGGAGCCAGTTGCCGCTGCAGCGGTGCCCGATCACCAAGCTGGCCAGCCAGTCCATGGCCGGCCAACTGGCTGTACTTGAGGGCTATGCTGCTGACAGCTCGCCCATGGCGGACCTCGCAGATCTGCAGGCACGAAAGAAGGCGCAGGCCCAGAAGCGCGATCAGCAGCTGGCCGACCTGAAAGCCCAGTTCACCAACAGTGCAGACGACGTGTCGATCCAGTCTAGGATGCTGGGACCGGGTGACCTGGGCCAGCTGCGCCGCGAACTACTCGAGGGCGAAGCACCGGGCCATGAATGGCCGCTGTGTGCCGGCGCGCTGCTAGTGGGATCTGCAGAGAGCCTGAGCTTTGTCCAGGAACTGGTGGGCCTATGACGCTGCTACTCAACGGCGAGCAGATCATCGGCCACCGCATGAAGCTGACAGCCAGCCTTAAGATTGAGGCCGACGAGCTGGGCGGGCAGACATCGGCAACCGACAAATCGCACAAGGGTTTCAAACCCAAGACTTTGACCGTTGCGCTGACAATCCCCTACAAGGCCCTCGAGGACCTGCGCACGATCATGCGCCTGGCCGAGGCGACTGCAGGCGGTGGCCAGCTACAGACCTACCGCATCGTGAACGACACGGCCAAGGCATTTGGCATCCGGCAGGTGACGTTCTCTGACGGGGTCAGCGCCCGTGAGGACGACACACTGGCCCAATGGATCGTCCAGTTCACGCTGAGCGAGAAGCTATCCAACCCGGAGAAGGTCGAGAACCGGCGCGCCGGCAACGGCGTCACGTCGCAGTCAGCACCAGGTGATGGTGTTGAGGGCAGCGGATCGGGCACGCCCGAAGAACTGACAGGCTTTGAGGCAGTGCTCAAGAAGGTGGACACCTACCTAGGCGGCGCTTCATGAGCATGAAGCTGCACAAGGTGCTGACGATCGGCGGCGCGGTCATGCCGCTGGTCAATGACGATGTCCGTCTGGACCTCAAGAGTCCAGGCCGCGCCACGTTCACGATCAAGGCGGGCGTAACCGTCAAAGGATTGGTCACGTTCGATATCGGCTACAACGAAGCGGTCCTGCAGCGTCATTTCATTGGCTACGTCGAACGCTGCACCGCCACCAACGGGATTGAGCAGGTGGTGCTGTGTCGTGAGTTAGCCGCGGTGCTGGCCAACCCATTGCCCATAAACCTGCGCCATGTAGATCTGCGCGCGGTGTTGGCCGATATCGGCAGCAAGACCGGCCTGCGTTTCCGGGTTCCGGATCAGGCCTACACACGCGTCAAGACGCCGTTTTTCTACAACCTGGCCGCTGGATACCAGGCGCTGGACAGCATGGCGCGGGTGTTCGGCATCAAGGATTTTATCTGGCAGCAACAGGGCGACGGCGAGATCTACGTCGGTGCTTGGGCTGACAGTTTCTTCGGCGCTCGGTCGCCGTTGCAGTTGCCGGTTAACCTTTTCGACGGTTACCAGGGCAGCCAGAGCGCAATGATCGCGGCCTTGCCAGGCCTGCGACCAGGCGTATCAATCAACCAGGGCGAGCGGATCACAAACGTGACGCTGGCCGGCACACAGATGGCTATCAAATGGACGACGCAATCAAGCGCAGCGTAGAGCGGCAATTCCCTGAACTCACTGGCGGCTATCACTTGCCGCGCTTCGCCAAGGTCGTGGCCGTGGCGGATGCGCCGGCCAGCGCCGGGCTGTGTGACGACTTCCGCCCGCGTTTCTCGGTCGACCTGCAGGTGATGGGGCCGGACGGCGAGATCGATACAGCATTGCCGGTACTGGCCGGCGTGCCGCTGCCCATGCCGGTGGGTGGTGATGAAATGGGGTTCTTTGCCTTTCCGGAGGAGGGCACCAGCGTGGTGGTGTGCTTCGCTTATGGCTTGCCACACAAACCCTACATCCAGACCATCCTGCCGCACGGCCTGACACTGCCGAAGGTTCCAAAAGGCGACCAGGTGTGGCAGCACAGCGACGCCGTGCAGCAGCGCGTCGACGCGGACGGTAACTGGCTGCGCAAGACTGACGGCAAGATCCAGGACCAGGCGATCGAGCGCGAGGTTGACGCTATGACGAACACCGAAAGCTTCCAGAGCCACACCAGGACGGTGGACGACCATTCGACCGAGTCAGTGGGTGGCGTGAAGAAGATCGAGGCTCTGGGGGCACTCAAGCTGCTGTCAGGCGGATCCGCGAGCCTGGCGGCAGTGGACGACTTGCACCAGGCGACCGGGCGCGATCTGAACCTAGTAGTCGGCCAGAAGCACAACGCCACGGTGGGTGGCGACATGGTGGAGAGGATTCAGGGATTGCGAAAAAGCATCACCAGCGAGAGTCAGCGTCTGCAGGCTCCTAAAAACTGGGTTGGGTCGGACGGTGTGAACATCTTTCAGGTCGTGTGTGATCTGCTCGATCTGATTCAGGACATGAACGCCCAACTGGCTGTGCATACCCACGGACCGACGCCGGTGCCTGGAAATGCTACGGCTTTCTCGACGCATTCGTCCCGTGCCGAAATACTCTCAGGAGCTCTTAGAGCCATTACTATCTGAGCAATCTCTGGTAACAAGAAAAATCTTATACAGCGCACTTCCACTAGGCTGGCCTCCAATGCACGAAGTCGCAAATTTACTGGACAGAGGTATGGCAAAAGGCTAGCTTGACAGTCCGAAAAAATAAAATGGATTTACTTATGAAAATGATTTCGCTGTTCAATCATAAAGGTGGCGTTAGTAAAACTACAACTACATTTAATTTAGGGTGGATGCTTGCCGAGCAAGGTTACAAAATACTAATCGTTGACACAGATCCTCAATGCAATTTGACCGCCCTCGTCCTCGGCTACTCTTCCATCGATGATACTTCAGAGTTTTACGCTAAGAATCCAAACTGTGACCTTTATACCTGTATCTTGCCTGTTCTGAATGGTGAAGGTCGTCATCTCGATGCAGCTCCGGTGGCTACGGCGCACCCTAATCTATCACTTTTATGCGGAAATCTTCAGCTCTCTGAAGCAGAAACGCAGATTAGCGTAGCTCTCACCACGGCTGCAAAGTTACCTGCTATGAGAAACATACCGGGAGTTCTCGGTGCATGCATCCGCTCAGCAGCAACTAAAAATGACTTTGATTATGTCTTAGTAGATATGAGTCCAAGCGTCGGGGCATTAAATCAATGTCTTCTTATGTCAAGCGATTATTTTATAGTACCTACAGCACCTGATTTCTTTTGTGCTCAGGCTATAAAATCCTTAACGCGTGTAGTACCTAAATGGAATAAAGAGGTTTCTGATTTCAGAGATTCAAGCTTTGTTTATCATTTACCGGAGAATCCGCCAAAATTTATCGGCATTATCTCTCAAAAATATAGACCACGAAATGGCGCTCCTGCTAAATCTTTTCAACGATGGATCGATATTATCAACAGCGAAGTGGCCAATGCCTTGGTTCCTGCTCTAGTTCCTTTTCATATGTGCTTGGACGATGCATTATTTAAATCTTTCTCGATAGAGGACGAGCCGTATAATCTTGCAAATATTGCAGATTTTAACTCTCTTATAGCGCAAGCTCAGAAGCATAATGTACCCGTTTTTGCTTTAACGGATGACCAAATTGAACAGGGTGGAAATATTCTTGATAATATGAAGCTTAGTCGAGATGATTTTGGAAAAACTTTTTATGAGCTGTCATTGAAGGTGGTCGGACTTACAGCGTAGCTGGAAGCCAGACGTAATAACGGTCGCATATAGGGCCGCTTAAAAGAGCTCTGATCTATAGCGCGGCAGAGGTGGATCCTCTGTCCCGCCCTGGTTGGTCAATTACTTTTTACACGTCACAGCTGGTTTAATTGGACTGCGAAGTTTTGGTTCATTGGTTCCCAATGCATCTACCAGTTCGGCTTTGCAGGTGTCGATCAGCACATCGATATCACTGGTGCCTACACCACCATGACTGCGCGTAGGCGCAGCCGTCGATGTATTCGATTCCACTCAGCACGAACCCATTGTGGGCCATTGTGGCCAACGTTACGTCCAGCAGCTCCGGCAGCCGCTGTGCCTCCTTTGGCATGCCTGCATCGAGCCAGGCAATGTTTGCATGTCTGCCAAAATGATCGCAGTGAACTGATCGGACTATTACGTTCCCTAGTACCGCTTCGAAACGGTCCCTTTCTTTTGGCCCCAACGCTACACCCTTGCGCCTCATTGGAACGACCAAGACCTGCATCAGGCGGCACTGTCCGAGGCAGGGAGGTCCAGCTGCGCCTCAATTGCATAGGCGAGCGCGCCGTCAGCTAGCTCCAGCATGTCGCTGTATTCCTCTGGACTCACGATCTGAGAGGCATGCAAAGCGCCGGCCTGCCGTACCAGCAGCTTGTGGTGACCGCCAGGGCTTGTGAGCAATGCGGTGCTGTCGTCAAGAAGCGTGATCCATGCAGCCACCGCTATTTTTTTCTCTGTGTTGGCCGTGGACATGATTGTCTACCCTCCGACTATTTTGCTGTATGTGCATACAGTACATTCGGTCGATCTTGGATTGCCACCGGTGTCCGATGAAATGCCTAAATCCGCTTGAGAAAACCAGAGGAGGAAATCTGCTCGGGAATAAAAAAAGCGAAGGAAATGCACTTATCCCCCTCCCGCCGACGGGCTTTGTGTCCGTTTTTTTTGCAAATCTCTGAGGTGTGCAAACATGGCTCGAGCCGCGCCAGGCCGTAGGCCTTGGCTGAGTGTTGTGAATTGCACGGAATGCAAAGAATTGCCAACAAGTGCATTAGGGCGCACATGGCAGAGTGCGGTGTGACCACGTATCTCAGTTTGCTCCGCCCCCGGCCCCATTGACTCAAAAAAATAAAAAGTGCGATTAAGTCGTTTTCCCGTTTCTGAATCGGCGATCCAGGCGGCAATCGCTTACTTGCTTCGGAATCGTAATTGGGTTGCGACAACCTTTCTAAACCGGGGCTTGCAGCGCATATGGGCGGACGCTGGCATTTGCACAAAATCACATCGATGGGGCGGAATTGACGTATGATAAAATACTGTTTATCCATACAGTAAAAGGTTTCTTTATGTCTTCTCCAATCATTCCCTGGATGGGTGGTAAGCGTCGTCTTGCCGATCGCCTGATTCCGCTGTTCCCGCCGCATGAATGCTATGTCGAGGTCTTCGGGGGCGGTGCCGCTCTTTATTTCATGCGACCGCAAGGTGCGCCAGTGGAAGTACTCAACGATATTAACGGTGACCTGGTGACCCTGTACCGGGTCGTGCAGAACCACCTCGAAGAGTTCGTGCGCCAGTTCAAATGGGCGCTCAGTTCACGCCAGATCTTTGAGTGGCAAAAAATGACCCGCCCTGAAACGCTTACGGACATTCAGCGAGCTGCACGTTTTTTCTACCTGCAGCATCACGCATTTGCCGGCAAGGTCACTGGACAATCGTTCGGCACGGCCACTACAGCACCGGCGATCAATCTTCTGCGCATCGAAGAGAATTTGTCCGCAGCCTGGCAGCGACTGTCCGGTACCTACGTCGAGAACCTTCCTTGGCTGGACTGCGCTGAACGATACGACCGCAGCCATACCTTCCACTACATGGATCCGCCTTACTGGCAGACCGCAGGGTATGGGGTAGAATTTGCGTTTGAGAACTACGAGCGAATGGCTGACTTCATGCGTAGGTGCAAAGGGAAGGTGATGGTAAGTATCAACGACCACCCTGATATACGCGAAGTGTTCAAAGGCTTCCATTTTGAAAGTGTTTTCATCCGTTATACTAATTCCAATCAGCGTAGAGCAAAAGCGGATGAGAGTGCAGAGTTGATCATCACGAATTGGGAGCCTTCCCAGTTAGGACAACTGTTTTAACAAAACGCCAGCAGAGTGCTGTAATCTGAAGCGCCAGTGGAAGGCTCACTACCACAATCCGCATCTTGACGGCTTTACATCGGAGGTAAATTTGGGCTGTTACTCAAAGCAATTTACGCTGGCCGTGCTGCAGGATAGACCTTACTTTGACAGGCTCTCGGAATATTTGATCGACCAAGTGATCGAGTTGTCATGCGATCGCCTGGCATTTTTCACTCGAGCGCTCGACGCGATGGAGCGAGGTTCGCCCATTACAAGAAGTCCTGGAGCTTTTAGCGCGTCTGGCGTCCTGGCGGGGTATGGGCATGTGCATTTCAAAAGGCAGGACTGGGCAGCAGGAAACTTAGCAGCGCTGCATGGAAAGCCTCCTTCACAGCCCATGGATGTCACACTAGATCAGATCGTACGGTCACTCTTGGCAGCAGGGAAAGGATACGAGGCAGTTAAAGCGGAAGCTGCTAGGTTCCAAACTCGAGCCTCGACTAAAGCAAGCGGCGACTGGGTCATCTATCGCAATGGGTCTAGAGGTACTGAGTATCTGGCGATACACGAGCACACCGAAAGGGGATCTGCTGAAGAGTTTCAATTGAAATCGCTTTTGGACAACCTATCTGCTCAACGTGGTCTTCTCACGTAAGATGATTAGATAGGAAACCCGGCGCTGCCGCAGTAGCCGGGTTTTTGTCGCATGTAAATTTTTATTTATGTCGTCGTTGCTAGTTTCTATCGGGCTTGCTGTCTGTGACAGCTTTTATTATCAATTCTATAGGTGTAGAAATTGCTGTCTCGGGTACGCCATTAGACTGGGTTGCACGAAACAAAGCTTCTAACACAAGTTTTCTATCGGTGTCTGTACTCAATTTTCCTTCGTTGGATAGCGCCAGATATGTTTTAGTCATTACGAGTCGTTCGGCAGACTCGTGTCTCAAATATGAGTGTGTGTTGAACTGACGAAGGCTCAGTCTTATAAAGATCGACAGCAGCGCTATAAGCAATGCAGCACCAGTCAAGTCAGCAATGTGGGCAGCAAGGGGAGACAAATTTAGATCCGTAGCCACTTTGGGCTCAACAACTGCCGTTTCACTTTGTGTTGGGGAATTAAAGCTATCTGTCTTCTGGATTTTTGCTGGCGTAGAGCCCGTATTAGATACGGTCCGCTCAGTGCTTGCTTGCGATAAACCAGTTATTCCTCCCAGGTGATAATAGAGAACAGGTGCGAGAAAAGTCACGGCGGTAGTGGCTACAACCGCGTACAGCCATTTCGAAGCTGTTTTGCGGTGCCGATCCATTTCCTCCGTCCAGTATTGAACAGAAGCTTTTAAGTCAACTTGCGCGTGATAAGTTTCTTGGGCGTTGATCAGGTCGCTCCGTGCATCCTTTAACGCGGTTTGGGAACTCTTGAAGCTTTCATGTCCTGACTTTGCGGCTCTATCAAGTAAGGCTCTGTACAGTTGTGCCCGGCGTTTGTTTTTACGTATAGCGTCTTTCGTCTCCTTCAGTTGGTCGGAGCGCGAAGTCTTAATATCTGCAATCGCACGTTTCAATTGCGAACTTGCAGTCTCAATAGCTTTGTCATAACCAGTTTTAAAGTCAAGCGTCTCTTTTTCTCTGGCTTGATGACGTTTTTTTGTTGTGAGTTTGCTGACGTTAATGGTTTCGAAAAATAAATGTAATGCCAGGCCGCGTTCATAATAAAGGCTATCAGTCTTGAAGAAATTCTCCAAAGAGCTGTACTGGTTCAAATTGCCTGCGAGCTGTGGGTGGGCCAAGAGTAAGAACATAAAGCTAGTAATCGGGCCATGTTCTTGTCTAATTTCCTGTGCAAGTCTGCCCAATTCACCGTCGGAGGATAGGTAAGTACTCATGTTGAGATGGCGAGCCGTTAGGCCGTCTACATTAAAGGCGCGCTCAGCTGCTTTTAAAGGTTTGGTTATAAATTGATGTGCGTATTCGTCAGTTGAAAAAGGAGCTGGCAGCCCGCTCACCCATGACCAAGCGTCAAATTCACCACCGATAAATTGCCTAAATGCGTTCGCTGTAGGGAATCGGTAACTCTCGTCACACGTCGCAACACTCGTAATCCTCTCAATTCGCTCTTCCATTTTCATTCCATTTTTTAGTAGTTGCTATCTCAGAAACGGATAGTGGCATTCTGAAACTGAAATTGAAAGCTATTGGACGTACTGATGACAGTGTTGCTCCGTTGGTAAAAATGCTGCCATGAGGTGTGTTTTCCAACCCGCCAAAAACGAGATCCTATCGGTTTATATCAGTCATCGCTAGGACAACCCAGAGAAACGAATCCGACCTTGGGGGCGGACGGCGTGGTAACGGTGGACATGGCAAACCTCGGCGTGAAGGGCGCCCATGCGCAAAGCGCAGGCACCGACTGGGCGCTGGGTGCGCCTCTGATCAAAAAGTGCGCAATTCTAGCGGTGAGCGGGCAGGATGACCAGCATTAGGGTGAGAAATGCGATGGGTGTGAGGCGGGATATGCAATAAAAGCGGGAATGCTGCAGATTTTTATGGCCTACCACGCTCCTGGCGCTCTAAGGCTTGCTGTCACTGCTGAACCGCACACGGGTTCACGTCTTCTTTTTAACATTGTCTTCACTAGTGCCAAATGCGGCAGGGCAAATGAGCTTCGACGGGAAATCAAGTCAGTTCAGGCGCTTTGTGTCTGCGATTTCACCCCTGTTAAAACTCAATGCTGCAAGAACGTGCTCTGGATCATTGTGTATCGCTCGAAGCAATGCACGCGCTGGCCCCTCTGGCTCGCGTCGTCCCTGTTCCCAATTACGAAGTGTCCCGACTGCGACATCAATGCGCTTGGCAAAGGTTGCCTGGGAAAGACCTGTCGCTTGTCTGATTTTTTTGACTTGAACGGCATCGATATGGAATTCACGCGAGGGCTGGCGCTCACCGCGATCTATCTCGTCCATCTCGGTCATGCTTTCTACAAGACGATCAAAGAGATTTTTTTCCATTATTTCCACCCGTTGTTGATAGCGCGAAGCTGAGCCTTCTGTTTGTCCGTCAGCGAATCCTGGATTCCTTTGCGATAGATCAAGATCATGCGTATCTGGAATCGCGCAGAGACATGGTAATAAATAACTCGCACGCCCCCGCTTTTCCCCTTGCCATGAGCCGCCCAGCGGATTTTTCGCAGGCCACCTGTATCTTCGATAAGCGCTCCAGATTCTGGATGCTCAGCCAGATAGATTTGTAGAGCCCTGTATGCTTCATCATCCAAATGATCTCTGAGGTCCGAAGTGAATACGGGAGTTTCGATGAAGATCATTCAATCCCTTGTATGAGTCATTGGCGTACATGGATAGTAGGGCCACACTCAACAATGCGCAAGTGAGCGGATACTCTGTCAGCCCCGCGGCTCATGCATAGGGCAGCCGTTATGCTGGCTGCGAAACCCGGCCGAATGTTCATAAGCTGGTTTGCGCACGCGCATGACTCCGCCCAGCGGACGATGCGCTTCCAGGCCGTGCCATGGGCTGAAGGCCATGGCTTCATCGATTTCCTGAACGCTTTGCTCAGACCATGAGGACTGACGAGGAACGTCGATTCTGGCTACCGCGACGTAAGGGCTGAGGTCTTCCGGCCAGACAACCGATGCGTCCTCGATGGGCATCTTTTCCACGTCTGTGGCGAGCTGGATGCGAACCTCCCAGCTGGCATCGTTTTCGAGAAAGAACGCTTTTATGGCTTCACGCAAGCCGTCCGGATTATCTTTCAAATCCACGGCCTGGTCAGTCAGCGCCACCAGCTCGGCAGAGACCGGTACGACGCTCAGCTTGGCGTAGTAAGGCCCGTATAGAAATGGCACAACCGTATTGAAGGTCTCGCCAAGCACATGGGTAATCGGGTGTCCGCCCAGGCTTTTCAGCGTGCCGCTTTCACCGCCTACGGACTCAATCACGGACTCGATGCCGCGCAATACGGCAGACAATGCCTTCTTCATGCCAGGCGCTTTGTCAGTTGTCCTGGCCAGCAACTTCAACGTCTTCAAAAAAGCCTGGGGGTCTTTGGCAGTAAACGCCTCGGCGTTTTGCATGACGAAGTCCTGAGTGGTTGCCTCTGCGCTACCAGGCAGTCGCGCACCCTCGACGCCGACCAGCTTGATGGCAAGACCACGCGGTGTTGAGACTTTGTCGTCGAGGATATCGCCAGGGTTGGTTGAAAATCGCATGATGACCGGCAGGCTGCCGGGTTTCGCGAATGCACCTTGGGCCAGTGGCTCGGGCAGGTCGTCATACACTTGAATGTGGCCACGCAGCAGCCCGTGAGCTTTGGCGTGCACGCTACGAATGGCGTGTCCGGTGTCCTGAAAAGTGGTTTCCAGAATGGAATGCATTGCTTCGACCAGTTCTTTGCTGGTCTGTGCTTCATCATCCGGGATGACTTCAAACGAAGGCTGGAAGCGTAACGGCTGGACAGTCAGATCTCGCTGGGTCATAGGTGCTTCTCGGTCAGGATAGTCAGGGCGGCCGGACGTCGATGCGGTGCTTGATGACCCCAATAGCGACAGGCTTATCTAAGTGACCGGCCGCTATTGGCACCGTTCATTGAAAGTCGCTCAGCAAGAAGCCGGGGCTGCATGGAATGTGCGTAAAGGCCTCGTCATGCGCCTGACTTGCGTTTCACCAAGAATTACAGCCAATGCTGCGTTATGCTTCGCGCCTTCGAGGTCAGGCGTGTCAATGTCTGGCTGAATCTGAATTGTTACGCGTTGTGATGTTCACAGTCTGTTGAACCTCATGTCTGTTTTCCGGGAGTAGTGGATGAGTCAAGCAAACAGTCATGCCGAGGCCGGAGGCACTGCGAAGCCCATAGGGCTGCTGATCGCAGCAGTGGGGGTGGTTTACGGGGACATCGGCACCAGCCCGCTGTACACCCTAAAAGAGGTGTTTCAGGGTGGCTACGGTGTGGAGGTCACCCACGACGCGATACTTGGCGTGTTGTCGCTGATCTTCTGGTCGCTGATCTGGGTCGTGTCCTTCAAGTACATGGCGTTCGTACTGCGTGCGGATAACCAGGGCGAGGGCGGCATCATGGCGTTGATGGCGCTGGCGCGTCGTGCATCGGCCAAGCATCCCCGGCTGCAAATGATGATGGTGGTGTTCGGCCTGTTCGGTGCTGCGCTGTTCTACGGCGACAGCATGATCACCCCGGCGGTCTCGGTACTCTCGGCGATGGAAGGGCTGGAGCTGGCCTTCGACGGACTTGATCACTGGATCGTGCCCATGGCGTTGATTGTGCTGGTGGGGCTGTTTCTGATCCAGCGTCATGGCACCGCGCGTATCGGGGTGTTATTCGGGCCGGTCATGGTGATCTGGTTTTTGGTGCTGGGTGCGCTGGGTGTTTACGGCATCATGCAGTCACCTGAAGTACTGAAGGCCGTCAACCCGGCTTGGGGCGTTCATTTCTTCATCATTCACCCCGGGATCGGCGTCGCCATTCTGGGCGCTGTCGTGCTGGCGTTGACCGGTGCCGAAGCGCTGTACGCCGACATGGGGCATTTTGGCCGCAAACCGATCTCCCGCGCCTGGTTCATCCTCGTATTACCCGCGCTGCTGCTTAACTATTTCGGGCAAGGCGCGTTGGTGCTGGGTAACCCTGAAGCGGTACGTAACCCGTTCTACCTGCTGGCGCCTGGCTGGGCGCTGTTGCCGCTGATCGGGCTGTCGACCATGGCGACCATCATCGCCTCCCAGGCAGTGATTTCCGGCGCGTTCTCGATGACGTTGCAAGCCATTCAACTGGGTTACATCCCGCGGATGCACATTCAGCACACGTCCAGCGACGCGCAAGGCCAGATTTATATCGGCGCTGTGAACTGGGCGCTGATGGCGGGTGTGATCATGCTGGTCATCGGCTTCGAGTCGTCCGGGGCGCTGGCTTCTGCGTATGGCGTTGCGGTCACCGGGACCATGCTCTGCACCACGATTTTGGTGTCGACGGTCATGCTGATGCTCTGGAAGTGGCCGCCTTTGCTGGCCGTGCCGCTGTTGATCTGCCTGTTGCTGGTGGACGGTCTGTTCTTCGCAGCCAACGTGCCGAAAATCTTCCAGGGCGGCGCTTTCCCGGTGCTTGCCGGTGCGGTGCTGTTCATTCTCATGACCACCTGGAAGCGTGGCAAACAACTGCTGGCCGAGCGTATCGATGAGGGCGGGCTGCCATTGCCGATCTTCATCGGCAGCATCCGCGTGCAGCCGCCACATCGCGTGCAAGGTACGGCGGTGTTCCTGACCGCACGTTCGGACGCCGTCCCTCATGCGCTGCTGCATAACATGCTGCATAACCAAGTGCTGCATGAGCAGGTGGTGCTGCTGACAGTGGTGTATGAAGACACGCCGCGTGTGCCTGCCGCACAGCGTTTCGAGGTGGAGTCCTACGGGGAAGGCTTCTATCGGGTCATTCTGCACTTCGGTTTCATTGACGAGCCGGATGTGCCTGCTGCACTGACGTTGTGTCACCTGGCCGAGCTGGATTTCAGTCCGATGCGCACCACCTACTTCCTCAGTCGAGAAACCGTGATCCCGTCCAAGATGGATGGCATGGCCCGTTGGCGCGAGGCGTTGTTCGCCTTCATGCTCAAGAATGCCAACGGCAACCTGCGCTTCTTCAAACTGCCGTTCAACCGTGTGATCGAGTTGGGTACGCAGGTCGAGATGTAAACGTGCAGGCATAAGCCCTGACGTGCAGACAAAAAAATCCCGGCAACCTCACGGTGCCGGGATTTTTTGTGCCTTCAGCTTTCCGTAAGCAAACGCTTACTGGGCAGCGGCCTTGCCCTGACGCTTGTTGATGGCGTCGATCAGGCGTTTGGCCAGTGCCGGGTAGTCTTCATCGAAGTGATGACCGCCGGGCAACTGAACGGCCTCGCCGACTGCGGTGGTGTCGGTGCAGCCGCTGTCCTTCTTCTCTTCGACGCCATAGACGCAGAACACCTTGGCAGCGGGTAGTTTTGCCATTTCCTGCCCGGTGGTCGCTTCCTTGCCTGCGTTGCCGAGCCAGCCGTCGACGTGAATCTCGAAGCTGCCGGTGCGGGCGAAGGCCAGCAGAATGATCGCGTCGACCCGATTCTGGTCGTCCGCGGCCAGACGGTTGTAGATCGCCGGCATGACGTCCGCGCCGAATGAGTAACCTGCCAGGATGAAACGCTTGGTGCCCCATTTCTGCCGGTAGTGGTTCATCAGGTCGGTCAGATCCACGGCGGTCTGCTCCGGGGTCTTGTGCTCCCAGTAGTAGCGCAGCACGTCGATGCCAACCACCGGATAGCCCATCTTGGCCATGTCACCCGCCACTACCTTGTCCAGGTCGCGCCAGCCGCCGTCGCCGGACATGAACAACGTCACGGTATCGGACGGCTGGCTGGCCGGGACTTCCACGACTGGAATGCCCAGGCCACCGCTGTCGTTCTCGCCGAGCAGCAGATGGCGCAGCTCAGTGTTGAGAACCTGCGGCAGGGGAATGTCGTAGTCACTGATGCTGGTGTCGGCATTGGTCTGATCGCGCACGAAGGCCGCACTCGGATCATCCGGAGCATCGTTCCATGCTGCCAGCCAGTGCCCGTGCGGCGCTTTCTGCGGCAATGGTACGTCGCAGATCTGTGGCGGTTTCTCGTCCTCTTCCAGAACCGGCGGCGGATTGGAGACGTGCTCAAGCGCAAAGCCCACCGAAATGGCCTGGGCCTTGTCATCGGTCTGTTCGGCCAGCCAGCGCCACGCCAGTGTTGCACCAGGGCCTATGCCGCCGACAACCTGTGCCGGGCCGTCCAGTTTCTCCAGCGCCGCCTGAAAGGTCTTCTGTTGCAGGACGCAGTCATCCTTGGGCAACACCACCTGAATGATGCGTGCCGACGCGTCTTTGCTGACGGCCAGCAATTGCTTGTCGGTGAGCATCTCTTCAGCGGTCACGGCCAGCGCAATGCGGGTTTTGACGCGGGTAGCCGGTGTCACGCTGGTCAGCGGCGCGCCGCCTTCCAGGTTCAGGTGTTCCAGCGATGCAGGTGGAGCGGGGCGGTTCCAGATCCATATTCCCAAAGCTACGGCTAAAAGAACAATTACCAGTACTGCAAGCAAAAGGCGCCAGGAGCGTCGAATCATCAGCGTTTCACCAATCCAGTCAGGCCGCCCGCAATCAGGGCGGCGGTGTCAGCCAGTGCGACAAGCGGATCGAGTCCGGCAGGCACGGCCATATAGCGAGGTTCCCAGTCGGGCTGAAACTTGTCCTTGAAGCGGCGCAGTCCCTGGAAGTTGTAAAGCTGTTCGCCACGACGGAAGATCATCGAACCCAGGCGCTGGGTGATCGGCGCGCCCCGTCGAGGTTGCAGGCCGGACAACGGCACCATGCCCAGGCTGAAGCGTGCATAGCCTTGGGCTTTGTAATGCAGGATCAGGCCAACCATCATGAACTCCATGGTCAGCTTCGGTGCATCCGGGTGAGAGCGCATCAGGTCAAGGCTGGCCAGTTCCGGGCTGGTGGTTTCCAGCAGGTTGGAAAAGGCGACGGGCTTGCCTTGAAAGTGGACGATGGCAATGCGGAAATATTTCAGATACCCGGGGCTGAAGCGGCCGAGGGAGAAGCCTTTCTCGCGCACGTTCTTGCCGGTCAGCCAGGCATCGGAAATCACTTTCAATTCATCGAGCGGCGCTTGGCCCGGTTCGTAGATTTCCAGCGAGAGACCATCGCGTCCACCCCGATTCCAGGTGTAACGCAAGTCTTTCATTTCCTTGCCCTTGGCTTCGATGTCAAAACGTCGCAGGTCAACGCGCGCTTCTTCGCCGAGCTTGATGGCGGTCAGGCCGATGTCCATGTAAAACGGCAGGTTCTCTGCGCGCACCTGGTAGAACACCGGGCGGGCATGGTGCACGTCGCACAGGTCGCGGAATTGCCAGATCAGTTCGGCGCGCTGCTGAGTCGGTCCAATCGGGTCGTACAGCGCCACCAAGCTGCGTCCGCGATGCGAATACATCAGAAACGCGTTGCCCGCCGGGTGAAACAGAATCGCCTTGTCACCGGTGAGCACCAGTCCGCCATCGGGTTGGCTGGAGGCCTTGAGAATTTCAGCTGCCTTGTCCAGATCCTCGGGGTCGGGCAGCTTGATCACCGGTCTCGCGGTGCGCAGCAGCCAGGTCAAGGACACCACGACCAGCAGCACTGCGCTGCCCAGAGCTGAGCGCAGGCCACGCGGAGCGTCGGCATCGAGTGTGAACTGCCACCAGAGCTGGTGGCTGTAGGGCACGTCCTGATAAGCGAACAGCAGCAGCCAGATCGAGGCACCGACCACACAGATACTGGCGATCAGATAGAGCGGCGAGAACGGCAACTCCAGCAGGCGGCTCGGGCGATAAAACGAGCGACGGAAGATTGCCAGCAGGCCAGCGGTCAACAGCAGCAGGCTGGCTTCCTCCCAGTCGAAACCCTTCAGCATCGACAGCAGTGCGCCCACCAACAACAGAATCACCGTCAGCATCCACGCCGCTGAAAGCCGTCGGCGCAAGCCTTGGGCGAGCAGCAGACACAGCACGCCGACCAGACTGGCACCAAAGTGCGAGGCATCGATCAGTCGGTGCGGGATCATGAAGCCGACGTTTTCCAGTCGGGTATCGATTTCAGGGGTGGCACCAGAGAAGAGCAGCACCACCCCCGACAAGAAAACCAGGAGTGCCAGAATGGGCGCCGCCAACCCCGAGGCGACGCGCATGGCCTGTTTGGTGGGTAGCAGGCGCTGGGCTTCGGTGAACAACAGGGTCAGACAGGCCAGCAACAGCGGCAGTACCACGTAGATCAGGCGGTACAGCAGCAGCGCAGCTGCCAGCGGCGCAGCGCCCAGTTCGTTGGCAAACGCCGCCAGCAGGATCGCCTCGAACACGCCGACGCCACCCGGCACATGGCTGAGTACGCCCGCAGCGAGAGCCAACAGGTAAATCAGGATGAATGCGCCGAGCGGCGGCGCATGCGGCAGCAAGAGATAAAGCACCATCGCTGCAGCGGCAACGTCCAGTGCGGTAATCACCAGCTGGATCAGGGTCAGCTTCAAGTCCGGCAGACGCAGAGTGCGGCGACCGAGGCGGACCAGGATGTTGTGCGGGATGTCCTGTTCCGGCAAGCGACGGCGGTAAATAAAGACCGCCAGCAGGAGGCTGCCAGCCAGTACCGCTGTGGCAACTACAGCCAGAATTTCCACCGGAAGCTTGAGCGCCAGCGACGCGCCAGACAGGTTGCTCAGCGTCGCCAGTGCAGCCAGTGGTGGCAATGCGCAGCCCAGCGACAGGCTGGCAAACACAGTCATCCGGGCAATTTCGATCGCGCCCACGCCATAGCGTGAATACAGGCGGTAACGCACCGATCCGCCAGACAGCATCGAAAGGCCCACCGCATTGCCGATGGCAAATGAAGTGAAACCGCCGAGCAGCAGCGTTTTTACGGGAAGGTCGACATTGGCATACCGACTGGCGGACAGTTCATAGCCCATCAGGATGACGTAGCCAACCACCGCAGCCAGCAATGCACCGCCCAGAGCGGGCAGGGGGACCGCGAACAGCGAATCGTGCAGCGCATACCAGTCCATTTCGACCAGCATATGGCGGCAAGCAATCAAGGCCAGGCCGAACAACAGCAGCATCACCGCCAGCCCGATAGGCTGTCGGTATTTGCTTAGCAGCTCCCGCCAGTGCAGGCGCGGTGGGGTGCTGGGTGGTTCGGCATCAACTGCTTTATGGGAATCTGACGTGTTGTCGCGCATCAATCACTCCTTGGATCGTGCGCGACAGGATGGAGGTATACAGCCAAGTTACCAATCCCTACGCAAAAAATATTTCAGGATGTTAGCGCGTCAACGTCTAACGAGCGAATAACGATTCAAACCGGGTAAAGCTGTTCAGCTGTGGTTCAGTAGTGATTCAGCTTAGTAACAGCCTATCGGCAGCGCCTGCAAAAACTGTCGTCGCCGATCACATTACGTTACAGCGGTGATGATAGGGTTTCAAAGGGCAGAGGAAAAAGCCTTTTTTGTCAGACAGTTAGCCAGTGCCTGAAGGCTTTTTCGATCGGAAACAAAAAAGGCCACTCTTTCGAGTAGCCTTTCTTGATGTTTGGTTGCGGGAGCCGGATTTGAACCGACGACCTTCGGGTTATGAGCCCGACGAGCTACCAGACTGCTCCATCCCGCGTCTGTGTGGCGGCATTCTACAGCCGAACGCCGAAGTGTCAACCCTTAATACAAAAAACAGATAAATGAGGCGTTGAGCGAGCGCCGTGTGACGTGATCAGGATCGACGGATAGCGTCCGGAACTGCGTGCCCGGGTAGAGCGCCCATCGTTATACACCAGTCCCGATGAGTCAAAAAAACGGGGCTCAGACCGCGATAGCTATCGCCCCGCCCCCAGCAACGAGAAGTGTTCTCCCTGGTACCGCTCGTTCCTCACGCTCCGCGTGGGAATGCAGTTCGTGACGCTCCGCGTCACACATTGGAGCGTTATCGCCTACTTCATACGCAAGAGATGCAGGCACTATCATAGCCTGAGCTCCGTTTCACACGTTTGCGCAACGCCGCGCAATCAGCTTCAGAGCATAGTAAGCAGCACTTTTCAGTCGCGCACAAAAAAGGCCACTCTTTCGAGTAGCCTTTTTTGATGTTTGGTTGCGGGAGCCGGATTTGAACCGACGACCTTCGGGTTATGAGCCCGACGAGCTACCAGACTGCTCCATCCCGCGTCTGTGTGGCGGCATTCTACAGAGAGATGGCGAGGTGTCAACGGTTAGTTTTAGAAAAGTGCTTTTTCTTCAATCGGTTAGCAAGGCAGTGCAACGGGCTGATAGCGCTTTGACGCCCGTGTGGCGGGTTTATCTGGCCGTGAGAATGGCGTTTACGGGTCAGCAGCGTTATTTTTCGGCAGTCTGTCGCATCATATAAGTGTTACTTGACGATACGGGTGAGATACTGCGCGGCCATGGATTTCCGAAACGCATCAGGTCATGACGCAGCGCAAGATCATCCACATCGACTGTGACTGCTTCTATGCAGCCATTGAAATGCGCGACGAGCCCGAGCTCGCAGGCAAGCCTCTCGCAGTGGGCGGCTCGGCTGATCGACGCGGGGTGATTGCTACCTGCAATTATGAGGCGCGCGCCTACGGCGTACGCTCAGCCATGTCTTCCCGGCACGCGCTCAAGCTGTGCCCAGACCTGACGATCGTCAAGCCGCGCATGGATGCCTATAAAGAAGCATCACGCGAAATTCACACCATCTTTCGCGACTACACCGACCTGATCGAGCCATTGTCGCTGGATGAGGCATTCCTGGATGTGTCGGATGCTGGCCACTTTTCCGGCAGTGCCACGCGTATCGCGCAGGACATTCGCCGTCGTGTTTCGAATCAATTGCATATCACGGTCTCGGCAGGCGTGGCGCCCAACAAGTTTCTGGCCAAGATCGCCAGTGACTGGAAGAAACCCAACGGGTTGTTCGTGATTACCCCGGATCAGGTTGAAGATTTTGTCGCCTCGCTACCCGTGACCAAGTTGCATGGCGTAGGAAAGGTCACCGCAGACAAACTGGGTCGACTGGGGATCGTCGACTGCGCAGATCTGCGAGGCCGCAGCAAGCTCGCACTGGTGCGCGAGTTCGGCAGTTTTGGTGAGCGTCTCTGGAGCCTGGCGCACGGTATAGATGATCGTCCGGTGCATAACGACAGTCGCCGTCAGTCTGTCAGTGTCGAAAATACCTACGATACCGACTTGCCCGATCTGACGGCCTGCCTCGAAAAACTGCCTGCCTTGCTGGAAACCCTGACAGCGCGCATGGACCGAATGGAAGGGCAGTACCGGCCCGGCAAACCGTTCGTGAAAGTGAAATTCCATGATTTCACTCAGACAACGCTTGAGCAATCCGGGGCTGGCAGGGATCTGGGCAGCTATGAGCAACTGCTGGCACAAGCCTTTGCCCGTGGCGGCAAGCCGGTTCGACTGCTGGGTGTCGGGGTGCGCCTGCACGATCTGCGTGCAGCGCACGAACAGCTGGAATTGTTCTCGCGTTAACGGCTGGCTGTGCCGGGGCTCACACGGCCAGGCACATCATTCGTTTTGAGTCGGGACAGCCACCAGTCGGCCTGCGTCTCTGGCCAGCGACTTGAGAAACTCGCCTTGCAGCTGCGGATCGTTGCGTGTCAGCTCAATCAGGCTTTGCTCAAGCTCGCTGGCCTCCTCTTCAAGACCCAGATCGGAGAGTCGCTTGACCCTGTGTACCCACTGGCTGACCTCATCGTCTTCGAGATCGTCATAAATCAGTGCGTGAGCTTCCAGTAACTTGCCGCGTAGCGAGTGGCTGATCGGCAAGCTGGCGCTGGCGTGCGCGCTGTCCTGATCATCCTCGACGCTGATGTACAAGCGAGTGATATGGCTCAGATCCTGTTCGGCAAACGGGCTGTCCAGCAGATTCAGTCGCAACACGCCGTTGCGATCAGTGCTCAGCTCATGCGTTGCGGCCCCTGCCTTGACCACGACCGGACGCTCGTTCCACGGCAGGTCAGAGTTCTCAATGCGTTTGTCTTTTTGTACTTCGTCGATGCTCGCCAGATTCTGCTCGGCTCGCCCGTGCGAAGGAGCATTCATGAATGGGTTGAGACCTGCCACGCCGTAATGAATCCAGTCCTTGGTCATGCTTTCCGGCAAATTACCCAGTGCGAACACATTGGCTACGTTCGCGCCAACTCCGGCGACGACTGCAACCGCGCCGAGCGGGATCTCGTAGATTTCTCGCCAAGGCTGATACGGGGTGTAACGGTCATAATGTCGGGTGACCTCGAAGTCAGTGACCTCGAAGGATTTGTGTTCGTGGATGCGGATGCGACGTTGCGGCAACTCCAGGGTCTTGGGTTCGCCGATGTCGACTTGCAGCGTATGTTCGAGCAATTTGCGCTCGACGCGCTCTTCGTGTTCGTTGCGTTGCGACAACTGATTGGCACAGCCACCGACGAGAAAAGTGCCGCACAGGACGACACTGCCGAGGCTTAGGGTGCTTCGTTTGAACATGAGATCTCTGATGCGGAATGGGCGAGTGATGAGCGACGCACCCGCAATGGGGTGCGCCTTCTAGGCTCAGCGGTTCACGCGGCCCTGGATGAACGACAGCACATCCGCCACCGCAATGGCTTGCGGTTGCGACTCGGTACGGCTCTTGTATTCCAGATTGCCTTCGGCCAGACCGCGGTCGCTGACCACGATACGATGCGGAATACCGATCAGTTCCATATCGGCAAACTTGATGCCGGGGCTGGTTTTCTTGTCGCGATCGTCCAGCAGCACTTCGAAACCGGCAGCGGTCAGCTCGGCGTACAGCCGATCGGTCGCTTCGCGGACGGCGTCTGTTTCGTAGCGCAGTGGAATCAGTGCGATCTGGAACGGTGCGAGCGTGTCGTTCCAGATGATTCCGTTCTCGTCACTGTTCTGCTCGATGGCGGCGGCAACTACGCGAGAAACACCAATGCCGTAACAGCCCATCGCCAGATTGACCGGTTTGCCGTTTTCACCCAATACCTGGCATTTCATCGCTTCGCTGTACTTGGTGCCCAGCTGGAAGATATGGCCGACTTCAATGCCGCGCTTGATTTCCAGCGTACCCTTGCCATCCGGGCTTGGATCACCGGCAACCACGTTGCGCAGGTCGGCAACGGTCGGCACCGGCAGATCACGCTCCCAGTTGACCCCGAAATAATGCTTGTCATCGATATTGGCGCCGACGCTGAAGTCACTCATCAGCTCGACGGAGCGGTCGATGATGCAGGGCAGTGGCAGATTCAGCGGGCCCAGCGAGCCTGCGCCAGCACCGATTGCATCACGCAGTTCGGCTTCGGACGCCATGACCAGCGGGCTGGCGACCAGCGCTTGCTGGCTTGCCTTGATTTCGTTGAGCTCGTGATCGCCACGGATAATCAGCGCGATCAGCTTGCCTTCTTCGGCAGCGTGAACCACCAGCGTCTTCACGGTTTTTTCGATGGGCAGCCCAAAGCCTTCGACCAGCTGTGCGATGGTCTTGGCATTCGGCGTGTCGACCAGGCGCAGCTCTTCGGTAGCAGCTGGGCGAGACGTCTCGCGAGGAACCGCCTCGGCTTTTTCAATATTGGCCGCGTAATCAGAACCGTTGCTGAACACGATATCGTCTTCGCCGGATTCGGCCAGTACGTGAAACTCGTGTGAGCCCGCGCCGCCGATCGAACCGTTATCAGCTTCGACCGGGCGGAATTTCAGGCCCAGGCGGCTGAAGATGTTGCTGTACGCGAGGTGCATGCGGTCATAAGTGACCTGCAGCGATGCGTTGTCAGCATGGAACGAGTAGGCGTCTTTCATGACGAACTCGCGGCCACGCATCAGACCGAAGCGCGGGCGGATCTCGTCACGGAATTTGGTCTGGATCTGGTACATGTTGATCGGCAGCTGTTTGTAGCTGTTCAGCTCGTTGCGCGCCAGATCGGTAATGACTTCTTCGTGGGTCGGGCCCAGGCAGAATTCACGGTTGTGGCGGTCGACCAGACGCATCAGTTCCGGGCCGTACTGTTCCCAGCGTCCCGATTCCTGCCACAACTCTGCGGGCTGAATGCCGGGCATCAGAATTTCGAGTGCGCCAGCGGCGTCCATTTCTTCACGAACGATGGCTTCGACCTTGCGCAGTACACGCAGGCCCATAGGCAGCCAGGTATAAAGGCCGGATGCCAGCTTGCGGATCATGCCGGCACGCAGCATCAGCTGATGGCTGACCACGACCGCGTCGGAAGGAGTTTCTTTCTGTGTGGCGAGCAAAAATTGACTGGTGCGCATGGTTGGCCGTTGTCGGTTGCTGAGACTGGATATGACTTGGCATTGTACGGCGCTGTTCCTGTGACGTACAGGGCAGGGCGGGCTTGCAGAGGCTGGAAACGGGCTTCGCAGGCTGAATGAAAAAGCCCGGCGTGTGCCGGGCTTCTTCTATTTACGAGTGCTGAATGGCGATTACAGGATCGAAATCGGGTAATCGACGATCAGGCGGAACTCGTTGACGTCGCCTTCGCCCTGATCGGCGTTGGCGCGGTGCCATGCTTGACGTACACGGAAGGACAAGTCCTTGGCCGCGCCGGTTTGCACTACGTATTTGGCTTCGAGGTTGGTCTCGTGGTGTTCACCATCAGCACCGTACAGGCCAGCGTAAGGACTGTTGACCGGCGTGTTGGTGCCGTCGATGTCAGTACCCTTGATGTAGCGGGTCATGAAGCTCAGGCCAGGAACGCCATAAGGCGTCATGTTCAGGTCATAACGAACCTGCCAGGATTTCTCACCCGGACCGTTGAAGTCGGAGTACTGGATCGAGTTGTTCAGGAAGATCGAGTCGCCACCGCGGTTGTTGTCACCAATACCGATGTAGTCAAACGGGGTGTCGCCGTTGATCTTCTGGAACGCCAGGGTCACGGTATGTGCAGCGAGGAAAGAGTAGGCTGCGGAACCCGAGAACGCGGTGTTGCTGATCGAACCGGCTTTGGCGCTGCCTTCATCAACCGTGCGATAGATGTTCGCATCGAATGCCAGAGACTGATCATTGCCCAGCGGCAGTGCGTAGTTCACGTTGCCGTAGTACTGGTTCCAGATGTCTTCGAGCTTGGCGGCATAGAATGCAACGCCCAGGCTGTCGTTGATGGCATATTTGCCGCCAGCGAAGTCAGCGGTTTTGGCTTCTACGCCAGCATAAGTAGCAAAGATTCCGCCACTATGGCTCGTGTCATCCTGGCTGGTACCCGAGTAGAAATGACCGGCTTCGACATCAAGGCCGGTAATTTCACTGCTCTGCAGGCTCAGACCACTTGCAGTCTGAGGCAGCAGACGCGAACCGCCAACGGCGAAGACCGGGCTGGTAGGCTGCATGTCACCGACTTTCAGCTCGGTTTTCGAAACCCGGAACTTGACTGCGCCGCCGAGTTTGCCTTGAGTGTTTTCGTTGTCACCGTTCGAGTTGGTGACCAGGTTGCCGGAGCCCGAATACTCGTCAGGACCCCAGAGCTTTACACCTGCGTAACCGAATGCTTCTACGCCCACACCTACGGTGCCTTGCGTGTAGCCGGTGCTGAAATTGGCCCAGATACCTTGGGTCCAGTCGCGATCGTCGTCAGCGCCAGCCTTTTTATCGCGGTTGTAATAATAGTTGCGCAACTTCAGGTCAAAGGTGCTGCCTTCAACAAAGCCTTTGGCATCAGCCTGATCGCTTACGAAAGGTGCCGCTGTTGCCAGTTGGGCGCTGGCTGCAGTAACGGCCAGTGCGATTGCGCTCCACTTCATCACTCTCATCGTGATTGCTCCTTTGGTTTTTAGAAGATTTTGTGCCGTCCCACCTGTTTTTTTATCTGGGCGGCTCTTTCTATTTTTGGTCGGCGAAATCTACATCACGCTGACTTGGGTTGCGATAGATACAGCTCTATCCTTTCAGAATCTTTACGGTGTTGCGCATGGCGAACCTTCCATGATGCATCAGTAACGTTGCACTCAGGCTTTCCGGTTTCTTGTGGCCTTCTGCGCCTGACCGTATTGATCCGTGCGCAGCCTGCCAGAAACTTTCTTCGGGGTCGCGAGACATTTTCCCTTGATCCTTCCACCTCTGTTTTCCGCCAGAGGTACCGGGATCATGTGGGTGATAAAGCAACAAGCGTGCACAAAGTTCCGGAAAATGAAAAAATTTTGTGAAAAATCAGAATCAAGATTGCCTTTTGCTCTTAAGTATATGTTTTTTAAGTATTTTATATTCGTTTAACAAGCTGGGTGACGTTCGAGCGTTCTGACCGATCCTTCATACATTTTTCGAAATACGTTACCCGAGGCTGCGTACCGTGTGTAAAAACGAACCTCTGGTGTTGCTGTCGCAACATCAGTGTGTTGTTTTGGTGCAGTCTGCCCAGCAAATGCCTGAACCTGGAGCGTCGTTCAGATAAAGGCCTATGGTGAGCATCGGGTTGTTTCATTTTCATGTACTTGGGCAGTCTTTTACAGGAAGGCCTTCCCAGAGAGGCGTTTTCGGCCGTATCGCGGGTGTTTTGGAGGCGTCAAGTCGGTGCGTTTGCTGTCAGGCAGGCTACATGCTGGTGCGCAAAAGGCCGGGGGGTGAAGCGACATCGGATCACGCGTATCCTGTGAGTGTTACGCGGCAGCCCGCCAGCCTCGGGGCTGGCTGACATTCATCTGGCATCAGGAGCTATTTATCGTGTTCGTTCTGGATTCACGTCTTCAACAAGACACTTTGCCGATTGGCGACTTCCCGCTGTGCCGGCTGTTGCTGTCCAACGATACGAATTATCCGTGGTTCATCCTGGTGCCGCGTCGCGCCGACATCAGCGAGGTATTTCAGCTTGAGGCCGCTGACCAATTGCAGCTTTGGCAAGAGACAACCGAACTGTCCAGAGTGCTGAAAGAAGCTTTTGATGCCGATAAACTCAACGTTGCTGCGTTGGGTAATGTGGTCAGTCAGTTGCACATGCATGTCATCGTACGCAAGCGCTCGGATATTGCCTGGCCCGCGCCGGTGTGGGGCAAGCATCCTGCGGTTGCCTACACTGATAAGCAGTTCGCCGAAATCTGTCGGCAGCTCAGGCCATTGCTGGCTGATGATTTTCGATTCGAGGAGGAATGATCATGAACCTTGATGAGCGAGTCATGGAGCTGGAGAGCCGTATGGCGTTTCAGGACGATACCATCCAGACACTGAATGACGTGTTGGTGACGCAGCGTCGTGAGCTGGACCGTCTGCAATTGCAAATGGCCGCGATGCTCAAGCGTCAGGAGGAAATGGGCAGTCAGTTCGAAACATTCGAGGAAGAAGCGCCTCCCCCTCATTATTGATAAAGTCAAAAAAAACCGCGACGCCCGTAAGGGTGTCGCGGTTTTTTTATGACCTCGGCAGAATCAGCGGCGCGGTAGCGCTGCAATGACGTCTTCGGCTTGCAGACCTTTGTCTCGGTTCATCACGGAGAATTCGACACGTTGGCCTTCGACCAGTACGCGGTGACCTTCACCACGAATGGCACGAAAATGCACGAAAATATCGTCACCGGAATCCCGGGAAATAAAACCGAAGCCTTTGGACGTGTTGAACCACTTCACGGTGCCTGTATCGCGATTGCCCATGTCATGGCTTTGAGTTGCAGGTGCTGGTGAGTAAGACCTGTAGAAGCTGACTGCAAGGTGCAGTGCAACGGCTACGACGGCGATGATCAAGCTCACCATAATGGCCGGTTGGCCTGCGATAAACGGCAGTGGAGCAAGTAATACCAGGGTTTGTATGACTACAGCGATAACAAGCAAGGCGCTGACCAGGTTTTGCAGATTATGACGTGGGCCTCGGTTCCAGTAAGGGATCACCGGAGCGAGTACCAGGTTGAGCAACCCGAAAAAAGCCAGACCAAGGGCGTCGGGCTGTTGCAGGTAGAGAGACAGGGTTTCACTGCGCAGGCTGGGTATGAAAGAGAGCAGCAAGGCTGCCGCTCCCGTTACCAGATGGACGATTTTCAACATTTTAAAAAGCTCACATGCAAGAAGGATTACAAGAAATAGCTGGTAACGGCCGGTACGCTTCTGAACAAGAGGAGGCGTGATGCACGAACGGTTGGCCAGCCTATGCGCCAACGCTGGATGGCAACTCATTGGCGACACGCTGTGTATTTAACAGCAAAGCCTGATCCTACTCAAATCAGCAATTGATGACGGCTGTAGTGTTTCGCAGTCATCGGCGTTCACTTTATCGACGCTGCCTCTGCGGCGACCGGGCCAGAGCGCTCCAGCCGTGGCTCGTGGTTTTCACCTGAACGTACCGGGATGTGCGCGCAGATGAGATGCGCCATGGTCGGGAGAGGGCTGTGCTGAATATGCGTCTGGCGGTGCCCGCCTGCCACGTCGCGCCACGGAAAGCTGCGCCGCTCCGCTTCTCTTGATAGAGTAGGGGTCGTTACTGATTTTCAATCCTCACCAAAAGGGCATGAAACATGGCAATCGATATCGGTATCAGTGAAGAAGATCGTAAATCGATCGTGGACGGTCTTTCGCATCTGCTCTCGGATACTTATGTGCTGTACCTCAAGACTCATAACTTTCACTGGAACGTCAGTGGGCCTATGTTTCGCACGCTGCACCTGATGTTTGAAGAGCAATATAACGAGTTGGCACTTGCCGTCGACTCTATTGCCGAACGTATTCGTGCGCTGGGCTTTCCGGCCCCGGGTACTTATTCGACCTATGCTCGCCTGTCTTCCATCAAAGAAGAAGAGGGTGTGCCAAGTGCCGAAGATATGATCAGAAGCCTGGTTCAGGGTCAAGAGGCTGTTGTCCGCACTGCCCGTAGTATCTTTCCTCTTTTGGATAAGGTCAGTGATGAGCCGACCGCCGACCTGTTGACGCAACGTATGCAGGTGCATGAAAAAACTGCCTGGATGCTGCGCTCGATGCTCGAGTTCAGGTAACGCTCGGGGCGAGTGGCCGTCAGGGTCGCTCGCCCGCTTCCAGATGTGCGCCTGGACGGGCGTTTCAAGGTTATCGCCCGTGCTTCAGGCTCCTGTCGCAGGTCAGTGGATTGTGTGCTGCGCTTGGCTTTATCCAGTGCATGATTCCCCTCTAAAATCATTCCGTTGCGCTTCTCTCCACTATCTCTTCAGTGCGAAACTACATTCCGCTCGTTTCTGTAGCCATATCCTACGCTATTAAGGTATGGGCCCCGCTGGATATAAAATCTCGAATACGGTTCTATAGATGACGTATTTATTTGTTTTTGAATATTTCTTTCGTGGTTTTAAATTCAGTCATTCAAAGGTGGCCATTGTGATAGTCAGAGATGTTGAACGCGAGGTAAGAGTATTAAATCGAGAGACGGAAATACGTCATGATCCTTTTGTCGAAGATTTTAATATGATGCTGGCAGAGCCTCATTCCAAATCGGTTCGGCTAAACGGCCTGGCCACTTGTCTGCGCCTGGAAAAAGTGTACTGGAATGTTCTTTCCGGTATTGCAAACTCCAATGAGTGCTCGGTCAATACTGTGCTGTCCTACATAGACAGGGAAGTCCACCTGCGCTACGGAGGGGTGAAGAATTTCAGCGGTCTGATTCGTGTGGTCTGTGTCGCGCATCTGCTCAAGGCTGACCCGGTGAATATTTCCCACGCCTAGATCAGTGTCCTCCTCATTCAGGCAGGCATGCTCAGGCGTGCCTGCGCTTTCCCGCGTTCGCGAGTCAATCGCTTGAATGCAGGGCCGTGACGAACTTATCCGGGCCGGATAGGTTCTCTCGGCTGCACGGTGTCAATTTACTCTATATAATCTCCCGTCTTGCTGAAGGGCGTGGCTCTTTGCTGAAGGGCGTGACTCTGCGCGAATCTGCGCGTGCCAACGCCGGCCTTGGCTTGCTGCCAAAGCCTCGCACTGCCGAGTGCAAGCCAGGAGCGAAAGCCCCCACCGAATTTCGAATTACCAGAAGTGAAAACACCATCATGATGCGTAGCCATTATTGCGGCCAACTGAACGAGAGTCTGGAAGGCCAGGAAATTACCCTTTGCGGATGGGTCCACCGTCGTCGTGACCACGGGGGCGTGATTTTCCTCGACATCCGCGACCGTGAAGGCATGGCTCAGGTAGTGTTCGACCCTGATCGTGCAGACAGCTTTGCCGCTGCCGACCGTGTTCGCAGCGAGTACGTCGTCAAGGTTGTTGGCAAGGTCCGCGCCCGTCCTGCCGGTGCGGTGAATGCCAACATGGCGTCGGGTGCCATCGAAGTTCTGGGTTATGAGCTCGAAGTCCTGAACGAGTCCGAGACGCCTCCGTTCCCGTTGAACGAATATTCCGATGTGGGCGAGGAAACGCGCCTGCGCTATCGCTTTATCGATCTGCGTCGCCCGGAAATGGCTGAAAAGCTGCGTCTGCGCTCGCGCATCACGACCAGCATCCGTCGCTATCTGGATGAAAACGGCTTCCTCGATGTCGAGACGCCGATCCTGACCCGCGCAACGCCGGAAGGCGCTCGTGACTATCTGGTCCCTAGCCGCACACACCCAGGCAGTTTCTTTGCTCTGCCGCAATCGCCGCAGTTGTTCAAGCAACTGCTGATGGTGGCCGGTTTCGACCGTTACTACCAGATTGCCAAGTGCTTCCGCGACGAAGACCTGCGTGCCGACCGCCAGCCGGAATTCACCCAGATCGACATTGAAACCAGCTTCCTCAATGAAGAAGACATCATCGGTCTGACCGAGAAGATGGTTCGTCAGTTGTTCAAGGAAGTCCTGGACCTGGAGTTCGACGAATTCCCGCACATGACCTTCGAAGAAGCCATGCGTCGCTACGGTTCCGACAAGCCAGACCTGCGCAACCCGCTGGAACTGGTGGACGTCGCCGATCAGCTCACCGGCGTGGAATTCAAGGTGTTCAGCGGTCCTGCCAACGATCCGAAAGGGCGTGTTGCTGCACTCCGTGTGCCGGGCGCTGCCAGCATGGCGCGCAGCCAGATCGACGATTACACCAAGTTCGTCAGCATCTACGGTGCCAAAGGCCTGGCCTACATCAAGGTCAACGAGCGCGCGAAAGGGCCGGAAGGCTTGCAGTCGCCGATCGTCAAGTTCATCCCTGAAGAAAACCTGAACGTGATCCTTGATCGCGTGGGTGCTGTCGATGGCGATATCGTGTTCTTCGGTGCCGACAAGTTCAAGGTCGTCAGCGAGGCTCTCGGCGCGCTGCGGATCAAGATCGGTAACGACCTCAAGCTGCACACCTGCGAATGGGCGCCGATGTGGGTCGTCGACTTCCCGATGTTCGAAGAAAATGACGACGGAAGCTTCACTGCGTTGCACCACCCGTTCACTGCACCCAAGTGCACGCCTGAAGAGCTGGAAGCCAACCCTGCTACGGCGTTGTCCCGTGCCTACGACATGGTCCTCAACGGCACCGAGCTGGGTGGCGGTTCGATCCGTATCCACCGCAAGGAAATGCAACAGGCGGTCTTCCGTCTGCTGGGCATTGCCGAAGACGAGCAGCAGGAGAAGTTTGGCTTCCTGCTCGATGCCTTGAAGTATGGCGCACCGCCGCACGGCGGTCTGGCTTTCGGCCTCGACCGTCTGGTCATGCTGATGACCGGTGCGCAATCGATCCGTGAAGTGATCGCGTTCCCGAAAACCCAGAGCGCGGCCGATGTCATGACCCAGGCGCCTGGCGTTGTCGATGCCAAGGCATTGCGCGAGCTGCACATCCGTCTGCGCGAGCAGCCAAAGGCCGAGTGATGTCGGGCAGGGCGTATCGCGGATACGCCCTGCATTTGTCCCTTATTGATTGAAGCTTTTTGCCATGCTGGTCATCGGCGAAAGGTGAAAGTGTTTCAAAAGAATCCGGAGCGAAAAATGGCAGGTCATTCTAAGTGGGCAAACATCAAGCACCGCAAAGAGCGTCAGGATGCCAAAAAAGGCAAGATATTCACCAAGTGGATTCGTGAACTGACTGTTGCTGCCCGTCAGGGCGGGGGTGATCCTGGCTCCAACCCGCGTCTGCGTCTGGCGCTGGACAAAGCGCTGGGCGCCAACATGACCCGCGACACCATTGATCGTGCAGTGGCGCGTGGCGTAGGTGCGTCTGACGGCGATGACGTCGAAGAACTGGGTTATGAAGGTTATGGACCTGGCGGCGTGGCTGTCATGGTCGAAACCATGACTGACAACCGCAACCGCACTGCCGCTGCTGTTCGCCATGCGTTCACCAAGTGTGGTGGCAATCTCGGCACCGACGGCTCGGTCGCCTATCTGTTTGATCGCAAGGGGCAGATTTCCTTTGCCGCAGGCGTCGATGAAGATTCATTGATCGAAGCGGCCATGGAAGCGGATGCCGATGACGTCGTGACCAACGAAGACGGCTCGATTGATGTGTTTACATCCTTCTCCGGATTCTATGCAGTACGTAACGCGCTGGAAGCTGCAGGTTTCAAGGCCGCCGATGCGGAAATCGTCATGTTGCCGACGACCAGTGCCGTGCTGGATCTGGAAACCGCTGAAAAGGTGCTCAAGCTGATCGACATGCTTGAGGACCTGGATGACGTGCAGAACGTCTACTCGAACGCGGAAATTCCCGACGACGTCATGGAGCAGTTGGGCTGACAGCCGACAGGCAGTACCGTGTCAGAAGCCGGAGGTGCGAGGCCGTGATCATCACGCAGCTATCGGCCTCCGGCTTCTGCCTTTATGCTGCATACATTGTTTTTGCGTGATCTTCTCAAGCTGCAGGCGTTATGACTCTTATTCTTGGTATCGACCCCGGTTCGCGAATTACCGGCTATGGCGTGGTGCGCGACACCGGGCGTGGCTGCGTCTACGTTGCGTCGGGGTGTATTCGCACCGGTAGCGGCGAGCTGCATGAGCGTCTGCAGATTGTCTATCGTGGTGTCAGAGAGGTCATCAAGACCTACGGTCCCGTCACCATGGGCATCGAAAAGGTTTTCATGGCACGCAACGCTGATTCTGCGTTGAAGCTAGGGCAGGCCAGAGGTGCGGCGATCGTGGCCGGTGCCGAAGAGGCGCTGGAAATCGCCGAGTACACGGCGACGCAGGTCAAGCAGGCGGTGGCAGGAACCGGCGGCGCGAATAAAGACCAGGTGATGATGATGGTCATGCATTTGCTCAAATTGACCCAGAAACCGCAGATCGACGCATCCGATGCGCTCGCCATTGCACTGTGCCACGCGCATACGCGCTCCAGTCTGATTCCCCACGGGTTGGGAACTGCGCGCAGTCGCGGTGGGCGGTTGCGGCTCTGATGGCATCATTTTTACGCATATTTTTACTTGCAGGTCGGGCGGTTGCTGTGATGTCTGTATCCAGCTTCTTTGCGCAAGCGATCGGCAATACGAAAGGATTTGCAACGTGATTGGACGTTTACGCGGGTTTCTGGCTGAAAAACAGCCTCCGCATCTGGTTTTGGACGTCAACGGGGTCGGCTATGAGCTGGAAGTACCGATGACGACGCTGTATCGGCTGCCGCATGTCGGCGAGCCCGTGACGCTGCACACCCATCTGGTGGTCCGCGAGGATGCGCACCTGCTGTATGGCTTTTATGAAAAACGTGAGCGCGAGCTGTTTCGCGAGCTGATCCGTCTCAACGGAGTCGGACCAAAGCTGGCGCTGGCGTTGATGTCCGGCCTTGAAGTCGATGAGCTGGTGCGTTGTGTTCAGGCACAGGATACGTCGGCATTGACCCGCATTCCTGGCGTTGGCAAGAAGACTGCCGAGCGTCTGCTGGTCGAGCTCAAGGACCGGTTCAAGGCCTGGGAGTCATTGCCAGGAACCTTCGCGCTGGTTTCCAATGGTCCGAACCAGCCCGAGCCAGTGGCGTCGGCCGAGTCGGATGCGGTGAGCGCGCTTATTTCGCTGGGCTACAAGCCTCAGGAGGCCAGCAAGGCAGTCTCCGCGATCAAGGAAAAAGACTTGAGCAGTGCAGATCTGATTCGTCGTGCGTTGAAGGGGATGGGTTAAGTGATAGAAGCCGACCGCCTGATAACCGCCGCTGGTGGCCGTGATCGCGATGAGCAGATGGACCGTGCCATCCGGCCCCTGAGCCTGGCGGACTACATAGGTCAGCCTACCGTGCGCGAGCAGATGGAGTTGTTTATCCAGGCTGCCCGGGGCCGCAACGAGGCGCTGGACCATACGCTGATATTCGGCCCGCCCGGCCTGGGTAAAACCACGCTTGCCAACATCATTGCCCAGGAAATGGGCGTGTCGATCAAAAGCACCTCAGGCCCGGTGCTTGAGCGGCCGGGTGACCTGGCCGCCATCCTGACCAATCTTGAGCCCAACGATGTGCTGTTCATCGACGAGATTCATCGCCTGTCACCGATTGTCGAAGAAGTGCTTTATCCGGCGATGGAAGACTTTCAGCTCGACATCATGATCGGCGAAGGTCCCGCAGCGCGCTCCATCAAGCTCGATCTGCCGCCATTCACGCTGGTGGGGGCGACCACTCGCGCCGGCATGCTGACCAATCCGCTGCGTGACCGCTTCGGCATCGTGCAGCGTCTCGAGTTCTACAACATTGCTGATCTGTCGACGATCGTGTCGCGCTCGGCAGGCATTCTCGGCCTGGTCATCGAGCCGAAGGGCGCTTTCGAGATCGCCAGGCGTGCGCGTGGTACGCCGCGTATTGCCAATCGTTTGCTGCGTCGCGTACGGGATTTCGCCGAAGTGCGTGGCAATGGGCAGATTACCCGTGAGACGGCTGACAAGGCGCTGAATCTGCTGGATGTCGATGAGCACGGCTTCGATCACCAGGATCGACGCCTGCTGCTGACCATGATCGAGAAGTTCGACGGCGGCCCGGTGGGTGTCGACAGCCTGGCGGCGGCCATCAGCGAAGAGCGTCACACAATTGAAGACGTGCTGGAGCCCTATTTGATCCAGCAAGGCTATATCATGCGCACACCCCGCGGGCGCGTGGTCACCCGTCATGCGTATCTGCATTTCGGGTTGAACATTCCCGCGAGAATGGGTGAGATGCCGGCGGCGGGTGATTTTGTCGATGATCCTGCGGATTTATAGCAATGGTTTGCAATTTATTCCTGCCTGGCGTGGTCACATTGCCAGTCTTGCAGCCGATACCGGTAAACAAGTGGCAAAACGTTGAAAAACAGTTGCCTGACCCGATTGGCAACCTGAGGAGTAAGCACTAGAGTATGCGCGCGCAAAACGGGGTTCAGTCGTTCGCACATCGCTGTCGCGTTTATTACGAGGACACCGATGCTGGCGGCATCGTCTACTACGTCAATTATCTGAAATTCATGGAGCGGGCTCGTACCGAGCGGCTACGGGATCTGGGCTTTGCCCAGTCCGAACTGGCGCAGGAAAACCTTTTATTTGTCGTGCACTCCAGTGAGGCGCGTTATCACAAGCCGGCGCGGCTGGATGACGAGCTGCTTGTCAGTGCAGAAGTAACCGAATTGAATCGCGTCAGCCTGCGTTTTACACAGCAGATCAGGCGGGCGTCAGATGCAACACTGCTCTGCGAAGGGCAGTTCCTGGTGGCGTGTGTACGCGCCGATAGTTTTAAACCCCGGGCCATTCCCGAAGCTTTGCGAGCGGCCTTTGCCGACCAGAGCGGCGCGGGCATACATTCAGAGCAGGAGATAAAGCGTGGAAGCTAACGTCGTCGACCATTCCTCCATGTGGAGTTTGGTCAGCAATGCCAGCATTGTTGTTCAGTTGGTAATGCTGATTCTGGTGGCCGCTTCGGTCACCTCGTGGATCGTGATTTTTCAGCGCAGCAACATGCTGCGTGCAGGTCGGCGTGCACTGGACAGCTTTGAAGAGCGCTTCTGGTCCGGTATCGACTTGTCGAAACTGTACCGTCAGGCAGGCAGCAACCCTGATCCGGACTCGGGCGTCGAACAGATCTTCCGCGCCGGTTTCAAGGAGTTCTCCCGTCTGCGTCAGCAGTCCGGCGTCGATCCTGATGCGGTTATGGAAGGTGTGGCGCGCGCCATGCGTGTTGCGATTTCCCGCGAGGAAGAAAAGCTCGAAGCCGGTCTGCCTTACCTGGCAACTGTAGGTTCCACCAGCCCTTATGTGGGCCTGTTCGGTACTGTATGGGGGATCATGAACTCCTTCCGCGGTCTCGCAACTGCCCAGCAGGCAACGCTGGCCACTGTAGCGCCGGGTATCGCCGAAGCACTGATTGCAACGGCCATCGGCCTGTTTGCAGCCATCCCGGCCGTTATTGCCTACAACCGTTTCGCCGCGCGCAGTGAGACCTTGATCAGCCGTTACTACACGTTTGCTGACGAGTTCCAGGCCATCCTGCACCGTAAAGTGCATACCAGCGAAGAGTGAGCAGGTAATCCCCCATGGCTTTAATCGCTCGAGATCGTCGCAGGAAACGCAAGCCGGTTGCCGAAATGAACGTAGTGCCTTACATCGACGTGATGTTGGTGTTGCTCGTGATTTTCATGGTGACGGCTCCCATGATCAACCAGGGCGTGAAGGTCGACTTGCCCAAGGTCTCCAGCGAGGCTTTGCCGCAGGACAACAACAATCAGGTCCTGACCATTTCGATCAAGGCTGACAAGACCTATTACTGGAACCTTGGCAGCGAAGTCGATACCGACAAGCAGATGGACAAGGCAATGACCCTGCCGCAACTGACTGCGGCGGTGACCAAAATCGTCGCTGCCGGTCGTGACGCAGGCAAGCAGACGCAGGTCTTCATTCGTGGTGACAAGACCGTCGATTACGGCTCGGTCATGGGCACGATGGGCGGACTGCAGAAAGCCGGGGTCGGGAATGTTGGCTTGATTACCGAGGCACCCTGATGCAGCCGATTCGAGAGCCGTCCGCCTCGGAAAGCTACTTCTGGCCCAGTGTCTGGGCCGTGGCATTGCATATCCTGATTTTCGGCATGCTGTTCGTCAGTTTTGCCATGACTCCGGATCTGCCCGAAGCCAAGCCTATCGTTCAGGCAACGCTCTATCAGCTCAAATCCAAGAGCCAGGCCACAACCCAGACCAACCAGAAGATTGCCGGTGAGGCGAAGAAAACTGCTGCGCGACAGACTGAAGTCGAACAGCTGGAGCAGAAAAAGATCGAGCAGCTTAAACAGGAAGCTGTAAAAGCTGCGGAACAAAAGAAAGAAGAGTCGGCTCAAAAAGCCGAAGAGCAAAAAGCCGCCGACGAAGCCAAAAAGTCCGAGCAGAAAGCAGAGGAGGCCAAAAAGGCTGACGATGCCAAGAAAGCCGACGAGGCCAAGAAGGTCGCTGATGCCAAAAAGGTTGAAGAAAAACAGCTGGCTGACATAGCCAAGAAAAAGGCTGAAGACGAGGCCAAGAAAAAGCCGAGGAAGACGCCAAGAAAGCTGCTGCCGAGGAAGCCAAGAAACAGGCTGCTGATGAGGCCAAGAAAAAGGCCGCAGAAGACGCCAAGAAAAAGGCTGCCGAGGACGCGAAGAAAAAAGCCGCTGCCGATTCCGCCAAAAAGGCGCAGGAAGCAGCTCGTAAATCTGCTGAAGACAAGAAGGCGCAGGCACTGGCCGATTTGCTGTCCGACAAACCGGAGCGGCAACAGGCTCTGGCAGACGAGCGGGGCGATGAAACGGCAGGCAGTTTCGATGACCTGATTCGTGTTCGGGCGTCCGAGGGCTGGAGTCGTCCACCGTCGGCACGTAACAACATGTCGGTAACGTTGCAGATAGGGATGTTGCCGGACGGTACGATTGCTTCCGTATCGATTGCCAAGTCCAGTGGTGACGGGCCGTTTGACAGCTCTGCAGTTGCAGCGGTGAAGAACATTGGACGTTTGACAGAAATGCAGGGTCTGAAGCCGGCTGACTTCGCTCCCTATCGTTCATTCAAGATGACATTCACACCTGGAGATCTAGCCTTGTGATCAACCTTTTTCGAGGACTGCTGGTCGTTCTCTGTTTCGCATCCGGAATGGTTGCGGCAGAAGAAAAGAACATTCTGGTCACCAGCGGCAGTGACCGCGCTGCTCCAATCGCAGTTGTGCCATTCGGTTGGCAGGGCGGCAGTGTATTGCCGGAAGACATGGCGGAGATCGTGAGCAACGACCTGCGCAACTCCGGTTATTACGCGCCGATTCCAAAACAGAACATGATCAGCTTGCCGACCCAGGCCAGCGAAGTCATTTTCCGTGACTGGAAAGCGCTGGGTGCCCAGTACGTCATGGTCGGCAACATCACGCCTGCCGGCGGACGTCTGCAGATTCAGTACGCATTGTTCAACGTGGCTACCGAGCAGCAAGTACTGACCGGCAATGTTTCCGGTACTAACGATCAGCTGCGCGACATGGCGCATTACATTGCCGACCAGTCGTTCGAGAAACTCACCGGTATCAAGGGTGCGTTCTCGACCCGCATGCTGTACGTGACCGCCGAGCGTTTCTCGGAGAGCAATACGCGTTACACCTTGCAGCGTTCGGATTACGACGGTGCTCGTGCGGTAACCCTGTTGCAATCCCGTGAGCCGATTCTGTCGCCGCGTTTCGCACCGGATGGCAAGCGCATCGCCTACGTATCGTTCGAACAAAGGCGTCCGCGCATCTTCGTTCAGCATATCGATACCGGCCGCCGTGAGCAGATCACCAACTTCGAAGGCCTGAACGGCGCACCTGCGTGGTCCCCGGACGGCAGCAAGCTGGCGTTCGTTCTGTCCAAGGATGGCAACCCGGAAATCTACGTGATGAATCTGGCTTCGCGTCAGTTGAGCCGCGTCACCAACGATTCTTCTATTGATACAGAACCTTTCTTCGGCAAGGACGGGTCTACGCTATACTTCACGTCGGACCGTGGCGGCAAGCCACAGATCTACAAGACGAACATCAATGGCGGCGGTGCCGAACGTGTTACGTTCGTGGGTAACTACAATGCCAACCCGAAATTGTCAGCCGATGAAAAGACGCTGGTAATGATTCACCGGCAGGACGGCTTCACGAATTTCAAGGTCGCAGTGCAGGATTTGGCCCGCGGTAGCGTAAAAATCCTCACAGATAGCAACCTTGACGAGTCGCCTACTGTTGCGCCCAACGGCACCATGGTAATCTACGCCACCCGCCAGCAGGGCCGGGGAGTCTTGATGCTCGTGTCCATTAACGGACGCGTAAGGCTCCCGCTTCCTACCGCTCAAGGCGAAGTCAGAGAACCTTCCTGGTCCCCTTACCTGAACTGACGCGGCGCTACACGATTTGCTTAACACACTGGGGTTCATTAGGAGTTTCAAGATGGAAATGCTGAAGTTTGGTAAATTTGCTGCGCTGGCTCTGGCCATGGCTGTAGCTGTAGGTTGCTCGTCCAAAGGCGGCGACAATGCCGGTGCAGGCGGTGCTGCTGTTGATCCTAACGCTGGTTACGGCGCCAACTCGGGTGCTGTTGACGGCTCCCTGAGCGAAGAAGCTGCTCTGCGCGCAATCACCACCTTCTACTTCGAATACGACAGTTCGGACCTGAAGCCAGAAGCCATGCGCTCCCTGGACGTGCACGCCAAAGACCTGAAAGCTAACGGCGCTCGCGTTGTTCTGGAAGGCAACACCGACGAACGTGGTACTCGCGAGTACAACATGGCACTGGGCGAGCGTCGTGCGAAAGCCGTTCAACGCTACCTGGTTCTGCAAGGTGTTTCCCCAGCTCAGCTGGAACTGGTTTCCTACGGCGAAGAGCGTCCAGTTGCTACCGGCAACGACGAGCAGTCCTGGGCTCAAAACCGTCGCGTCGAACTGCGTAAGTAATTTGACATGCGAACGTGCCGACGTGCTCTAACCGTTTTGGCCCTCGCCCTTCCGCTTTCAGCGTTGGGTGCGGCACCTGTGGTCGATAACAATTCTGGCTCTGGCAGCAGCAGTTATCCGCCAGCGGGTTATGGCACGTCCGGCGCCTATGCCGGGGGAGGGGTTACGGCCCCTGCCTCGGCACAAGGTCAGCTGTTCATGCAGTTGCAGCAGATGCAAGATGAAATCGCGCGTTTGCGCGGTGTTGTCGAGGTCCAGCAGAACGATATCCAGCGCATGAAACAGGAAGCTCTGGAGCGTTATCAGGAACTCGATCAACGTATAGCCAGTGGCGCTGCCGCTCCGGCTACCAATAATTCACAACCTTCTGGTGGCGCAATCGACGCCAGTGGGGCGCCTTCCGCATCTGCGGCTCAGGCACCGGCAGCAGGCACCGAGCCTCCTGATCCGGCGAAGGAAAAGCTGTACTACGAGGCTGCCTTCGATTTGATCAAGGCGAAGGATTTCGACAAGGCCAGTCAGGCTTTCACCGCTTTCCTGCGCAAATACCCGAACAGTTCGTATGCGGGCAATGCCCAATACTGGCTGGGCGAAGTGAATCTGGCCAAGGGCGACCTTCAAGGTGCCGGTCAGGCGTTCGCCAAAGTCAGTCAGCAATACCCGAAACATGCCAAAGTGCCTGATTCGTTGTACAAGCTGGCAGACGTAGAGCGCCGTCTTGGTCATACCGACAAGGTTAAAGGCATATTACAGCAGGTTGTGGCCCAGTATCCGGGTACTTCCGCTGCACAATTGGCGCAACGAGACCTTCAGCGCCTTTGATGTCTTGACCCGCTATTCAAGAAAGCCGCGCCAGTCGCGGCTTTTTTCGTTAGAATCTCGCACCCGAAATTCCGGTACACCCTACGCTTTTCCGGATTCTGCGATTGCAGGGTCCTTTGAAGTGCCTGACGGAGGCGGACGGCCTGTTTAGCTGTTACGCCCGTGGCTGATATGCAAGAAACATTACGCATCACCGAAATCTTTCACTCGCTGCAGGGTGAAACACGCACGGCTGGCCTGCCCACCGTATTTGTCCGCCTGACCGGCTGCCCCTTGCGCTGTCAGTACTGCGACAGTGCCTACGCGTTCAGCGGCGGCACCATTCAGACGCTGGACGACATCGTCGGGCAAGTGGCGTCCTATCGGCCTCGCTATGTCTGCGTGACCGGTGGCGAGCCGCTTGCTCAGCCCAATGCTATTCCATTGCTCAAGCGTCTCTGCGATGCGGGCTATGAGGTATCCCTGGAAACCAGTGGCGCACTGGATATCTCCGCAGTGGACCCGCGTGTCAGCCGCGTCGTCGACCTCAAGACCCCAGGGTCAAAAGAAGTCACGCGCAATCGTTACGAGAATATGGAACTGCTGACGCCGAACGACCAGGTCAAGTTTGTGATTTGCTCGCGCGAGGATTATGACTGGGCCGTTTCCAAACTGATTCAGTACGGCCTTGACCGGCGCGCGGGTGAGGTTCTGTTTTCGGCCAGCCATCACGAGCTTAAAGGTCGTGACCTGGCAGACTGGATCGTGGCTGATAACCTGCCGGTGCGCTTGCAGATGCAGTTACATAAAATTCTTTGGGATGACGAGCCGGGACGCTGATATGAGTGAATTGACCATGACCGAAAAAAGAGCCGTGATTCTGTTGTCCGGTGGCCTGGATTCCGCAACCGTAGTTGCCATGGCGCGTGCCGAAGGCTACGCCTGCTACACCATGAGCTTCGATTATGGCCAGCGTCATCGTGCCGAGCTAGACGCTGCTGCGCGCGTCGCTCGCGACTTGGGGGCAGTCGAGCACAAGGTTATTGGCCTGGACCTCAACGGCATAGGCGGCTCGGCTTTGACTGACAGCTCCATTGCCGTACCTGAATCGCCATCCGAAGGCATTCCGGTGACCTACGTCCCGGCGCGCAATACCGTGTTCCTGTCCTTGGCGTTGGGCTGGGCCGAGGTGCTTGGCGCCCGGGATATCTTCATTGGCGTCAATGCGGTGGATTATTCGGGTTACCCGGACTGCCGTCCCGAGTTCGTCGAATCGTTCGAGCGCATGGCCAATCTGGCCACCAAGGCTGGCGTAGAAGGGCAGGGGTTTACCATCAGGGCTCCGTTGCAGAATCTGAGCAAGTCCGACATCGTCAAGGCGGGTGCGGCCTTGGGGGTTGATTATTCTCTTACTGTTTCCTGCTATCAGGCCGACGATCAGGGCCGGGCGTGTGGCAAATGCGACAGCTGCCGCCTGCGTGCAGAGGGTTTTGTCGGTGCCGGTATGACGGACCCGACACGTTATTTTTAAAGTTTTTAAAAAAAGGTGTTGAATAACTGATAGAAATCAGTAATATACGCGCCACGCAACAGAGGGTCGTTAGCTCAGTTGGTAGAGCAGTTGGCTTTTAACCAATTGGTCGTAGGTTCGAATCCCACACGACCCACCATTTCGAAAATCTGGAAGGCCCATGAAAATGAGGATTTCCAGGTTTTTTTTTGCGTTCGATTTCTTGAGCGCTTTGCCGCTGTGCCAGCAACACGTCCATGGCTACTGCCTGCGTCGGTTTGGGGTTGGTTAAGGTGCTGGCTGTGGCCGTAGTGTAGAATCGCCGACGTGTGCTCACGACGCCGATACCGCAGGTTTTGACGAATTGCACCACCGACCGCTGGCCCTGGCCAGTTGAGCGAAAGTTTTCAAAGGGCCTCTATGACAACCACGGTATCGCGTTATTTATTCTGTTTGCTGGTGGCAGGATTCACGCTCCATGTAAGCGGAATGCTTTTTATAACGGACGGCAGCAGAGGCACGACCATCTCGAATCTGACGCTGTTTCTTCCGGCGCTGGTTCTGCTGCTGATCGGTCGTGAGTGGCGAGATCCTCTTTTCAGTCGACAGTACCTGCCTGTACTGCTGCTGCTCGTGTTTACGGTGCTGGTTGCGCTGCTGAACAAGGGCTCGGTCATCAAAGGCGCTGAGCAGTTCAAGACCGCGCTTTACATCCTGTTATACCTGGGCGCCATCCATTGGATGGTGAGTCGCGATGTGATGGAAAAGGTCCTGAACCTGTTGTTCGTGATCGCTGCGATCGCTGCCTTCGCGAGCATCGCGTATCACCTGATAACCGTCGACTCCCACTATTTGCTGAGCGGCGATCGTCTATTCAAACTGGGTTACAAAAATTACGCCGACTTTCAAAACCCCATCGTTGCAGCTCTGTTCTACGGAGTCTTCGGTGTATACGGTTTTCACCAACTGCTCACCAAGCGCTACAGCCGTACAGTGACGCTGGTGTATTGCCTCTGCGTGTTTTCGCTCTCGCTTTACATGTATTGCACGCTGTCCCGAGGCGTTTGGCTGGGGTACGTAGCAGCGATCAGTGCGTCTGTGATGCTGCACAATGACGCACGCTCCAGGAAGTGGCTGGCGGTTACTGCGGGCGTTCTGGTTGTGGCTATCACGCTGCTTTCGCCGGTACTGCTCGAACAGAAAGTTCGCGGGCTCAGCCTCAGGGACGTCATCTGGAGCGAGTGGTTATCGCGCCTGGGTGATTTCTGGTTGTTCGGAGCGGGTGCCGGCAAGAGCTTCGATATCTGTATCGAAAACGTGCAGTGCTTCAAGCAGGCTCACAACCTGTACCTGCAATTCTTTTACGAGTACGGAATCGCCGGTGCAATTCTTCTGCTGGTCATGATAGGCACGGTGTTCAATCGCTCTCTCAAGCGCTCTCTGTGGGCGTCGCCACTCGGTACTGCAGGCTTTCCGTTATTCCTGTTCGCGTTGCTGACGGCCATGTTTGATTACCACACCGTGATGAATCGTCCTGGTGTGTACTGGCTGGTATTCTGGTTGCCTGTTGGCCTGATTCTGTCGACCGGTTCACGTGTGCATGCAAACCGCCTGGAGAAAACCAAGGCATGATCAGCCTCCTCAGGCAGGCCATGCGCTTTTGGCATATCGAAATTCTGGGCGGTCTGGACAGGTCGTTCAGCTGGAAGCGTCTGTACCTGAAGTGCAGGCGCAGCAATCGTTCCAGTTACCTGTTCTGGTTTCGGCTTGCTTATGTGCTCAATACGTCCAGAAGTAAATTCTTGCGACGTCGAGCCAAGCTGTTGAATGAAAAAATCAGTCGCACGTACAACGTCGAAATCATGCTGGGTGCCGAAATTGGTGAAGGGCTGTGGATTGCTCACCTGAGCGGCATCGTTATCACGTGTTATGCGGTTATCGGCAAGGACTTCAGAATCTGGCAAGGATGCACCATCGGTGTAAAAGGCAATGCCGAGACAGTGCGTCTGATCATTGGTGATGGCGTTAGGGTTCAGGCGCACGCCTGCATCATTTCCGACGATATTCAGCTTGGCGATAACGTGGTGGTCGGGGCCTGCAGCTTTGTCAATAAAAGCATCCCCTCCAATACGGTCTTTTATAACCGACGCATCAGTGAGTCCGTCCCGTATGACGAAAGTCTATTGGGGCGTTTGCAGAAGTAGCGTGCTGATGCCCGCGATGGAGGGGTTGGCTAAAAAAGTTTTTAGTCTTCCTGGCGAATTGGAAACCTCCGCTGTTGCCCGCTTATTTGTTGCCTGTCTTTCGGGTGTAAACTTGTTTTTCGCGCTTTGGCGCCCTCAGGTTCCGTGAATATGACGCAGATTTCCGAACGCTTTCTGGTGCAGGCGCACCTTGATGCCAAGCAGCCCAAAGTGTTGAGCGCAGCAGAGCAGGCGCACTTGCGCGCCGAAATTGCGACCGAGCTGAAGAAGCAGGACGCTGTCATGGTCGCTCACTACTATTGCGACCCCGTGATTCAGGCGCTGGCTGAAGAAACCGGCGGTTGTGTGGCGGATTCTCTGGAAATGGCACGCTTCAGCAACAGTCATTCGGCCAGCACCGTATTGGTGGCCGGCGTGCGCTTCATGGGTGAGACGGCCAAGATTCTCAACCCTGAAAAACGTGTGTTCATGCCGACCCTCGAAGCGACGTGTTCGCTGGATGTGGGTTGCCCGGTCGATGAGTTTTCCGCGTTTTGCGATCAGCACCCGGAACGCACTGTGGTGGTCTACGCCAATACGTCGGCTGCGGTAAAAGCGCGCGCAGACTGGGTGGTGACCTCGGGCTGTGCGCTGGAAATCGTCGAGAGCCTGATGGATAACGGCGAGAAAATCATCTGGGCACCGGACAAACATCTGGGCCGCTATATCCAGCGTGAAACCGGTGCCGACATGCTGTTGTGGGACGGTGCCTGCATTGTTCACGAGGAATTCAAGTCCAAGCAACTGGCGGACATGAAGGCGCTGTACCCCGAGGCGGCAATCCTGGTTCACCCTGAGTCGCCCGAAGCGGTCATCGAGCTGGCTGACGTCGTCGGTTCTACCAGTCAGATGATTGCCGCAACCCAGCGCTTGCCCAATAAAACGTTCATTGTCGCGACGGATCGGGGCATTTTTTACAAGATGCAGCAGTTGTGCCCGGACAAGATCTTCATTGAGGCGCCTACCGCTGGCAACGGCGCCGCGTGCCGCAGTTGCGCACACTGCCCGTGGATGGCGATGAACACGCTTGAGCGCACCTTGCAGTGTCTGAGAGAGGGCAGCAACGAGATCTTCGTTGATCCTGCACTTATCCCAAACGCAGTACGGCCGTTGCAGCGCATGCTCGACTTCACTCAGGCAGCACGCCTGCGCCAGGCAGGCAACGCCTGAGGGTCGATGATCAGTTCATCATGTCCTTGACCATGCGTTCCTGCTCGATCAAATCCTTCTGCCGGGCATCAATGCGCGACGCCAACTGAAAGTTGTTGGCGGCGCGACGTTTGGCGAAGTCCAGCTGCTGGATCGCCTGACGAAAATCGCCAACCAGCGCAAAGTACTCGGCGCGGGCCTGATGCAGGCCGATCGTGTTGCCATTCAGGCCACGGGTTTCCGCCACGACGTACCAGATGTCCGGATCGTCCGGGCGCGTCTTCAGCAGTGCTTCAAGGCTTTTCTCCGCTTCGGCGGTACGGTTCTGTTTGAGCAGCACGTCGATACGCACATCGTTGAGCGGGTAATTGGCCGGGTACAGCGTCAGCATGCGATCGACCCGCTGCTGGGCATCTGCCAGCCGGTTGTTGGTGATGTCCAGATCAATCTGCGTCAGGTTGTAAGTGATGTCATTGGGAGATTTTTCAAGCAGCGGCTTGAGGCCTTCTCTCGCTTCATTAAGCTGTCCGCCTTTGATCTGCGCGATGGCCAGCCCGTAACGCGCAGCATCGGAATTCGGGTTTTCAACCAGTTGGGCGCGGAAGCGCTTGGCGGCGATGCCCGGGGTTTCCTCATAGATCAGCGCGACGCGAGCGCGCATCAGTTGATACAGCAGGCTGTCTTCCTTGCCGCCTGGCTTGGCCTGTTCGGCACGGTTGCGGGTGTCGGCGATTCGCGATTCGCTGACCGGGTGAGTCAGCAGAAATTCCGGAGGCCTGGCGTCAAAGCGATACTGGCGCATGAGGCGCTCGAACATCGTTGGCATGTTGCGTGGGTCGTAGCCGGCCTTTTCCAGGTTGAGGATGCCGATGCGGTCTGCTTCCTGCTCATTCTGGCGCGAGAAGCGGCGCTGTTCCTGAATGGCGGCGGCCTGTGAACCGGCAATGGCGGCGATCCCGGCGTCACCGGCGCCTGCCGCGGCCATGACGATGCCGGCCAGCATAGCGGCCATGACCGGCACCTGCATTCGTTGCTGAGCTTCTATGCCCCTGGCGAAGTGGCGCTGTGACAAGTGCGCCAGCTCGTGGGCCAGCACCGAGGCGTATTCACCTTCGGTCTGGGCGTTGAGAAACAGGCCGCCATTGACGCCGATGATTCCGCCCGGCGCGGCAAAGGCGTTGAGCTGCGGGCTGTTGATCAGGATGAATTCAAGTCGGCGGTCCTGCACCTGACTGGTTTCAGCCAGCCGATAGACCGTGGTTTCTACGTAGTCCTTGAGTTGCGGGTCCGACAGTTGGCCCACCTGGCCGCGCAGCAGTCCCAGCCACGCACGGCCAAGGCGATGCTCCTGTTCCGGGGAGACAATTGAAGAGCTGGCGTCGCCAAGTGATGGCAAGTCATCAGCCATGCCATGCGTTGCGAACAGGCAGGCGAGGGTGAGCAGTGTGGGGCGCAAAAAATTCATGCACGAAGCTCTGGTCAGAAGAACCTGTACTGTAGCTGGCTGAATGGCGTGCTGACCAGAGTGAGGTATTCTTGCCGACCTGTTTGGCGAGCCTTTTCGGACCTGATTTGTGATGCTGCTTTGTAATTCAATGTGTCTGCCTGGAGAGAAACAATGTCTGACGCTGTAGCGCGCCCCGACACATGTGACGCTGAACTGGATGCCAGCGGTCTCAATTGTCCGTTGCCCTTGCTGAAAGCCAAGATGGAACTCAATCGTCTGGCCAGCGGCGCAGTGCTGAAAGTGATCGCCACCGACGCTGGTTCGCAGCGTGATTTTCGAACCTTTGCCAGGCTTGCCGGGCATGAGCTTTTACATGAAGAAGTCGACGCGGGCGTTTATCGCTTCTGGCTTCGCAAGGCTTGATCCGCCGGCGCTATTTTTCCGAAAAGGAAGTTTGATGTTCAACGTGCTTCGCAACTGGATGCAACGCTATTTCTCTGACGAAGAGGCAGTGGTACTCGCGGTCTTGCTGGTTTTGGCGTTCACTCTGGTTCTGACTCTGGGCGGAATGCTCGCCCCGGTTCTGGCCGGGCTGGTCCTGGCGTTTCTGATGCATGGCCTGGTCAGTCTTCTGGAGCGTCTGCGGATGCCGGAGATGGCCGCTGTCGGCGTGGTGTTCACGTTATTCATCGGCGTACTGCTGGTATTCCTGCTGGTGCTGGTGCCGCTGCTCTGGCATCAGATGATCACGCTGTTCAACGAACTGCCGGGCATGTTTGCCAAGTGGCAGTCGGTGTTGCTGCTGCTGCCGGAGCGCTACCCGCATCTGGTGTCCGACGAGCAGGTTCTGCTGGCCATCGAAGTGGCGCGGGGCGAAGTCGGAAAAGTCGGCCAGCTGGCGCTGACGTTCTCGCTTTCCAGCCTGCCGGTGCTGGTCAACCTGATGATCTATCTGGTGCTGGTGCCGATTCTGGTGTTCTTCTTCCTCAAGGATAGGCACATGATTCGTCGCTGGGCGCGGGGCTACCTGCCACGCGAGCGGGCACTGCTCAATCGTGTGGCTGATGAGATGAAGCGCCAGATTGCCAATTACATCCGTGGCAAGGTCATCGAAATCTTTATCTGCGGTGGCGTGACCTACGTCGCCTTCGTCGCGCTCGGTCTCAATTACGCCGCGTTGCTGGCGATGCTGGTGGGCATATCGGTGGTCGTGCCGTACGTCGGCGCAGTGGTGGTGACCGTGCCGGTGGCGCTGATCGGCCTGTTTCAGTGGGGCTGGGGTGATCAATTCATCTATCTGATGATCGCCCACGGCATCATTCAGGCGCTGGATGGTAACGTTCTGGTGCCGCTGCTGTTTTCCGAAGCCGTCAATCTGCACCCGGTCGCGATCATCTGCGCCGTGCTGTTGTTCGGAGGGTTGTGGGGCTTCTGGGGGATCTTCTTTGCGATTCCGCTGGCGACCCTGTTCAAAGCCGTACTCGACGCCTGGCCGCGCAATGAGCCCCCGGTAGCGCCTCTGCTTTGAAGTTGCGCTGCGGCGCCTTGCGCGCCGCAGCGGTGATCCGGCCGATCAGCCTTTGTTGAGGGCTTCGGCCTGAGCCAGCACCTCGGCGACATGGCCCGGCACCTTCACGCCACGCCATTCCTGGCGCAATACGCCTTCCTTGTCGATCAGGAAGGTGCTGCGGTCAACGCCCAGGTATTCCTTGCCGTAGAGCTTCTTGAGCTTGATCACGTCGAAGAGCTGGCACACGGCTTCGTCCTTGTCCGAAATCAGCTCGAACGGGAAGGACTGCTTGGCCTTGAAATTCTCGTGCGTCTTCAGGCTGTCGCGAGAAACACCCAGCACGACGGTATTGGCTGCCTGAAAACTGGCGATGTGATCACGAAAGTCCTGGCCCTGAGTCGTGCAGCCGGGCGTGTTGTCTTTCGGATAGAAATAAATCACCACCTGCTGACCCTTCAGTGCAGACAGATCGATCGTCTGCCCGCTGGTCGCGGGTGCCTGAAAGTCGGGAACCGGTTGATCTACTGTAACGGTCATGGGGACTCCTTACATTGGGGCTTGTGGGCGCCAGGGTTCGATCAGTGCGTCCAGATTCAGCGCGTCGGCGAAATCGAGAAACTGATCGCGCAGCCAGCTGATTTGCGTGCCGGCCGGCAGCGTGACAGTGAACGTGGCGTTGAGCATCGTGCCACCGGTCTGTGGCGCCTGGTACGTATCGCAGATCAGGTTTTCCAGCTCGACGTTATGGTCGATGAAGAACTGGCACAGCTCATTGATGATGTCCGGGCGGTAGGCCGAACTCACGTAAGCCACGTAGGGCAGGGCCTCCGGACGGCTTTCCAGCGTGGCGCTGCGCACGACGCTGGTCGTGAACGCATGCTTCTTGGAAAGCCCCGGCAAGCCGGTTTCAAGACGTGCCAGAGCGTCCCAGCTACCGGAGACCTGAAGGATCAGCGCGCTGCACTCGCCATGGCGAGTCAGGCGCGAGGTCACTACCGAGCAACGGTTTTCATGGCTGGCACGGCACAGGACGTTGGTCAGCTCCATGGGGTTGGCGCCAAGGGCACTGATGACAAGGAATTGTTCGCGAACTGTGGGGGTGGACGACATGCAGCATTCCTAGACGATGAGCGGTCGGTACTTTTTCGGACCTGCGGGGCTGTTTCGACAATCGGTGTCGCGAACTATCGATCCGGGTCCCGGAGCGCCTGACCTGCATGGACATGCCATGAGCAGGCTGGAGTGCACAGGAACGGGGCTTCTGGCGACAAATTCGACCGATTGAGCGAGGTGCGCAGATGACCAGTACCGATCAAAGGACGAAGGGTAGCGAAAACCATCGCTGAGGGGAATGCTCAGAGCGTGGTACTTCGCTTGTACAAGGCTGATAGCGCCAGTACCATTACCGCTCTCTTTTTCCGGCAGGAGCGGTTGCATGATTGCGGGCAGTATGGTGGCACTGGTCACACCAATGGATGCACAAGGTCGTCTGGACTGGGACAGCCTGAGCAAACTGGTTGACTTCCACTTGCAAGAGGGCACCAACGCCATTGTTGCCGTCGGCACCACCGGTGAATCGGCGACGCTGGATGTGAACGAACACATCGAAGTCATCCGCCGTGTGGTCGCTCAGGTTGCAGGTCGTATCCCGGTCATCGCCGGCACAGGCGCCAATTCGACGCGCGAAGCGGTCGAACTGACCACCAACGCCAAGACTGCTGGCGCTGATGCGTGCCTGCTGGTAACGCCTTATTACAACAAGCCGACCCAGGAAGGCCTGTTCCAGCATTTCAGCCACATCGCCAATGCCGTCGACATCCCGCAGATCCTCTACAATGTGCCAGGCCGTACAGCCTGCGACATGTTGCCGGAGACCGTTGCGCGTCTGTCGACCGTAAAAAACATCATCGGTATCAAGGAAGCCACTGGTAACCTGCAGCGCGCCAAGGACATCTTGGCCAGCGTCAGCAGCGATTTTCTGGTGTACTCCGGTGACGACGCCACAGCTGTCGAATTGATGCTGCTGGGCGGCAAGGGCAATATCTCCGTCACCGCCAACGTTGCACCGCGCGCCATGAGCGAGCTGTGTGCGGCCGCCATGCGTGGCGATGCCGCGACTGCACGGGCGATCCACGAGACGCTCATGCCGCTCAATAACACCCTGTTCATCGAATCCAACCCTATCCCCGTGAAATGGGCTTTGCATGAAATGGGTCTGATGCCAGACGGTATCCGTCTGCCGCTGACCTGGCTCAGCCAGGCCTGTCACGAACCGCTGCGTCAGGCCATGCGCCAGTCCGGCGTCCTGGTTTAATTGAGGAAGTATCACGCAATGAAGCGATTGGCCGGACTTTCCGCACTTGCTCTTATCATCTCCAGCACCAGCGGTTGCGGTTGGCTCTGGGGCGAAGATGGTTACTTCCGTGATCGCGGCAGCGATTACCTTCAAGCCACCCAGACCCCACCGATGCAGTTGCCTGCTGACGTCACTGGCGTCAAGCGTATGGACCCGTTGTTGCCGATCCCGCGCAACGTGGCTGACAGTACGCAGAAAGAGGGCGAATACACGGTCCCTCGTCCGCAGCCGCTGGCCACGACTTCCGAGTCGAGCGATTTCAGTCTGCAGAAGAGCGGCGACGCACGCTGGATCCTGGCGCAGCGCCAACCTGCCGAAGTCTGGCCGGTGGCTCACCAGTATTTTGAAGACAACGGTTTCCGCATCGCTGAAGAGCGTCCGCAGACTGGCGAATTCAGTTCTTCCTGGCAGCGTCTTGATGAGCTGTCCGCCTCGGTTTCCAAGCGTCTGAGTGCCGCTGGCGTGGCCGCCGATGCCGAAACCCGCGTGCGGGTGCGTATCGAACCCGGCGTGCAGCGCAATACCAGTGAAGTCTACGTGGTCAGTGTCGAGCGTCCTGCCGGCAGCACTGCCGACGTGGCGTTCCCGAACCGCACCACCAACCTGGGCCTTGACGCTGCACTGACTGACGATCTGCTCGCCAGCATGGGCCGTAACGCTGAAAAAGGCGGATCGGTGTCCCTGTTGGCCGCGCGTGACTACGATACCCCAAGCCGCGTCGCGCTCAGCGAAGACGGCAGCGGCAACCCGGTATTGAATCTGGGTGCCGATCTGGACCGTGCATGGTCGAGCGTCGGCCGTGCGCTGGATCAGGGCGACTGGCGTGTAGAAGACATCAACCGCAGCCTGGGCCTGTACTACATCAACCTGGCCGAGAAGGCGAAAACGCCTGATAACGAGCCTGGTTTCTTTGGTCGCATGTTTGGCAGCAAGTCCAGCAAGGAAGAGATCGATGCCCGCGCCGAGCGCTATCAGGTTCGCCTGAGCAAGGTGGGTGACAACGTTCAAGTGACCGTCGAGAAGAACATCAATACCGTCGCGCCAGCAGATATTGCTCGCCGGGTGTTGAGTGTCATTCAAGACAACCTGGGTTAAGTGCGTTTCGCAGTGCTCGGCAGCGGCAGTCGTGGCAACGGCACGCTGGTCGCAAGCAACGATACGTACGTACTGGTCGACTGCGGTTTCTCCCTGCGGGAAACCGAGCGACGCCTGGCTCGTCTGGGCGTCGCGGCCAGCCAGTTGAGCGCCATTCTGGTGACCCACGAGCATGCGGATCATGTGCATGGCGTGGGATTGCTGTCGCGGCGCTACGATGTGCCGGTCTACCTCAGCAGTGGCACCTTGCGCGGGATGCGCAAGCCGGTCGAAGCGGCGGGGTTGTTGGCGGGCGGGGAGAGTGTGCAGATCGGATCACTGGACATCGATGTGGTGTCCGTTGCTCACGATGCACTTGAGCCGACGCAGTTTGTCTTCAACGACGGCAAGCGCAAATTCGGCCTGCTGACTGATCTGGGCTCTTACTGTTCCAACGTGCTGCAGCGTTATCAGGGTCTGGATGCCTTGATGATCGAGGCCAACCATTGTCGCGACATGCTTGCCCGAGGTCAGTACCCGGTCTTCCTCAAGCAGCGCGTCGGTTGTGAAACAGGGCATTTGAACAATCATCAGGCTGCCAGCCTGGTGAGCGAACTGGGATGGCAGGACCTTCAGCACCTGGTGCTGGCGCATCTCAGCAGCAAGAACAACCTGCCGCATCTGGCCCGACAATGTTTTGTCGACACCCTCGGATGCGACCCGGACTGGCTGCAACTGGCCGACCAAGATTCAGGGCTTGACTGGCGACATATCGCCTAGCCCAACTACTTAGCAAGCGGAGCCCATCATGGAAAAACGTGAAGAACTCTACCGCGGCAAAGCCAAATCGGTTTACAAGACCGACGACGCTGACCGCTTGATCCTGCTGTTCCGCAACGACACCTCAGCGTTCGACGGCAAGCGCATCGAACAGCTCGACCGCAAAGGCATGGTGAACAACAAGTTCAACGCCTTCATCATGCAGAAACTCGAAGAGGCGGGCGTTCCGACCCAATTCGACAAGCTGCTGGGCGACAACGAGTGCCTGGTCAAGAAACTGGACATGATCCCGGTCGAGTGCGTCGTGCGTAACTACGCCGCTGGCAGCCTGGTCAAGCGTCTGGGCATCGAAGAAGGTACCAGGCTCAATCCGTACACCTTCGAACTGTTCCTCAAGGACGACGCCAAGGGCGACCCGTTCATCAACGAATCCCACGTTGTGGCATTCGGTTGGGGCACCGCCGAGCAACTGGTGCGCATGAAAGAGTTGTCGATCAAGGTCAACGAAGTCCTGACCAAACTGTTCGACGACGCCGGCCTGCTGCTGGTCGACTTCAAACTGGAGTTCGGCGTATTCCACGGTGAAATCGTCCTCGGCGACGAATTCAGCCCGGACGGCTGCCGTCTTTGGGACAAAGATACCCGCAAGAAAATGGACAAGGACCGCTTCCGCCAGGGTCTGGGCGATGTCATCGAAGCTTACGAAGAAGTCGCAAACCGTCTGGGCGTGCCGCTGTAAGCGGAAAAAACACGCAAGCGCTTGATAGCACGAAAAAAATCAGCGGAAGGGCTTCGCCTTCTGCGCTGATGCTGTTATCATTCGCGCCGTTGGAGAGATGCCAGAGTGGCCGAATGGGACGGATTCGAAATCCGTTGTACCTTCACCGGTACCTAGGGTTCGAATCCCTATCTCTCCGCCATTATTTATCCTCAAAGCCCCGCAATGCGGGGCTTTTTGGTTTCCAGGATTTGATGATCCTCAGCTCAGTCACTCACTTCTATCCTGGGAGGCGACTTTCACTGTGAGGCCAGCCGAGGCAACGCTCGAACGCGGCGCCCCGGCCAGTGGGTCAAGCGCGGTAAGGCGCGTAGTCGATGTAGCCGTGCGCATCGCCACCGTAGTAGCTGTCACGGTCCGGGGTGGTCAGCGGCCAGCCGTTTTTCAGCCGGGCGACCAGGTCGGGGTTGCCGATGAAGGGCTGGCCAAACGCAGCCAGGTCGATCAGGTTTTCCTCCAGCAATGCATCAGCGCGTTCGCGGGTCATGTCGCCGGCGAGGATCAGCGCGGTGTCGCCCAGTTCGGCCTTGCAGTGCTTGAGCAGTTTGCGTAGTGCCTGCTCCTGTGCCGCCGAGCTTTCTTCGGCCATGAAGAAGTGCGTCTGGTCCATGACGTGTACGTAGGCGATGCCGCGTTCGCGCATGCCTGCACACAGCGCCGAGTAGGTTTCGTCGATCTCTGGGTAGAGCGGCATGTCGAACAGCTGGCCATAGGGCGAGATGCGGATACCAACGCGGTCGGCACCGATTCTGGCGCAGGCGGCATCGACCACTTCGAAGACGAAGCGCAGGCGGTCTTGCAGGTTGCTCGCGCCGTACTGATCGGTGCGGTCATTGACCAGCGGGTTGATGAATTGCTCCAGCAGGTAACCATTAGCGCCGTGAATTTCCACGCCGTCGAAACCGGCGTCCACTGCATTCTGCGCGGCTTGGGCGAAATCCTCGACGACTCGCGCCACTTCTTCGGTGGTCAGCGGGCGCGGCACGGAGGTGGGCACGAAGCCGGGTTCGCCGTCTTCGCCATAGCCGAACGCTACTGCGCCCTGGGCTTGTTTGGTGGTGGCGCTGACCGGTGCTTTGCCGTCGATCTGGATCGAGGTGTGGGACACCCGGCCAACGTGCCAGATCTGCGCGAACATGCGACCGCCGACGCTGTGGACCGAGTCGGTCACCAGCTTCCAGCCCTGGATCTGCTCCGGGGTGTATATGCCTGGGTTGAACAGGTAGCCCTGGCCTTCGCGCGAGATCGGCGTGCCTTCCGAAACGATCAAGCCTGCGGTGGCACGCTGGGTGTAGTGCAGAGCAATCTGTTCGGTGGCAATGTCCTGGGGCGCGCGCGAGCGGGTCATGGGCGCCATGACCACGCGATTGCTGAGGGTCGTGTTGCCGAGTTTGAATTCGTTGAACAGCGTCAAGGCAATCTCTCCTGTGAATAGGGAATCAAAAGGGCAATGAAGACGGCGGCCTTGGGGAAGGCCGCTGTCAGCGGATTACTGGCGACGCATCATCAGCAGCGCAACGATCACGGCCAACGCGGCAATCAGGGTAGCGATGACGCCAATCGAGGCGATGCCGAAGTGGCCGATACCGACGCCACCGATAATGGCGCCCAGGCCGATGCCTGCATTGGCGGCAGAAATGTTCATGGTCGCGGCCAGCGCCTGAGCCTGCGCTCCGGCCTGCATGACCCGCACCTGGCAGACCACGAACAGCGCGGTGTAACCGATACCCCACGCCATCAGCGCGACGATCAACCAGATGTGATAAGGCGCCAGTGGTACCGCCGCAACCATGCCTGCCCCGGCAAGGACCAGGAACACCACCGTCGCGAGGAGAGGCTTGCGGTCCACCATGCTACCGCCCAGGTGATTACCGACCATACCGATCGCACCGAAGCCCATTAGCCACCAGCCAACCTGCCCTGCCGGGATGTTGCCCAGACGTTCAAGGATGTCTGCCAGATAGGTGTAGGCAGTGAAGAGCGCGGTGAAGGTCAGAATCGACAGCAGCAAGTGAGCCAGGAAACGCGGTTGGCGCAGGATCGCTGTTTGCTTCTGATCAGGATGCGACCCGGCGGATACCGGCAGCTTCGGCATCACCAGATGCATCAGCACGCCGATGAAAAAGGAAGTCCCGGCCAGGATCCAGAAGCTCCCGCGCCAGCCGACCGAATCGGCAGCCAAGGTGCCCAGTGGTACGCCGAACACCAGCGCGGCGGTGATGCCCAGGTATACGCGGCCTACCGCCTTGCCCGATTGGCCAGGGCTTGCCAATTGTCCGGCAGTTTCACTGGCGGTACCCCAGAACACCGGCAGGGCCAAGGCCGGGATGAAGCGCGCCAGCGCCAGCACCCAGATGTTGGTGGAGACCGCCGCCAGCACATTGGAGGCGGCAAACACCATAAGAATCAGGGTGAAGAGCTTTTTGCGTTCAACGTGGGCCAGCTTGGCTGTGAGCACAGGCCCGAACAGCATGACAGTGAAGGCGAACAGGGTGACGACCTGTCCAGCAAGAGCAATCGAAATGTTCAGATCACGGGACAAGGCCGGTAGAAGGCCGACGATCAGAAACTCAGTGGTCACGATAATAAAAGCCGCGATCGCCATGATCAGGATTGATAGCCCTGAGCGTGAGGTATCGGCCGGTGCCAGTGCGGCGCTGGCCGTGGATGAGGACTGCATGATGCTTAACTCCAAACAGGTTTTGGCATAGTCTATTGGAGAAATGGTGTTTTATTTTGGCCGGTTTCTATCAAGTGAATGGAATGAAATTCAATAATCGGAGTGCCTATGTTTTCGTCTGAACGCCTCAAGGGTATCGATGTGTTTGTCATCGTCGCCGACATGGGCAGCTTCACGGCCGCAGCTGAACGGTTGAACCTGACCAACTCGGCGATCAGCAAGAGCATTGCGCGATTGGAGGGGCGTCTGCGCACCCGGCTGTTTGAGCGCACTACGCGTCGGTTGTCGCTCACCGAAGCAGGGGAAACCTTCTACCGTACCTGCACAACGGTCCTTTCGGATCTGGAGGAAGTCGAGATTGCGCTGACTTCAATCCACACCGAGCCGCAGGGCAAGGTGCGCATTGATTTGCCTGCTTCGTATGGACGTTTACATGTCCTGCCGTTGATTCTTGATTTCATGAAGCAGCACCCGAGGTTGCAGCCTCATGTGTCTTTTTCCGATCGGTACGTCGACCCGGTGCACGAGGGCATCGATATTGTCGTCAGGATCGGCGGTTCAGATGCCTGGCCTGCCTCCATAGGTCACCAGTTTTTTGGAACACAGAAGCTGATTTTCTGCGCGGCGCCCGAGTATGTGAAGCAACATGGCGAGCCCAAAACGGTGTCAGACCTCGATGCCCACCAGTGTATCGGCTATGGGCAAAATGACGGGATGGCCATCCCTTGGTATTTCAAGGGCCGCCAACCCGGGGATAGGGAGCGCAGGATCATGCATCCGCACATTGCCGTGGGAGACGGAGAAGGTGAGGTGATGGCGGTGTTGGCAGGGCTCGGCATCGCTCAGCTACCGACTTGGCTGGCTCAGGTGCATCTGAATAGCGGCAGGCTGGTGGAGGTGCTGCCGGATCACGCTACCGAAGGCCTTCCCATGAATCTTGTCTGGCTTCGAAGCCGCGAGGCGCTGCCAAAAGTCAGTGCTCTGGTTGCCTACCTGGGAGCCAATCTCACGCCTGCCGGGCGTGTTGATCGCAGCTTGAATAATCTTTGAATCGAGATGACGAACCCGGTGACAAAAGCCTCGCGCAACGACGCAGCTGAGAGTGCCCAGAAGCCTCAGCCTGGTGTTATGGAAAACTCGGGGAGAATGTGCTCCTGGAGTTCATCGATCACCTCCAGAGATGGGCGCCGCGTGGGCTTGAGGTTCAATGCAACATGATTGATTCCGGCTTCGCGTTGCCGAGACAAGAAGTCTTTCAGCGCCTGTCGACCGCCCCGTAGCACTCGCCCCGTTTGTAGTGGCGCGTCAGGATTGGCGTCGAGGTCGAACATTGCGCCGTAGCCGAAAGGGACAAATCCCCTGGAAGCGGTTGCTTCACGCCAATGCGGTACAGCCTCCGGCATGCGTAGCGCGTCTCCGTGCCAGATCCAGGCATCTACATTTGCCGCAAGCCACTCCAGGCTCTGTCCGGCACGACCGATGGCAATGATAGGGACCCGTTGAGCTGCGGGTTTTGGCACCAGATCGATATCGCCCCGCAGCTGGCCGAAATGCTCTGTCTTCAGGCGCGGAAATGACTCTGAAAGCAGCGTTTTGACCAGCGTTACCGCTTCCTGATAGCGTTGAGCCCGGCTCGCAAAGTCGACGCCGAAAGCCGGGTACTCTGTTGCCCGGTCACCCGAAGCCATGCCAGCGAGAAAGCGGCCTCCCAAGAGTTGGTCCGCCGTAGCGATCTGCTTGGCGGTGATCACTGGCTCTCGCAACGGGCTGACGATGCCTGCGGTGCCGACGGCGATTCTAGTAGTGAGCGCCGCCAGCCAGCCAGCGTAGACCATCGGATCAAGGACCTGGCCGGTGTCGCCAAATGACGGATCGTAAAACGGCACATCCCGCAGCCAAAGCGCCGCAGCATCGCTCTGATCGAGGCGCTGTACTATCTCGGCCTGGTCTTCCAGGCTAGGAAAAGGGCCGTCAGGATAGCCTCGCGCGGGCGAGATGAATCCGATGGTCAACTGATCAGGCTGGAATGTACAGCTGAACGCCGTATGGTTCTCTAGGCCGAGCGATTGATTTTTCTGAATCATCCCTTTTACTCCGTTTCGGAAATAGATCGCTCGATTCTATAGGTGACCTCCAGGCTGATCTCAGATCTTTTGGATCAGTAATGGTGAAAAAAAATCACGAGTATGGTCTCTCCAGCACTGACTGCAACGGCGTTGATCGCGCGTTCTCCCATGAAGCACTGAGTCATCTGGCAGGGCGCTCGCCTCTAACGTAAGGACGGCGAAACCATGGGGCTCTTTGCCCGACTCCATCGCCCCGTCGAAAACTAATCAGCCCCCTCGGTTTCGCTTTCCCCCGATCTGATCTATACCTTGGGTTCAACGTTTTGTGAGGCGAGGAGCTATCTGATGTCGGACGTAGATCAAGTGCAAAAGTCGCAACCTTCCCCCAGTCAGAGCCACGATGACGTGATCGCCCAGTTCAAGTGGCAGGGCAAGCAGATCGACTGGCTGCTGCAATGGCTGGTCAAGTTCGTAGCCAATACCAAGGTCGAGATGGGCGTGACGCTGTCGGTGGGCGGGAATCTGGTTTCCGGGCACCTTATTTCCCATGACACGTATTTCGAGCAATTGGCCGAGGATATGTCTGCGCCGTTCAGTCAGTTCAGCAACGGCACCGATGCATCCATGAAGGAAATGATCCTTTCTTTCAAGCCGGGCGAGTCGTCGGAAGACACGCCTGCATTCCACTTCATTCACTTGAAGGACTGCCGGACCTATTCCACGGACGGCAATCCGATCTGTGACGCGGGCGTTTTGTGGCGCGGCAGGATCTCTGCCGTTGATGGTTTCACCATTGGCCTCATTGCCGAAAAGCCGGACGCATCCTGACGGCTCCGGGCCCTGGCGATGGTCGGGGCTTTTCTCTCTCAACCTGATGGCGCCTTCCAGCCAGCGATGACGATTCGCCGGCTGCTTAAGCGCGTCTGCGTCATTGTCGCGGCCCTGCGTTGCGTGACAAGTTGCGTGACAAATTGTCGCAACCGATCTTCAGGCGAGTAATATGTGCTCCCTGACCTTACCCGCCGAATGGTTTCGGCATGGCCTGATTGAGAACTGGCTACCAGAAAAAACAATAAGAAATGAGCCAGGCTGCCCGCCTCGGTCGACGTACAGAATCAATGAGTAGACGAAAAAGGCGATTAGAGAAAATGACCAAGACTTCGCGACCTTTATACATTTCCTACGCAGGCCCATCGCTGCTGGAAATGCCCCTGCTGAACAAGGGCAGTGCCTTTACCCCGCAAGAGCGGGTCGAATTCAATCTGATCGGGCTGCTGCCGCAGAACGTCGAGACCATCGAAGAGCAAGTCACCCGGGTCTACAGCCAGTACAAACAGTGCGCGAGCGACCTGGACAAGCATATTTACCTGCGTTCGATTCAGGACAACAACGAGACGCTGTTTTTCCGATTGCTGGATTCGCACCTCGACGAGATGCTGCCGATCATCTACACCCCGACGGTGGGGCAGGCGTGTCAGGAGTTTTCCAAGATCTATCGCACCCATCGCGGCCTGTTCATTTCCTACCCTGAGCGCGACCGCATTGACGACATTCTGCGCAGTGCTACCAAGGACCGGATCAAGATTATTGTCGTGACCGACAGCGAGCGAATTCTCGGCCTGGGCGATCAGGGCATCGGCGGTATGGGTATCCCGATCGGCAAGCTGTCGCTGTATACCGCCTGTGGCGGGATCAGCCCGGCCTACACCTTGCCCATCGTGCTGGATGTCGGCACCAACAACCGCGAACTGTTGGACGACCCGATGTACATGGGCTGGCGTCATGAGCGGGTAACCGGCAAGGAATACGAAGACTTTATCGCGCTGTTCATTGATGCGGTGCAGCGTCGCTGGCCGGATGTGCTGTTGCAGTTCGAAGATTTCGCCCAGTCCAACGCCATGCCGCTGCTTGAAAAGTATCGCGACGAGCTGTGCTGCTTCAACGATGACATTCAGGGCACCGCTTCGGTGGCCGTGGGTACGTTGCTGGCGGCCTGCAAGGCCAAGAATGAAACCCTCGGCCAGCAGAAGGTTGTATTTGTCGGTGCGGGCTCGGCAGGTTGCGGGATCGCCGAACACATTATTGCGGCGATGCGCATCGAAGGGCTGAGCGAAAGCGAAGCGCGCCAGCGTATTTTCATGGTTGATCGCTTCGGCCTGTTGACCGAAGGCATGGACAATTTGTTGGACTTCCAGCGGCGTCTGGCGCAGAAAACGGCTGACGTATCTGGCTGGATCGCGGGCGACGAGGTATTCCCGCAGTTGCTCGATGTGGTGAGCCATGCCGGGGCGACGGTGTTGATCGGCGTGTCCGGCCAGCGTGGTCTGTTCACCGAGCAGGTCATTCGCGAAATGCACAAGCATTGCGCCAAACCGCTGGTCATGCCGTTGTCGAACCCGACCTCCAAGGTCGAGGCCACGCCGGAGGAAATTCTGCGCTGGACTGACGGCAATGCACTGGTCGCGACCGGAAGCCCGTTTGCGCCGGTCGAGATCAATGGTCGTATCGTACACATCGCCCAGTGCAACAACTCCTACATCTTCCCCGGTATCGGCTTGGGTGTGGTGGCTTGCAAGGCAACGCGCATCACTGACCGCATGCTCATGGCAGCGTCCAATGCGCTGGCTGAATGTTCGCCGATGGTTACCGGGCAGGGTGACGCGGTGCTGCCGCCGCTCAAGGAAATCCAGCAGGTCAGTCGCAAGATCGCGTTGGCGGTTGCCAGGGAAGCCCAGTCAGAAGGGCTGGCACTGGAAACGTCGGACGAAGCACTGCAGGCGGCCATCGAGCGTAATTTCTGGTTGCCGCACTATCGCACCTATCGCCGTCGTTCGGTTTGATCGTCGCGGTCAGGCTGATCCGGTCTGCTCGACTGCAACGTTGATCAAGATGCCTTCGCACGCTGGCTGCGAAGGCATTCCTGCCGCGAAGTTCATGGGTTTTACAATCCTGTTTCCTTCACTGTGAAATAAGCTTCATTCAACCCAACGGTCATATGTTTTTCACATAAAATTGATGGCGCGCTGCCTACAGTGCCCGCCATCGGGGAGTTGCCTGGCTCCTGTTGCACCCGATGAATACCAACTTGATAAGCAGATCACAATGCCGACACCCAGAGCACTACGTCCAGAAGTTGTAACCCTGTTTGCCAGTGGCTTTCTGTTGCTGGGTTTCAATATCAACATGTGGCAACATCTTTTCGCAATTACCAGCGTTGATGCCAAAGGCGTTGCCATGCGCTTTGCCTTCGGGTTGATGGTGTTTTGTGTATTCAATATATTCTTGACGCTGTTGGCGTTTCAGCGTGTGTTTAAACCCGTGATGATCTTTCTGTTTATGGTCAGCGCAGGGGTTGTTTATTTCATGACGGAATACGGTGTCATGATTGATGCGGGCATGTTTCGTAACTTTGCCGAAACCAATGCGACCGAAGTTCAAGGTTTACTGTCCTTGAAACTGGTCTTGTATATCGCGTTATTGGGTCTGCTGCCGTCGCTGATACTGTGGAAGACCCCGATCAGTTATCGTCGCTGGCACCGCGAGCTGTTCAGCAAGCTGGTGGTTGGCGTAGTCTGTTGCGCTGCGATCGGCGGGGCGGCGATGGCCAATTATCAGGGCTTGTCATCGTTGTTTCGCAATCACCATGAGTTGCGTCTGATGGTCGTACCGAGCAATTATATCGGCGCTTCTGTGGAGTATCTGCGTGAGCAGGTCGTCTCCGCTCAGCGTCCATTCGTCAAGATTGGCGAGGACGCCAAGCGCTCCCCTGACTGGGCCTCACACACCCGCAAGTCGCTGACCGTGCTGGTGGTCGGCGAAAGTGCCCGTGCTGAAAACTTCGGGATACTCGGCTATGGCCGTGACACCACGCCCAACCTGAACAAGGAGAGCGGGTTGGTGGCGTTTACCGATGTTTATTCCTGTGGCACCGAAACCGCAGTGTCGGTGCCTTGCATGTTTTCCAGCATGGGCCGCAAGGACTACAACGCAAGCGTGGCGCGTAATCAGGAAGGCTTGCTGGATGTGTTGCAGCGCGCAGGCATAGATGTCATCTGGCGCGACAATCAGTCCGGCTGCAAGGGCACCTGTGACCGGGTGAAGTTCCAGGATGTCAGCGACCTCAAGGACCCGCTGTTGTGCAACAGTCACGAGTGCCGGGACGAGATTCTGTTGCAGGGCTTGCAGAACTTTATCGACAGTCTGGATAAAGATACCGTTCTGGTGTTGCACCAGATGGGCAGTCACGGGCCGGAATACTTCAAGCGCTATCCCAAGGAATTTGAAAAGTTTACGCCAGTGTGTGAAAGCAACGCGCTGAACAATTGCAGTCGGGACACTATCGTCAATGCGTATGACAATACGCTGCTGTATACCGATCATGTGCTGTCGAGCCTGATCGATCTGTTGCGCAAGAACCAGGACAACGTCGATACCGCCATGGTGTATTTGTCGGACCACGGTGAATCACTCGGCGAGTACAACCTGTTCCTGCACGGTACGCCTTATGTTCTGGCCCCTGATCAGCAAAAGCATGTGCCCATGATGATCTGGCTGTCCGACACGTATCAGAAGTCCTTCTCAGTCACCCCTGACTGTCTGGCAAAGCAGCGCAATGCGCCGTTGAGCCAGGACAATCTTTTTCACTCGATGCTGGGTCTGTTGAAGGTCGACACCAAGGTTTATAACCCGAGCCTGGACATGTTCGCGACGTGCCGCAGTGGGGCGGGCAAAGCTGACTAGGTCACGCTCGCGCCACACATGTCCTCCTTTCAGCCTGTCATTTGCATGAAGATCGGCCAGACGTGGACGACAGACGCGCGATAACCTTCAATGACGATATATACTGCGCGCCATTGTTCAAGGGAGAGCCGTGTGGCCATCGATATTCACTGGATTCGCGACGACGACAGCCTCGCCCTGCATTGCGCACAATGGCAGTCGCTGTCTTTTGTCGCGCTCGACACCGAGTTCATGCGGGTCGACACCTTCTACCCGATAGCCGCGTTACTGCAGATTGGCGACGGTAAAAGCGCCTGGCTGATTGATCCACTGCTGATCAACGACTGGCGACCCCTGTCTGCGTTGCTTGAAAACCCCGACGTCATCAAAGTGGTTCATGCGTGCAGCGAAGACCTCGAAGTCCTGCTGCGCCTGACCGGCAGCCTGCCGGTTCCGCTGTTTGATACCCAATTGGCAGCCGCTTACCTGAACCTCGGGTTTTCCATGGGCTATTCGCGTCTGGTGCAGGAAGTGCTCAGCATCGACCTGCCCAAGGGCGAGACCCGTTCCGACTGGCTGCAACGTCCGTTGTCGGAGACGCAGATCAGCTACGCCGCCGAAGATGCGGTGCACCTTGCCGAGCTGTTCGCGATCCTGCGCCCGCGTCTGTCCGATGACAAATACGCCTGGCTGCTGGATGACGGCGCGGAACTGGTTGCCAACCTGCGCCGTGAAGTTGACCCGTACGAGGTCTACCGCGACGCCAAACTGGCCTGGAAGCTGTCCCGCGCCCAGTTGGCGGTACTGCGCGAGCTGTGCGCGTGGCGTGAGCGTGAGGCTCGTGCCCGCAACCTGCCGCGTAACCGCATTGTGCGTGAACATTCGCTCTGGCCGCTGGCCAAGACCCAGCCGGATAACCTCGGTGCGCTGGCGCGGATCGAAGACATGCACCCACGTACCGTGCGGCATGACGGCGAGTTTCTGCTGGAGCTGATCAAGACGGCGAGCAGCCTGCCGCCGGAAGCGTGGCCGCCTGCGCTGCCCGAGCCACTCCCGGTCGACGCCGCCGGTTCGATCAAACGCCTGCGCGCGATTGGCCAGCAGTACGCCGAGAAAATGGACATGGCGCCCGAGCTGATGCTGCGCAAGAAGACCCTCGAAGCGCTGCTCAAAAGCGGCTACCCCGACGGTCCTTATCAATTACCCGATTCGTTGCGTGGCTGGCGTCGCGAATTGATGGGTCAGGCGCTGCTCGATAGCCTGGCTACCCCCGGAGAACAGTCTTGAAGCGTATCTGCTCGATTTATCGCAGCCCGAAGAAAAGCGAGATGTACCTCTACGTGCTGAAGAGCGATGTTCTCAAGCGTGTACCGCCAGAACTGCTGGTGGCGTTCGGCAAGCCGGTGCATGCCTTTGATCTGGTGCTGAGCCCCGAGCGGGCGCTGGCGCGCGAAGACATCAATCTGGTGCTGGAGAACCTCGACAGCCAGGGCTATCACTTGCAGATGCCTCCGGCCGAAGACGAGTACATCGAGCACTTGCCCGAAGAACTGCTGCGCCGTAACGACCCCATGTGATCGTTGCTGTTGTTGTAGATCGTGTTGTAAAGCGGCCCACATCGGTTGTGGGTCGCCTGTCCCGTTTTTAAGGTTTTTGAAACATGCGCGTTCTGATTGCCGAGCACGATTACCCCGTTTATACCCAATTGTTGCGCAAGGCTGCGCCCGGGCTGGAAGTCTTCAGCAGCGGTGACTCCGCCGAGCTCTCGCGGATGGCCAACGACTGCCCGGTCTGGCTGGGACAGCCGGACCTGATGGCCAATCTATTGCGCCAGGGACACAAGCCGCAGTGGTTGCAATCCACCTGGGCCGGGATCAACCCGCTATTGATGGGCGGTCTGTCGCGGGATTATCGCCTGACCCGGGCCGTGGGCATTTTCGGTCAGGTCATGGCTGAATTCGTTTTGACCTACATGCTCGGTCACGAGCGTGAGGTGCTGGCGCGCTTGATGAGTCAGGTCGAGCGCAAGTGGGACAACCGCACCGGGCAAAGCCTTGCGGGCCGCAAAGCGTTGATCGTGGGGGCCGGTGATATCGGCCAGCGCGTTGCCGAGTTCCTCGTGCCGTTCGGCGTACAGGTTTACGGGGTGGCGTCTACCGCGCGGACCCAGCAGCCGTTCATTGAAGTGGCTGCGCTGTCGGACATCGAACGTCTGCTCGGCGAAATGGACTACGTCATCAACCTGCTGCCCAACACCCCGGACACTCACGACCTGTACGACGCGAAGCTGTTCGCCGCTTTCAAGCCGACGGCGCTGTTCATCAACGTCGGGCGCGGCGTAGCGGTGGTGGATGCGGATCTGGTCGAAGCCTTAAGGGTAGGGCATCTGGCGGGCGCGGTGATTGACGTCTGTCGCCAGGAGCCGTTGCCACAGCGGCACCCGTTCTGGACGGCATACGGTCTGCTGCTGACCGGTCACAGTTCGGCACCGACATCTCCGGTCGCCATGACCGAGCTGTTCGTGCATAACCTGAACGCGTTTCAGGCCGGAGAAGCCTTGCGCGGAGAAGTGGATTTCTCGCGCGGCTATTGAGCCTGTTGTGAGCGAGCCGACACATCACGCGTCGGCTCGCGGTCTTCTACCGCAGAAAAAATCAGTTACAGCGAAAAATCACCCTCAGCCGCAAGTTCTGCCAGCGGTTTGCGCGGGCTAGGTACTTCGCGACCTTGCAGGTAATCCGGCAGCGTCGACTTGTCGCCCAGTTTGCCTATCGCCACGGCGGCATGCAGTGCGTAGCCCTCTGGAATATTCAGCTCCTTGCGGGTCAGATCCTGATCGAAACCGGCCATGCCGTGGGTGTGCCAGCCGCTCAGACTGGCCTGCAATGCCAGATAACCCCATGCCGATCCGGTGTCGAACGTGTGCCACAAGGCCGGGCCTTCTTCTGTTGCGCCGGGTGCGGTGAAGGTGGTCTTGGAAATGACGATCACCAATGCCGCAGCATGCTGTGCCCAGCTACGGTTGAACTCGTTCAACAGACCCAGATAACGCTCCCAGTTTGGTGTGTCGCGACGCGCATACAGAAACCGCCAGGGTTGCGAGTTATAGGCGGACGGCGCCCAGCGTGCGGCTTCGAAGAAGCTCAGCAGGGTTTCCTGATCAATGCTTTCGCCACTGAAGGCACGGGGCGACCAGCGTTCGGTGAATTGCGGGTCGATAGGGTGGTCGGCGATGCGAGGGTTTGTGCTCATGAAAAATCCTTGAAAGCGAAGGTGGAAAACGAGCGTGGCTGGATGGGCCGTGGTCGGCAGGCATCGACTGAACGCATCGGGAAACGCGTTAACGCTACTGTTTTGCTTTCCGGCTGACAAGTCCCGGCTACCGACAGTCGCAAAGGCTTGGCCCGCACCCTTTGTGCCTCTAGACTGGCGGCCTTTTCATTATCGATACCGTTGTCCGAACCATGGCCGCTACCGTTGAACCCTTCTGGATTCGCAAGACCCTCGACCAGCTCAATACCGAGGAGTGGGAGTCGTTGTGCGATGGCTGCGGTTTGTGTTGCCTGCAAAAGCTGGAAGACGAGGAAGATAACAGCGTCTATTACACGCGTATTGCCTGCAAGCTGCTGGACCTGACGACGTGTCAGTGTTCCGATTATCCGAACCGTCGCGCGTCAGTGCCGGACTGCATTCAGCTGACGCCGGGTCAGGCTGACGAATTCAAATGGCTTCCGCCGACCTGCGGTTATCGTCTGGTGAGCGAGGGCAAGGACTTGCCGCACTGGCATCATCTGGTGTGTGGTGATCGCACAGCCGTGCATCGCGAACGTATCTCCCAGTCCGGCCGTATGCTCAGTGAGAACACGGTGGCCGAAGACGACTGGGAGGATTACCTGATATTTCGCGCAGGTTGAACGTTTAGACGACCGGCTTGGGCTCGGTCAGCGCTTCTACGCCTTTGGCAACGGTATCCTTGACGGCGTTTTCTGCGTCGTCCTTGAGGTTGCTCAACTCGGCACCGGCACGTTCGATGGTCGAACGGGCGCTTTGCAGGTCGCTACGGCCTTTTTCCATCAGGCTTTTGGCCGAGCAATGACCGCTGATGCCGCGAGCCAGCGCTGCGCCGCCGATGGCCAACTGGATCAGACCCAGGAAGCCGCCACGACGGACGCCTTTGCCCATCAGCAGTACGCCGCCTGCCAGTGAGCCGATACGCTCCCAGCCTTGAACGTTTTGACGAGGGTTTTGCTGAAGCAGTTCAGGTGTGTCGATGCGTTCGATGATCGGTGTGTCGCGCATGATGGCTCTCCATGAGGCGGTAGGTCGAAGGTAGTCTTTTCGATTCAGAGAAACTGACTACCCACGAACAACACAGGTTCAATGCTTTTGTGTTAGCGGTCGTTCAACGGATCAGTTTTTTCGCGGCCGAACTGCGGGCCTGAACGGGTATTGATCCCCTTTGCCATGCGGTCGTAGAGCACGACGTTGACCGTGGCCGCCAGATTCATGCAACCCTCGGTGGGGATGTAGACCACGTCTTCGCACCAGTCGCGGGTCTCTTGATCCAGCGAACCGTCTTCCGGGCCGAAGATGTACAAGGCCCGATCAGGGTGGGTGTACTCAGGCAGAGCGCGGGCACCTTCCACCAGCTCCACGGCAACCGGAATGCAGCCCAGCGGCAGGATGCTCTTGAGGTCTTCGATGCCGATCAGCGGAATGTCCTGATGGATTTTCTTGGTGTCGGTAATGAAGTCCCGCGCTCGCTCATAGCGTTTACCGGTATAGAACACCGACGCCACGCCATAGCAGCCTGCCGCGCGCATGACGGAGCCGACGTTTTCCGGGGACTTGGGATTGTAAAGACCGATGCAGGCGTACCGTTTGTTGGCCACGGGGAGGGTGCTCTGGAGAAAACCGGGGATTATACGGCAGGCCTACAGCAATGCCATTTGCATTTCCGATGCCTAGGCTCTGTACGTAAAGTGGCTGCGCTCGGTGATGCTGCGTTAAAAACAGGCTCGGAATGCTCATTTACAACACGTAGACTCCGCTTCCTCGCCTGTTTTTGCCTTGCCTGACCTTCGCTCGCCGACTTTTCGTACAGAACCTAGAACCACATCCGCAAACCGACCACCAGCCGCGCCTCGGCAACATCGTCGCCTTCTTCGCGAGCATAGTCAGCGGTCTTGCCGTAGGACCGGTCCCAGGTCACGCCCACGTAGGGAGCAAACTGCGGGGTGATTTCATAGCGCAGTCGCAGGCCGAATTCGCTGGTAGACAGGCCTGAGCCATTGCCGCGTTGCGGGTCATTTTTGCCGTAGAAATTCAGCTCTGCGGTGGGCTGCAGCACCAGATTGTTGGTCAGCAACAGGTCGTAGTCGGCTTCGAGGCGCGCAGAGGTCTGCCCGGCTTCGCCAATGAATGCCGTGGCTTCGATATCAAGGTCCGAAATCGCCTGCCCCTGAAGGCCGAAAGCCGCCCAGGTTTGCGGCGCGCCAGGTTTGAAGTCCTGGCGTGCCCCAGCGACCACATCCCACGACGGGCTGATGGCATGGCCCCACAACGCCTGTATTTCCGCCTCTTCGGTCTTGCCATTGGTCCGCTCGCCTTCGGAGCGCAGCACCAGCCGGTCGATATCGCCGCCAATCCAGCCGGACAGGTCCCAGGCCAGCGCGCTGCCGTCGTTTGCGTTCTGCCATTCCAGCTTGTCGGCCAGAAAGTAACTGTTGATGGCGCTGTCGTGAACCTGATGCCCGTTATGGCTGGTGTACACCGCAGCCCGGTCTGTATCGGTTATGGGCGGAATCGGTGTGCGGCTCTGCACTGGCGTGTCGTTGCTGTCAGCGGCGTCCATCGGCATCGAGTGGCTGCCGTGATCCATGCCCTCCATGCCCTCCATTCCGGCTGCCAGCGTCGCAGCCCAAGGCGTCATGGCCAGGCTTGCGCCCAATAGCAGGGCTGGCAGGCGCAGCGAGTTGGGCGATCCGTTCAACTGTAAGGTCCTCATTCTTGCACCCGCACTTCGCGAAACATGCCCATTTCCATGTGATACAGCATATGGCAGTGATACGCCCAACGGCCCAAGGCATCGGCAGTGACGCGGTAGCTGCGGCGCGATCCCGGTGGCATGTCGATGGTGTGTTTGCGTACCAGGAACTGGCCATGCTCGTCCTCGAGATCGCTCCACATGCCGTGCAGATGAATCGGGTGGGTCATCATCGTGTCGTTGACCAGCACGATGCGCACCCGCTCGCCGTATTTGAGCGTGACAGGTTCGGCGTCGGAAAACTTCACGCCGTTGAACGACCAGGCGAATTTTTCCATGTGTCCGGTCAGGTGCAGCTCGATGGTGCGGCCGGGCTCGCGGCCGTCGGGGTCCTGGAACGTACTGCGCAGGTCGGCGTAGGTCAGGACTCTACGCCCGTTGTCCCTGAGACCGATGCCCGGATCGTTGAGCTTTGGCGAGGTGCTCATGGCCTGCATGTCGACCAGCGGATTGTTGTTTTCGCTTTCCGGGTGCGACTGCATGGCAGGCATTGTCTGCATCGGCATCTTGCTGTGGTCCATGCCCGGCATTGAGTCATGGCTCATGTTGCCGTGGTCCATGGCCGCCATGCCGATATCCTCCATGCTCAGCAGTGGGCGCGGGTCGAGAGGCGGGATGACGGCTTGCAAACCCGGTTTGCTGGTCAGGGTGCCGCGGGCGTAGCCGGTGCGGTCCATTGACTGGGCGAACAGCGTGTAAGCGCCGTCAGCCGGCTCGACGATGACATCGAAGGTCTCTGCAACCGCAATGCGCAGCTCATCGACGACGACTGGCCTGACGTGCAAGCCGTCGCTGGCGACCACGGTCATTTTCAGGCCGGGGATGCGCACGTCGAAATAGGTCATCGATGAGCCGTTGATAAGGCGCAGACGGATGCGTTCGCCGGGTTTGAACAGCCCGGTCCAGTTCATGTTCGGCGCCTGGCCATTCATCAGGTAGGTGTAGGTCGCGCCGCTGACATCTGCCAGGTCGGTCGGGTCCATCCCCATCTGCGCCCACATCGTGCGCTCGGAGGTGGTCGCGCTCCAGCCTTTCTCGCTGACGTCGTTGATGAAATCGCCGACGGTGCGCTGGTTATTGTTGTAGTAGTCCGACTGCTTCTTGAGCTTTTTCATCACCCGCGCCGGGTCTTCGTCGGTCCAGTCGCTGAGCATGACCACGTGTTCGCGCTCGTAGCCGAACGGCTCCGGCTCTTTGGCGTCGATCACCAGCGGCCCGTAGACCCCGGATTGCTCCTGAAAGCCCGAATGGCTGTGATACCAGTACGTACCGTTCTGTTTGACCTTGAAGCGGTAGACGTACAGGCCGTCAGGCGCAATGCCGTCAAAACTCAGCCCCGGAACACCGTCCATGTTGGCGGGCAGGATGATGCCGTGCCAGTGAATGGAAGTGGTTTCGTCGAGACGGTTTTTTACCCTCAGGGTGACCGTGTCGCCTTCTTTCCAGCGCAGCAGAGGGCCAAGGACGCCGCCATTGATGGTCTTCGCGGTTCTGGCGCTCCCGGTGATATTGACCTTTGTTTCGCCGATGGTCAGATCGAACTCCGTGCCGGACAGTTCGTCAGGCTGGCCCGGATTCGGAAGTGCCCAGGCCGGACTGCGCCACAGCCCCAGCCCACCGAGGACGCCGCTGGCGGCAAGCCCTTTCACAAAGGTTCGTCTTGATGTTCGGGTGGGCATGGCGAGGTATCCGGTCAGGCTTGGCGGGCTAAAGGGTGGGTGGACAGGCGGGGCGGGAGACGCCGTTGTGCGGAGCGCTCCCGTTATTGCAGCCCGAAGGTGGGCTCACTCATCCTTCTTCATCAACCCGGCCAGTGCGGCGAACGGGTTGTGGGTGGCCTTGGCGGTTTTCGGTGTGCTCAGCGAGCCGTCGGCGAAGTATTGCTGGTCGGTGTAACGCGAATGCTCGTTATCGTGGCAATACAGGCACAGCAACTCCCAGTTGGAGCCATCCTGCGGGTTGTTGTCGTGATTGTGATCGCGGTGGTGCACGGTCAGTTCGCTGAGGCGTTTGCCGGCGAATTCACGCGCGCAACGGCCACACACATGTGGATACATGCGCAGCGCTTTGTCGCGGTAACCCATTTCGCGGTCGCGCTGGGCGTCGGCGAGGATGCGGTCCAGCTTGGCAGTATGGGAAGGAGGGTTGGCCGTGCTCATGGTGTCACCTGTGCGTGTGCGCATTGAAAGCGGAATGTCGGCAAGTTTAGCGCCTGATCGGCAATCTCACACCTGCTGGGAAAGTAATTGGCCGTCGACCATGCGCAAGCGCTTGGACAACGAGATGGCCAGCGCTCGAATGATCTTGGCGGCAATCTTTGGCGCGTCGTCAAGCATCTTGTCCAGTGAGTCGCGGCCCAGTATCAACAGCTGGCAACTGGTCGACGCAATGCAACTGGCCGAGCGGCGTTCGCCATCCAGCACTGCCATTTCGCCAAACGCACGGCCGCGGCGCAACACCGCGATTTCCACCTGTTGTCCGTCACCAGCGAGCTTCTGCACAGAGACGGTGCCCTGATGGATGATGCACATGAACGTCCCGGCATCGCCTTCAGCAAAGATGGTTTCGCCCTTTTCGATGTCGGTAATGCTGAAATACCCGGCCACGGTGAAGAAATCGCCGGGCAACAGGGTGTCGAACAGGCCGCAATCCAGCAGCATGTCGCGAATGGCGTTGTTCAGGTTGGACAGTGGTTCTGACATGTTCGGTCTGGTAATCCTGACGAAGGGGCAACTCCGCTGCCCCCAATCCTAGTAAGACAGGTGATTCACACCAAGTTCATTCGGGAATCTGCAATACCTTGAAGATAAACCCGTACTCCAGCGCAACGTCACGCAAGCCCTGATAGCGACCGCTCATGCCGCCATGACCCGCGCCCAGTTCGGTTTTGAGCAGCAGCAGATTGTCATCGGTCTTGCGCTCGCGCAATCGGGCGACCCATTTGGCGGCTTCCCAGTACTGCACACGGCTATCGTTGTAACCGGCGATGACCAGCATGGCCGGGTAGGCCTGAGCGCTGACATTTTCATAGGGCGCGTAGGCCTTGATGCGCGCGTAGACTTCAGGTTCCTGCGGGTTGCCCCATTCATCGTATTCGGTGACGGTCAGCGGCAGATCCGGGTCGAGCATGGTGTTCAGCACGTCCACGAACGGCACTTCGGCAATCGCCGCCTTGAACAGGTCGGGGCGCTGATTGAGTACGGCACCGATCAACAGGCCGCCGGCGCTGCCGCCGCTGATCACCAGTTGTTCGGCACGGGTCAGCCCTTGAGCGATCAAGTGTTCAGCGCAGGCAATGAAATCGCCGAAGGTGTTCTGCTTGTGCTCCTGTTTGCCGTTGCGATACCAGGCCTCGCCCAGTTCGCCGCCGCCACGCACATGAGCAATGGCAAACGCCACGCCACGGTCCAGCAGGCTCAGGCGCGCGTGGGAAAACCACGGATCAAGGCTCTCACCGTAAGCGCCATAGCCATACAGGTACAGCGGGGTGGCTTTGCCGACCAGTTCGCGCTTGACCACCAGGCTGATCGGCACCTGAGTGCCATCGCTGGCGGTGGCCCACAGGCGCTGGCTGACGTAGGCATCGGCGTCAAAGGTGCCCAAGACCGGGGTTTCCTTGAGCACCACTTGCTCGCCGGTCGCCAGGGTGAGCTGCCGTACCTGTGCCGGACGGTTCAGCGACTGGTAGCGCAGACGAATCCTGTCGCTGTCGAACTCAAGCGTGTCCTGGACATACAGGCTGTAGGCTGCGTCCGGCAGTTGCACGCGATAGGTCGGCAGAGCGTGTGGGCGTACTTCGATCACCGGCAGGCCGCCTTCGCGCAGGCTCAGGCTGATGCCTTTGGCGTTGAGGCTGACGCCTTCGAGCATCACCCGCTCGTCGTGCGCCACCAGCGTCTGCCAGTCATCGCGAACCGGCACGCCGTCGGCCTGTTCCGGCGCGTGATACAGCGCAAAGTTGATGCCACTCTGGTTGCTGCGGATGAACCAGCTCCAGACCCCGTCGAGCAGGCCGTGATCCGGATAGTATTCATGGCCTTCCACGCGCGGCGCCAGGCAGGTGAAGGCCTGCTCGGGATGATCAGCATTCAGCACCCAGGCTTCGCTGGTGGTTTTGCTGTTGAGCAGAATGACCAATTGGCGTTCGGAGCTGGTGCGGAAACAATGCAGAAAGAAGCGACCGTCCGGCTCGTCGAACACCAGCGTTGCCGAGGCGTCGCCCAGCGTGTAGCGGTGCAGCTTGCCTGGACGATGGGTGTCGTCCAGCTCACCGAAAAACAGCGTCCGGCTGTCGTTGGCCCAGGTCATGCTGCCGTCGCAGTCTTCAAACGGCAGGCTGCTGACCTGGCCGCTGCTCAGTTCCTTGACGAACAGCCGATAAACCTCATCGCCGCTGGTGTCCAGGCTGTAGGCCAGACGCTGGTGGTCAGGGCTGATGCTGAACGCGCCCAGCGAGAAGAAGCCGCCGTTGGCCATCGCGTTAGGGTCCAGCAGCAGTTCTTCGCGGCTTTCGTCCACGGTGTTGGAATCGTCGGCCGGACGCGGGCAGCGGTAATGCCGGGCGTATTCGTCGCCTTCGGTGGTGCGGGTGTAATAAAGGTACGGACCCCAAGGGGAGGGCAGCGACAGGTCGGTTTCCAGAATACGGCTTTTGATCTCCTGAAACAGACGTTCGCGCAGATCGGTCTGATCCGCCAATTGCTGTTCTTGCCAGGCGTTTTCGGCCTTGAGGTAGTCGAGCACCTCGTCGGTGTCGCGATTCTGCAGCCAGGCATAAGGATCGGAGCCATCGGCCTTGCGAGCCATGGGGGCGCTGGAGGTTGCATTCGAAAAGGACATGCTGGGCTCTCTATAAAGGCATCAATAACGGAAATATCGGTACACGCTGAACTGATTACTGAAGCGAGGCAAGCCGCGTCAGGCAAAAGCCGTTATCATAAGCGCCTCTTTACCTGCCTTACCACGGACGTCATGACCGAAAACGACTATCTGATCGCCTGGAGCGTCTACGCCTTCGCCGCATTGGGTTGCCTGCTGGTGTGGTTCCTCATGACCCGCTGGATGTGGCGCTATCTCAAGGAGCCGTTGCTGGTCGCCGTCGCGGTGCTGCTGTTCACGCCGACCATGGTCGATCCCGCCAAGGATGCGATGGCGCCGGCCATTGCAATCACCGCGCTGGACCTGATGTTCAAGGTCGGCAGCAATGTCTGGGCGGCGTTATCGGATCTGGCCATGTACGGCATGTTCGCCTTCTGTGCGTACCTGCTGTTTGTGCTGATCCGCTGGCCGATCGAGCGCAGCCGCAAGGCTCGTCAGCCGCAGCCGGTCGCTCAGCCCGCCGAAACAGACCCTGCCGACGAGCCGTTTGCCGAGGATGACTCGTTCGCGCGCCGATCCGCTGCACCCCTTCCTCCGGCCAGAGGCACGCGGGTAGAACCGCGGTTGTAGGCTCTGTATGAAAAGTCGGCGAGCGAAGGTCAGGCAAGGCAAAAACAGGCAAGGAAGCGGAGTCTGCTGGTTGTAAATGAGCATTCCGCGCCTGTTTTTAACGCAGCATCACCGAGCGCAGCCACTTTACGTGCAGAGCCTAGATTCCGCTTCGCTGGCAGCGCTGTTGCATTCGGCGCCTGAACCGCCGCAAACGTCTTGAAGCGAGAACCCGAGCATGTGTGAACTACTGGGCATGAGTGCCAATGTGCCGACCGATATCGTTTTCAGCTTTACCGGGCTGATGCAGCGGGGCGGCCGTACCGGCCCGCATCGCGATGGCTGGGGCATCGCGTTCTACGAAGGCCGGGGTCTGCGCCTGTTTCAGGACCCGGCGGCCAGCAGCGAGTCGGAAGTCGCGCAACTGGTGCAGCGTTACCCCATCAAAAGCGAAGTCGTGATTGGCCATATTCGTCAGGCCAATGTGGGCAAGGTCTGCCTGTCCAACACCCATCCTTTTGTGCGTGAGCTGTGGGGGCGCAACTGGTGCTTTGCACACAATGGCCAACTGGCTGACTTCGCACCGGGTGTCTCGTTCTACCGACCGGTGGGCGATACCGACAGCGAAGCGGCATTCTGTGACGTGCTCAATCGTGTCCGCGAAGCATTCCCGGAGCCGGTCGAGATCGAAGAATTGCTGCCCTCGCTGATCCAGGCCTGTACCGAATACCGCAGTAAAGGCGTGTTCAATTGCCTGTTAAGCGATGGCGACTGGCTGTTCTGCTTTTGCAGTACCAAACTGGCGCACATAACCCGCCGCGCCCCTTTTGGTCCGGCCAGGCTCAAGGATGTCGACGTGATCGTCGATTTCCAGGCCGAGACCACGCCGCACGATGTGGTGACAGTCATTGCAACCGAACCGTTGACCGAGAACGAAAACTGGAACCGCTACGAGCCGGGCCAGTGGAGCCTCTGGCGCAAAGGCGAGTGCGTGGTGCAGGGATCGGTTGAGACACCAGCACAGTAGTGGTGTCTACCCAGACACACCGGATAAACGGAAAAGAGGGATATTGATGCTGCGAAGTTATCTGCGATTAGTGCTGTTCACCCTGGGTCTGCTGTTCGGAGTACAGATTCCGGGCTTCATCAGTGATTACAGCAAACGTGTCGAAGCGCATCTGATTGAGGCGCAACAGGCCGTCAAGGGTTACACCGCCACGGCGCAGCAGTTCTTCAAAGGCGATATACAGGCGCTGATTCAGCACTATCGCGACAGTGAAGACCCTGTTTTTCGAACCGATGCAGACAACATCGATACCTTGATGAGCCGTACTCACATTCTTGAGCGCCAATGGCTCGGGCTTCAAGGGCCGTGGTATTCCAAAGCTATTTTTGTTGCCACTTCTGCCGATCCGGACATTCGTCGCGAAACGTACAACGGCTATACGTGGCAAGTGCTGCTGGCCCCTGAAGTGATCGCCTGGGGCATCATCACCGCATTGTTGCTGGCGCTGGTGATCGAGAGTTTGATGCTCTTGCTCGGCTGGGTGGTCACTGGCGGACGGCGCAAACCGCAACTCGCCAGGGACCGCCACTGACTGCAGGCACACACGACTCAATGGCAGTCGAAGTGTCCTTACTTCGCCAGGTAACGCATGCCTTCCTCCAGCCCGCGCAGGGTCAGCGGGTACATCTGGCCTTCAATCAGGTCGCGGACGATATGCATGGACGTGGTGTAGTCCCAGGCATCCTTGGGGTAGGGGTTGATCCAGATGAGCTTCTTGAACTTGGCCATGAAGCGCTGCATCCATACGTAACCCGCTTCTTCGTTCCAGTGCTCGACGCTGCCGCCGGGCTGGGTAATCTCGTAAGGCGCCATTGAGGCGTCGCCAATGAAGATCACTTTGTAGTCGGCGCCGTATTTGTGCAGCAGGTCCTGAGTAGAGGTTCTCTCCGAGCCACGGCGCAGGTTGTTCTTCCACACGGATTCATAAATGAAGTTGTGGAAGTAGAAATATTCCATGTGCTTGAACTCGGTCTTGCAGGCCGAGAACAATTCCTCGCAAATCTTGACGTGTGCGTCCATCGAGCCGCCGATGTCGAACAGCAGTAACAGTTTGATGGTGTTGCGTCGCTCAGGGCGCATCTGAATATTCAGCAGGCCGGCGTCGCGCGCGGTGTGGTCGATGGTGCCGTCGATATCCAGTTCGTCTGCTGCACCCTGGCGGGCGAATTTGCGCAAGCGACGCAGCGCCACCTTGATGTTGCGCGTGCCCAGTTCAACCTGATCGTCCAGGTTCTTGTACTCGCGCTGATCCCAGACCTTGACCGCCTTGCCCTTGCGTTCGCCTGCATCACCCACCCGGATGCCTTCCGGGTTATAGCCGCCCGAGCCGAACGGGCTGGTGCCACCGGTGCCGATCCATTTGTTGCCACCGGCATGCCGTTCTTTCTGCTCTTCAAGACGCTTCTTGAATTCCTCGATGAGCTTGTCTAGGCCGCCCAGCGACTGGATCTGCGCGCGTTCCTCATCGCTTAGTGAACGCTCGAACTCCTTGCGCAGCCAGTCTTCCGGGATCAGCGCCTGCAAGTGATCGTCAAGCTTTTCCAGACCGTTGAAGTAGGCACCGAAGGCCCTGTCGAACTTGTCGAAATGACGCTCGTCCTTGACCAGAATCGTGCGCGCCAGAAAGTAGAACTCATCAATGTCGGCAAAGATCACCCGCTGTTTCAGGGCGTTGATCAGGTCCAGCAGTTCACGCAGGGACACCGGCACCTTGGCCGCACGCATTTCGTTGAACAGGTTGAGCAGCATGGCTGTCGCCCTTTTACGTAACAGGGTGGATAGAGGCGATCAACGATTGCCGCGACGGCTCATGAATGCCAGCCGTTCGAGCAGGTGCACGTCCTGCTCGTTCTTGACCAGCGCCCCGGCCAGTGGCGGGATCGCCTTGGTCGGATCGCGCTCGCGCAGTACGGCTTCACCGATATTGTCGGCCATCAGCAGCTTCAGCCAGTCGACCAGTTCGGACGTCGAAGGCTTCTTCTTCAGGCCGGGCACTTTGCGCACGTCGAAGAACACGTCCAGCGCTTCGCTGACCAGGTCTTTCTTGATGTCCGGATAATGCACGTCGACGATGCGTTGCAGGGTGGCGCGGTCCGGAAAGGCGATGTAGTGAAAGAAGCAGCGGCGCAGGAAAGCGTCAGGGAGTTCTTTTTCGTTATTGGAGGTAATGATGATGATCGGCCGCTTTTTGGCCTTGATCGTTTCATCAATCTCGTAAACGTAGAACTCCATCTTGTCGAGTTCCTGCAACAGGTCGTTGGGGAACTCAATATCGGCCTTGTCGATCTCGTCGATCAGCAGAATCACACGCTCCTCGGACTCGAACGCTTCCCAGAGCTTGCCTTTTTTCAGGTAATTACGCACATCGTGAACCTTGTCGACGCCCAGCTGCGAGTCACGCAGACGACTGACTGCGTCGTACTCATAAAGACCCTGATGCGCTTTGGTCGTGGACTTGATATGCCAGGTAATCAGCCGTGCGCCGAAAGACTCGGCCAGTTGCTCGGCCAGCATGGTCTTGCCGGTGCCGGGTTCACCCTTGACCAGCAGCGGACGCTCCAGCGTGATCGCCGCATTGACCGCCAGTTTCAAATCATCGGTGGCGACGTACGCCGGAGTGCCTTCGAACTTCATCAATCAATCCTCTCGCATGGCTGCGCATGGCCTGACGGCACGCACGCCGTGATGTGGGCAAGCAATGCCGGACTATAACGTGGCGGCCTGATGGCTGTGAACGCAGACGCCTCATTCAGTTCTTGAATGGTGCGTCACGCTGTGACCGGGTCAAAATTGTAACGCTTCGCTCGGGCACACGTGGGGGACGATGGTCGGAGTGTCGAATGGCCTGAGCTGATATCCAGAGCGTGGCTGATACGGTGTATTTCAGCGCTTGGGCCACGCGGCCACCGATGAAAACGCGTGGGTTTTCATCGGATGGCGCGGCTGAAAAACTATCAGGAACCCTTGCTGCTCTCATACCGCGCATTGAACGCCTGAACAAAGGCATTGCGCAGGATCTGCAAAAAGGCCTGGAAGCCGCTGATGTCCTGTTGATGAACATTGCCACTGAGTTCGACACGAGTTGCGAACTGGTTCTCGCGCTGATTTTTCAGGACGGTTTCGCTGGTGCCTACCAGCGCTTCCCAGACCGAGCGGAAGATGCCTTTGTCCTTGTTTTCGACATCTTGCTGCCAGTTGAAGACATCCACATTGCGCAGCAACGGTTTGATGTAGCCGCTCAGCTGGCCCTTGTTGGCCTGCGCCTCGATGACGATGTCGCCGTCACCGGCGTTGAAGTCGAACTTGCCGTAAGCCGACGAGAAATCATTGAGTTTTTTGAGCTGGATGCCGGTGGCGCGCAGGCGGAAGTCGAAATCTTCAAAATTGCTGAACGGATCGAATTTGGCAGTACTTTCCAGGTTGGCGTGGCTCAGCAGGCGCGCCTTGCCTTTGAACTCGGCATCGCGGTTGCCCTCGACGTCCACCACGTTGGTCAGGTTGTAGAAACTGGCATTGACCTGATCGGCGTCGATTTTTACTTTGGGCGTCGAACTGAAGTTATTGAAGGTGATGCGTCCGTTGTTGATCCGCACTTCGTTGAGGGTAATCGGCAACAGCTTGTTCATCTGCGTGCGCCAGTCGGTGCCCTGACCGGTCTGCGACGCTTGCTTGTTGTTGCCGCCGTCGACGAAGTTGATCTGCGGGTCAGTGAACAAGGCTTCTGCCACCACGGCATGGTCGTTCCACAGCGAATTCCAGCTGACCGCCAGTTCGATCATCGGTGCGTCGACGAAGGGCACCGGGACCTTGCCGTCGACCTTGACGATCTTCAGCCCCTTGATCCGATAGGCGCCGCGCCACAGTGCCAGGTCCACATCAGTGATCTGGCCTCGGTAGTCGCCCATGTCGGCGAGTTTGTCGTTGAGATAGTCGCGTACCAGATAAGGCAGGGCGATATTGATGGCAATCAGCAGCACGACCAGAGCGGCCAGCGTCCATAGCGGCCAGCTGTAGCGACGTTTCATGACATGAGTCTCCTGTTTCATTGAAAGGATTGACTGCGCGCGCGCTGATCCGTTCGCTCAGACTGGACGCCCATCGACTGGGGGCATAGGCTTTGTTTTTTAACCGATGTGCAAGGACACCATCATGAGCCGTATCTACGCAGATAACGCCCATTCCATCGGCAATACGCCCCTGGTGCAGATCAACCGTCTCGCGCCGCGTGGTGTCACGATTCTGGCCAAGATCGAAGGGCGTAATCCGGGCTATTCCGTCAAGTGCCGTATCGGCGCCAACATGATCTGGGATGCCGAAAGCAGCGGCAGGCTCAAGCCTGGCATGACCATCGTCGAACCCACCTCCGGCAACACCGGGATCGGTCTGGCCTTCGTGGCCGCCGCCCGAGGTTACAAGCTGGTGCTTACCATGCCCGCTTCCATGAGCATAGAGCGTCGCAAGGTGCTCAAGGCGCTGGGTGCGGAATTGGTGCTCACCGAGCCTGCCAAGGGGATGAAGGGTGCGATTGCCCAAGCCGAAGAGTTGCTGGCCGGCGACCCCGAAACGTATTTCATGCCCGCGCAGTTCGAGAACCCGGCCAACCCGGCTATTCATGAAAAGACCACTGGCCCGGAAATCTGGGCCGACACCGACGGTACGATTGACGTGTTGGTGGCAGGTGTCGGCACCGGCGGCACTATCACCGGTATTTCCCGCTATATCAAGAACACTGCTGGCAAGCCGATTCTGTCGGTCGCCGTCGAGCCTGACAGTTCGCCGATCATCACTCAGGCGATGGCCGGCGAAGTGATCACCCCCAGCCCGCACAAGATCCAGGGCATCGGCGCAGGCTTCATCCCGAAAAACCTCGACCTTTCAATGGTTGACCGGGTAGAGCGTGTCACCGATGACGAGTCCAAGGCCATGGCCCGGCGCCTGATGCAGGAGGAGGGCATTCTCTGCGGTATCTCCTGCGGCGCGGCAATGGCTGCCGCCGTCCGTCTGGCCGAGAAACCCGAGATGCAGGGCAAGACCATCGTGGTCATCCTGCCTGACTCCGGCGAGCGTTACCTGTCGAGCATGCTGTTCAGCGATCTGTTCACCGATCAGGAGCTGTCGCAGTAACACATCTTAGCGAGTGCGCACTTCATGCGGGCAGCGCAAGGGTTTATGATGGCCAGCTTGCCAGGCACCGGGCAATTATCGTTGTCCGCCGGTGCCTGTAGTCCTTCATTCAGATCATGCATTACGACTGCCCGCGTGACGTTCGGCGTTATTCGCCCGCTTCAAGGAGAGCTTCATGACCCTTTCATTTGTTGCCAAGGCATTGATCCTGATGCTGTTCCTCGGCAGCACGCTGTACGTTCACTTGCGCGGGCGGGCTCGATTGCCCCTGTTGCGGCAGTTCGTCAATCACTCGGCATTGTTCGCGCCGTACAACGCATTGATGTACCTGTTTTCCCGCGTGCCGTCCGAACCGTACCTGGATCGCAGCAAGTTTCCCGAACTGGACATTCTCAAGGACAACTGGGAAACCATTCGCGACGAAGCCATGCACCTGTTCGACGAGGGCTACATCCGGGCGGCCGAGAAGAACAACGACGCCGGTTTCGGTTCGTTCTTCAAGAAGGGCTGGAAGCGTTTCTACCTGAAATGGTACGACAAGGCCTTGCCGTCCGCCGAAGCGCTGTGCCCGCAGACCGTTGCACTGGTCAACAGCATTCCCAACGTCAAAGGTGCCATGTTTGCCCTGCTGCCGGGTGACAGCCACCTTAACCCCCACCGCGATCCGTTTGCCGGTTCGCTGCGTTACCACCTGGGCCTGTCGACACCCAACTCCGATGCCTGCCGGATCTTCGTTGATGGCAAGGAGTACGCCTGGCGCGACGGCCAGGACGTCATGTTCGACGAGACGTACGTGCATTGGGTCAAGAATGAAACCACCCAGACCCGGGTGATTCTGTTCTGTGACATCGAGCGGCCGTTGTCCAACCGCTTCATGACGCGCGTTAACCGTAGCGTCAGTGCGTTTCTGGGACGTGCAACGGCACCACAGAATCTGGACGACGAGCGTGTCGGCGGGATCAACCAGGCGTATGCGTTCAGCAAACGCTTCAGCGATACCTTCAGCGGCAAGGTCAAGCAGTTCAAACGTGCCAACCCCAAGGCGTATCGCGTGTTGCGTCCCGTGCTGGCTGTCATGGTGCTGACATTGCTGGGTTACTGGCTGTTCGGCTGATTCGCTGTGGTATCCGGTTGTTCGCCGCAATGGTGAACAGCCGTTGCCTCTTATTCAGTCCAGACTTACATGCCGACTCAACAGTGCTCGCAGTGCCGCAGGCTTTACTGGCTTGGGCAGGTAGTCGAGGCCAGCGGCATGCACCTGGGCAATCAGCTCGGGACGACCATCGGCGCTGATCAGTACGCCCGGTACTGGCTGGCCCAGACGGGTGCGTAGCCAGGCCATCAGTTCAGTGCCGGTTTCGCCCTCATCCAGATGGTAATCCACCAATGCAATCTGCGGGCGTATGCCGTTATTCAGCAGCGCTTCGCACTCCTGACGGTTGCGCGCAGTCCAGACCTGACAACCCCAGCGCGACAACAGACTGCTCATGCCGATCAGGATGCTGTCTTCATTGTCGATGCACAGCACCTGTGTTCCATTCAGCGCCGGGCGGCTGATGTCGGCCTGCGTGGCAGGGATCGGCGCCTGAGCGGCGGCCAGCGGCACGCGCACGCTGAAGACGCTGCCTTTGCCACTCCATGAGCGTACTTGCAATGGGTGTTCGAGAATTCGGCATAAGCCGTCGGCAATGGCCAGTCCCAGCCCCAGACCCTTTGCAGCATGGGTCTTGTGGCTGTCGAGGCGTTTGAATTCCTCGAATATCACCTGGCGCTTGTCTTCCGGAATACCCGGCCCTCGGTCCCATACCTCAAGGCTCAGGCTGTCGCCGGAGCGCCGGACACCCAGCAGAATAGGGCCTTTGGCGTAGCGGAACGCGTTGGTCAGGAAATTTTGCAGCACCCGACGCAGCAGCTTGATATCGCTGTCGATACGCAACGAGCTGCCCCTGACGCGGAATGTCAGACCTTGCTCCTGGGCCAGGGCTTTGAACTCGGCGCCAAGGGTGTCAAACAGCGCATTGAGCGGGAACGGCTGGCAGTCCGGAGTGATCTTGCCGTTTTCCAGCCGGGAAATGTCCAGCAAGTCGCTGATCAGGTCTTCCGCAGAGCGCAACGAGCTGTCCAGGTGCTGGACCAGTTGCTGTGCCTCACCGGAAAGGCCGTCCTGTTGATGGGAAAGGGCCGCAGAAAACAGCCGTGCGGCGTTCAGCGGCTGCATCAGGTCGTGACTGACGGCAGCGAGAAAGCGCGTTTTCGATTCGTTGGCGGCTTCGGCTGTGCCCTTGGCGTCAGTCAGGGCCTGATTGAGTTGCGACAGTTCATGGGTGCGAGCAGCCACGCGTTGTTCCAGGCTTTCGTTGACGCCCTTGAGGGACTGCTCAGCCGCACGGAACTCAGTGATATCAGTGAAGCTCATGACGAACCCGCCGCCCGGCATCGGGTTGCCGATCAACTCGATCACCTGGCCGTTCGGGAACAGCCGTTCCGAGGTGTGAGCGCGGCCCTGGCGCATCCAGTGCAGACGTCGTGCGACGTGCACCTCCGCTTCGCCCGGGCCGCATAGCCCGCGCTCGGCGTTGTAGCGAATGATGTCGGCAATCGGCCGACCGACGCCGATCAGGCCTTCCGGGTAATTGAACAGCTCAAGGTAACGACGATTCCAGGCCACCAGTCGCAACGACTGATCGACCACGCTGATGCCTTGGGTGATGTTCTCGATAGCGCCTTGCAGCAGTGCGCGATTGAATTGCAGGACTTCCGAGGCCTCGTCGGCGATGCGCACCACGTCTTCAAGTTGCATGTCGCGGCCTTCGATAGCCGCCTTGACCACCGCTCGCGTCGACGACGTGCCCAGCACGCCTGCCAGCAGTCGCTCGGTATGGGCAATCCATTCGCTGTCGGCGTTCTGGCTGGGGTTGAAGGCCTTGCCCTGCCTTTCGGCGAAGCGCACGAAGCTCTGGCGGGCGCGGTCTTCACCGACAAAACGCGCCGAAAGACTCAGGAGATCCTCAATCTGCACCGCCAACAGTGGGCGGGTGTAATCGCGCTCCTGCGTTACCTGGCCGATGAAACGGCCCGCTTGCCAGTGCTCTGTCACCCGCGTGCGCGACAGCGTCGATACCCAGGCAAACAACGTGCAATTGCCTGCCATCGACAGCACCACGCCTTGGGTCATGGGCGAGATCGGCAGGTTGAACGGGTTGCTGTGCAGCCATTCCAGCAACGGGAAGGTACTCAACGACCATCCCATGCCGTGGGCTGCGACTGGCAACACCAGGGTGTAGAACCAGATAAAGATCCCGGCTGCGAGCCCGGCAAACACGCCACGACGATTGGCCTGCTTCCAGTACAGCGCGCCGAACATCGCCGGCGCCAGCTGGGTGATGGCGGCAAAGGCGATCTGGCCGATGGTTGCCAGACTGGCCGTCGAGCCAAGCATGCGGTAGCTGACATAGGCCAGCAGCAGGATCATCACGATACTGACGCGCCGAACCGTCAGCATCCAGTGACGAAACGCTTCGAATGGTCGCTCGGTATTCTTGCGACGCAACAGCCAGGGCAGCAGCATGTCGTTGGAAATCATGGTCGACAGCGCCACGCAGGCGACGATCACCATGCCGGTTGCGGCCGATGCGCCGCCAATAAACGCCAGCAGTGCCAGCGACGGGTGAGCATGGGCCAGCGGCAGGCTGATCACGAACGAGTCGGGCAGCATGGAGTCGGGGAGCAGCATTTGGCCGGCCAGTGCAATGGGCACCACAAATAAGGCTGCCAGTGCGAGATAGGCCGGGAATACCCATTTGGCGAGGTTCAGGTCCTGCGGCTCGATGTTTTCCACGACCGTCACGTGAAACTGCCGTGGCAGGCAGACAATCGCCATCATCGCTACACCGGTCTGCACGAACATCGACGGCCAGTTGATCGTGTCTTTCCAGTATTCCTCAAGCCGTGGGGCGAGTTTTGCCTGGTTGAACAAGTCATCGAAACCGTCATACAGGCCGAAGGTGACGAACACGCCGACCGCCATGAACGCGAACAGCTTGACCAGCGCTTCAAAGGCAATGGCCAGGACCATGCCGCGGTGGTGTTCGGTAACGTCCAGATTGCGTGCGCCAAAGACGATGGTGAACAGCGCCAGAATCAGCGAAACCACCAGCGCGGTATCCTGAGCGCGAGTGCCGGTCGAGTCCGCCACCGCACCGATCAGGATGTTCACGCCCAGCACGATGCCTTTCAGTTGCAGTGCGATGTACGGCAGCATGCCGATCAGGCAGATCAGCGCCACCATCACGGCGAGGGATTGCGACTTGCCATAGCGTGCTGCGATGAAGTCGGCGATGGAGGTGATGTTTTCCTGTTTGCTGATCAACACCATCTTCTGCAGCACCCAGGGTGCCAGCACCATCAGCACGATCGGCCCCAGATAGATCGGCAGGAAAGACCAGAGTTGTTCGGCGGCCTGGCCCACAGCCCCGAAAAATGTCCAGCTGGTGCAATAGACCGCCAGTGACAGGCTGTAGACCCAGGCACGCATGGTCGGGCGCAGCGACGCGCTGTAGCGGTCGCCGTAAAAGGCGATGGCGAACATGATGGCCATATAGGACAAGGCAACGGCCGCGATCAGCCCGCTGGACAGCGACATATCAAATTCCACACCGTATCGATAACGCGCAGTCTCGCACGATGCACACGGTTCGTCTTTGTCGACCAAGGTCGAGCGTGGCAGGGTGTCGCAGACTTGTCGCAAGGCCGGGCGCGACAGGGAATCGCGGCAGGTGCGGTGCAAACGGAAATGGCCTATCGACATTCGGCAGACTTACGTCTTCAATGTGCCTCGGATTGGCCACTGCGCCAGTTCTCCCCAGCCTCTCAGGACCATGGACGATGAGCCAACAGTCACAATTCAGCCTGCTCGGGAAACGTCGTTTCCTGCCGTTTTTCATCACGCAGTCCCTCGGGGCGTTCAATGACAATATTTTCAAGCAGTCATTGATCCTCGCCATTCTTTACAAACTGAGCATTGATGGCGATCGCTCGATCTACGTCAATCTGTGTGCCTTGCTGTTTATCCTGCCGTTCTTTCTGTTCTCGGCGCTGGCCGGGCAGTTCGGGGAAAAGTATCCCAAGGACAAGCTGATCCGGATCATCAAGTTTGGCGAGATCGTCATCATGGCGGTGGGAGCTACGGGCTTTCTGTTCAATCATCTGGAATTGATGTTGGCTGCGCTGTTTGCGATGGGCACGCATTCGGCGCTGTTCGGGCCGGTCAAGTATTCGATTTTGCCGCAGCACCTGCGCGAAACCGAGCTGGTCGGTGGCAACGCGCTGGTCGAGATGGGGACGTTTCTGGCGATTCTTGCCGGGACCATCAGCGCCGGGGTGATGATGTCTTCGTCGCACTACGCCTGGATCGTGTCGGCCGCAATCGTGCTGGTAGCCTGCCTCGGTTTCATCGCCAGTTTCGGCATCCCGAGTGCCACCGCCGCTTCGCCGGAAATGAAGCTCAACTGGAATATTTTCACCCAGTCCTGGGCGACCCTGCGCATGGGCCTGGGGCAGACGCCTGCGGTCTCGCGCTCGATTGTCGGCAATTCATGGTTCTGGTTTGTCGGTGCGATTTATCTGACGCAGATCCCGGCCTATGCCAAAGAGTGGATGTACGGCGACGAAACGGTCGTCACGCTGATCCTCACCGTGTTCTCCATCGGTATCGCCTTGGGCTCATTGCTCTGCGAGCGGTTGTCCGGGCACAAGGTCGAGATCGGGCTGGTGCCGTTCGGTTCGATGGGGCTGACCGTTTTTGGCCTGTTGCTGTGGTGGCATTCGGGCGGTTTCCCGCAGAACGTGCAGGCCAATGACTGGCTGGCGGTGCTGTCCTCTGGGCAGGGCTGGCTGGTGCTGTTTGATATTCTGGGCATCGGTGTGTTCGGCGGCTTCTATATCGTGCCGCTGTACGCGCTGATCCAATCGCGCACGCCCGTCAAAGAACGCTCACGCGTGATTGCTGCCAACAACATTCTCAACGCGCTGTTCATGGTGGTCTCGGCGATTGTCTCGATCCTGCTGCTGAGCGTTGCCAAGCTGTCGATTCCGCAGTTATTCCTCGCGGTTTCGCTGATGAACATCGCAGTGAACATCTATATCTTCAAGATCGTCCCCGAATTCACCATGCGCTTCATGATCTGGCTGCTCGGCCATTCCATGTACCGCGTCGAGCACCGCAACCTGAGTCAGATTCCTGATGAGGGCGCAGCGCTGTTGGTCTGCAACCATGTGTCCTTTGTCGACGCGTTGCTGATTGCCGGTGCGGTGAGACGACCGATCCGCTTTGTCATGTACTACAAGATCTACCAGTTGCCGGTGCTCAACTTCATCTTCCGCACCGCCGGGACCATCCCGATTGCCGGGCGTAACGAGGATATGGACATCTACGAGCAATCGTTCAAGCGCATCGCCCGGTACCTCGCGGAAGGCGAACTGGTGTGCATCTTCCCGGAAGGCAAACTGACCACCGACGGCGAAATCAGCGGTTTCAAGAGCGGCATGAGCCGCATCATCCAGGAAACTCCGGTGCCGGTGATCCCGATGGCGTTGCAAGGGCTGTGGGGCAGCTTCTTCAGCCGTGACCCGAGCAAGACCCTGCTTCGTCGCCTGTGGTCACGCGTGGTGCTGGTCGCCGGTTCGCCGATTGCAGCGGATGTGGCAACGCCAGTAGATGTGCGCGAAGAGGTGAAAGCGCTGAGAGGGAAAGTGCAGTAGCGCCGGCGCTCCGTACGACTGACGTGCCAATCACTGCGCATTGGCACGGGGAGCGTGGGCACGATAGATAGTCAAAACAATCTCATGCCTTACACGCAGCCGCTGTCAACGAAGCGCTTTTCAATCACGATGGTACTGACGACGCAGAGTGCGACGTAAGTGACGGCTGAGTCCTGACACTGATCCGGGGGTAGCCTGACAGGACGCCAGGCTAGCCCCGGATCAGTGTCAGGACGAAGGAACCCGACGAAGTCGGGCCGGAAACGGAGCCAGGGGGTTTGGTTACTTTGGCCCCATCAAAGTAACTCGCCGAGGGGCGAAAAGGTGACTTGAGTCGAGCCTCAAACTCACTGACATCGCAGAACCTCTGTGTGACGCAGAGCGTCACGAACTGCATGCCAACGCGGAGCGTTGGCACGATAGTCCTCAGTGTCTGAGCAGGGACTTTGCTCACTTTGGCCCCATCAAAGTAACTCGCCGAGGGGCGAAAAGGTGACTTGAGTCGAGCCTCAAACCCACTGACATCACAGAACCGCAGCGTCACGAACTGCATGCCAACGCGTAGGCACGATAATCATCAGTGTCTGAGCTACGACTTGGACGTATTATCTTCCTCCGGCATCTTCCTGAAATACGTCGACAGCAATGCACCGGAAATATTGTGCCAGACGCTGAACAGCGCACTGGGCACCGCCGCCAGTGGCGAGAAGTGTGCGCTGGCCAGCGCCGCGCCCAGTCCTGAGTTCTGCATGCCGACCTCCAGCGCCAGCGACTTGCGTTGCGCCAGTGGCAGCTTGAAAACCTTGCCGGTGAAATAGCCCAGCAGAAAGCCAAACGTGTTGTGCAGGATGACCACCGCCATGATCAGCAGGCCGGATTCAGCAATTTTCGCCTGGCTGGCGGCGACCACTGCGCAGACGATCATGACGATGCTCACCACCGAAACCAGCGGCAGTACGTCCACGGCATAACTGACTCGCGCGCCCAGCAGGCGTTGTGCAACCACGCCGAGCACAATCGGCAGCATGACCAGTTGCAGGATCGACCAGAACATATCCAGAAAGGACACGGGCAGCCAGGCCGACGCAAGCAGCCAGATCAGGGTCGGAGTCAGCAGCGGGGCGAGCAGGGTGGTGACTGCAGCAATCGCTACCGCCAATGCCAGATCACCCTTGGCCAGCCAGGCCATGACATTCGAGGATGTACCGCTCGGGCAGCAGCCGACCAGTATCACGCCGACGGCGATTTCCGGCGGCAGTTGAAACACCTGGCACAGCAACCACGCCACGCCGGGCATGATGACGAAGTGTGCGATCACGCCCAGCGCAACGCGCCACGGGTTGCGCGCCACTTCTGAAAAATCTTCGAGTTTCAGGGTCAGACCCATGCCGAACATGACCAGCCCCAGCAGCGGTACGATCCAGCTCTTCAAACCGATGAATGCCTGCGGGAACAGAAACGCCAGAATGGCGAACAGCAGCACCCACCAGGCAAAAGTATTACCGACAAACCGACTCAAGGTTGTCAACGCGCGCATGGCCTGTTCCTTATTATTGAATAACCGCTGTGAAATGAATGCGCCGTCAGAAAAGACGGCGCGGTGTTTCAAGCATCAGGGCCTCAGGCCGCGATCGGCGGGTATCAGATACCCTGCGGGATTTCTTCGCCGCCCAGCGCTTCGAACAGCTCTGGCAGGAACTCGCCAAAGGTCAGCATCATCAGCGTGAAGCTGGCGTCCAGCTGACCCAGTGCTTCTTCGCCACCGTCCTGTTCAGCCTGATCCTGCAGCAGGTCTTCGAACTTCAGGCGTTTGACGACCATCTTGTCGTCGAGCACGAAAGACAATTTGTCCTGCCAGGCCAGCGATAGCTGGGTGACCACCTTGCCAGTGTTCAGGTGCAGCTGGATTTCATCGCTGGTCAGGTCCTGACGCTTGCAACGCACGATGCCGCCATCTTCGTGGGTATCGCGCAATTCGCATTCGTCCAGCACGAAGAAGTTGTCGGCCGCTTTCTGGGTCTTGACCCAGTCGGTCATGGTCGCACTCGGCGAAACCTTGACCGTCAGCGGACGCACCGGCAGCGAGCCGATTACTTCACGCAGGGTCGACAGCAGGTCTTCGGCGCGTTTCGGGCTGGAAGCGTTGACCAGAATCAGGCCCTGTTTCGGCGCGATGGCGGCGAACGTCGCGGAGCGGCGGATAAAGGCGCGCGGCAGGAAGGCCTGGATGATCTCATCCTTGAGCTGATCGCGTTCCTTCTTGTAGACCTTGCGCATCTGCTCGGCTTCGATCTCGTCGACCTTTTCCTTGAGCGCGTCGCGTACGACGCTGCCCGGCAGAATACGTTCTTCCTTGCGTGCGGCGATCAGCATGAAGTCCTGGCTGATGTGTACCAATGGAGCGTCTTCGCCCTTGCCGAAAGGCGCGACGAAACCATAGGTGGCCACCTCCTGGCTGGCGCAGGCACGAGCCGGTTTGGTCGCCAGTGCTGTCTCCAGCGCTTCGGCATCAAAAGGCACGTCCTGGGTCAGGCGATAGACAAGCAGGTTTTTGAACCACATGAGGTGAATCTCTCTTTCTATACAAAGGCGGGCATTATTCGCTCCTCAGCCGCTCCGGCCAACCCTGCACAGAGCGTTTGTAAGCCTTTGGAAGGATTATAAAAATTATTTAAAAAAGTGCTTGCCAGACTACAGGTCGCTCCGTAGAATGCGCGCCACACCGAGAGTGAAGGGTGATTAGCTCAGCTGGGAGAGCAGCTGCCTTACAAGCAGCGGGTCGGCGGTTCGATCCCGTCATCACCCACCAAACTCGCTTTTAGTGTTACGCGCAGCGGTAGTTCAGTCGGTTAGAATACCGGCCTGTCACGCCGGGGGTCGCGGGTTCGAGTCCCGTCCGCTGCGCCATATTCAGCTTCAAGGCCCTTGAACTCCTTGAAGCAAACAGAAAGCCCGCCTTGTGCGGGCTTTCTGCTTTCTGTCGTTTGAGAATAGATGGCTTGTCCCAGGGCTGCATGTCTCGTACATCGATTCATAAGCAATCTAAAGTCACGTAGGATTTTTTTCCTGTACCCGTAGGTTATTTCTGTATTTATTGAAATTATAAAATCACTTTCTGTTTAACCCGCTTGGTCCCTTGATTTCTCTTTCATGCTGGTATTAGCTTGTTTTGTTGATTGAGAAAAGACGCCGGTTTCGCTGGCCAAATGCTCAACTACCTCACTTGAAATGATCGCTATCTTACAGCGGTCAATACTGCATTCTTAAATAAAGAGAAAGTTATGAAAAATCGTTTTAAATTGTTTGTGGGAGCCACCGCAATGGCTCTGTCTGCGGGTGCCTTGGCCAAGCCTGTGCTGCATACGGCGACTATTGACCAGCACGGCAATATCGTTGCTCAGTCTTCGCCATGGATCAAGTCCGTAAGCTACTCCAGCCAGAAAGACTATTTCGCGAACTACAAAGTGCTCTTCACTGAAGGCCAGTTCAAAACACCACCTGGTTTTTGCTCGGTATCTTCCATCGATACCAGCGACCATGAACGCCTGTTTTACGGACACGCCAAACTGGGTGGCGCAGCGACGACAGAGAAGGTCAATATATTGGGGCTTATGGTTGGAAAACGCGGCGCGTCGGGCGATTCGTCGATGAGTTTTCAGCTGGCCTGCAGCAATTGATTAATTGAGCCTCGCTTTATGCGAGGCTTTTATAGCGAGTTGCGTTTCCAGGACGGTAATAATGTACATGTCGGGCAACAGGGTGGCTTCAGGAAGTACCTTGGTCTTGCTCTGCCTGCTTGCAGGCTGCGGTCAACCCGAAATCGAACCCTGCGCGGATCGAGGTGATGAATTTTTTACCGAGTCGATCAATCGGTATCTGAGTGCTCACGGTCGCTCTGCAGACGTAAACAGGTTTGCCTATGCCGGGACTGCCCGATATGACGAACATACAAACTGGTGGATGGTCCCCTTTGATCTGGGCGAGCAGCGTTATCTGACGATGCTGAGTTGCGATGGCAAACTGGAACTAAGCGGTCGCCCGTAGATACATCATCTGGCTGCTGACGGTTGATGCCTTATCTACACTCTCACCTGACTGGATAGCATCCTAGGGGATTTGTCTGATCCAAACCGTGGCTACTGCCGTAAACAGTCATTAATTCTCCAACGGAGCTGATCCCGTGATCGATCATCTGGACCATCTGGTGTTGACCACTGCCGACATCGACGCCTGCAAGGATTTCTACGTGCGCATCATGGGCATGACCCCGGAGCGTTTTCGTCAGGGCCGTCTTGCGTTCCGCTTCGGCAATCAGAAAATCAATGTGCATGAGCGTGGCAAGGAGTTTGAGCCCAAGGCTCACTTGCCTGTGCCGGGGGCGCTGGATTTGTGTTTCATCGCCAGTGTTCCACTGGAACAGGTGATTGCACACTTGTACGAGCAGGAGTGGCCGATTGTCGAAGGTCCGGTTGATCGTACCGGGGCGACGGGGCCTATCCGCTCGGTGTATGTACGTGATCCTGATCTGAACCTGATCGAAATTTCCGAGCTGATCGAGGCAGGCGCCTGAGCCATTAACCGTCAGGTCAGGCGCCCGTTTCGAGTTGAGACTGGTTTGACCACAACACTCGGTTGCGGTCATGCGAGTGCATCAGCAGCCTTTGGCAGCAGCCCCGGGTTTTGGCACGAATGCGCTTTTATCGCCAGGCTTGGTGAGGATGTACGCACGTCGCCACGGTTGATCATCAATCAGCTTCCAGCGGTGGCCCGGGCCGGTGGTGTCCTGCGCAAGCAATACTTCTCCAGGATGCAGTACGAAGTTCTCTCCGCCGGTGGTGGAAAACTCCAGGGTACCCGACAGGGTGATCACGTATTGCTCTTCCGGCGCGGCGTGCCAGTCATACGTGGAGTGGGCCGGTGTTTCCTTGAAGTGCAGGGCGCTGACAGCAGTCATTTCCTTCTGGTCAATCGATCCTTCTATGACGTGTGACAGATTGTCCGGGCCCGTGCACAGCCTGAAAGCCTTGATGCCCTCTGTGACAACGATAGGCGGCTTGGCTGCGTAGGCACTGCTGACCGGCAGCACGAACGCTGCTGCGATCGCGGCACAACCCGCAAGCTGACGTGCAGCCGGGATTCTCAAGCCAAAACGATTGTGAGATTGCATAAGCGTTCCTGAGCGCGACGAACTGCGTGGCCCTGATCGCCAGTCGCGATGATCGATGCAGGGTCTGGGCAAATGTGCCCACGCGAGGATCGAATCACATCCTGAAAGCGTTAAAAATTATCTTTAATTTCATGTTGATAGCGGCCCGCTTGTCTTGTGACTGTCATATCTACCTATGTCAGTCAGCGCATCTGACTTCCTTAAGCTCCTGACTCAATCAATCAGGTGTTCAAGGAGTCAAGGATGTACATCAGGAAAATACGCAGCAAACGATCTGTCGATCATTACTCCACGCCCGACATGCCGGCGCTCAGTGCGGCGTTCGATCATCCCGACGATGCGGCACGTTACGTTCACGAACGAATCGGCAGTCGACGTGATCGCGAGTACGGAGGCTTCATACTGATTCGCAAGGACGGCAAGTACGTCGCGACCGAGCCAATGAGTGGCAGTCAGTTCAGCTTCGACCCCAACGAAGTGTTCCCGCGCAACGATCAGGAAGGCTACGTGCTCTACCCGCAGGGACATGACGACTATGCGGTCTATCACTCCCATCCTTCACTTGAGGCCGGGCTGAGCGAGTGGACTGAAAGTGAAAGAGTGATTTATCCGAACAGTTTTTCGGCAGGCGACATCTATGCGGTGATCGATGATCAGGAGATCTGCCCGGCGAGTTATCTTTCCGGGCCTGACGGTTCATTGATCAAATACACCGTGTCCCGTTCTGCGGCCGAGAAAAGGCTGTTCAGGCGCGTTGCCGGTCCGCCCAGCTCGCCGCATGTCAGCACGCTTAGCCAGGTCCACAAGGCGTTGCAAAACCTCACGCTCATGCCCAGTGACGTGGTTCGCCTGCTGGCGGGCGCAGGGAACCTGGAGGTTGTGGTGCCCAGTCGCTTGTGGGGCAGGGCGGGCAAGGTGTCCGCTGACTGGCGACCTTTTCCCGAGCAGGTTGCTCCGGTAGCGCCGAAAGCCATTATCCCTGCGGTTTGCGAGCCGGTATGGCCGCCCAAGGCGCTGAGCCTCAGCGCCGAATTCACCAGTGCCGATGACGCCGCGCGCTATGTACACCGCCGTATCGGTACGCGCATTCATTCGCAGATCATTGGCTTTCTGTTGTTCAATCCGGTCTCGCGCACCCACCGGATCGCCGAGCCGATTCTGGAAGATGGCTACCCGGTATACGCGCCTTGTTCGGTCTTTCATCCAGACGCCTATTATCGGCCTCCTTTGCCTGACGGTTACCGCATCGACGGCCTGTATTTTTCATCTGCCAATCTGGCAGCGGAAGGCGAACCTGACGCGCGGCGTGCATTCTTCGAGCCGGACGATCTGCACAGGATGTTCACGTATCGACACACGCCTGCAAAACGGCCCAACGGGTTGCCGATTCGCTATGGTTTCGAGATGTCGGCGATTTATTTCTCGGCAGCCGATGGTGCGTTGCTCGGATACACGCCCAGCCAGTCCGCTCAGGAAATTCAATTGCTGCAAGGCGTGTCGCGTGTCTACTCAGGCGTCAGGTCCATCCAGGCACAGTTGGCTGACGGGACGATCAGTACCAGCGATTTCATCAGTAGGGTCGCCCGAGCCGGTCACCTGCGCGTGTTACAGACCAGTGAGGGCTGGCCTGATGCAGGGCTGATCAGCCCTGTGTCCTGAACCTGCTTATCGGAATTGCGCGTCGTACAGCTGAGTCACAAACTGAACTGCAACTGAACAATGCAGTGTCGGGCCGGGAAAACCTTTGGATACCTGAACTTATCGCCTTTTTCACTCTCTCATGCCGGTAGCCATTGATCGCGGCGGCCTGATAAGCTCGCGGCTTTACTCGTTTGCCCTTTTGGCGCATGAACAAGGAATTAGCATGAAACAGCAGCATCGGTTGGCAGCGGCGATTGCCCTGGTCGGTCTGGTACTCGCAGGTTGTGATAAACAAGCCAGCACCGTCGAGCTGAAAACCCCGGCACAAAAAGCGTCTTATGGCATCGGTCTGAACATGGGCAAAAGCCTGGCTCAGGAAGGCATGGATGATCTGGATTCCAAGGCTGTAGCCCTGGGTATCGAAGACGCTGTCGGTAAGAAAGATCAGAAACTCAAGGACGAAGAGCTGGTTGAAGCCTTCTCCGCGCTGCAGAAGCGTTCTGAAGAGCGTCTGGCGAAAATGAGCGAAGAAGCTTCGGCAGCCGGCAAGAAATTCCTCGAAGAGAACGGCAAGAAGGATGGCGTGGTCACCACCGCTTCCGGCCTGCAGTATCAGATCATCAAGAAAGCTGACGGCGCTCAGCCAAAGCCGACTGATGTCGTGACTGTTCACTACGAAGGCAAGCTGATCGACGGTAAAGTCTTCGACAGCTCTGTTGAACGCGGTAGCCCGATCGATCTGCCGGTGAGCGGTGTGATTCCGGGTTGGGTTGAAGGCCTGCAACTGATGCACGTAGGCGAGAAGATCAAACTCTTCATCCCTAGTGATCTGGCATACGGCGCGCAGAGCCCGAGCCCGGCGATCCCGGCCAACTCGGTTCTGGTTTTCGATCTGGAACTGCTTGGCATCAAGGACCCGGCGGCTGCGCCAGCGCCTGATGCTGACGAAGAAGAGTCGGCTCCAGCTGCTTCGGCCCCGGCCAAGAAGTAACGCAACACCTGGCTACGAAAAGCGCCCTGTCTCGACAGGGCGTTTTTTTGTCTGGCTTATTTCCCGAACGCTTGCTTATCCGGGCAGTCCCACTATTACGCCTACTATGATGAATACGGCGAAAAAGTTGTCCGACAGTCCGTCAGGATCAGGGCGCTTGCTTTATCGCGGGTGCCAAGTCAACGTTTTTCACGGTATTTTTTTGTGAGTAAAAAACGCCCGATTTAAGTTTGAGCCCGTGAAATCAGGGGGTTCAGGCTTTTAAAGTGCCGCTGTTCACAAGGTTATCCACAACAATTGTGGATAACCTTGTGGTGTCATCTGGAAAGGCCTGCGCTGTCGCTCAACAATATTTTTCTGGACGGGGTTAAACATGAAAGCACCTTGGAATCTGATCCGATACCTGCCCGGCGCGCGACGCCTGTTGGCTGCGGGCCGGTTGCCGGCGCTGTTGTTCGCCGTAGCGCGCAAGGGCAACAGCGAGGGCAGCCGTCTGGGCAAGCTCAAGGACGATCTGCGTTTGCTGCAGGCGCTGTGCCTGGCTTACTGGCGTGGCGAGTACCGGAGCATCAGCCCCAAGGCTATTCTGTCCATCGTTGCCGGCCTGATGTACTTCCTCAGCCCGCTGGACGCAATCCCTGACTGGATTCCGGGGCTGGGCATGCTGGACGACATCGCTGTGCTGGCCTGGGTGACAAAGCACCTGAGCGGCGAGCTGGATGCTTTTCGTGCATGGCGGGCCGAGCAGTCGCCGGAGAAATTGATCATTGTCGAGCAATTGCCAAAGACCCAGGCGCTTCTGGAGAAAGAACAGCGTAAGGTCTGAGTCTCACGGATTGAACACAAGCCGTCGCGTTCCGCTGTTAAGATGCCAGCATCTGCCGTCAGTCTGTTCGGTATGCAGTCTTGTCGTACAAGGGGAGTGTATGGATCTTCAAGTCATCTCTCATGAGGGCGAACCGCAATATGCGGTGCTTCCATGGGATCAGTATCAGGCGCTTCTCAAGGCTGCCGGTCTGGTCACTCAGTCGCGCTCGCATGCGGCGGCGCCGACTTCCGCTTCAGGTTCCGATACAGCATCGAGTGAGCTCCCCGGTTTTGACCGGCTCGGCGCGTTGCGTGAGGCGAAGGGCATCGAACTGGCCGCTTTGGCGCGGACGGTCGGCATCAGCCCGTCCTATCTGGAGTTGATCGAGAACGGCTCTCGCCAACCCGACTCGGCAATCAAGCGCAGCCTTGCATGGGAACTCGGAGTGCCGGGCTGGCGGGTTGAGTCATGAGCGTGCGCATCAGTCGTCAGCATTGGGACGGGCTCTTGAGCGAGCTTGATACGGCTCGCCGCCAGCGTCATCTGCTGACCTATCGTGCGTTGCTTGAGCGTTTGCAGTTTCCCAGCCCTGCCATGCAGACGCTGACCGCAGCCCTTGAGCACCTTGCCGCCCTGGACGCCCGTGCCGAGCAGCCATTGCGCAGTTCACTGGTGATCAGCCAGGGCGCAAGCCGCTTGCCGCGCCCCGGTTTCTTCGAATGCGCCGAGCGGTTGGGACGCTTCTCCGGCCCGTCCGACGGCGTCGCAGCCGCGTCCTGGCACGCCTCGGAAGTGGTTCGGGTGTTCGAACACAGCTACCCGGAAGAAGGAGAGGTGCAGTAGTTCACGAATAGCCGTTGTTCGCACGCGCAGCGTTCAACGCCAAACGAACCCCTTGGGATGCTCGGAAAACGGGCCTGGGACTACCCTGGTTCTCGTTCCCACGCTCCGCGTGATAATGCATTTCGTGACGCTCTGCGTCACATTGCAGCCATGGCGCATCCCCCAACTCATGACAACGTATTGGCACGATAGTCAATCGGATAGTCAATCGGGCTTGTGTATAACGATGCGCAAGGAGCCTTGGGGTAGGTCAACGTACCTGCCCTCAGGCTTCCATCAGCAAATCCACCCGCGTCGAATCGATCACGTGGGTGCTTGAGCCTGCGATGTCCTTGGCGAAGTGTTTGGCTTGCGATGCCAGGTCGGCCAGTTGGCTGGCGTCGAGCAGCGTGCAGCTTTCTTCATGCAGATGCACCACGCCAATCGACAATGACAACAATGGAAACTCCTGACGCTGCCCCTGACGATTGAGGGCGATGAAGCAGCCGGCATCCAGGTGTTCGGCACGGTAAAAGCGTCTGCATTGGTTCTGAAAGTCATCCAGCAGGCTTTTCAGGCGCCGCTCCCAGTCTTCGAAACCCAGCACCATCAAAAAGTCGTCCCCGCCAATGTGCCCGACGAAGTCTCGGCTCGGGTCGATTCGGTCGCTCAGGCACTGAGCGAGGCACAGCAACACTTCGTCGCCACGGGCGTAACCGTAGATGTCGTTGAAGGGCTTGAAGCTGTCGATGTCGACGTAACAGATCATCGACTCGCGGCCCTGTTGTAACAGGCGGGTCAGGCATTGCTGGATCGGCACGTTGCCAGGCAGCAGGGTCAGCGGGTTGGCGTAGCGCGCTTGCTGGATTTTCATCTCGGTGATCAGCTTCAGGACATCGATCACGCGTCCGAGCCCCAGATAAGCGCCGTTCAGGGTGATGATGAAGTCTTCTTCAATGCGCTGGCGGGCGCGGCTGGTCAGCAGGCGGCTGACTTGTTGCAGTGACTGGCTGACCTCCACGGCCAGAAAGTCATCGCTCATCAGGCGGCTGATCGGTTTACGGGCAAACAGCTCGGTGCCGAACGGCTTGAGCAGGGCCTCGGACAGTGAATGCCGATGCACGATGCCGCACGGGCTGGCGTTATCATCCAGCACCGCCAGCGAATTCAGATTGGCCTGTTTACGAAAGGCCTCAAGCACCTCTGCGGTAGGTGTGGACTGACTGACTGAAGGCTGTGGGTTGAGCAGGGCAGAAAGGTCTGCCACTTCCTCGTTCAAGGGCGCGCTGGTAATTTCAACCTTGGGCAGCATGGCGCGGGTGTCGCGGGGCGGACGTTCTTGCGGGCGGGCCAGCAGGTAGCCCTGAACCAGGTCCACACCCATGTCTTTCAGCGTCGCCAGCTCCTCTGGCAGCTCGATGCCTTCGGCGATCACGATCGCTCGTGAAGCCTTGGCCATCTGCAGCATGGAGCCGACGAACTCGCGTTTCACGGCGTCCTGATGAATGCCGTCTATAAAGTGCCGGTCAATCTTCACGTAATCCGGGCGCAGCTCCGACCACAGGCGCAGGCTGGAATAACCGGCCCCCAGATCGTCGAGGGCAATCGAAAAGCCCATGTCGCGATAATGGTGCAGGGCGTTGTACAGCAGGTCGAAGTCGTCGGTCGGCGTTTGCTCGGTCAGTTCGATCACCACATCCTTTGGCGCGATCTGATAGCGGCGCAGCATTTCCAGCGTGCGACCCGGTGGGTGCGATGTTTCGAGCAGCGATTCGGGTGAGACGTTGAGAAACAGCCTGCCGGGCAGTTTCTGCTGACTGAAACGACGGCAGGCGCTGTCACGGCAGCTTAATTCCAGTTCACTCAGGCGCCCGGCGTGACGCGCAATGGCAAACAGATTGAGCGGAGAGTGCAATGCGCTGTTGGAAGGGCCGCGAGTCAGTGCCTCATAACCCAGAATCCGGCGCTCAGCCAGTGAGACGATAGGCTGAAACAGGCTGTGCAAGTCACCACGAGCCAGAATGGAACTCAGCGCGCTCAACTGTTCAGTCACGGTCATGGTCGTCTCGAGGGGTGATAAAAGGTGGCGCAATAAAAAGGGGCTGAACGCTTTCGCGCCAGCCCCGTATTTCACGACAGCTTCATGACTGTTTGATGACGTTGAAGCTAAATGGCCATCAATGAAGTCGTCTTATTTCTTTGCAACCGTAGCGCTCAGCCCCAGATAGTCGATAAGGATGCGCCCGGTCTCTGCCAGATAGGCGTCGTCCTCGGGTTTGGTCTTCTCGTCTTCTACCGGCAGTGCGTCCTCGTCTTCTTTTTTCAGCTCTTTCAGTGGCTCTTCACCCTTGGCCTTGCGGCGAGTGTTTTCCAGAGCGAGCTGCTTGCTTTCGATAGACGCGTGTTCAGCACGGCGGTCAGCTTCATTGAGGCTGACAGTCTTCTCGTTCATCAGCTTCTTGGCCAGCGCGAGGCGGTCTTCGATGAACACGAACTCGGCGTCTTTGGCCGAACGGGCTTCATGACGCGCCTGTAGCTGGGCAAGGAACGGCTTGAACGGATCGATGGCCGGCCTGATCGCCGGTTTGATGCTGTCCCATGGCATGGCCTCGGGCAGCGCGCTCTCGCCAATTTCCTTGGTGTCGATCAACGACGGATAGGTAATGTCCGGTACCACGCCCTGATGCTGGGTGCTCTGTCCGGAAACCCGGTAGAACTTGGCCAGGGTCAGTTTCAGCTCGCCATGATTGAGTGGCTGAATGGTCTGCACGGTGCCTTTGCCGAAGGTCTGGCCACCGATTACCAATGCGCGGTGATAGTCCTGCATGGCCCCGGCAAAAATCTCCGAAGCCGAAGCGGACAGGCGGTTGACCAGCAATGCCATCGGGCCTTTGTAGAACGCGCCTTTGGCTTCGTCTTCCAGCACGTCGACCTTGCCGTCTGCATTACGCACCAGCACGGTCGGGCCTTTGTCGATGAACAGGCTGGTCAGCTCGGTCGCTTCCTGCAACGAACCACCACCGTTGTTGCGCAGATCCAGCACCACGCCGTCGACCTTCTCGGCCTGCAACTCGGTGAGCAGTTTCTTCACGTCACGGGTGGTGCTCTTGTATTCCGGATCACCGGCACGGTAGGCCTTGAAGTCCAGATAGAACGCCGGAATGTCGATGACACCGAGCTTGTAGTCCTTGCCGTCCTGTTTCAGGTGCAGGATCGACTTCTTGGCTGCCTGTTCTTCAAGCTTCACCGCTTCACGGGTGATGGCGACGATCTTGCTGGTCTGGTCGTTCGGTGCATTGCTGGCCGGGATGATCTCCAGGCGTACCACGGAGCCTTTCGGACCGCGGATCAGCTTGACCACTTCGTCCAGACGCCAGCCGATCACGTCGACCATTTCCTTGTCGCCCTGGGCAACGGCCACGATCTTGTCGGCCGGTGCGACCTGTTTGGTCTTGGCTGCCGGGCCTGCCGGAACCAGACGCACGATTTTCACGTTGTCGTTATCGCTCTGCAACACGGCGCCGATGCCTTCCAGCGACAGGCTCATGTTGATGTCGAAGTTTTCCGCGCTGTCAGGTGACAGGTAGTTGGTGTGCGGGTCGTACGACATGGCAAACGTGTTGATATACGCCTGGAAGATATCTTCGGCGCGGGTCTGGTTCAGACGGGCCTGTTGATTCTTGTAGCGCTTGGTCAGGGTTTCCTGAATCTTCGCCGGGTCTTTGCCGGCGATCTTCAAACGCAGGACTTCGTCCTTGATGCGTTTGCGCCACAGTTCGTCGAGCTCGGCAGTGTCCTTGGGCCATGCGGCGTCCTTGCGGTCCACCAGCAGGGTTTCCTTGGTGTTGAAATCGAGCTTGTCGACGCCTTTGCCCAGCTCTGCCAGGGCGAAGTCCAGACGCGCCTTGATGCGGTCAAGATAACGCTTGTAGATGGTGAAACCGGGGTTCAGATCGCCGCTTTTGAGAAAGTCGTCGAACTGGAACTGCCACTTGTCGAATTCGGCAATGTCGCTGGCCATGAAATAGCTGCGCGAGGGGTCCAGTTGCTTGATGTAGCTCTGATAAATAATCGCCGAACGCTTGTCGTCCAGGGGCGGCTTGCTGTAGTGATGTCGCTTGAGCAGCTCAACTACGTTGAGACTGGCAATCACTTCGTCGCGGTCCGGCTGAAGATTATCCCAGCTGTTGGCGGCAAAGGTACTGGCTGACATCGGCAAAACGCTGAGGCCGACAAACAGTGCGAGGGCTGTACCGGGAAATAGTTGCTTCATGCTGATTCGACGCGAGGACAATTGATAACGCATATTAGGCCGTCTGTGAGGTCGCCGGTTCCCTTGGACCCGGCCGCATAATGCAAAAGCCCGGGCAAACAGCCACGGGCTCAGTCTGGACTCACTATGGAGGCACTGTGAAGGCATTGCAAGGCGTTGAAGGTCATGTGGAATGGGTCGAGGAGCCAAGTCCGGCCCTTGATGTGGGACAAGTACGTATCAAAGTTGCTGCGGCGGGTTTGAATCGCGCCGATCTGTTACAGCGCGAAGGCAAGTATCCGCCGCCGCCTGGCGTTACCGCGACACTGGGGCTGGAGTGCTCCGGAGTGATCGCTGAAGTGGGGCCGGGAACGTCCTGGCTGGTCGGCGACCGTGTCTGCGCGCTGCTGGCGGGCGGGGCGATGGCCGAAGAAGTGGTGGTCGATGCCCGGCATGTGTTGCCGGTGCCGGAAGGGCTGTCGCTGCACGAGGCTGCGGCCATTCCCGAGGTGTATGCCACGGCCTGGCTGAACCTGTTTCAGCTGGCGGGTCTGAAGCCCGGTGAAAAAGTCTTGTTGCACGCGGGCGCAAGTGGGGTTGGTTCAGCCGGTATTCAGCTTTGCAAGGCGTTTGGCAACCCGGTCTGGGTCAGTGTCGGCTCGACCGAACGTCTGGCCTATTGCGTCGAACTGGGGGCGCAGGGTGGTGTGGTGCGCAGTGAGAGTCTGGAGGGCCTGAACGATTTCGCACCGTTCAACGTCATTCTCGATCCGGTCGGCGCCGGTTATGCCGAGCTCAACGTCAAGCTGCTTGCACTTGACGGCCGCTGGGTGCTGATCGGTGTCATGAGCGGGCGCGATGCCAAGCTGGATATGGCGCATGTGCTGGGCAAGCGCATCCAGTTGATGGGCTCGACATTGCGCAGTCGCGATGAAACCTTCAAGGCTGATCTGATCCGCGATCTGGGCCAGCATGTCTGGCCGCTGTTCACCGAAGGCCGCCTCAAGCCGCAACTGGCGAAATCCTTCGCCATCAAGGACGCGGAGGCGGCGTTCGCAGAGCTGGCGACCAACAACGTGTCCGGCAAGATCGTGCTGGTCATCGACGAAAGCCTGGTCTGAGGTGTTGGTGCTGCTGGCGTCAACTCCAGCGATGCACCGGCCAGCCAGCTTGCTGCGCATGCTCCAGTAGCACTGCATCAGGGTTGACCACATGAGGGTGGTCAACCTTGAGCAGCAGCGGCAGGTCATTGCGCGAATCCGAATAGAAACTCGCGCCCTCCAGGTTTTCCCCTTCGGCATCCAGCCATTCCATCAGGCGCGTGATCTTGCCTTCCCGGTAAGTCAGCACGCCCACCGTGGCACCGCTGTACACGCCATGCTGCACGTCCAGCTCGATACCCAGCACTTCGTCGATCCCGAGGCGTTCGGCAATCGGCTTGACCAAGTGCACGCCTGAGGCCGAGATCACCAGAATCCGGTCACCTTTGGCACGATGCTGTGCAATGCATTTGCAGGCGTCGCTGTAGATAATCGGCTCGATCACGTCCTCGACCCACGGGCCGACCAGATGATCGATTTCTTCCGGTGTGCGGCCAGCCATGGGTTCCAGGCTGAAGGCCATGAACTCTTCCATCGCCAGTTTGCCCGCACTGTAGGCTTCCATCAGTTCATGGTTGCGCTGCATGAACGACTCGGGATCGACCCAGCCCAGGCGACCCATCTGTTCGCTCCACAAGGTGGCACAGTCGCCGCCGATCAGGGTTTCGTCCAGGTCGAAAATTGCCAGGGGCATGTGTGCTTATCCTCAGTGTTGGTTAAGTTAGCTTCAAGCTTCAAGCTTCAAGCTTCAAGCGAAAGCTCGGCGGTTGCGTCAGTCAAGCGCGCACAGCGCCGAAGGTTCTATGTTCAGCGTTACGCGTCGTCCGTCCGGGTGCAGGTCTTCGGCGCTGCGGTTCAGTACATCAACCACCAGTTCCACGCCACGCGCCTGTATCCGGTAGCGAATCACGTTGCCGAGCAGACTGTGACTGCGTATTTCGCCTTCCAGTTCGCCGGTGAGGCTCAATTGGATCGATTCCGGGCGAATCGCGATGCGACTGGCGATCGGGCGTTGCATCAAGCGTGTGGCGTCGTCGGCTTCCAGCAGGTTGTAGTTACCGATGAAGCCAGCAGCGAATACGTCCACTGGCGCGGTGTAGAGGGTTTCTGCGTCGCCGCTTTGAACAATCCGGCCCTGGTTCATCAGGAAGATGCGGTCTGACATGGTCAGTGCTTCTTCCTGGTCGTGGGTGACGAAGATAGTGGTCAGGCCCAGCTCCCGCTGAATGGCGCGGATCTGTTCGCGCAGGTGTTTGCGAATCCGTGCATCCAGTGCCGACAGCGGCTCATCAAGCAACAGCAGGCGCGGGCGGGTGACCAGCGAGCGGGCGAGGGCCACGCGCTGGCACTGGCCACCGGACAACTGATGCGGATAGCGTTTGGCGAAATCCTGCAGCTCGACCATCTGCAGGATCTCGGCGACGCGCGTGTGGCTTTCATCGTCGCCGATCTTTTGCATGCGCAGGCCGAAGGCGACGTTCTGTTCCACGGTCATGTTGGGAAACAACGCGTAGCTCTGAAACACCATGCCGATATGACGCTTTTGCGGGGTGAGCGGCACCAGATCATTGCCATCAAGCAGGATGCGCCCGCTGTTGACCGGGGTCAGCCCGGCGATGCAGCGCAACAGTGTGGACTTGCCGCAGCCGGACGGCCCCAGCAGGGTGACGAACTCGCCTTTTTTGATGCTGCAATTGATGTCGCTGAACACGACCGTGCTGGCATAGCTTTTCTGCAGGTTTTCAATGCTGACAAAACTCATTTCAGTCTTTGTCCTTGTTCAGTCGATTGGCGGCCCAGGTCAGCACCAGCACGAAGAGGAAGTAGGAAATCACCAGCGCGCTGTTGAAGTGACCGCTGCTGTTGCGCATGTTGTTCAGGTACACCTGCAGGGTTTCATAGCGGGTGCCGACCAGCAGATTGGCGAACACGAACTCGCCGAACAGAAAGGAAAACGACAGCAGCAGGGCGATCATCAGGCCCTTGCGCAGATTCGGCAACACCACCAGAAAGGCTGCCTGCCAGGTGCTGGCGCCCAGTAGTTGCGCTGCGTCCATCAGGTCCGTCAGGTTGATCGCCTGCAGGTTGTTGGTGATCGCGCGGTACATGAAGGGCAGGGCGACGGTGAAATAGCAGCCGATCAGAATCCACGGCGTACCGACCATGGCCATCGGCCCTGAGCCGTAGAGTTGCAACAGCCCCACCGACGACACCACGGGTGGCACGGCAAAGGGCAGCAGGATCAGGATGTTCATCAGCCCGTCGAGGCGCGGGAAGTAGTAATGCACAACGAACAGCAGCGGCAGAATCAGCACCACCGACAGAATCAGTGCGCCGAAGCAGACCAGCAGTGATTGCCCGAACGCCGCCAGAAAGCGTGGATCGCTCCACAGCGCGATGTACCATTTGAAGGTCAGCCCGCTGGGCAGAATGGTCGCCGACCAACTGGTCGCAATCGAGTACAGAAAGGTGCCGGCCAGCGGCAGCAGAAGGATCAGGAACAGCAGGTAGACCACCGTCTTGTGGTAGACCCCGGCAGGCCCTTGTTCAGCGCGAGACATGGTAGCTCCTTTTCAGCAGCCACTGATGGACCACCGTTACCAGCGTCATGAGCCCGACCAGAATCATCGCCAGGGCGCTGGCCATGTTCGGGTCCAGCGTGATGTCACCTGCGACCATCGCTGCAATGCGGATCGGCAGCACGTTGAAGTTGCCGGTGGTCAGGGCGTACACCGTGGCATAGGCCCCCAGCGCATTGGCCAGCAGAATCACGAAGGTGCCGAGCAGCGCCGGGGTCAGCACCGGCAGGCCGATGTAGCGCCAGAACTGATAACTGCTCGCCCCCAACAACGCAGCCGATTCGTTCCAGTCCTCGCGCACAGCATCGAACGCCGGGTACAGCAGCAGCACGCCGAGTGGAATCTGGAAGTAGGTGTAGAGGATGATCAGGCCGGTTTTGGAGTACAGGTTGAAGTCGTCAATGATCCCGGTCTGCTTGAGGATCAGCGTCAGTGCGCCGTTGAAACCCAGCAGGATGATGAAGGCAAACGCCAGCGGAACGCCTGCAAAATTGCTGGTCATGTTGGCGAATGAATTGACGAAATCGCGCAGCCGCGAATCCACTTTGCGCAGCGAATAAGCGCCGAGAATCGATATCAGAATGCCGAACAGGCTCGACCAGAAGCTGATCTCGAGGCTGTACTGGATCGCCTGCCGGTAGAACTTCGAGCTGAACGCCCGGGTGAAGTTTTCCAGGCCCCAACCGGCGTCGCTTTGCAGGCTGTGGATCGCCACCCAGAACAGCGGCGCAATCTGAAACACGATGAAGAACAGCGCAAACGGCACCAGGCACAGCAGGCCCAGCCATTTGCCCCGGGATAGGCTGATCAATTGAGAAGCTCCTGACAGACCGGTTTGTCGTGAGGGATGCCGAGCAGTTCGCAGATCGTGCCGCACAACTCGGTCTGGCGCGGCGCAGCATCGACATTCAGGCTGAATGCATCACCAATGACGAACAGTGGCACTTCGCGCTCTTCTGGCAGCAGGCCGTTGTGCGAGCGATCGTTGTTCATGCCGTGGTCAGCGGTGACCAGCACCTGATAGCCCGCATCCAGCCAGCGTTGCAGGTAGTCAGCCAGAATGATGTCGGCGCTGCGGGCGGTGTTGCGGTATTGCGCGGTGTCGAGGCCGTGCTTGTGCCCGGCGTCGTCGATATTCATGGGGTGGATCAGCAGAAAATTCGGTGCGTGCCTGAGACGCAGGCTTTCAGCGTCGGCGAACAGGTGTGAATCAGGGTAGTGATCAGCCCAGTAAAACAACCCGTGCTGAATCGGCAGGTCGGGTGCGTCGGTGTGGCGATCGCGTGCTGCGTCAAACGGTGTGCGGTTGTACAGCTCGCTGACCCAGCGGTAAGCCGCCGCAGCCGTGCTCAGCCCTGCGTCGCGGGCATAGTGAAATACACTGCGCTGGCTGGACAGGCGTGAGACGTTGTTATGCACGATGCCGCTGTCGATGGGCGCGACACCGGTCAATATGCATTCGTATAAAGGACGCGACAGGGCGGGCAGTTCGCACTCCAGCTTGTAGAGCGCGGCCCGACCGGCAGCATGCCAGGCTTGAAGGTGGCCCATCGCGTGGCGGGCCACTTCGTAATTGAGGCCATCGAGTACGATCAGGATAACGTTGTGTTTCATGGGCGACTCGCTCGGGCGAAAGAGTGCGGGCGAGAGTGACTCGCCCGCTTCATACGACTCCATCCCTGAGTCGTAGTGGCGATCAGTTCATCTCGATGATGACCTGCTCGTTCCACTTCTGCGGCAGGGCCTTGGAGGTCTTCTCCCATGCTTCTGCGTTTTTGATCGGCGTTACATTTTTGTACTGCTCATTCGGCAACAGCTTGGCTTTCACGTCTTCCGGCATGGTGACGTGCTCTGCGCGAATAGGACGCGCATTGCCTTCTGCCAGCCTGATCTGACCCGCATCGCTGAAGGTGTATTCACGCGCCAGTTTGGCGGCGTTCGGGTGTTTGGCGTATTTGTTGATGATGGTGGTGTAGCCGGAAATCACCGAGCCATCCGACGGGATCAGCACCACGTAATCATCTGGCTTGGCCATCTTGGCCCGGTAGCTCAGGCCATTGAAGTCCCAGACCACGCCGACCTCGATCTCGCCTTTTTCGATGGTCTGAATGGTCGGGTTGGCGAGCGACAGGCGCTTTTGTTTGGCCAGATCGGTGAACAGTGCCAGGCCCGGCTCGATATTGCTTTCGTCGCCTTTCATGGCGATGGCGGCTGCCAGCACACCGTTGGCAGCCTGAGCCGCGGTGCTCACGTCGCCAATGGAAACCTTGTACTTGCCGGTTTTCAGGTCAGCCCAGGTTTTAGGTATTTCAGACCCATGCAACAGGTTCTTGTTGACGATGAAGGCAATGGTGCCGGTGTAGGCCAGCGCCCAGTGACCTTCCTTGTCTTTGGCCCAGTCCGGGATCTGCTCCCAGGTGGTGGGCTTGTAAGGCTGGGTCACACCTTTGGCGACGGCAATCGGGCCGAACGCTGCACCGACGTCGCCGATGTCACCACTGGCGTTGTCTTTCTCTGCATCGAACTTGGCAATTTCCTGGGCCGAACTCATGTCGGTGTCCATGTGCTTGAGACCGTACTTGGTTTCCAGGTCTTTCCAGATGCCGCCCCAGTTTGCCCAGTCATCCGGCATGCCAAGGCTATTGACCGCGCCTTCGGCCTTGGCCGCAGCCTCCAGCGTTTTAAGATCTGCGTCCGCAGCCATGGCCAGGGAACTCATTGCCATGGCTGAACCGAGGAGTGATGCCAGCAAAAGATGTTTCATTCGGAGCTCCTGTGCACTTCTTTAGCAGAAGTGTTCATCGCGGATGGTTTGGTCTAGTTCAGCAATACCTGAGCCAAGTTAGGCGTGTTGCATGACATTTTCGTGTCGAGGAGGGCGGAGAATTCCGTTTTCCCCGTGGCCTGGCAGTGCTTCGGGCTAAGCGTAGACCATTGCAAAGTGCCTGCCCGACAAGGGTTTCAGGGCGTTTTCAGCGCCGTTTGGCATGAATTGTGATTAACCATGTCACAGGACGGTCATGTCGCCAGCCTAGGCTTGCAGCGATGGAGTTCACAGTGGGCATGGCACTGACAGGTGCCCCGCAAGAGGGCTGGTCTAGTCCAGACAGGTACGGGAATGCGCGAAGATGTGCCACGAGCGGTAACCACCATCTGCAAGGCTTTGCAGGAACAGATAGAACATGGCCTGTTGCCGCACGGCAGCAAACTGCCTGCCGAACGCAAGCTCAGTGAAGTGTTCGACACCACCCGCATCACCCTGCGTGAGGCCCTCCTGCAAATGGAGGCTCAAGGGCTGATTTATCGCGAGGAGCGGCGCGGCTGGTTCATCTCGCCGCCACGGCTGGCCTACGACCTGATTCGGCGCAGTCATTTTCACGCGATGGTCTGCGCGCAGGGAAGGGTGGCTCACACTCAGCTGCTTTCGGCCCGTCTGCAACCGGCTTCGGCGATGATCTGCGAAATGTTGGAGCTGCCAGCGCTGTCGAGCGTGATCCAGATCTGTCGTGCGCGACGTATCGATCAGCGTCTGGTGCTGTACGTGGAGCACTACCTGAGGCCGGAATTGTTTCCCGGTATCCTCGAACACGATCTGAACCAGTCGCTCACCGAACTCTATGCACGGTGTTATGACCTTCACTACGGTCAGGTGCGCTTCGATATGGTCCCCACCGCGCTGCACGCCGAGGCAGCCGCTGCGCTGAAGGTTTCCCTCGGCAGCCCAGGGCTGCGCATTGCGCGCGTCAATTACGACCGCAAAGACCGGCTGATCGACTGCGATCTGGAGTACTGGCGTCATGACGCGATTCATGTGCGCGCCGAGGTGCATGGCGACTGAGCGCTGGTGCTGAAAACTCTCTTGCCGGGCGCGGCCCGCACGGTCGTTAGTTGCCTGTTTTTTATAAATAAATACTCATTCCGGTTATCTAAGATGCACGAAGTCTACAGCCGGCTTAATAGGCATTGTGTAATAAATACGTTTAATTAACAAAAAAAATTAATGAAAATGTTTCTATTGCCTTTTATGGAGTGGGCGTAGATTAATCCGATTTTGCCCTGATATTTTTCAGAGTAATTATTCTAATTTTCTGTAAAAAATATACGGAAAAGTTAATATTAATTAATATTTTTTAGTTCGCTGTGTTAGGTTTTTAGTGCGGAAGGATGTGCACTAGTTAGTTGGTTTATTTCCTGTGCGTCGTTCCGCTGTGGCGTAAAGGCTGACATGGCGGTTGTCCTGTAAAGCAATGCTTGATAAGTGCAGCTGCTTTTATTTAAAGGATCTATGAGGATGCGGTAATGAATCTAGACAAGGCGTTGGTGCTGCGGACCTGTGCAAATAACATGGCCGATCATTGCGGCCTTATATGGCCCGCTTCCGGGACGGTTGAATCCAAATACTGGCAGTCAACCCGGCGGCACGAGAATGGTCTGGTCGGTCTACTGTGGGGCGCTGGAAGCAGCGCTTTTCTAAGTGTGCATGCCGACGCTCGATGGATTGTCTGTGAAGTCGTCGTTGCAGACATCATTGCTCTGGAAGAGCCGGGAATGGTCAAGTTCCCGCGAGCCGAAGTGGTTCATGTCGGTGACAAGATCAGCGCGTCACACTTCATTTCGGCACGTCAGGCCGACCATGTATCCACACCACCAACGTCACCACCAACGTCATCATCGACATCGACACCAATGCCCACGCCCACGCCTTCGGCAGCAAACGTCACGGTATCTGCTGCCGAACAGTCCAGCCATGAAGTGTTTGATGTGGCGTTGGTCAGCGCGGCTGCCCCCTCAGTAAACACCCTGCCGGTGACGACGCCGCAGACGTTGCAGACCGCCACTTACGGCAGCACGTTGAGTGGCGACAACAACAGCCGGCTCATTGCCGGTTATGGCAGTAACGAGACCGCTGGCAACCACAGTGATCTGATTGCCGGTTATGGAAGTACAGGAACCGCCGGCTCCGACAGCTCGCTGGTAGCAGGCTATGGGAGCACCCAGACTGCCGGAGGGGACAGCGCGCTGACGGCGGGTTACGGCAGTACCCAGACCGCCCGCGAAGGCAGCAACCTGACGGCCGGGTACGGCAGCACCGGCACGGCAGGTTCGGACAGCTCGTTGATCGCCGGTTACGGCAGTACTCAGACTTCTGGCGGGGACAGCTCGCTGACGGCGGGTTATGGCAGCACGCAGACGGCTCAGGAAGGCAGCAATCTGACGGCAGGCTACGGCAGCACCGGCACGGCGGGTTCGGACAGTTCGTTGATCGCGGGTTACGGCAGTACTCAGACTTCCGGAGAAGACAGCTCGCTGACGGCGGGTTATGGCAGTACGCAAACAGCTCAGGAAGGCAGCAATCTGACGGCAGGCTACGGCAGCACCGGCACGGCGGGTTCCGACAGCTCGCTGATCGCCGGTTACGGCAGTACACAAACCTCAGGCGGGGACAGTGCCCTGACCGCAGGCTACGGCAGCACGCAAACAGCTCAGGAAGGCAGCAATCTGACGGCAGGCTACGGCAGCACCGGCACGGCAGGCGCGGACAGCTCGTTGATCGCCGGTTACGGCAGCACGCAGACTTCCGGCAGCGACAGCTCACTGACCGCAGGCTATGGCAGTACCCAGACCGCCCGTGAAGGCAGCACCCTGACGGCCGGGTATGGCAGTACGGGAACGGCGGGCGCTGACAGCTCGCTGATCGCCGGTTACGGCAGCACGCAAACGTCGGGCAGTGAAAGCTCGCTCACGGCAGGTTATGGCAGTACCCAGACCGCACAGCAGGGTAGCGTACTCACGTCAGGCTACGGCAGTACGCAAACGGCCGGGGCTGCCAGTAACCTCACTACCGGCTATGGAAGTACAGGCACCGCGGGTCATGAGAGCTTCATCATCGCGGGGTACGGGAGTACACAGACAGCGGGCCACAAAAGCATCCTGACCGCTGGCTATGGGAGTACTCAGACGGCCAGGGACGGCAGCGACCTGATTGCGGGTTATGGCAGTACTGCAACCGCAGGCTCAAGCAGTTCGCTGATCGCAGGTTATGGCAGCACCCAGACCGCGAGCTACAAAAGCATGCTGACCGCCGGTTATGGCAGTACACAGACGGCCCGAGAACACAGTGACCTTGTTACAGGTTATGGCAGCACTTCAACGGCAGGGTCAAACAGTTCGCTGATTGCCGGATATGGCAGCACTCAAACGGCAGGTTTCAAAAGCATCCTGACCGCCGGTTATGGCAGTACACAGACGGCACAGGAGCGCAGTGACCTGGTTGCAGGCTATGGAAGCACATCGACTGCGGGTTACTCCAGTTCCTTGATCGCCGGCTATGGCAGCACGCAGACGGCGGGTTACGGGAGCACGTTGACGACCGGTTATGGCAGTACGCAAACCGCGCGGGAAAACAGTTCGCTCACCACCGGTTACGGAAGTACCTCCACCGCGGGTTATTCCAGCTCGCTGATCGCGGGTTACGGCAGTACACAGACAGCAGGCTACGAGAGCACGTTGACCGCTGGCTACGGCAGTACGCAAACCGCGCAGGAGCGCAGTGACCTGGTGACAGGTTATGGAAGCACCTCCACCGCCGGTTATGCGAGTTCGTTGATTGCGGGTTATGGCAGCACACAGACGGCAGGTTACGAGAGCACCTTGACCGCCGGTTACGGCAGTACGCAAACCGCACAGGAAAACAGCTCGCTCACCACCGGCTATGGAAGCACTTCGACCGCCGGCTTTGCCAGCTCGCTGATCGCGGGTTATGGCAGTACGCAGACAGCAGGCTATAAAAGTACCCTCACGGCCGGCTACGGCAGTACCCAGACCGCAGAGTACGGTAGCTCACTCACTGCGGGCTACGGCAGCACTGCAACGGCCGGGCAAGATAGCTCGTTGATCGCCGGTTATGGCAGCTCCCTGACCAGTGGAATCAGAAGTTTTCTGACGGCAGGTTATGGCAGTACGCTGATCGCGGGGCTTCGCAGTGTTTTGATCGCCGGTTATGGCAGTAGCCTTACATCGGGCATTCGCAGCACATTGACCGCGGGTTACGGCAGTAACCAGATTGCAAGTTATGGCAGCTCGTTGATTGCAGGCCATGAAAGCATTCAGGTCGCTGGAAATAAAAGCATGCTGATCGCCGGCAAGGGCAGCTCGCAGACAGCAGGTTTTCGCAGCACGTTGATTGCCGGTGCGGGTAGCGTACAGCTGGCAGGTGATCGCAGCAGGTTGATTGCCGGTGCAGACAGTAATCAGACCGCGGGTGACCGCAGCAAACTACTGGCCGGTAATAACAGTTATCTGACCGCCGGCGATAGAAGCAAACTGACCGGCGGGCATGACTGCACCCTGATGGCGGGAGACCAAAGCAGATTGACCGCTGGAAAGAACAGTATCTTGACGGCAGGCGCTCGTAGCAAACTCATTGGCAGTGAAGGCTCGACGCTCTCGGCTGGAGAAGACTCAACGCTGATTTTCAGGCTCTGGGACGGGAAGAGGTACCGGCAACTGGTTGCCAAAACGGGTGAGAACGGTGTTGAAGCCGACATACCGTACTACATGAACGAAGATGACGATATTGTCGATAAACCCGACGAGGACGATGACTGGATAGAGGTCGAGTAGCCAGCTTTATGCGGGCACTCCACTACTGAATCATCGACAGGGTCCGTCGATGCGGTTCGGGACATGAAGTCCCTTTATAAACGAATGACTGTTTAGTGCACGCAGGTGGTTCGGGATGACACAGACAAAAGCATCTTTTTTATCGTTGTAACGGGCACAATTTTTATTTCTTTCAATGGGCCGTTTGCCGGGCATCAGCACCGATACGTGGTGGCGGCAGGCCGCCCTCACGTTGTCGATGATTGTCTCAGCAGTGGCAGCAGCAGTTACGGCAGCTCATGACTGGCATAGAACGCGCCGAGTACTTTGACCAGATGCGCCAGGTCGTGGCTGCCGGCCAGTTCACGAATCGAGTGCATGGCAAACGTCGGCAAACCGATATCGACCGTGCGAATGCCCAGATGGCTGGCGGTGATCGGTCCAATGGTCGAACCGCAGGCCATGTCGCTGCGCACCACAAAGCTCTGCACCGGAACCTCTTCGGCCATGCACAGGTGGCGGAAGAAGCCTGCTGTCTCGCTATTGGTGGCGTAGCGCTGATTGCTGTTGACCTTGATCACTGGCCCGGCATTGAGTTTCGGGCCATGGTTGGCGTCGTGTTTGTCGGCGTAGTTGGGGTGTATGCCGTGTGCGTTGTCGGCGGAGATCATCAGCGACTTCTGAATGGTCCGCACATAATCCTCGCTGCTCGGCAGCAGGCGCCGGACGATCTGCTCCAGCATTGCGCCGTCTGCGCCACAGGTAGAAGACGAGCCGACTTCTTCATGATCAGTGCAGACCAGCAGCGCCGTTTCGTCACTGTTGCTGTTGAGCAACGCTTGCAGCCCGGCAAAGCACGACAGCAGGTTGTCCAGGCGCGCACCGGCGAGGAAGTCGCCATGCAGGCCGACGATGGCCGCGCTTTGGGTGTCGTAGAAGCTCAGTTCGTAATCCAGCACCACATCGGCGTTCAGGCCATGTTCGCGTGCCAGTTGGTCAGTCAGCAGCGCGCGGAAGTCGGCGCGCTCGTCACCGGCCACTTGCGCCAGAATCGGCGGCAGCTCGGTCTGCGGATTGATGGCACGGCCTTCGTTAACCGTGCGATTCAGGTGAATGGCCAGATTGGGAATGACCGCAATCGGTAGTTTGAAGTCGATCAGCTGACTTTCGACCTTGCCGTCGCGGCGGAACGTGACCCGGCCGGCCAGCGACAGATCACGGTCAAACCACGGTGCCAGCAGTGCGCCGCCATAGACTTCGACACCCAGTTGCCAGAAACCCTGACGTTGCAGCTCGGGTTGCGGCTTGACCCGCAGGCACGGGCTGTCGGTGTGCGCGCCGACCATGCGGATACCGCCGGTCAGTGGTGACTGACGGCCCATTCTGAACGCGACGATGGAGGAGTCATTGCGCGTCACGTAGTAACGACCTCCCGTTTCGACGGCCCAGGTATCACGCTCGTCCAGCCGCTGAAACCCGGCAGCTTCAAGGTGTTGCACAAGAGTGGCGGTGGCGTGGAAGGGGGTGGGGGAAGCCTTGAGGAAATCGATGAGGCCTTTGTTCAACTCGTCGCGCATAAATAGCTCCAGACAGCAATGGCGCGAGTTTACCGCATTGGATGATTTGCTGCCTTGGGTTGCGCTTATCGCGATACACAAGCCCGACGCGCGCTCGTGCCAACGCTGTGCGGTGCATGCGTTTCGTGACGCGCTGCGTCACACAGCCGCCGCACAACTTCATGTCTTACGTGTGAGCCGCTGCCACAGAAATGCTTTTCGATCACGGTGGCACAGACGACGCAAATTGCGACGTAAGTGACGGCTGAGTCCTGACACTGATCCGGGGGTAGCCTGGCAGGACGCCAGGCTAGCCGCACCGGGCCATGGATGGCCCGTTGCGGCGACCCCCGGATCAGTGTCAGGACGAAGGAACCCGACGAAGTCGGGCCGGAAACGGAGCCAGGGGGTTTGGTTACTTTGGCCCCATCAAAGTAACTCGCCGAGGGGCGAAAAGGTGACTTGAGTCGGGCGCAAACGCCACTGACATCGCAGAACCGCTTTACGACGCGGAGCGTCAAGAACTGCATGCCAACGCGGAGCATTGGCACGAGAGTCAAGGCGGAGTGCTTTACTTGGGCACGAGCGTCAGTGTGTTGCTCAGCGCCCATCCAGATCAGAAAGGCGCAGCACATTCGAAGGTAAGACGCTCGCCGGTGCCCGGATGCGTGAAGCTCAACATGCTGGCATGCAGGCACAGGCGAGGATAGGCCGCCAGCGCCTCGGGATGGGCGTACAGACCATCGCCCAGCAGCGGATGCCCGATGGACAGCATGTGCACGCGCAGTTGATGCGAGCGACCGGTGATCGGCGTGAGCTCGACGCGGCAGTACGTGTCATGCCGCTCGACCACCTTCCAGAACGTCAGCGCATGTTTGCCGCCTTCGTGGTCCACCACATGGCGCGGCTTGGTCGGCGGGTCGTAGCGCAAGGGCAGGTCGATGCTGCCGCTGTCCAGCGACGGCTGGCCCCAGCACAGTGCGGTGTAGGCTTTTTCGGTTTCGCGGTCATGAAACTGACGCGACAGTTCGCGATGCGTGTCGGCATCACGCGCCAGCAGGATGATCCCGGACGTTTCCCAGTCCAGACGGTGGACAATGCGCGCCTCGGGAAAACCGTTTTCCTGCAGGCGGGTAATCAGGCAATCCTTGTTGTCATCGGCGCGGCCGGGGACGGAAAGCAGCAGGGTAGGCTTATCGATCACCAGAACGGCAGCGTCCTGATGGATGATGCGGATGTTCGACAACGGCATGCAACGGCCTCGAAACGCTAGAAACGCCAACGGCGGTAAAGGCGCAGCTTCCGCAGAAGTGCGCCGATACCGCCGCCAGCGACTGCCGGATCAGCGATCTGGCAGGGTGATATTGAGTTCCAGAATCGAACAGCTGCCCTGGCTTTCCAGAGCGACCTGCACCTGATCAGACTCGATATTGACGTATTTACGGATCACTTCCACCAGTTCTTTCTGCAGGGCAGGAAGGTAGTCCGGGGTACTCCGCTGGCCACGTTCGTGGGCAACGATGATCTGTAGACGCTCTTTCGCTACCGAGGCCGTGCTTTCTTTTTTGCGGTCACGAAAGAAGTCAAAAATATTCATCATTTACCCCCGAACAGACGTTCAAAGAATCCTTTCTTATTCACATCCAGGAAACGGTGCTCAAGTGTCTTGCCCAGCAGGCGGTCGACCGCATCGCTGTAGGCCTGACCGGCATCGCTCTGGTCGTCCAGAATAACCGGCACGCCCTGGTTGGACGCCTTGAGAACCGCCTGGGACTCGGGAATCACGCCCAGCAGGGTCACGGCGAGGATTTCCTTGACGTCTTCCACGCCCAGCATCTCGCCCTTGCTGACGCGCTCAGGATTGTAGCGCGTGAGCAGCAGGTGTTCCTTGATAGGGTCCTGACCCAGTTCGGCGCGACGCGATTTGCTGGCCAGCAGGCCCAGCATGCGGTCGGAGTCACGTACCGATGAAACTTCAGGGTTGGTCACGACAATCGCTTCATCGGCGAAGTACATCGCCAGATGAGCACCGGTCTCGATGCCGGCCGGCGAGTCGCAGACCACGAATTCGAAGGTTTCCTTCAATTCCATGAGGACTTTTTCAACGCCCTCCTTGGTCAGTGCGTCCTTGTCACGTGTCTGGCTGGCGGCCAGGACGAACAGGTTCTCGATCTTCTTGTCCTTGATCAAGGCCTGCTGCAGGTTGGCTTCGCCATTGACCACGTTGACGAAGTCATACACCACACGACGCTCGCAGCCCATGATCAGGTCGAGGTTACGCAGGCCGACGTCGAAGTCGACGATGACTGTCTTGTGGCCACGCAGTGCGAGACCTGTACCGATGGCGGCGCTGGTAGTGGTCTTGCCCACACCACCCTTGCCGGATGTAACTACGAGAATCTTGGCCAAGGTGAATCACCCCTAGATGAAAAGGACGTTTAGTCCCTGAAGAGCATCTCGTGACGCAACGTGGGTCGAAGAATTCTGGAAATCAACAGGCATGGTCCTGGAAAGCTAGCACCCGGCTACTACTTTCAACTCATATACCGACTGAAAAGCAACGCTCTTCAGGATTTCCTACAGCCTTGACGAACTTTTCGCGACGAATCAGAGACACTTTGAAAATTGCGGCAGTATCCGTTAAAGACGAATGATGTTCAACACATCACCGGAAAGGCTTATCTGGACCGGCGAACCCCATAACGGGTCCCGGCGCAGGTCCTCGGAGACCTTGTATTGCCCGGCGATCGAAATCAGCTCGGCGCTGAGTTGCTGGCAGAAGATCCGTGCCCGCGTGTCACCCTTGATACCTGCCAGTGCCCTGCCGCGCATCGGGCCGTACACATGGATGTTTCCATCGGCCAGAAGTTCCGCACCGGGACTCACCGGCGCGACCACGACCAGATCGCCACCCTGGGCGTAGATCTGCTGGCCGCCGCGTACCGGAGCGGTGATCACGCGGGTCGGCTTGATGACGGGTTCAGGCGGTTTTTCCGGGACCTTTTTCGGCGCTTCGGCTTCGACCGGGTCCAGCACGCGCTCGCGGGCGCCGGACGGCGGCAGCACGGGCAGATCGACGGCGATGGCCGCAGCGATGTCTTCGATACGATTGGCACGGATCGCCAGGGTACGCAGGCCGTGCTGGCGGCAGATGCGCACCAGACCGGGCAAATCCACCGGCCCTTCATGGGGCGCGAGCTTGTCGAGCGCGAGAATCAACGGCGTATTGCTGAAGAAATTGGGGGCCTGCGCCACCTTCGCCGCCAGTTGCCTGTCGAGCGCTTCGAGGTTGGCTCGGGTCAGCTCCATCACGGTGATGGCGAGCATGCTGCCCTTGAGCTGAAATACGGGTTCCGGGTTTTGCGATTCAATCTGGCTCATGGTTGATATACACAACAGCTTGTCGCTAAAAGTGCCGAGACTTATAGCGAGAACGCCCGCGAGCCGCAAGCGGGTCGAACCGTTGTAGAATGCGCGGCCTTTGTTCTGACGGAAGCCCAAATGGATCGCCCGCGCTTTAAAGCCAGTTTCCTTCACCCCCGTTTCTGGCCGTTGTGGCTGGGGCTGGGGCTTTTGTGGCTGATTGTCCAGTTGCCGTTTCGGGTCTTGCTGGTCATGGGTCGTGCGCTGGGCGCGATCATGTATCGCGTGGCCACTGATCGAAAAAATATTGCTTCACGCAATCTGGAGCTGTGTTTCCCGCAGTTGTCTGCGGCCGAGCGCAAGCGCCTGCTGAAGGCAAACTTTGCCTCTACGGGCATCGCGTTCTTTGAAATGGCCATGAGCTGGTGGTGGTCCAGAGCGCGACTGGCAAAGCTGGCCCATGTCGAAGGGCTTGAACATTTGCAGCAGGCTCAGCAGAAGGGCGAGGGCGTGATCCTGATGGCGTTGCACTTCACCACGCTGGAAATCGGCGCGGCGCTGCTGGGGCAGCAACACACCATTGACGGCATGTACCGCGAGCATAAGAGCCCGCTGTTCGACTTCATTCAGCGTCGCGGACGCGAGCGTCACAACCTCGACTCACTGGCTGTCGAGCGCGACGATGTGCGGGGCATGCTCAAGTTGCTGCGCGCCGGACGGGCCATCTGGTACGCGCCGGATCAGGACTATGGCGCCAAACAGAGCGTGTTTGTGCCGCTGTTCGGCATTCAGGCCGCGACGGTGACCGCCACCAGCAAGTTCGCCCGGCTGGGCCGTGCGCAAGTGGTGCCGTTCACCCAGCAGCGTCTGGCTGATGGCAGTGGTTATCGGTTGGTGATTCATCCTCCGCTGGAAGATTTTCCGGGTGAAAGCGATGAAGTGGATTGCCTGCGCATCAACCAGTGGGTAGAAAAGGCGGTCAGCGAATGCCCGGAACAATATCTTTGGGCCCATCGACGTTTCAAAAGTCGACCGCCAGGTGAACCGAAGCTATACAGCAAGCATAAATAAAAAGCGTCTTCGATCACTGAGGCCCGTTGTAGATGCCAGAACCTGCTGTTGTGACCCGTGCTGTGAGCAATGATATCGAGCCCGTGACCGGGCTCATTCTCTCCGGTGGCGGCGCGCGTGCCGCCTATCAGGTGGGGGTTCTTGCAGGCATCGCCGACCTGCTGCCTGCCGGTTCGCCCAATCCTTTTCCGGTCATCGTCGGTACATCGGCTGGCGCGATCAATGCCGTGAAACTGGCCAGCGGTGCGTTGCATTTTCGGATTGCCATTCACCAGCTGACCGAGTTCTGGCAGTCATTTCGCAGTCATCAGGTGCTGCGCAGCGACTGGTCGGGGGTGATTAATCAGGCGAGCCGGTTTTTCGGACGCAGCCTGATGGGCTTCGGACGCAATATTCCGGTGGCCTTGCTCAACAGCTCGCCGCTGCGTGACCTGCTCAACGAGCGGCTGGACCTTTCCGGAATCGAAGCCGCTATCAACGCCCACCATCTGCGCGCGGTGGCGGTCACAGCCTTTGGCTACGAGTCGGGGCAATCGGTCACGTTCTACCAAGGCCGGGGCACCATAGAGCCCTGGCTGCGTCATCGGCGTATCGGCCGTCCGACGCAACTGACCGTGGATCACCTGCTGGCCAGTTCGGCCATCCCTTTGCTGTTCGCCCCCGTGATGCTGGATCAGGAGTACTTTGGTGATGGCGCTGTGCGTCAGTCGGCACCGATCAGCCCTGCGCTGCACCTGGGCGCCAACCGTGTGTTGGTGGTGGGCGTCAGCGGCAATCCGCGCGGGCTCAAGACTGAAAGGCCAGCACCGCGCCCGCCGAGCGGCGTTCAGCCTACTCTGGCGCAGATCAGTGGCCACATGCTCAACAGCACGTTCATCGACAACCTGGAAAGCGATATCGAGTTGCTGGAACGGCTGAACACGGCCAGCGCGTTGTTACCTGACGAGCAGATCAGGCAGCCGGGCATGGAGCCGGTAGAAGTGCTGGTGATTTCGCCAAGCCGGCCGCTGGACGAAATCGCCGCCCGTCACCGCCGCGAATTACCCCCTGCGCTGCGCACCTTCTTGCGCGGTCCGGGCGCGACCAAGAGCAGCGGTGCCAGTGTCCTCAGTTATCTGTTGTTCGAGTCGGGCTATTGCAGCGAGTTGATCGAGCTCGGTCGCCACGACGCGATTGCCCAAGGCGCCGAACTGAAGCGGTTCCTGCGCCTGAAGTGATGGCGTGGGGCAGGCAGCCGGGCGTTTCGACAGCTTGACCGGTCAAGCCGTCAAACGATCTTCCCGGAAATCACGAATCGCTTGTTCGATCTCTTCCTTGGTGTTCATCACGAACGGCCCGTACTGGACGATAGGCTCAAGCAGGGGTTTGCCTGCAATCAACAGCACTCGCGCGCCGCCGGTACTGCCGATCCGCAACTCGCCCTGGTCAGACAGCCGCGCCATCTGGCGCATGCCAACCGATTGGCTGCTGCCTTCAATTTCGATGCTGCCTTCATACACATACAGCAACGCGCGGTGGCCTTCGGGCACTTGCGGACTTATGCGGCTGCCAGCTGGCAGATTAAAGTCCAGATACAGCGGCTCGGTGTCCGGGCGCTGCACGGCACCGGCCTGGCGAAGGGTGCCGTCATCGAAATGACCGGCGATCACCACCACCCCGACACCAGACTCTGTGGTCAGGCGAGGAACGTTTTCCGGCTGAATATCCTGATAACTGGCGTCAGCCAGCTTGTTCTTGCCCGGCAGGTTCAGCCACAGCTGGAAGCCACGCATGGTGCCTTCTTCCTGTTCAGGCATCTCGCTGTGGATGATTCCGCGTGCTGCGGTCATCCATTGCACGCCGCCGCTCTGCAACAGGCCGACATTGCCCATGTGGTCTTCATGGCGCATCCGCCCTTCAAGCATGTAGGTCACGGTCTCGAAACCCCGATGCGGATGGGGCGGGAAGCCTGCGATGTAGTCATCGGGCTTGTCCGAGCCGAATTCGTCGAGCATCAGGAACGGGTCGAATTGCTCTACGCCCCGGCCGCCGAACACGCGTGTCAGGCGCACACCTGCGCCGTCCGATGCCGGTTGGCCCGCATGAATGGACAGCACTTTACGAAATTGAGTCATGGAAACAGAGCACTCCTGATCAGGTGACAGTGAGTGTCATGGTAAGCCTGAATTATCGATAAACAGATTCGAATCCCGGGCGGGAATGATCGTATTCATCGATACGTCGAAAAGGCTGTCGAAACAGCCCTGTCAGTTTAGTGAGTGCTGCCTTGCGCAGACATCGCCAGCAGCTGTTTTTCCTGATTCCAGTCAAACGGCTCATCGTTCTGCTCGGCTTCGTAGCGACGTTCTTCCAGCGCCTGATACAGCTCGATCTCATCATCCGGCATGAAATGCAGGCAGTCTCCGGCGAAGAACCACAGCAGGTCGCGAGGCACCAGATGGGCGATCTGCGGGTAACGCTGGATCACCTGACAGAGAATATCCTGACCCAGGTACTGGCTTTCAATCGGGTCCAGCGGCAGTTGTTCGACCAGTTCGTCAAAGCGCTCCATGAACAGCGCATGACTTTCTTCCGGAACCTGCTCGGCCTCGCCCAGCGCGACCAGAATGCTGCGCAGATGGGCCAGCAGGCCCAGTTGGTAGTCGAGAGTGGCGTCGGCCATCGGGTAATCCTCAAATGCAAAAACAGGCGCGAGAGTATAAAGCTCTGCGCGCCTGCTGTGTGGTACGACCTGATGGTTAGCGGATTTTGCCCGCGGTCAGGGTCAGTTCTTCCTTGTCGAAGTCATCCACGTCGATCACCACACGCCGCGCCGCTTCGGCTGCACGCAAGGTCTGCACCTCGTCCGCCTGCAACACACCAATGCGCAATGCCGCGTCGATAGCATGCTCGCCTGCCTCGGGTTTGACCTGGCCACTCTTGAGCGCCACTTGCAGCTTCTTGTGCAGCGGATAAGCAGTGCTCAGCAGATCGACAGCATGTTGCAGGGCGCCAACCGGATCTTCTGCCGATTGCGGGCGATAGCAGCCCGCCAGCAACTCTTCCAGGGTCGGGTCGCCCTTGGCACGCCCCAGCACCTGTGCCACTTCGGCGTCCAGTTTGTCCGAAGGCCCTTTGTGACGGCGGCCGAACGGGAACACCACCGCACGCAGCAATCCGCCGAGTATCCGGTTGGGGAAGTTGCTGAGAATCTCGTCCATCGCGCGTTCCGAGTGCCCCAGGCTTTCTTCCATGGCCCAGCGAAACAGCGGGCTCATGTGGTCCGGCGAGCCGAGATCGTGATAGCGCTTGAGGGCTGCCGACGCCAGGTACATGTGGCTGAGTACATCACCCAGGCGTGCCGACAGCCGTTCACGACGCTTCAGTTCGCCGCCCAGCAGCATCATGCTCAAGTCTGCCAGCATGGCAAAGGCCGCTGCCTGACGGTTCAATGCGCGGAAATAGCCTTGGCTCAGGCTGTTGCCCGGCGCACGTTCAAAGTGCCCGAAGCCGAGGTTGAGAATCAGCGTGCTGGCCGCGTTGCTCACCGCAAAACCGATATGCTTGAGCAGTAAGGTGTCGAACTCGGCCAGTGCCTGTTGTTTGTCTTCGCGTCCAGCCAGCGCCATTTCCTTGAGGACGAGCGGATGGCAACGAATCGCGCCCTGCCCGAAGATCATCAGGTTGCGCGAAAGGATATTGGCGCCTTCAACGGTGATGAAAATCGGCGCGCCTTGCCAGTTGCGGCCCAGATAGTTGTTCGGGCCCATGATGATGCCCTTGCCGCCATGCACGTCCATGGCGTGGCCGATGCATTCGCGGCCGCGTTCGGTCAGGTGATACTTGAGAATCGCCGACAGTACCGAAGGCTTCTCGCCCAGATCGACCGCATTGGCGGTCAACATGCGGGCGCTGTCCATCAGCCAGGCGTTGCCGCCGATCCGTGCCAGCGCTTCCTGAATGCCTTCAAAGGCCGACAACGGCACGTTGAATTGCTCACGCACCTTGGCGTACTGGCCGGTCACCAGACTGGTGTACTTGGCCGCGCCAGTGCCCACCGCAGGCAGCGAGATCGAGCGACCCACCGACAGGCAGTTCATCAGCATCATCCAGCCCTTGCCCAGCATCGGCTGACCACCGATCAGGTAGCTCAGCGGGACGAATACATCCTTGCCCGAGTTGGGGCCGTTCATGAACGCCGCCCCCAGCGGCAGATGACGACGGCCGATTTCGACGCCCGGTGTCTCGGTCGGGATCAGCGCCAGGCTGATGCCCAAGTCCTCTTCCTCGCCGAGCAAGTGCTCAGGGTCGTAAGCCTTGAACGCCAGGCCGAGCAGGGTGGCCACCGGGCCGAGGGTGATGTAGCGTTTTTCCCAGGTCAGGCGCAGGCCGATGACTTCTTCGCCTTGCCACTGGCCCTTGCAGATGATGCCGGTGTCAGGCATCGCGCCCGCATCGGAACCCGCAAGCGGGCCGGTCAGTGCGAAACACGGGATGTCTTCACCGCGAGCCAGACGCGGCAGGTAATGATTACGTTGCTCCTCGGTGCCGTAATGCAGCAGCAATTCGGCAGGGCCGAGTGAGTTGGGGACCATCACGGTGGACGCCAGGTCGCCGCTGCGGGTGGCCAGTTTCATGGCAACCTGAGAGTGGGCGTAGGCCGAGAAGCCCTTGCCGCCGAATTCTTTCGGAATGATCAGGGCGAAGAAGCCGTGCTCTTTCATGTGCGCCCAGGCTTCCGGCGGCAGGTCCATCGCCTGACCGATCTCCCAATCGCTGACCATCGCACAGAGTTCTTCGGTCGGGCCGTCAATAAAGGCCTGCTCTTCTTCAGTCAGCTGGACCTTTGGATAAGCCAGCAGCTTGTCCCAGTCCGGACGACCGCTGAACAGCTCGCCGTCCCACCAGACAGTCCCGGCATCGATCGCGTCGCGCTCGGTTTCCGACATGGGCGGCAACACTTTCTGGAACCAGCTGAACATCGGCGCGCTGAAATGCTTGCGACGCAGATCAGGCTGTATCAACGGTATGAATACCGCCAGCCACAGCAACCAGAATACCGTCAGCAGCCATCCTGGCGCGTGGCTGAAAATGCCCATGGCCAACAGATAAACGGCAACCACACCAAGCGCCGGGAGTGGGTCGGTCCGTCGGTGAGCCAGCCAGGCAATGCCGACGACCAGCACTACAATCCACAACAACAGCATAGGTATTCCTCCGTGATGACAGCCGCCTTGGCAACTACCAGGAAACTGGTCGCCAGGCAGTGTTGAGGCGACATCGATAGTGACCCTTGCTTGACGGAGAAGTTGCCGCAGGATCGGGGTAGACTGGCGTGTGGTTGGTTTCAGGACATTACGGTTCAGCACGCTGTCGTTCAGTGCTCGGCCTGCAGTGAAATGCATCCAGTGAAATAAAGTGTTCAGCGCTACGCGAGGGGAACGCAATGCTCAAGATCTGGGGACGGAAAAATTCCAGCAACGTGCGCAAGGCACTCTGGATTGCCGAGGAAGCCGGGGTGGCGTACGAAACGCAGGATGCCGGTGGCGCATTCGGGCTGGTCGATGAGGCTGCCTACCGGGCGAAGAACCCCAACGGCCGCATTCCGATGATCGAGGACGGTGATTTCGTGCTGTGGGAGTCCAACGCCATCGTGCGTTATCTGGCTGCCCGCTATGCTCCGGATTCCGACCTTTACCCAGCTGACGTACAGGCGCGCGCGCTTGCCGACAAGTGGATGGACTGGACGACGTCGACCATTGCCGGTCCGATCAGCCCGGTATTCTGGGGCGTGGTGCGAACGCCAGCCGACAAGCAGGACTGGATAGCCATTGAGCAGGGCATCAAAACCCTGCACGGTCTGCTGCAGGTCGCCGATGACGCCCTGTCCCGTCAACCCTGGCTGTCCGGCGAGACATTCGGCATGGGCGACATTCCCTTGGGCTGCTTTGCCTACAGCTGGTTTGAAATGCCGATTGAACGTCCGCCATTGCCTCACCTCCAAGCCTGGTATGAGCGACTCAAGGCCCGCCCGGCTTATCGCAAGGCTGTCATGAGCCCGTTGACCTGACTGCGTTCGACTCACGCGCATCCGGGTTGCTTGTCGGGCCCATGTCTGACGCTTGATATGTACTATTAACAGATGTGTCTGTACTTGAACGGCCCGGCCAAGCACCATTGCCTGGCTGGGTCGTTACGGACGACGGCTGTTTCCAGCCAGATCATTTCCTTTTTCCTGATGGGTATTCCTTCCTCTATGTCTTCTGCTCTGTCCATTCGGCAGCTCACCAAAACCTACGGCAACGGTTTCCAGGCCTTGAGTGGCATCGACCTGGACGTGGCTGAAGGTGATTTCTTCGCATTGCTTGGCCCTAACGGCGCCGGCAAATCCACCACCATCGGTATCATCTCGACGCTGGTCAACAAGACCAGCGGAACGGTGAACATCTTCGGCCATGACCTGGATCGCGAGCCTGCTGCGCTCAAACGCTGCATTGGCGTGGTGCCGCAAGAGTTCAACTTCAACCAGTTCGAGAAGACCTTCGACATCGTCGTGACTCAGGCCGGTTACTACGGCATACCGGCGAAAATCGCCAGGGAGCGCGCCGAGCAATACCTGACCCAGCTAGGCCTGTGGGACAAGCGCGATGTGCCTTCACGGTCGCTATCCGGCGGCATGAAGCGGCGTCTGATGATCGCCCGCGCGCTGATTCACGAGCCGCGCCTGCTGATCCTCGATGAGCCCACCGCAGGTGTGGACATCGAACTGCGCCGCTCGATGTGGACCTTTCTCACCGAGCTGAACAGAAAGGGCATCACCATCATTCTGACCACTCACTACCTGGAAGAGGCCGAACAGCTGTGCCGCAACATTGGCATCATCGACCATGGGGTGATTGTGCAGAACACCGGCATGAAGCAATTGCTCGCCACGCTGACCGTCGAGACGTTCGTGCTGGACCTCAAAGAGTCCTGGCAGAGCGCTCCGCAATTGCCCGGTTTTCCCTGCCGTCTGCTGGACAGTCATACCCTGGAAGTCCAGGTCGACAAGAACGTCGGCATCACCGCGTTGTTCAGCCAGTTGGCGTTCCAGAACATCGAAGTGCTGAGCCTGCGTAATAAATCCAATCGCCTTGAGGAGTTGTTTGTGTCTCTGGTTGAGAAAAACCTGGCGAAGGTGGCGGTATGATCGAGCAAAATGGCGAACTGCGGCCCAACCTGATTGCCCTGAAAACCATCGTCTATCGCGAAGTCCATCGCTTCATGCGGATCTGGCCGCAGACGTTGCTGCCGCCAGCCATCACCATGGTGCTGTACTTCGTCATCTTCGGTAACCTGATCGGCCGGCAGATCGGTGACATGGGTGGCTTCACCTACATGCAGTACATCGTGCCGGGCCTGATCATGATGTCGGTGATCACCAACTCCTACGGCAACGTGGTCTCAAGCTTCTTCGGTGCCAAGTTTCAGCATTCCATCGAAGAACTGATGGTCTCGCCGGTCTCGCCGCACACCATCCTCGTCGGTTACACCTTGGGTGGTGTGCTGCGCGGTCTGATGGTGGGTTTCATCGTTACCCTGCTGTCGATGTTCTTCACCGACCTGCAAGTGCATCACCTGGGCGTGACCATCATTGTGGTGGTGCTGACGGCGACGATCTTCTCGCTGCTGGGCTTCATCAACGCTGTGTTTGCGCGCAATTTCGACGATATTTCGATCATCCCGACTTTCGTCCTGACCCCGTTGACCTACCTGGGCGGCGTGTTCTACTCGATCAACCTGTTGCCGCCGTTCTGGCAGACCGTGTCGCTGGCCAACCCGGTGCTGCATATGGTCAACGCCTTCCGCTACGGCATCCTGGGCGTCTCCGACATCAAGATCAGCATCGCCCTGGCGTTCATGATTGTTGCGACCATCGTGCTGTACATCGGCTGCGCAAGGCTGCTGGTGAGTGGACGCGGTATGCGTCAGTAACATATCGGTCTCGACCCGCCAGGCTGGCGGGTCGACTCGTGTTGATCCTCTTCCTTGCAAATGCTGCAACACTTCATCCTTCCTGACGTCCCGATACTGCGCTAATCCTTAAGGCTTTCCGCTTCAAGGAACCCTCATGCGCACAGGGATGATCGCGCTCGCACTGGGGCTTGTTGCCCTGCGTTTTCTGCCGGTATTGCCGCCGACCTGGCTGTTGCTGCTGATGCCGGTCGTGGCATTGATGCTGCTGCCGTTTCGCACTTATCCATTGGCGTTGTTTCTGCTCGGTTTCACCTGGGCGTGCATGTCCGCGCAGTGGGCGCTGCATGACCGTCTGCCGCAGCGGCTGGACGGGCGGACGTTGTGGGTACAGGGCAACGTAGTCGGATTGCCGAGTGTTGCCGAGGGCGTGGTGCGTTTCGAGCTGGAGGACGCCAGCTCACGACGGTCGAAACTGCCTGCGCGCATTCGCCTGGCCTGGTACGGCGGCCCTGAGGTCCGTAGCGGCGAGCGCTGGCGTCTGGCGGTCAAACTCAAGCGTCCGGGCGGGCTGGTCAATCCGGATGCCTTCGATTATCAGGCCTGGCTGCTGGCGCAGCGCATCGGCGCTACCGGGACGGTGGCAGACGGTCAGCGGCTGGCCCCGGCACGTGGGGCCTGGCGCGATGGCGTTCGTCAGCGGTTGTTGGCCGTCGATGCGCAGGGCAGGGAAGGTGGTCTGGCTGCCTTGGTGCTGGGCGATGGCTCTGGATTGTCGCGCACCGACTGGCAGGTGCTGCAAGACACCGGCACGGTGCATCTGCTGGTGATTTCCGGTCAGCACATCGGCCTGCTGGCCGGGGTGGTGTACGCGCTGGTGGCAGGGCTGGCACGTTGGGGGCTGTGGCCGCGCGCCGTGCCGTGGCTTCCCGCCGCTTGCGTGCTGGCGTTTGGCGCAGCCTTGGGTTACGGGCTGCTGGCTGGTTTCGACGTGCCGGTACGGCGCGCCTGTGTGATGGTCGCCATGGTGCTGCTCTGGCGTTTACGCTTTCGGCATCTGGGCGTGGTCTGGCCGTTATTGCTGTCATTCAACACGGTGCTGATCTTTGAACCCTTGGTGACGTTACAACCGGGGTTCTGGTTGTCCTTTGCGGCGGTCGGCATTCTGATTCTGATTTTCAGTGGCCGACTGGGTGCCTGGAGCGGGTGGCAGAGCTGGAGCCGTGCGCAGTGGTTGATCGCCGTAGGCCTGCTGCCGATTCTGCTGGCGCTGAACCTGCCGATCAGCCTCAGTGGTCCGTTTGCCAATCTTATTGCTGTTCCGTGGGTCAGCGTGATCGTTCTGCCGCCTGCACTGATCGGTACCTTGCTGCTGCCCATTCCGGTGTTGGGTGAAGGTCTATTGTGGCTCGCCGGAGGCGCGCTGGAATGGCTGTTCGTGTTCCTCGCCCTGGTCGCAGCAGCGCTGCCCGCCTGGTTACCCAGCGCGGTGCCAGTCTGGGCCTGGGTCTTGAGTCTTTTTGGGGCCTTGCTGTTGTTGCTGCCCAAGGGCGTGCCGATGCGTCCGTTGGGCTGGCCTTTGCTGTTGCTGTGTGTGTTTCCGCCGCTCGAATCGGTGCCGACGGGGCAGGTCGACGTACTGCAACTGGATGTGGGCCAAGGGCTGGCGATTCTCCTGCGTACCCGTCATCACACGCTGTTGTATGACGCCGGGCCGCGTTTCGGTGAGTTCGATATCGGCGAGCGGGTGGTCGTGCCCGCGATTCGCAAGACCGGTGTTCGTCATCTGGATCTGATGCTGATCAGCCACGCCGACGCGGATCATGCCGGTGGTGCGCAGGCGGTTCATCAGGCGTTCCCGGTGACTCGGGTGCTGGGCGGTGAACTGGCCAGGCTCGCCCCGCAGCTCGATGCCGGGCTGTGCGAAAGTGGTGAGCGCTGGGAGTGGGATGGTGTGGTATTCACCACGTGGCGCTGGGAGCAGGCTCCCGATGGGAATGCGGCTTCCTGCATCCTCAGCGTCGATGCCGGTGGCGAGCGTCTGCTGCTGACAGGCGATATCGATGTTCATGCCGAGCGTGCAGCCATCGACAGCGGTTTCGACCTGCGCGCCCACTGGTTGCAGGCGCCCCATCACGGCAGCCGGTCCTCGTCTTCGAAGCCCTTTCTTCAGGCTGTCGCGCCCGTTGGCGTATTGATCTCCCGAGGGCGCAACAATGCCTTCGGGCATCCGCACCCGCGGGTCATGGCGCGTTATCGATGGTTGGGCATCCCGGGTTATGACAGCGCCGAACTGGGCGCCATCCGTCTGCAACTGGGTGCATTCGGCTCGCCCCGGGCAGAACGTGCGCAGCGGCGGTTCTGGCGTGATTGAGCGTGTGGATATCGATCTGAGCGCTCGGCATTCAGCGACCCTATGGTAGAGTGGCGCCAATTTTTCGATGGAGTGATCACTGTGTGGGAACTGGTCAAGTCTGGCGGCTGGATGATGCTGCCGATCATTTTGAGTTCCATCGCCGCTGCCGGCATTATCATCGAGCGTCTGTGGACGCTGCGTGCCAGCCGTATCGCGCCGCCGCATCTATTGGGACAGGCCTGGCAGTGGATTCAGGAAAAGAAGCTCGATAGCGAAAAACTCAAGCAACTGCGCGCCGACTCGCCGCTGGGTGAAATCCTCGCGGCAGGTCTGGCCAACTCCAGACATGGTCGCGAGATCATGAAAGAGTGCATCGAAGAAGCCGCCGCGCGGGTCATTCATGATCTGGAACGCTACCTGAGCGCGCTGGGCTCGATTGCGGCAATGGCACCACTGCTTGGCCTGCTCGGGACAGTATTGGGCATGATCGAGATCTTCGGCTCGTTCAACAGTACTGGCGCGACAGCCAATGCCGGCGTGCTGGCAAGCGGTATTTCCAAGGCGCTCATCTGTACGGCATCGGGCCTGATTGTCGCGATCCCGGCGATCTTCTTTCATCGCTTTCTGCAGGGCCGTGTCGATGAGCTGGTGGTCGGCATGGAGCAGCAGGCCATTCGTCTGGTTGAAGTGGTGCAGGGCGACCGTGATGTCGATCTGATCGACGCCAAGGTTGATCTCAAGTCGCTGGCCAGGGCGGGCGGGAGCAAGAAAAAGTGAAATTTCGCCGCCGCAGACCCCGCGAAAACATCGACATCAATCTGGTTTCCCTGATTGATGTGGTGTTCATCCTGCTGCTGTTCTTCATCGTGACGACCACCTTCACCCGTGAGACCCAGTTGCGCGTGGACCTGCCGCAGGCGGTTACCGGCACGCCGGAGGTGGACGCCGCTGCGAAACATCTGGACATCGCGATCAATGCTGACGGGATCTTTTCCCTGAACAACCAGCTGTTGCCGAAAAACGATCTGGCCACGCTGATCGAGGCCTTGCAGCGTGAGTCGGCGGGCGATACCAGTTTGCCGCTGTCGATCAGCGCCGATGGCAAGACTCCGCATCAGTCGGTCATCACGGCCATGGATGCTGCGGGAAAACTGGGTTTCAGTCATTTGCGCATGACCACTGTCGAGGCCACATCGGCTAACTGATGGCATTTACCGACCGTTTGCTTGATGCCTGGTACAAAGGCCACCCTGCGCTGACGCTTTTGCGTCCGCTGGAAAGCCTCTACCGGCGGGTTGTCGATGGCAAACGCGCGCGTTTTCTGGCCGGGGAGGGTGACATCTATCGCGCTCCGGTGCCGGTGATCGTGGTGGGTAATATCACGATCGGCGGCACCGGCAAGACTCCGCTGATTCTCTGGATGATCGAACACTGTCGTCGACGCGGCTTGCGCGTGGGTGTGGTCAGCCGCGGTTATGGCGCCAGGCCGCCAAGCCTGCCGTGGCGCGTGCTGCCCGGGCAAAGCGCCAGCGAGGCAGGTGACGAGCCTTTGCTCATCGTGCAGCGCTGCGGTGTGCCACTGATGATCGATCCGGATCGCAGCCGCGCCGTTCGGGCCTTGCTCGCGGCCGAGCCGCTGGACCTGATTCTTTCCGACGATGGCTTGCAGCATTATCGCCTGGCTCGCGACTTGGAGCTGGTGCTGATCGATGCCGCTCGCGGTCTGGGCAATCGCCGCTGTTTGCCTGCCGGCCCACTGCGCGAGCCGGTCGAACGTCTGGGCAGTGTCGATGCCTTGCTCTACAACGGAGCCATCGCGGATCGCGCCGATGGCTATGCGTTTACCCTCAAGCCGTCTGCGCTGATCAACCTGCGCAGCGGCGATCGCCAGCCGGTGGAATATTTTCCGCCCGGGCAGGCGCTGCATGCGGTAGCCGGAATCGGCAACCCGCAACGTTTCTTCAATACCCTCGAAGGATTACACTGGCGACCGGTGGCTCACGCGTTTGCCGACCATGCGGTCTACAGTGCTCAGGCGCTGACCTTCAGCCCATCGTTACCCTTGGTCATGACCGAGAAGGATGCGGTGAAATGTCGTGCTTTCGCAGCCGATGACTGGTGGTATCTGGCGGTGGATGCAGTACCCTCCGACGCCTTCGTCGGCTGGTTCGATGAGCAACTGCTACGTCTTTCTCCATGATTGCTTCAGGATCTCCTATGGACACCAAACTACTCGACATCCTCGCTTGCCCTGTCTGCAAGGGACCATTGAAGCTCAGCGCCGACAAGACCGAGCTGATCAGTAAAGGCGCAGGCCTTGCATACCCGGTTCGCGACGGCATTCCGGTCATGCTGGAAACCGAAGCCCGCACTCTGACCACCGACGAGCGACTGGAAAAATGACAGCAGCCTTCACCGTTGTCATCCCTGCGCGTTACGGCTCCAGCCGCTTTCCTGGCAAACCGCTGAAAATCATTGCGGGCAAGCCGATGGTTCAGCTTGTCTGGGAGCAGGCGCGCAAGAGCAGTGCCGAACGTGTGGTGATCGCCACCGACGATGCGCGCATTGTCGAGGCCTGCCAGGCGTTTGGTGCCGAAGTGCTGCTGACCCGCGATGATCATAATTCCGGCACTGACCGTCTGGCCGAAGTGGCCGCGCAATTGGGGCTGGCGGCTGACGCCATCGTGGTCAACGTGCAGGGTGACGAGCCGATGATTCCGCCGGCAGTCATCGATCAGGTGGCGTCCAATCTTGCTGCTCATCCCGAAGCTGGCATGTCGACGCTCGCCGAGCCTATCGATGATGTAGCGATGCTGTTCAATCCGAATATCGTCAAGGTGTCGACGGACATCAACGGCCTGGCCCTGACCTTCAGTCGTGCGCCATTGCCGTGGGCGCGTGACGCGCTGGCCAAAAGCCGCGACGAGTTGCCTGCCGGTGTGCCTTATCGCCGGCATATCGGGATCTACGCCTACCGCGCGGGTTTCCTGCATGACTTCGTTGGCTGGGGGCCTTGCTGGCTGGAAAACACCGAAAGCCTCGAGCAATTGCGTGCGCTGTGGAACGGTGTGCGGATACATGTTGCCGATGCGCTGGAAGCGCCCCCCGGCGGCGTCGACACACCGGAAGACCTTGAGCGCGTAAGACGCCTGCTGGAGGTTTGATGCGACGTGTTCAGGCGAGCGGGCAGGTGAGGCCATGACCTTGCAGATTCGCTCTGCGGTTTCCCTTAAACCGTTCAACACCTTCGGTGTCGAGGTTCAGGCACAGCTGTTTGCCGAAGCGCACAGCGATCAAGACGTTCGCGAAGCGCTGGCTTACTCTGCCGACCATGATGTGCCAATGCTGGTGATTGGTGGTGGCAGCAATCTGCTGTTGAGCGGTGATGTTCCGGCTCTGGTGCTGCGCATGGCCAGTCGCGGTATTCGTACCGTGCGCGAAGACTGTCTGGAATCGATAATAGAAGCTGAAGCGGGTGAGCCCTGGCATCCGTTTGTGCAGGCGTGTCTCGCGCTCGGGTTGGCGGGGCTGGAAAACCTCAGCCTGATCCCGGGCACTGTCGGTGCCGCGCCCATGCAAAACATCGGCGCTTACGGCGTAGAAATCAAGGATGTCTTCCACAGCCTGACGGCGCTGGATCGCGAGACGGGCGAGTTGCGTGAGTTTTCCCTGGAAGACTGTGCGTTTGGCTATCGCGACAGTGTGTTCAAGCACCAGGTCGCGCGCTGGTTGATCCTGCGTGTGCGCTTCCGGCTGACCCGCGAAGCCAATCTGCACCTTGAGTACGGTCCGGTTCGGCAGCGTCTGGATGAACAGGGCATCAAGGCGCCCACTCCGTTTGATGTCAGCCGTGCAATCTGTGCTATTCGCAGCGAAAAACTGCCTGACCCGGCGGTGCTGGGCAATGCGGGCAGTTTCTTCAAGAACCCGGTGATTTCTGCCGATCTGTACGCGACGATCCAGCATGAACACCCCGGTGTGGTCGGCTATCCGCAGGCCGATGGCCGGGTGAAGCTGGCGGCAGGCTGGCTGATTGAGCAGGCTGGCTGGAAAGGCTTTCGAGAGGGCGACGCAGGCGTGCACACGCTTCAATCGCTGGTACTGGTCAACTATGGCCAGGCGACCGGCGCGCAACTGCTGAACCTGGCGCGCCGCATCCAGAGCGACATTGCTGAACGTTTCGGCGTCGAGCTGGAGATGGAGCCCAACCTGTACTGAGGACCAAGGCATGCGGCCGCATGCCTGCCGTTCCCGCAAGAGGTAAGCAGTCAGACATAAAAAAGCCCCGCCTGCTTGCACAGGCGGGGCTTTTTCATGGGCCGGGGTTAGGCGAGGGGGTTATGCTCGGTCTCTTTCTCGGCTTCATGCTGCAACTGAATCACGGAGTCTTCAGTCTTGTGCTCGGAGGCCGGTGAAGGCTGGACCGATTCTGCTTCGGCGGCAACAGGTGCTGCTTCGGCGACTGGAGCGCTGGCAGCAGAGGCTTCCTGCTGACGACGTGCTTCTTCTTCACGCTTGCGGCGACGCACTTCACGTGGATCGTTCGGAGCGCGGCCGGTGCTGCTGACCGCTGGCGCGGAGGGTGCCTCTGCGGCCACTGGCTCTTGCTCTTGCGGGGCAGCGGCCTGTTCTTCAGCGGCGGCCTGAGGCGCGACGTAAGGAGCAGGCTCCTCTTTCACCGCTTCAGGCTCGACGGCGACTGGTTCGGCCGCAGGAGCAGGCACAGGCGTTGGCAGTTCAGATGATTCGGTGGCAGGCACTTCCTCATGGACCGCAGCTTCGACTGGCGCTTCTGGCGTTGGCTCTGGCGTTGGTTTGAACGGCACGACGCGTTCTGCGTGCGGTGCTTCGAACAGCTCGGACTGCGCAGCAATGGCAGGCGCTTCGACAGCTGCCGGCTGAACTTCTACCTCTGGAGCAGGCTGCGCTACTGGAGCATCGTCTGCTACCGGGGCTTCAACGGCAGGCGCTTCAACGGTCGGCTCTGCAGCAACGGGCGCTTCTACGGCCGGTGCTTCAGTCGCTGCTGTTTCAGCTACAGGCGCTTCGGTCGCAGGTGCTTCGGCAACAGGCGTCTGTTGCACAGGTTCTGCGTCCGCAGCGATTGAGGTGCTGTTGGCGCGTTCGGCCTGTTGATGCGCATCGGCTTCAGCGGGTGCGCTGATCACGCTGCTGGCGGCAGAGGCGGCGGCTGTGAAACCCAGGCCGGCCGACAGATCGGCGCTGCCTTCTTCATTAGCGTTCTCTTCGGAGCCTTCGATCACATTGCCGTTGGCATCACGCTGACGCTCGCGGCGGTTGCTGCGACGACGCTGGCCACGGGAGCGGCGGCGAGGGCGATCACCGTCGTTACCGTCGTTGCCATCGTTGATTTCCTGGTTGTCGTCTTGAGTCTGCTCTTCGTTAAGCAGCACTTCCTCTTCTTCGCCCACGACAGCCGCGGCCTGTTCGGCACGTGGTTGACGTTCTTCGCGAGGGGCGCGTGGCTGGCGTTCTTCACGCGGAGCGCGCTCTGGACGTTCTTCACGGGCAAGGCTCACGGCAGGGGCGGCATCCAGCGGCTCACGCAGTTCGCGGACCGGACGGTCTTCGCGAGCTTCACGCGGCTTGCGCTCACGGGAGGTGCGGGCCGGACGCTCTTCGCGCGGCGCCGATTCTTCACGGGCTTCACGCGGTTCACGTACGGCGCGCTCTTCGCGGGGTGCACGTTCTTCACGCGGCGCACGCTCTTCGCGAGGTGCGCGCTCGGCACGTTCTTCGCGTGGAGCACGCTCTTCACGAGGCTTGCGCTCTTCGTCACGACGATTGTTGCGACCCCGGCTCTGTTGGCGACCGTTGCGGCGTTCTTCGTTACGTGCCGGGCGTTGCTCGGCGGCGGGTTTTTCAACCACTACCGGCGCAACAGGCTCTTCCTTGGTCGCGAACAGGCTGACCAGAGACTTCACCAGGCCTTTGAACAGACTTGGCTCATGAACCACCGGGGCTGGAGTTGGAGCAGGCTCTGCGGCTTCAACCGGAACCGGCGCATTGGCGCGTGCCGGGGCGGTCTTGACTGCAGCTTCCTGACGAACCAGGGTGCGGGTCGCAGCAGCCAGCGGGGCAATTTCTTCCACTTCGGCAGCGGCAGCGGCGATTTCGTAGCTGGTCTGGTTGTTGTGCGCTTCCGGGCTGTCATCACGCAGACGTTGAACTTCGAAGTGCGGCGTTTCCAGATGATCGTTCGGCAGGATGATGATGCGGGCGCGAGTACGCAGTTCGATCTTGGTGATCGAGTTGCGCTTTTCGTTGAGCAGGAACGCAGCAACCGGGATCGGCACCTGAGCGCGCACTTCTGCAGTGCGGTCTTTCAGGGCTTCTTCTTCGATCAGGCGCAGGATCGCCAGCGACAGCGATTCCACGTCGCGGATGATGCCGGTGCCATTGCAGCGCGGGCAGACGATGCCGCTGCTCTCGCCCAGCGATGGACGCAGGCGCTGACGGGACATTTCCAGCAGGCCGAAGCGCGAAATGCGACCGACCTGAACGCGGGCGCGGTCGGCTTCCAGGCTTTCGCGGACTTTCTCTTCCACGGCGCGCTGGTTCTTGGCAGGCGTCATGTCGATGAAGTCGATGACGATCAGGCCGCCGATGTCACGCAGACGCAGTTGACGGGCGATTTCCTCAGCCGCTTCAAGGTTGGTCTGCAGGGCGGTTTCTTCGATGTCGCTGCCTTTGGTGGCGCGCGCCGAGTTGATGTCGATGGACACCAGTGCTTCGGTCGGATCGATGACGATGGAGCCACCGGAAGGCAGCTCGACAACGCGCTGGAAAGCGGTTTCGATCTGGCTTTCGATCTGGAAGCGGTTGAACAGCGGAACGCTGTCTTCGTACAGCTTGATCTTGCTGGCGTATTGCGGCATCACCTGGCGGATGAAGGTCAGGGCTTCTTCCTGGGCTTCGATGCTGTCGATCAGGACTTCACCGATGTCCTGGCGCAGGTAGTCGCGGATGGCGCGGATGATGACGTTGCTTTCCTGGTAGATCAGGAAAGGCGCGGAGCGGTCCAGGGACGCTTCCTTGATGGCGGTCCACAGCTGCAGCAGGTAGTCGAGGTCCCACTGCATTTCTTCGCTGCTGCGGCCAAGACCGGCGGTGCGAACGATCAGGCCCATGTCGGCAGGGGCGATCAGGCCGTTCAGGGCTTCGCGCAGCTCATTGCGCTCTTCACCTTCGATACGACGCGAAATGCCACCGGCACGCGGGTTGTTCGGCATCAGGACCAGGTAGCGGCCTGCAAGGCTGATGAAGGTGGTCAGGGCTGCGCCCTTGTTGCCACGTTCTTCTTTCTCGACCTGAACGATGACTTCCTGGCCTTCGCTCAGGACGTCCTTGATGTTGACGCGGCCTTCAGGGGCTTTCTTGAAGTACTCGCGGGAGATTTCCTTGAGGGGCAGAAAACCGTGGCGCTCAGAGCCGAAATCGACAAAGGCAGCCTCAAGGCTGGGTTCGATACGAGTGATCCGGCCTTTGTAGATGTTGGCCTTCTTCTGCTCGCGTGCACCTGATTCGATGTCCAGGTCGTAGAGGCGCTGGCCGTCTACCAGTGCAACACGCAACTCTTCGGGTTGAGTCGCGTTAATCAGCATTCTTTTCATGTAGTACCGTCGGTTTCCGGGCTGCCGGAAACGGCGTTCGGCACACACGACTTCTCACGGTCGGTGTCAGGGCACGTCAGGAGTGGTTGAACACTCCAGTGTCTAGCGAGATCCTCGCCCAGAGGGGGCGGAGGGTCGCGACGACGTTTCCTGCTTGCTGTGGTGGCATAAGACACCCTTTTCAGCAAAAGCTTTGTCAGGAGGAGGAATCGACCATCGGTAGCGGACGAGATGAAGCGTCTAGAACAAGCCTTGTGCTACACAGTCCGATGGTTGTGCGTCTCCACCCTACACGTATCCCTGATAATTCGGGTGCTGCCGCGCGCAGAATCCGCAGCGGGTTGGCATTTACCGCAATCTTCGAAAGGGAAGACTGCGCATCATGGCTTGAGGCGTTGTTCCCGAGACGTTCGCTCGTTGCGTCTGGAAGCGACTGCACTTTGTGAACTGGCCATGAACTGTCCGCACCGACGGCGAGCTGTCTGCTCTGCTGTCGGGCGTGTATCCGGCCTCATGTCACCTGCGCCTGTTACGCTTTCATCGTGCTCCGTTGTCACCGAACGCCCCGTAGGACGGCCTCGCGTCCTCGTGAATTGCGTTGGTCAGGGCCGGTTGTCAACCGTTGGTCCGCTGTCCGGCCGCTTATGGCGGCGTTCGCGACTATATCAGCAATCATTAAGTGCTTCAAATCCATAAAAAATTGTTATGATTTGCGGCATGACGAATATTGCCCCTCCAACCCCCGGCGTCCAGCTGGTTGAGGTTGCGCCGGAACTTGCCGGTCAACGCATCGATAACTTTCTGATCACTTATCTCAAGGGTGTGCCCAAGACCTTGATCTACCGCATTGTGCGCAAAGGCGAAGTGCGTGTGAACAAGGGGCGGACCAAGCCCGAGTATAAGTTGCAGGCAGGCGATATCGTGCGCATTCCCCCTGTGCGGGTGCCCGAGCGTGATGAGCCGGTGCCGGTCGCGCAGGCCCTCTTGCAGCGCCTCGAGGCTGCGATTGTCTACGAAGACAAGGCGCTGATCGTGCTCAACAAGCCCGCGGGTATTGCCGTGCATGGCGGCAGTGGGCTGAGCTTCGGCGTGATCGAAGCGTTTCGCCAGTTGCGTCCGGATGCCAAGGAGCTTGAACTGGTGCATCGCCTCGACCGCGATACCTCCGGGCTGCTGATGATTGCCAAGAAACGCAGCATGTTGCGGCATCTGCATGAGGCCCTGCGTGGCGACGGTGTCGACAAGCGTTACATGGCGCTGGTACGCGGCAACTGGGCTGCTGCACAAAAGCAGGTGCGCGCGCCGTTGCTCAAGAGCAATCTGCGCTCTGGTGAGCGCATGGTCGAGGTCAATGAAGAGGGCAAGGAGGCATTGACCCTTTTCAAGGTGCTGCGTCGTTTCGGCGACTTTGCCACCATGGTCGAGGCCAAACCGGTCACCGGGCGCACGCACCAGATCAGGGTGCATACGCTGCACGCCGGTCATGCCATTGCCGGCGACACCAAATACGGGGACGAGAATTTCAGTCGCGAGATTCGCGACCTGGGCGGCAAGCGTCTGTTTCTGCATGCCTACATGCTGACCGTACCGATGCCTGATGGCAGTAAGCTGAATGTACAAGCGCCCGTCGACGAGATGTGGGCAAAGACAGTGGAGCGTCTGAGTGCAACGTGATTATGATCTGCTGATTTTCGACTGGGACGGCACACTGGCTGACTCGGTCGGGCGAATTATCCAGTCCATGCGCACGGCGGCCATCGAGAGCGGCCTTGAGGTGCGTGACGACTCCGCAATCAAGGACATTATCGGTCTGGGCCTGCCCGAGGCGATCCGGACCCTGTATCCGCAGATCAGCGACAGCCTGTTGATCGAATTCCGGCAGCACTACGCTGGCGCCTACATGGCAATGGATAACGTGCCCTCTCCGCTGTTTGAAGGTGTCGTGGAGTCGATGCAGGCGTTCCGCGAGGACGGTTATCGTCTGGCAGTGGCCACCGGCAAGGCGCGTCGCGGGCTTGATCGGGTGCTGAAAGCCAATGGCTGGGCTGATTATTTCGATATCACCCGGGCTGCCGACGAGACGGCCAGCAAGCCTGATCCGCTGATGCTCAACGAGATCATGGCGCACTGCGGCGTCGCGCCCGAGCGCTCGCTGATGATCGGTGATGCATCGTTCGATCTGTTGATGGCACGCAATGCCGGTATGGATTCTGTGGCGGTGGGGTATGGCGCCCAGCCGCTGGCGTCGTTGCGTCAGTTTGAGCCGCGTCTGGCTATCGAGCATTTTTCCGAGCTGCGTACCTGGTTGAACCGGCGCAGCGTCTAGTTTTCGGTGAGGGTAAAAGAAGCATGTCTGACGAATGGAAAGCGCCCGGTTCGCAAAATGCGGAAGAGGCTATCAATAGCAGGGAAGAAGCTAAAAGCTGGAAGCTTCTTGAAAAAACGCTGCTCGCCAGCGTGCAGGAGCAGCGACGCGCCCGTCGCTGGGGGATCTTCTTCAAGCTGCTGACATTTGTATTTCTGTTTGTGGCTGTGGTCCTGCCGATGCTGGATTTCGAAGGCGGAACGTCGCGCCGCTCCAGTCACACTGCGTTGATCGACGTGCAGGGCGTAATCGCCGACAAGGAATCGGCCAGTGCCGAGAACATTGTCACTGCGCTGCGCAATGCTTTCGAGGATGAAAAGACCAAAGGCGTGATCCTGCGCATCAACAGTCCGGGTGGCAGCCCGGTACAGTCTGGCTATGTGTACGACGAGATTCGTCGTCTGCGTGCCGAGAAGCCGGATATCAAGGTCTATGCAGTGATTACCGATCTCGGGGCGTCGGGCGCTTACTACATCGCCAGTGCGGCCGATCAGATCTATGCCGACAAGGCGAGTCTGGTGGGTTCCATTGGTGTGACGGCGGCCGGTTTCGGCTTTGTCGGCGCGATGGAGAAGCTGGGTGTGGATCGTCGCACCTACACGTCGGGCGAGCACAAGGCATTTCTCGATCCGTTCCAGCCGCAAAAAGCCGACGAGACGCAGTTCTGGCAGGGCGTGCTGGACACGACTCATCGCCAGTTCATCGCCAGCGTCAAGCAAGGCCGTGGCGATCGTCTGAAGGACAAGGATCATCCCGAGTTGTTCTCTGGCCTGATCTGGACCGGTGAGCAGGCGGTCGGGCTGGGTCTGGTTGATGGTCTGGGCAGTGCGAGTTATGTGGCGCGGGATGTGATCAAGGAAAAGAATATCGTCGAATACACCGTCGAAGAGTCGCCTTTTGATCGTTTCTCGAAGAAGCTGGGCACCAGTATTGCCGAGCGGATCGCCATGCTGGTGGGCTTCAATGGCCCTGTGCTGCGCTGATTCAGACGAATAGCGCTGTTGTTCCGAAAGCCCTGATCGTTGCCGGTCAGGGCTTTTTATTGGGCGCCCGGATCAGGGAATGCTGATCCCTTCCTTTATAAGCATGTCCACCAGGCGAATCAGTGGCAACCCGATCAGGCTGGTCGCATCACTGCCTTCTGTGCTGCGAAACAGGCTGACCCCCAATCCCTCGGCTTTGAAGCTGCCAGCGCAGTCGTAGGGCTCTTCAGCGCGCAGGTAACGCTCGATGCTGGCTCGGTCCAGCTCGCGCATGTGCACGGTAAAGGGCACGCAGTCGGTCTGGCATTCGCCTGTCGAGCTGTTGAGCAGTGCCAGGCCGGTCAGAAACGTCACGCTGGCACCACTCGCAGCGCCGAGCTGTTCCAGGGCGCGCTCGAAGGTATGAGGTTTGCCCAGTATCCTGTCGTTGAGGACGGCAACCTGGTCGGAGCCGATGATCAGGTGCTGCGGATAATCGCCTGCCAGCGCCTCGGCTTTCTGTCTGGCAAGGCGCAGTACGAGGTCGCGAGCGGCTTCGTCGGAGCGGTGGCTTTCGTCGATATCCGGGGATTTGCAGGTAAACGGCAGGCGCAGACGGGCAAGCAGTTCGCGGCGGTATGGGGAGCTGGAGGCAAGGAGCAGGGATGGCATGCGGTTCTCCGTTGGCAGAGCAGCGATTCTAATCAGTGGCCTGAGTGACGAACAGCCTGAATTTCCTTTGACATGCCAAGGGGGCATCCCTAGAATGCTGCGCCTATGTTGAATGACCCGATTCCATCTCACGTTGACCCGCGCAAATTGTCTGATCGCGGCACTACCCTTCAGGGTGAAGTGCTGCTGGGCGATTTGAAAAGACTCTGCGACCCGCTTGCCGACACTGTCGGTACGGTGCAGGCGAAATTCGTTTTTGAGCGTGACGAACGCCGCTCTGTGGTTATCCACAGTTCGATAGACGTCCCGGTCAAGATGGTTTGCCAGCGTTGTCTTGAGTTGGTCACCCTGCCGATCCACAGCGAATGCAGTTATGCCGTGGTGAAGGAGGGTGCGAATACCCAGTCGTTACCGAAAGGTTATGACGTGCTGGAACTGGGCGAAGATCCTTTGGATCTGCTGGCATTGATCGAGGAGGAGCTACTGCTCGCCTTGCCCATTGTGCCTGCTCATCATCCTGAAGAATGCCAGCAACCGGCGGGTCTCGATGAGCCCGAACCGAGCGTGGACGAGGTAACGCGGTCCAACCCGTTCAGTGTATTGGCGCAGTTAAAGCGTGACCCAAACGTTTAGGAGTTAATCAATTATGGCTGTTCAGCAGAACAAAAAATCCCGCTCTGCCCGTGACATGCGTCGTTCGCACGATGCTCTTGAGGCAAGCACTCTGTCGGTAGAAAAGACCACTGGTGAAATTCACCTGCGTCACCACGTATCGCCAGAAGGCGTATACCGTGGTCGTAAAGTGATCGACAAGGGCGCTGACGAGTAATTTCTTGTCCGCTCCGATCATCGCGATCGACGCAATGGGCGGGGACTTCGGTCCCCGCAACATTGTTCAGGCTAGTATTGCGTGCCTGATTGCTACTCCCTCGCTTCATTTGGCCCTCGTCGGCCAGGCCTCCCTGATTGAAGAACTGATTGCCAGCCATCGTGGTGTGGATCGCTCGCGTCTGCGTGTTGTCAATTCCAGCGAAGTCATCGCCATGGACGAGCGTCCGTCTCAGGCACTGCGTGGCAAGCCCGAGTCGTCAATGCGGGTGGCCCTTGAGCTGGTAGCAAGCGGGCAGGCCAGCGCGTGTGTCAGTGCGGGCAATACCGGTGCGTTGATGGCGCTCTCCCGGCATGTGCTCAAGACCTTGCCGGGCATTGATCGGCCCGCGATGATCGCGGCCATTCCGACCCGCACAGGCCATTGTCAGTTGCTGGATCTGGGGGCGAATGTCGATTGCAGTGCTGAGGCACTCTATCAATTTGCCGTGATGGGCTCGGTTCTTGCGCAGATTCTCGGGGTTGCCAAGCCCAGGGTTGCCTTGCTCAATGTCGGTACAGAAGACATAAAGGGCAACCAGCAGGTCAAGCTGGCTGCCAGTCTGCTGCAGGCGGCAACGGAGCTGAACTACATCGGTTACGTTGAAGGTGACGGTGTTTACCGGGGTGAGGCCGATGTTGTGGTATGTGACGGATTTGTCGGTAATGTACTGCTCAAGTCGAGCGAGGGGCTGGCGACCATGATTGCCGCCAGAATCGACTCGCTGTTCAATCGTAATCTGCTCAGCAGGGCGATCGGCGCACTGGCCTTGCCATTGCTGAAGCGGCTTCAGACTGATCTGGCTCCCGCACGACATAACGGCGCGAGTCTTTTGGGGTTGCGGGGCGTCGTCGTGAAGAGTCACGGTTCCGCGAGTGTTTCCGGGTTTCAGAGTGCGATTTATCGGGCCATGACCGAAGCCTCTGAAAACCTGCCGCAACGCCTGAATAGTCAGCTCGAAACGAGGTTTCGTGACGACCAAGGTTGAAAATGTGACGCGCCTGACTGGTCAGTCATCCAAACGATCAGTCATGCATGTTTGAATACCCGCGTTCGGCCCGTCCGGACGCCCATTTTGGCGACAATAATTCAGAGGCTTGTCAAATGTCTGCATCCCTCGCATTCGTCTTTCCGGGTCAAGGCTCGCAATCGCTTGGCATGCTTGCCGAGCAAGGCAAGCAGCATCCGTTGATCCTCGATACGTTCGAGCAAGCGTCCGAAGCGCTCGGCTACGACCTCTGGGCGTTGACCCAGAACGGTCCGGCGGAGCTGCTCAACCAGACCGACAAGACCCAGCCTGCAATTCTGACCGCCTCTGTGGCCCTGTGGCACGTATGGCTGGCCGAGGGCGGGGCTATTCCTGCTTTTGTTGCCGGCCACAGCCTGGGTGAATACAGTGCACTGGTTGCGGCACAAAGCCTGAGCCTGGCTGATGCCGTCAAGCTGGTGGAGCGCCGTGGTCAGTTGATGCAGGAAGCCGTGCCAGCCGGCCAGGGTGGCATGGCTGCCATTCTCGGGCTGGAAGATGCCGATGTGATCGCAGCCTGCGCCGAAGCGGCTCAGGGTGAGGTGGTCAGTGCGGTCAATTTCAACTCGCCGGGGCAGGTGGTCATTGCCGGTTCCGCCGAAGCGGTCAAGCGCGCGATGGAGCTGTGCAAGGCCCGTGGTGCAAAGCGCGCACTGCCGTTGCCGGTCAGCGTGCCCTCGCACTGCGAGCTGATGCGCCCGGCTGCCGAGCGCTTCGCCGAGTCCATCGAAGCAATCGAGTGGCAGGCGCCGGAAATTGCGTTGGTGCAAAACGTCAGCGCCCGTGCAGTCAGTGATCTGGCGACGCTCAAGCGCGATCTGCTGGAGCAATTGTATAAGCCGGTACGCTGGGTTGAATCCGTTCAATTTCTGGCAAGCCAGGGTGCAACACAATTGGTGGAATGTGGCCCTGGCAAAGTGCTGGCGGGTCTGAACAAGCGTTGCGCCGAAGGCGTGATGACCTACAACCTTGATACCCCGGATGCCTTTGCCGCCGCACGTGCGGCACTGGCCTGATTAGGAGAAGACTGCATGAGCCTTCAAGGTAAAGTTGCACTGGTAACCGGCGCCAGTCGTGGTATTGGTCAAGCCATTGCCCTGGAACTGGGACGCAATGGTGCTGTTGTCGTGGGTACTGCGACTTCCGAGTCCGGCGCCGAGCGCATCAGCGCGACGTTCAAGGAAAACGGCATTGAAGGCTTTGGCCTGATGCTCGATGTGTGTGACGCCGAGTCGGTCAATTCGGTACTGTCCACCATTCAGGAACGTGTCGGTGCGCCGTTGATTCTGGTCAATAACGCCGGTATCACTCGTGATAACCTGATGATGCGCATGAAAGATGACGAATGGTATGACGTCGTCAACACCAATCTGAACAGCCTTTTCCGTCTTTCGAAAGGTGTTCTGCGGGGCATGACCAAGGCTCGCTGGGGGCGTATCATCAGTATTGGTTCGGTTGTGGGTGCCATGGGCAACGCCGGTCAAGTAAACTATGCTTCCGCGAAAGCCGGGCTGGAAGGTTTCAGCCGGGCTCTGGCCCGAGAAGTGGGTTCGCGTGCAGTGACCGTGAATTCGGTGACGCCGGGTTTCATCGATACTGATATGACGCGTGAGTTGCCAGAGGCTCAGCGTGAGTCCCTGATAACCCAGATTCCCCTGGGCCGTCTGGGGCAGGCTCAAGAGATCGCGAACGTGGTCGCTTTTCTTGCTTCGGAAGGCGCAGGTTACGTTACCGGGGCGACAATTCCCGTTAACGGCGGCATGTACATGAGCTGATGTGACGAACTGTTTCAAAAAAATGTCATACGAGCTGTCTAAAATCCGTTATAAAGCTGCAATCTATGAATGGGCGAAGGTACGGTTGGGCATAAGAGAAGAGCGTTAAGCTTGAAATTCGCAAAACCTCTTCTATACACTTACCCACTGGCCAGATGCCTGAACATTTCCACTAGGAGTTAAAACTAGGTATGAGCACCATCGAAGAGCGCGTCAAGAAAATCGTTGCCGAGCAACTTGGCGTCAAATCAGAAGAGGTTGTCAACACTGCTTCTTTCGTTGAAGACCTGGGCGCTGACTCCTTGGACACCGTAGAGCTGGTAATGGCTCTGGAAGAGGAATTCGAGACCGAAATCCCTGACGAAGAAGCGGAAAAGATCACTACCGTTCAAGCAGCAATCGATTACGTCACCAGCCATCAGGCTTAAGATTTGTAATCGCTGCCTGCTGTCACGGGAAAACCGCACTGCTTTAACCGGCGTGCGGTTTTTTCTTTAAGAAACGCTGTGATTGTTCCGTAAACAAGAGAGAAGGAGAGTCCTGTGTCGCGTAGACGCGTCGTGGTCACCGGGATGGGCATGCTTTCGCCACTGGGCAATGATGTGCACAGCAGTTGGCAAGGTATTCTGGCGGGCCGCAGTGGCATTGGCCTTATCGAGCACACGGACCTGTCAGCCTTCACCACCCGTTTCGGCGGTTCGGTCAAGGGCTTCAACGTCGAAGAGTACCTGGCGCCGAAAGAAGCACGTCGGCTCGATCTCTTTATTCAGTATGGTCTTGCGGCCAGCTTTCAGGCGGTGCGTAACGCCGGCCTTGAAGTCACGGATGCAAACCGCGAGCGCATTGGCGTTGCCATGGGTTCGGGTATCGGTGGTCTGACCAACATCGAAAACAGCAGTCGTCTGCTGCACGAGCAGGGACCGGGACGGATTTCTCCGTTTTTTGTACCGGGCTCGATCATCAACATGATTTCCGGTTTTCTGTCCATCCATCTGGGGGCACAGGGACCTAACTACGCCATCGCGACAGCCTGTACCACGGCAACGCATTGCATTGGTATGGCGGCGCGCAACATTGCCTATGACGAGGCTGACGTGATGATTGCAGGTGGTGCCGAAATGGCAGCCTGTGGTCTCGGTCTTGGCGGCTTTGGCGCAGCGCGGGCGCTGTCTACCCGCAACGACGATCCGGCCCGGGCCAGTCGTCCGTGGGACAAGGGCCGTGACGGCTTCGTCCTGTCCGACGGGGCGGGCGCAATGGTGCTCGAAGAGCTTGAGCACGCCAAGGCGCGTGGCGCGACGATCTACGCCGAACTGGTCGGCTTCGGCATGAGTGGCGATGCTTACCACATGACCTCGCCGCCGGATGACGGTGCCGGTGCCGCACGTTGCATCGTCAATGCGCTGCGCGATGCGAAGGTCAATCCCGAGCAGGTGCAGTACATCAACGCGCATGGCACCTCGACGCTGGCGGGCGATCTGGCTGAAGCCTCGGCCATCAAGTCGGTATTCGGCGATCACGCGTACAAGCTGGCAGTCAGTTCGACCAAGTCGATGACCGGCCACCTGTTGGGGGCTGCGGGCGCAGTCGAAGCGATTTTCAGCGTTCTGGCAATGGTCGATCAGGTCGCTCCGCCGACCATCAACCTGGATGAGCCGAGTGAAGGCTGCGATCTGGACTTCGTACCTCACGAAGCGCGCCGGATGCCGATTGATGTTGTCCTGTCGAACTCATTCGGGTTCGGTGGCACCAATGGCTCGCTGGTGTTCCGTCGGTTCGCCGAGTAATGCCCTGCTGGGTTGATGGCTGCCCCGCAGAGACCTTGTCGGTAAAGGATCGCGGGCTGGCCTACGGTGACGGGCTGTTTGAAACCGTCGCTGTCAGGGCTGGGCAAGCGGTGCTTCTGGAGCGCCACTTGCAGCGCCTTGAGCGTGGCTGTCAGCAGCTGAAGATTGATGTCGACTCTGTGCAGGTTCGAACCGAGATGATCCACTTCGCAGCCGAACTGGGTGACGGGGTCATGAAATTGCTGCTCACCCGTGGCGACAGCCAGCGCGGTTATGCGCCCGCTCCCGATACGCAGCCGCGTCGCATCCTGCAGGGCAGTCCTGCACCCGCTTATCCTGCTTCCCATGCTGATCAGGGCGTTCGTCTGTTCGCCTGCCAGACCCGTCTGGCCGAGCAGCCACTGCTTGCCGGGCTCAAGCATCTGAACCGTCTGGAGCAAGTAGTGGCCCGTTCCGAATGGAGCGACACTGATCACGCCGAAGGGCTGATGTGTGACACTTCCGGTCGTGTGATCGAAGGGGTCTACAGCAATCTGTTTCTGGTCGTACAAGGCCGTCTGCTGACTGCCGACCTCAGTCGATGCGGGGTCGCAGGTGTGATGCGTGCCGAACTGCTGGATCGGGCTGCCACGCTAGGGGTAGCGGTCGACATTCGTGACGTGCATCTCTCCGATCTGGAAACCGCGGACGAGGTGTTTTTGTGCAACAGCGTTTATGGCGTCTGGCCGGTTCGCGGCTTTGCGGCGCTGAACTGGCCGGTTGGTCCGTTGACCCGTAAACTGCAAGGCATCGCTCGCGCCCTTCTGGATATCTGATTCGTGATCCGAAAACTATTGCTGTTGCTGGAAACCGGCATTGTCATTGCGGGCCTTTTGCTCGGCGTTGCGTTCTGGCAGCAGAACAAAGCCTTGAACCAGCCGCTAGAAGTGGCTCAGGAACAGCTGCTGGACGTACCTGCGGGTTCCACACCCACTGGCGTTCTCAATCGTCTGCAGGCCGATGGCGTCATCAAGGATGCTTTCTGGCTGCGCCTCTATTGGCGTTTCAACCTGGCCAACCAGCCGCTGCACAGTGGTGAATACCGCATGGTGCCGGGCATGAACGTAAAAGGCCTGTTCGACGTCTGGAAACGCAAGGAAGTCGTGCAATACAGCCTGACGCTGGTCGAAGGCTGGAATTTCCGTCAGGTTCGCGCGGCGCTGGCCAAACAGGCCAAGCTTGAGCAGACCCTGGCAGGTGTGTCCGACAGCGAGCTGATGGCAAAAATCGGCCATCCCGATGTCTTCCCCGAAGGCCGCTTCTTCCCCGACACCTATCGCTACGTGCGCGGCATGACCGATGCCGAGCTGCTCAAGCAGGCCTACAGTCGTCTTGAAGAAGTGCTGGATGAAGAGTGGAACGCAAGATCGTCAGAGGCGCCGTATTCCAATCCTTATCAGGCGCTGATCATGGCGTCGCTGGTCGAGAAGGAAACCGGCGTGCCTCAGGAGCGCGGTCAGATCGCAGGCGTTTTCGTGCGCCGCCTGAAGCTGGGTATGCAATTGCAGACCGACCCGACCGTCATTTATGGCATGGGCGAGCGCTACAACGGCAAGTTGACCCGTGCCAACCTTAAAGAAGCCACGCCTTACAACACCTACGTGATAGCCGGTATGCCACCGACACCGATCTCGCTGGTGGGGCGCGAAGCGATTCATGCCGCACTGAATCCGGTGGCAGGCAGCAGCCTGTATTTCGTCGCCAAGGGTGATGGCAGCCATGTCTTTTCCGACGATCTGGATGCGCATAATGCAGCCGTGCGCGAGTATCAGCTCAAGCGCCGTACGGATTATCGATCCAGCCCGGCACCCGCACCTGCACCCGCACCCGAAGCTGACCCGACGTCCTCGGAACCACCGCCTGCGACTTCACCGGATGCCCCGCAATCCGGGTCGAATGCGCAATGATGACCATTAAGGATTGCCTGTGACTGGCTTGTTTATCACGCTCGAAGGCCCGGAAGGCGCGGGCAAAAGCACCAACCGCGACTATCTGGCTACCCGACTGCGTGAGCAGGGCGTCGAGGTATTGATGACCCGTGAGCCGGGCGGTACGCCGCTGGCCGAACGTATTCGCGAGCTGTTGCTGGCCCCCAGTGACGAAGCCATGAGCGCCGACACCGAACTGCTGCTGGTATTCGCGGCCCGCGCGCAGCATCTGGCTGAGGTCATTCGTCCAGCGCTGGCGCGTGGCGAGGTGGTGCTGTGTGACCGTTTCACCGATGCTACTTACGCCTATCAGGGTGGTGGCCGTGGCTTGCCTCGCGAGCGCATTGCTGCGCTGGAGCAGTTTGTTCAGGGCGATCTGCGCCCCGATCTGACGCTGGTCTTTGATCTGCCGGTTGAAATCGGCCTCTCGCGCGCAGCGGCCAGGGGCCGACTGGACCGTTTCGAGCAGGAAGGGCGAGCGTTCTTCGACGCGGTTCGCACGACGTACCTGGACCGCGCCAAAGCCGAGCCTGCGCGCTACCGTCTGGTGGATGCGTCGCAGACCCTGGCTGAAGTCCAGGCGTTTCTCGACACATTGCTGCCGCAGTTGCTGGAGCTGCAACGTGGCTGAAGCCTACCCGTGGCAGGCGTCGCTCTGGCAACAGATGGCCGGTCGTGCCCAGCACGCTCACGCCTATCTGCTGCACGGTCCGGCGGGTATCGGCAAGCGCGCGCTGGCCGAGCGCTTGATGGCCAGCCTGCTGTGCAAGACGCCTGTCGGGCTGGACGCCTGCGGGCACTGCAAGTCCTGCCTGTTATTGCTCGCAGGCAGCCATCCGGACAATTACGTGCTGGAGCCGGAAGAGGCGGACAAGCCGATCAAGGTCGATCAGGTACGTGACCTGGTCAGCTTTGTGGTGCAGACCGCGCAGATGGGCGGTCGCAAGGTCGTCCTTGTCGAGCCGGTGGAGGCCATGAACATCAACGCGGCGAACGCCTTGCTGAAAAGTCTCGAAGAGCCGTCGGGCAATACCGTTCTGTTGCTGGTCAGTCATCAGCCAAGCCGCCTGCTGCCCACGGTCAAGAGCCGTTGCGTACAGCAGGCATGTCCACTGCCCGGTGAGCAGATGAGTCTGGACTGGTTGAGCAGCGCGTTGCCCGACTGCACGCCGGACGAACGCATCGAGTTGCTGACGCTGGCCGCCGGTTCGCCGCTGGCGGCCGTATCACTGCACGCCCAGGGCGTTCGCGAGCAGCGTGCGCTGGTGGTCGATGGCGTCAAGAAGCTTCTCAAGCAGCAGCAATCGGCAAGCCAGCTGGCTGAAGGCTGGAAGGACATTCCGCTGTTGCTGTTGTTTGACTGGTTCTGCGACTGGTCGCACCTGGTCCTGCGCTATCAGATGACTCAGGACGAAGAAGGCCTTGGTCTGCATGACATGCGCAAGGTTGTTCAGTACCTGGCGCAGAAGTCATCGCGCGGCAAGGTGCTGGAGATTCAGGACTGGATACTCGCGCAACGACAGAAAGTCATGTCCAAGGCCAACCTCAATCGGGTCTTGCTGCTTGAAGCGCTGCTGGTGCAGTGGGCAGGGCTGCCAGGACAGGCGTAGACTCTGCATTATTAAACGCCGAGGTGTTGTGATGAATGAGCCCCTGAACACAGGTCCACGTAATGGCATCCTGTCCCTGACCATCAAGGACAAGTCCGTGCTGTACGCGGCCTACATGCCATTCATCAGAAACGGCGGGCTGTTCATCCCCACCAGCAAGAGCTACAAGCTGGGCGACGAGGTGTTCATGCTGCTCAATCTGATGGACGAACCCGAGAAGGTCCCTGTTGCAGGTCGCGTGGCCTGGATCACGCCGAAGGGCGCGCAGGGTAACCGGACTGCCGGTGTCGGTGTGCAATTCAATGATGGCGACAACACTGCGCGCAACCTGATCGAAACTCACCTGGTCGGTGCTCTCAAGTCCGACCGTCCAACCCATACGATGTAGATGTGTTTTTACCCATGCTTGTAGATTCCCACTGTCACCTTGATCGTCTCGACCTTACTCAACATGACGGCTCTCTGGATGCTGCGCTTGAAGCAGCGCGGGGCAGGGGTGTCGGGCATTTTCTGTGCATCGGCGTCAGCGCCGACAATGCGGGCGCGGTCAAGGCTGTCGCCGAGCGCTACGCCGACGTCGATTGCTCGGTAGGCATTCATCCGCTTGACGTCAAACCGGGTGAGATGCCGCCGCTGGACTGGTTGCTCAAGGAGCTGGATCACCCGCGTGTGGTGGCGATTGGCGAGACCGGTCTGGATTATCACTACGAGCCTGAAGCGGCCGAGTTGCAGCAGGCGTCTTTCCGGGTGCACCTGGAGGCCGCCAGAATCACCGAAAAACCGGTGATCATCCACACCCGAGGCGCGCGCGCCGACACCTTGAGCCTTTTGCGTGAAGCAGCCTTGCCCCGTGCGGGCGTGCTGCATTGTTTCACCGAAGACTGGGAGATGGCCAAGGTAGCATTGGACCTGGGCTATTACATCTCGTTGTCCGGCATCGTGACCTTCCGCAATGCCGACGCCTTGCGCGACGTTGCCCGGCAGGTGCCGGCCGACCGTCTGCTGGTCGAGACCGATTCGCCGTACCTGGCGCCTATTCCTTACCGCGGCAAACCCAATCTGCCGCAGTATGTGCGCGAGGTGGCCGAGTTTCTGGCCATGCTGCGAGGCGAGTCCTACGAGCGGTTCGCGGAGCAGACCACCGCCAACTTTGCCCGCCTGTTTCCGCTGGCCCATTTGCAGCGCTGAGCAGCAAACCTGGGCGACGGGTAAATCACAGGCAAAAAAAACCCGGATTCTGGGGGGGTGAAGCCGGGTTAAGACCATTAGGAGTAAAACAAAGGCACGCCATCCATTGGTACCTTTACGGGCACGCCATTTGGGGGAATGAGGTGCCAGCGTCTTGAGTATTGCCCAGGATGGCGTCCCGTCCAGTGTCTTCTGTTCGTTTTTTAAACAGTTTTGGAATACTAAAACGCTTCTTGAGTCCTCGATAAACGGATGGAAGCGGGGCAAATTGCGTGCAATTGAAAAAACATCATAGATTCCGGGCGTGTAGCAATTTCGGGCACGCGGCGGTGGTTTGAGTCGGGTTGAGGTTGTCAGTGGAATTTTCCAACGGTTTTTTGTTGAGCCTGTCGTTGTGTCTTGATATCGGTCTGGCGAATATCGCCATGATCACGCTGTCCATGCAGCACGGGTTCGCCAAAGGTCTATGGCTGGGGCTCGGAACCTGCATCGGTGATCTGGCCTACGCGATTCTGGCAATGCTCGGCATGGCCGTGCTGCTCCAGTATGAGACGGTTCGCTTTGTGCTCTGGCTGGGTGGCACGGCTGTACTGGCGTACTTTTGCTTCAAGATGGTGATGAGTGCGAGGACGGTCAGCACGGGCATTGCCGATCAGGATGCCCAATCAGGCGAGTCGGCGCTGAAGCTGTTTCTGCGCGGTATCTTTCTGGCGATGTCCTCGCCCAGCGCCATTCTCTGGTTCGCCGCAGTCGGCGGTGCGCTGATTGCCCGGCAAGGCTCGGATCTGGCCAGCGCATCGACCTTTCTGGCGGGTTTTCTCGTGGCAGGCGTTGTCTGGTCTATTTCCATCTGTGCGCTGGCCCACCAGGGTGGACGCTTCATGGGCGAGCGGATATTGCGCTGGTCTTATATCGCGTCAGCGTTGATATTTGCTTATTTCACACTGTATGTAGTGATCAGCGGATACATGGAGTTTGTCGCCACCGCTCCGGTGCAGGTCGACTAATTCTGATGAATCGTGCAATTTAGCGCCGAATGGGCATAATACCCGGCTTCGATTTCGATCTCTGACAGACCTTCTCATGCAGAAAGAACCTCGTAAGGTCCGTGAATTTCGCCGCCGTGAGCAGGAAATTCTCGACACCGCGCTTAAGCTGTTCCTGGAGCAGGGCGAAGACAGCGTTACCGTCGAGATGATCGCGGACGCCGTCGGCATTGGCAAAGGCACCATCTACAAGCACTTCAAATCCAAGGCGGAAATCTACCTGCGCCTGATGCTCGATTACGAGCGGGATCTGAACGAGCTGCTGCATTCCGCCGATGTCGACAAGGACAAGGAGGCGCTTTCGCGTGCCTACTTCGAGTTCCGCATGCGTGACCCACAGCGCTATAGGTTGTTCGACCGGCTGGAAGAGAAGGTGGTCAAGGGCAACCAGGTGCCCGAGCTGGTCGAAGAGCTGCACAAGATCCGCGCCTCCAACTTCGAGCACCTCACGTTGCTGATCAAGGGGCGCATCACCGAAGGCAAGCTCGAAGACGTTCCGCCCTACTACCATTACTGCGCCGCCTGGGCACTGGTGCATGGCGCGGTCGCGCTGTACCACTCGCCATTCTGGAGCAATGTGCTGGAGGATCAGGAAGGCTTCTTCAACTTCCTCATGGACATTGGCGTGCGCATGGGCAACAAGCGCAAGCGCGACAGCGATACCCCTGTCGAAACCAAGCCTGACCCCGCCGGCCAGTAAGTTGCCAGGCTAGCCTTGAATACCCGCCTCAAGGCTTTTGCAGCCGCCGTGCTGGACATGGCGCGGAAGCTGCATCCGACGACCATTCGCCGGTTTTCCGTCACCGGCATCTGGGAGGGGATAATGCGTAGCCTGGTTCTGCTGCTCGCGCTGTTGGCGCTGAATGGCTGCATGAAAGTCAGTGATATGGGCGAAGGCGTTCGCGAGCAATTCAGCGATGCGGGCCTGCTTGATCACAGCAGCACCCGTCGTACCGCCAACTGGCGTGTGCAGCCTGACTCATTCATTTACATCGCCCAGGGCGCTTTTGTACCTCCCGGCAAAGCCTACCCGCGTCCCAACGTCGTTGCCGAAGAGGCCTTCAAAGGCTTCGTCGAGTACTTCCCGATGGTCCGTCGTGCCCCTGCGCCAATGGGGCTTGATGAAGCCATGACTGAAGCGCGCAGCGCAGGCGCCCATTATCTGCTCTACACCCGTTTCGCCCGGGCTGATGACCGCATCAGCAATTGGGATCAATGGTCCGATCAGGAAGCGGTGGACCGCTTGGGCGTCGACAGCGGCGTCATTCAACTGATGTTGATCGAGACCAGCACACGCTACCTCATCGACAGCGCCCGCATTCGCAGCCGTGGCGGATTGCTGACGCTTTACGATACAAGCCCCGAAGATTTGCTAGGCCCGCCTCTTGAAGACTACGCTCGTACTCTATTGGGCGTGGAACGCTAGAAACATCTGGCGTCCGGCCTTGAACCATCTCGGGAGAGTGGCGTGACCGATTCAAACAAGGCAGGCGATCTTTTCGCACAGATTCCCAAAACCAAGGGGTTGCCGCCTGTTCATCTGTGGAATCCGGATTTTTGCGGCGATATCGATATGCGTATCGCCCGTGACGGCACCTGGTATTACCAGGGCACGCCGATAGGGCGCAAGCCGATGGTCCGGCTGTTCTCGACCATCATGCGACGCGATGGCGATGATTACTTTCTGATCACACCTGTGGAAAAGGTCGGCATCAAGGTGGATGACGCACCGTTTGTGGCGGTCAGTCTCGACGTGCAGGGGGAAGGTGAGGGGCAAGTGCTACGCTTTCTGACCAATGTGGAGGATAAGACCGAAGCCGGGCCCGAGCATCCACTGCGGGTGGTGACGGACCCCGATACCCAGGAGCCTGCGCCTTACGTTCTGGTGCGCAACAACCTTGAAGCACTGATCCATCGCAACGTGTTCTATCAGTTGGTCGAACTGGCGGTTTCCCGTGAAATCGACAGCCAGCGCTGGTTGGGCGTCTGGAGCCACGGGGTGTTTTTCAAGATCGGTCTCGAACCTTGAAATGTCCCGCTGCTCACGTGCTTCAATTGCCTGTCGGCAATACGGCGGTTAAAGTGCCGCTCCCTGATTTTCCTGAGGTTTTTGCATGAGCCAGTCCTTTGATATCGCCGTAGTCGGCGCAACCGGTACTGTCGGCGAAACCCTTGTCCAGGTTCTGGAAGAACGCAATTTTCCGGTCGGTAATCTGCACCTGCTGGCGAGCATCGAATCAGCGGGCCATTCAGTGCCGTTCCGCGGCAAGAATGTACGTGTGCGTGAAGTCGACGCGTTCGATTTCAGCAAAGTCCGGCTGGCCTTTTTCGCTGCCGGCCCCGCGATCAGCCGTAGTTACGCAGAGAAGGCCGTGGCGGCAGGCTGTTCGGTGGTCGACCTGTCGGGCGCGTTCCCGGCCGGGCAAGCGGCCAATATCGTGCCGGAGATCAACGCAGCGCTACTGAGTGCCGGTGGCGCCGGGGTGCATCTGGTGGCCAGCCCGAGTGCTGCTGCCACTGCGGTCGCTCTGGTTCTTGCGCCCTTGCGCGCCATGCTCGATCTGCACAGCGTGTCGGTAACGGCCTGTCTGGCAGTATCGGCGCTGGGCCGTGAAGGCGTGAGCGAACTGGCGCGACAGACCACCGAACTGCTCAACGTACGCCCGCTGGAAACCAGCTTCTTCGACCGTCAGATGGCCTTCAACGTGCTGGCTCAGGTCGGCACGCCGGACGAATCCGGTCACTTGCCGCTGGAGCGGCGTCTGGTGGATGAGCTGCGCGAACTGTTGGCGCAGCCGTCGCTCAAAGTATCTGCCACCTGCATTCAGGTTCCGGTGTTCTTCGGCGACAGTTTCACTGTGGCGCTGCGAACAACAGGTCCGGTCGATCTGGCTGCGGTCAATGCCGCGCTGGAGGCCGCACCCGGTCTTGAACTGGTGGATGCGGGCGATTACCCGACGCCGGTTGGCGATGCAGTCGGCCAGGATGTGGTTTATGTCGGTCGCGTCCGGGGTGGTACAGATGATCCGGAGCAACTCAATCTGTGGCTGACGTCAGATAATGTGCGCAAAGGCGCGGCGCTCAATGCTGTGCAGGTTGGCGAATTGTTGATAAAAGGCTATGTGTAAAAGATACTTGGCAATCATTTGAACAATTGTTTTCGCGGCGACACGCCTTACACCCAAATGCAGGACTACCTCTCCGGATGTCGGAGAATCTTTAAACAAGGGATGGGCTATGGTTCAGGTTCGTAAACTGGTATTAGCAATCGCTGCTGCTTCAGCGCTGTCATCGGGTATGGCGCAGGCGCTGGGGCTCGGGGAATTGTCGGTCAAGTCGACCCTGAATCAGCCATTGGTAGCGGAAATCGAGTTGACCGAGGCGCAGGGGCTTAACGCAACGCAAGTTGTGCCCAGCCTGGCAACCACTGCCGACTTCGCTCAGGCGGGCGTTACGCGTCAGGCATTTCTCAACGACCTCACGTTTACCCCGGTGATCAACGCCAGCGGCAAAAGTGTCTTGCGGATTACGTCCAGCAAGCCGGTGCGTGAGCCCTACGTGAAGTTTCTGGTTCAAGTACTCTGGCCGAATGGCCGGTTGCTGCGTGAATACAGCCTGCTGCTGGATCCGCCGAAGTTCTCGCCAGAGGCTGCGGCCGCTGCGGCGGCACCTGCGCCCGTTGCGGCTCCCGCTCCGGCAGCGCCGGCCCAGTTGGCCACCGTCGCACCGTCTGCAGAAGCCACTGCTCCCGAGGCACCGGCGCCAGCGGCCAGCGGAACAGCATTGCCGCCGCCTGCAACTGACAAGCCGGCGCAATACATCACCGCCAATAACGACACCTTGTGGGAAATTGCCGCGAAGGTGCGCACCGCCGGAACCGTCCAGCAGACCATGCTAGCGATCCAGGCGCTGAATCCGGATGCGTTCATCGGCGGCAACATCAACCGCCTGAAGAAAGGCCAGGTATTGCGTCTGCCGTCGCCTCAGCAGACCACCGCACTGCCACAACCTCAGGCCGTTACCGAAGTTTCCCGGCAGTACACCGAGTGGCGCGGCGGCCGTCGTTCGCCTGCGACCGGTACGCGCCAGGTCGACGCGACCCGTCGTGATCGTGCAGGCGCTGCTCCGTCACGCGTAGACGCCTCGGACAACCTTAGTCTGGTCTCGGCAAACGGCAAGCCCGCCGCCAAAGGCGCAGCAGGTGACGATGCCAGCAACAAGCTGGCGGTCGCTCAGGAGGCGCTCGATACCACGCGTCGTGACAATGCCGAGCTGAAAAGCCGGATGAATGACCTACAAAGCCAGCTCGACAAGCTGCAACGTCTGATCGAGCTGAAAAACGGTCAACTGGCCAAGATGCAGGCCGCTGGCGCAGCGGTGCCGCCTGCAGCTGCAGCTGCCACGCCTGACACGACGACACCGTCGAACGCGGCAGTACCTGCTTCGCTGGTGGATGCCAATGGCGTCCCGATCAAGCCCGCCGGTGAAGTCGCGCCTGAAGATGCCTTGCCAGCGGGAGCCGCTCAGGTGGCAACGCCAGCGGCTGATCAGCCGTTGGCCGTTGAGCCGGTAGTAGCACCTGAAGAAGATGACACGCTGCAGAAAGTCCTTGATAACCCGGTCCTGCTGGGTCTGATCGGCGGTGCGGTGTTGTTGATTCTGGCCCTGCTGTTGTTGTTTCTGGCGCGGCGTCGCGCTGCAAAGGCTGAAGCCGAGAAACACAAGCGCATGGCACGTGCGCTGGCTGAAGAGTCCGAGTTCGTTTCCGATATGGACCTGGACACACCGCAAGCCAGCTTCGACGGGCTTGATGTGCCGCCGCCGAATGTTCGCATGGGCGCTGCCGGTGCGGCAGCTGCAGCCGCGGCGACTCGCGAGCGTCAGGCTGATCCGCTGGTGCAGGCCGAGATTCATATTGCCTACGGGCGCATGAATCAAGCAGTCGAGCTGCTTGAGGAAGCTGTTCAGGAAGACCCGAAGCGCGATGATATTCGCCTCAAGCTGATGGAAATCTACGCTGAACAGGGCAATAACAAAGCCTATGCCGCCCACGAGCGCAAGCTGGTGGCTGCGGGAAAGCGTGAAGCTGAGGTCGAGCAGCTAGAAGAACGTAACTCGACCCTGAAGCCTGCTGCGTCGCTTGCTTCTGAACCTGCTCCGACGCCGTCGGCGGCTCCTGCTGTTGCGGCGGCGGCAGTAGCGGCCAGTGCTGCTGCATTGGCTGCCGAGCTTGATGCCAAGTATGTAGAAGAGCTGCTGGCCGACACCGATGACCAGCCTGAAGAACCGGCGGCTGCACCTGAGCCGCAAGCACCGGCCCCGCTGGTTGCCGAGCCGGTCGCCGAAGCCGATGAGTTCGATCATGATTTTGACTTGAGCCTGGATGAGTTCGAAGAAACGACCGCGCCGGAAGTCTCGACCGTTAACGATCTTGATGACCTGACACTGGACGAGCCGAAAGCGGACTTGCCGATAACAGCCGCTGCGCCTGACGACGAAGCACTGACGTTCGAATCGATCATGCAGCAGCAGGAAGAGGCGCGGGCTGCCGCATCGACTGAAGAGCTGGCCGACTTCGATCTGGATCTATCCGAAGAGGACCCGGCGCTCAGGAACGAAGATGACTTCCTGCTGGGGCTTGGCGACGACTCGCTTGACCTGGGCAAGACCACACCGCCGCCTGTCAGCGACGATCTGGAACTGCCGGAAGATTTCGACCTGTCGCTGGCCGACGAGATTGAAACCGATCAGGCAAGTCAGGCATTCGCCAGCGAAATCGATGACGTCAATGCCGAGCTGGATCGTCTGGCGCAGAACCTTGAGCATCCGCCGCTCGATGAGCCAAGGTTCACCGCCGAGGACGCAGCAGCGCTGGATGACGAGCCCGACTTCGACTTCATGTCCGGTACTGACGAGGCGGCGACCAAGCTTGATCTGGCGCGGGCCTACATCGACATGGGCGATGCCGACGGCGCGCGGGACATTCTCGACGAGGTGGTGACCGAGGGTGACGACAGTCAGAAGACCGAAGCGCGTGAGATGCTTTCGCGCCTGGCCTGATTCAAGCCTGCCAACCTGCAAACGGCCGCTTATGCGGCCGTTTGCCTTTCAAGCGTCCGGCTTGAGTAGCGTGTTTTTTTTGCGACCGTATAATGGCCGACTTTTCGCGAACCGACAGGCTCTACCACATTGGCGAACATAGATAACCCGGCCGCCGAGATGGCAGCCGAGGGCTTTTCCCGAATCGCGCTGGGCGTGGAGTACAAAGGCTCGCGCTATTGCGGCTGGCAACGGCAGGCGTCCGGTGTGCTGACCGTGCAGGAAACCCTTGAAGACGCGCTTTCGAAAGTGGCTGCATCGCCGGTCTCGCTGATGTGTGCCGGGCGCACTGACGCAGGCGTGCACGCCTGTGGGCAAGTGGTGCATTTCGACACACAGGCAGAGCGTTCACTGAAGGCCTGGGTCATGGGCGCAAACATCAACCTGCCTCATGACATCAGCGTGAGCTGGGCCAGGGTCATGCCTGCCAGCTTTCATGCGCGCTTCAAGGCCATCGCTCGCCGCTATCGCTACGTGATCTACAACGATCAGATCCGCCCGGCACATCTGAATCAGGAAATCACCTGGAATCATCGTCCGCTGGACGTCGAGCGCATGGCGCAGGCCGCCCAATATCTGGTGGGGACTCACGACTTCAGCGCCTTTCGCGCGGGTCAGTGCCAGGCCAAGTCACCGATCAAGCAACTGCACCACCTGCGTGTGACCCGTCACGGCAAGATGATTGTGATCGACGTGCGCGCCAATGCCTTCCTCCACCATATGGTGCGCAACATCGCCGGCGTGCTGATGACCATCGGTGCTGGCGAGCGTCCGGTCGAATGGGCGCGTGATGTGCTGGAGAGTCGCGTGCGGCGTACTGGCGGCGTAACAGCCCATCCTTATGGCTTATATCTGGTTCAGGTGGAGTATCGCGACGAATTTCCGCTGCCGGACCGCTACATCGGTCCGCACTTTCTTACAGGCTTCGCAGAACTTGACGGCTGACGACCTGAACAGCATTTGCTAACATCCGGGACTTTCCGAAAGGTCTGAGGTTTTCACCATATGTCAGCCGTTCGCAGCAAGATCTGCGGGATTACCCGCATAGAAGATGCTCTGGCCGCGGTCGAGGCCGGGGCCGACGCCATTGGCCTGGTGTTTTACCCCAAAAGCCCGCGTGCGGTGACGATCCAGCAGGCGCGCGCGATCATTGCCGCCTTGCCGCCGTTCATTACCACCGTCGGCCTGTTCGTCAATGCCAGTCGTTGCGAGCTCAATGAAACGCTGGAGGCTGTTGCGCTGGACCTGTTGCAGTTTCATGGTGATGAAACGCCAGAGGAGTGTGACGGCTATCATCGTCCCTATATCAAGGCCTTGCGGGTCAAGGCGGGTGATGACATTGCCCAGGCGTGCCGCGCTTACCGCAATGCACGAGGCGTGCTGCTCGACACCTATGTCGAAGGCGTCCCCGGCGGCACTGGCGAAACCTTTGACTGGGCGCTGATTCCGGATGATCTGGACAAGCCGGTCATCCTGGCAGGCGGGCTGACGTCGGCCAATGTGGCGCAGGCCATTGCCCAGGTGCGGCCCTATGCTGTGGATGTGAGCGGTGGGGTGGAGAAGAGCAAAGGCATCAAGGATCGCGAAAAGATCCTGGCGTTCATGAGTGCGGTGCAGGGCGTCTGATGTGACGGTTGCGGTTCGGCCGCCGTCCATAAGCCTGTTCCCGCCGCAACAGATGCGGGTCGAATCAAGTAGGCGAGGGTGTCGATGTGCACCGTCGTTGTTGTGAAAAACCGAGGTGAGGGGTGTGCAGGTCAGGCCACAGGTCGATCGCTGCCTCTTCATCATCGTCCATACACGAATTTACCCGAGGGCATGCGACTGGCGTTTAGGCGTCGGCCGTTCGAGCCACACCGGTACTGGAGAAACAAAGCATGAGCAACTGGTTGGTAGACAAACTGATCCCATCGATCATGCGTTCCGAGGTCAAGAAAAGCTCGGTTCCTGAAGGCCTCTGGCACAAATGCCCGTCCTGCGAAGCGGTGCTCTATCGGCCCGAGCTGGAAAAGACCCTGGACGTCTGCCCCAAGTGCAATCACCACATGCGTATCGGCGCGCGCGCGCGTCTGAACATCTTCCTGGATGTCGAAGGCCGTGGCGAACTGGGCGCTGACCTGGAGCCGGTGGACCGTCTGAAATTCCGTGATGGCAAGAAATACAAGGACCGCCTGACCGCAGCCCAGAAGCAGACCGGTGAGAAAGACGCGCTGATCTCGATGAGCGGCACCCTGCTGGGCATGCCGGTGGTGGCTTCGGCATTCGAATTCTCGTTCATGGGCGGTTCGATGGGCGCCATTGTCGGCGAGCGTTTCGTACGTGCCGCCAACTACGCGCTGGAAAATCGCTGCCCGATGATCTGCTTCGCCGCTTCTGGTGGTGCGCGCATGCAGGAAGCGCTGATCTCGTTGATGCAGATGGCCAAGACTTCCGCCGTTCTGGCGCGTCTTCGCGAAGAAGGGCTGCCGTTTATTTCCGTACTCACCGACCCGGTCTACGGCGGCGTTTCCGCGAGTCTGGCCATGTTGGGTGACGTTATTGTCGCCGAACCCAAGGCACTGATCGGTTTCGCCGGTCCGCGCGTCATCGAGCAGACCGTGCGCGAAAAGCTGCCTGAAGGCTTCCAGCGCAGCGAATTCCTGCTGGATCACGGTGCCATCGACATGATCATCGCCCGCAGCGAGCTTCGCCCACGCCTGGGTAACCTGCTGGCGCAAATGATGAATCTGCCTACGCCACGCTTTGTTGCGCCTGTCATCGAGCCGATCGTCGTTCCGCCAGCTCCGGCCTCGATATGACCCCGGCAACCCTGGGCGACTGGCTCGCCTATCTGGAACAATTGCATCCGTCTGCCATCGACATGGGACTGGATCGCTCGCGACAGGTAGCGCAGCAGTTGGGCCTGACCAGGCCTGCACCCAGGGTGATTACTGTTACCGGCACCAACGGCAAGGGGTCAACCTGCGCCTTTATTGCCGCGTTGCTGCAAGCCCAAGGGCTGAAAGTCGGTGTCTACAGCTCGCCGCACCTGATCCGCTATAACGAGCGGGTGAGGGTGCAAGGTGTTGAAGCGACCGATGTCGAGTTGTGCGAAGCCTTCGCGGCCGTCGAAGCCGCACGTGATGGCGTTACCCTGACGTACTTCGAAATGGGCACGCTGGCAGCCTTCTGGCTGTTCGAGCGCGCTCAGCTTGACGCCGTGGTGCTGGAAGTGGGCCTGGGTGGTCGTCTGGATGCCGTGAACCTGATCGATGCGGATTTCGCGCTGGTGACCAGTATCGGGGTCGATCATTCCGAGTGGCTGGGTGATAGCCGCGAATCGGTCGCGTTCGAGAAAGCCGGGATCTTCCGTTCCGGTCGTCCGGCGCTATGTGGCGATCCCGCTCCGCCCTCGCCGCTGCTGGACAAGGCACGTGAACTGGGCTGCCCGCTATTGATGCGTGGTGAGGATTTCGACCTCACGATTGGCCCGGACAGCTGGGACTGGCGTGGCATTGCACGGGGCGAGCAGGTTGAATTGCTCGGTCTGCCGCTGCTTGACCTGCCCATGCAGAACGCCGCGCTGGCCCTCCAGCTGTATGCCCTGATGGGGTATCCGCTACAGTCCGCAGCGCTGGGTCAGGTTCTGGCTCGCACCCGGCTTACCGGGCGGCTTGATCGTCGAGTCGTGCACTGGCAGGGCCAACGCCTCAATCTGCTTCTGGACGTGGGTCACAATCCGCATGCCGCGCAGTTTCTGCACCAGCGTCTGGCGCAACTCCCGGTTGTCGGCAAGCGCCGCGCCGTGTTCGGTCTGCTGAATGACAAGGACCTTGAGGGCGTAGTCGCTCCTCTGTCACCGGTCATTGCCGAATGGGCCGTCGCGCCGTTGCCCACGCCGCGCAGCAGGCCTGCCGAAGAGTTGCAGGCGGCATTGCAGAACCTTGGCGCTCGCGTGACGTCCTATCAGAGTATTGCGCTGGCATTGGAGGCTCAATGCGCGCATGCCACGGCCGATGATGAAATTCTGCTGTTCGGATCTTTTTACTGTGTTGCCGAGGCCCTGGAATGGCTGGCCCTGCACACCGACGAGGAAGCTGCAAATGGCTTTGCTGGATAACGTAGTCAAGCAGCGGATGGTTGGAGCGCTGGTGCTGATCGCTGTGGCAGTCATCTTTTTGCCGATGCTCTTCACGCGTGAAGATGAAACGCGCCATGTGCAGGTCGAAGCGCCTTCGGCCCCTCAGGCACCGGCAGCTTCACAGGTGCGTGTCGATCCTGTGCCGGTTCCGGAGCCACAGGTACTGCCTCAGGAACCCGTTCCTGGCGATAACGACATGGCAGGCAATCAGGCCCCCTCCATGCCGATTGCGCCATCACCCACCCAGTCAGCGCCACCGGCAACTGCTGCGCCAGCGCAGAAGCCGGCAGCCAAACCAGCGCCTGCACCCGCGCCATCTGCTCCGGCCCCAGCACCGGCAGCTCCTGCCAAGCCTGCGGCACCGGCCGGCGTTGATGCCAATGGCCTGTCGATCAGTTGGTCTGTGCAGCTGGCCAGCATGTCCAATCGAGCCAATGCCGATAACCTGCAAAAGACGTTGCGCACTCAGGGTTACAACGCCTATATCCGTACGTCCGATGGCGTGAACCGGGTATTTGTCGGGCCGTTGATCGAGCGTGCAGAGGCCGATCGTCTGCGTGATCAACTGGACAAACAGCAGAAGCTCAAAGGTATTGTGGTGCGCTTTCAGCCTGAACGGGGCTGACCGTCCGGCACCTTGTGCTGTTGCAGTGAAGTAAAATGCCTTTCGCCGGTAATCGCTGCTTACCGGCAGGCGGGCGCTCTGCTAAAATGCGCCGCCTTATCTGTCTGCAGGCTGCAACGTGCCATTTACTCCGGTTGACTGGGCAATTCTGGGAATTGTCGCCATCTCCGCCCTGATCAGTCTGAAACGCGGCTTCGTAAAAGAAGCACTGTCGTTGACGACGTGGATCATTGCAGGCGTAGTGGCCTGGATGTTTGGCGCAGGGCTGTCGCAGTATCTGGTCAATTACATAGAAACACCGTCGGCCCGCGTCATCGCGAGCTGCACCATTCTTTTCGTCGCCACCCTGCTGGTGGGCGCCATGGTCAACTTTCTTATAGGCGAACTGATTCGCGTCACCGGGCTTTCCGGGACCGATCGTTTTCTCGGCATGGTCTTCGGCGCAGCGCGCGGAGGTCTGCTTGTCGTTGTAGCGGTGGGGCTTTTGAGCCTAGGGCCGGTGCAACAGGATCAATGGTGGCAACAGTCCAGGCTGGTACCACAATTTCTCATGGTCGCTGACTGGTCGAAAAACCTGATTCTCGGGATGTCCAGCAAGTGGCTTGCCAGCGGCATCAGCGTTCCCGCTGACCTGCCGTTCAAGGAACAGATCCTGCCGTATACACCACAGCAGGATGTGCTCGGTAAATCCAGTTCCACTAAGTAGGGGTTGTGGCATGTGTGGCATCGTCGGTATCGTCGGCAAGTCGAACGTCAATCAGGCGCTGTATGACGCGCTTACCGTCCTCCAGCACCGCGGCCAGGACGCTGCCGGTATCGTAACCAGCCACGATGGCCGGTTATTCCTGCGCAAGGACAACGGACTGGTGCGTGATGTATTCCATCAGCGCCATATGCAGCGCCTGGTCGGGCACATGGGCATTGGTCATGTGCGCTATCCCACTGCGGGCAGTTCGACTTCGGCCGAAGCCCAGCCGTTCTACGTCAACTCGCCTTACGGCATCACGTTGGCGCACAACGGCAATCTGACCAACGTCGAGCAACTGGCCAAGGAGATTTACGAATCCGACCTGCGCCATGTGAACACCAATTCCGATTCGGAAGTGCTGCTCAACGTCTTCGCTCATGAGCTGGCCGTGCGTGGCAAGTTGCAGCCGACCGAAGAAGATATCTTCGCCGCCGTGACCGACGTACACCATCGCTGCCGTGGCGGTTACGCGGTCGTGGCAATGATCACCGGTTATGGCATCGTCGGTTTCCGTGATCCGGACGCCATTCGTCCTATCGTGTTCGGTCAGCGTCATACCGATGAAGGCGTCGAGTACATGATTGCCTCGGAAAGCGTATCGCTCGACGTGTTGGGTTTCACTCTGATCCGCGATCTGGCACCGGGCGAAGCGGTCTACATCACCGAAGACGGCAAACTGTATACCCGCCAGTGCGCAGCCAACCCGAAATATGCGCCGTGCATCTTCGAACACGTCTATCTGGCGCGTCCGGATTCGATCATCGACGGCATCTCGGTCTACAAGGCGCGTCTGCGCATGGGCGAGAAACTGGCCGACAAGATCCTCCGCGAGCGTCCGGATCACGACATCGACGTGGTCATCCCGATTCCGGACACCAGCCGCACCGCGGCGCTGGAACTGGCCAACCATCTGGGCGTCAAGTTCCGCGAAGGGTTCGTCAAGAACCGTTACATCGGTCGTACCTTCATCATGCCGGGGCAGGCTGCGCGCAAGAAATCCGTGCGTCAGAAGCTCAATGCCATCGAACTGGAGTTCCGTGGCAAGAACGTCATGCTGGTGGATGACTCGATCGTGCGCGGTACCACGTGCAAGCAGATCATCCAGATGGCCCGCGAAGCCGGTGCCAAGAACGTCTACTTCTGTTCGGCTGCCCCGGCAGTGCGTTACCCCAACGTCTATGGCATCGATATGCCGAGTGCTCACGAGCTGATCGCCCACAACCGTACCACTCAGGACGTCGCCGACCTTATCGGTGCCGACTGGCTGGTCTATCAGGACCTCAACGACCTGATCGAGGCGGTCAGCGGCAGCAAGAAGATCAAGATCGACAACTTCGATTGCTCGGTCTTCGACGGCAAGTATGTAACGGGCGATATCGACGAGCATTACCTGAACCGGATCGAGCATGCGCGCAACGATGCCTCCAAGGTCAAGACCCAGGCTGTGAGCGCGATCATCGATCTGTACAACAACTAATCGGACAAGGAGTGGGCGGCATGACTCAGGAATGGGATGCAGGTCGGCTGGACAGCGACCTTGAAGGTGTGGGTTTCGATACCCTCGCCGTACGTGCCGGGCAACACCGCACACCGGAAGGCGAGCATGGCGATCCCATGTTCTTCACCTCCAGCTACGTATTTCGCACGGCGGCCGATGCTGCCGCACGTTTTGCGGGCGAAGTGCCAGGCAACGTCTACTCGCGGTATACCAACCCGACGGTGCGCTCCTTCGAGGAGCGCATTGCCGCTCTGGAAGGCGCCGAGCAGGCTGTCGCCACGGCCACTGGCATGGCGGCGACGCTGGCCGTCGTCATGAGCCTGTGCAGTGCGGGAGACCATGTTCTGGTCTCGCGCAGTGTGTTCGGTTCGACCATCAGCCTGTTCGACAAGTATTTCAAACGGTTCGGCATCGAGGTGGATTACGTTCCGCTGGCTGATTTGAGCGGCTGGGATGCGGCCATCAAGGCCAACACCAAAATGCTGTTCGTCGAATCGCCGTCCAACCCGTTGGCCGAACTGGTGGACATCGCCGGTCTGGCCGAGATCGCGCATGCCAAAGGCACGATGCTGATCGTCGATAACTGCTTCTGTACGCCGGCCTTGCAGCAGCCGTTGCTGCTGGGCGCCGATATCGTCGTGCATTCGGCGACCAAGTTCATCGACGGCCAGGGCCGTTGCATGGGCGGCGTGGTGGCTGGTCGCAGCGAACAGATGAAGGAAGTGGTCGGTTTCCTGCGTACCGCCGGGCCGACGCTCAGCCCGTTCAACGCCTGGATCTTCCTCAAGGGCCTCGAAACCCTGAACCTGCGCATGCGTGCCCATTGCGCCAACGCGCAGGCTCTGGCCGAGTGGCTGGAGCAGCAGGATGGCATCGAGAAGGTTCATTACGCCGGGCTCAAGAGCCATCCGCAGCATGAGCTGGCCCAGCGTCAGCAAAAGGGCTTCGGTGCGGTAGTGAGCTTTGAGGTCAAGGGTGGCAAGGACGGCGCATGGCGCTTTATCGATGCTACGCGCCTGATTTCGATCACTGCCAACCTGGGCGACAGCAAAACCACGATCACTCACCCAAGCACCACGTCTCATGGTCGTCTGGCGCCGCAAGAGCGTGAAGCGGCAGGGATTCGTGACAGCCTGATCCGGGTGGCGGTGGGCCTTGAGGATGTCGCAGACCTTCAGGCGGACCTTGCACGAGGTCTGGCCGCGTTGTGAGTGACACAGCGAGTGCTGGAACAGGCCAGGAGTGGGCTCTGAAATTTGCTGGTACCCACAATGGCCGCGTCGCGCTGGTGACCGGTGCCGCTCGCGGCATCGGGCTCGGCATTGCCGCATGGCTGATTGCCGAGGGCTGGCAAGTGGTCCTGACCGATCTGGATCGGGCCCGCGGCGCGAAGGTCGTCAAGGTGCTGGGCGACAATGCCTTGTTCATCGGCATGGACGTCGCCATTGAAGATCAGGTCGCAGCAGGGGTGGCCGAAGTGCTCAGGCAGTTCGGTCGTCTGGACGCCCTCGTGTGCAATGCAGCGATCGCCGATCCGCATAACACCACGCTGGAAAGCCTTGAGCTGTCGCACTGGAATCGGGTGCTGGCCGTCAATCTGGGTGGGCCGATGCTGCTGGCCAAGCATTGTGCGCCCTACCTGCGCGCGCACTGCGGCAGCATCGTCAACCTGACGTCCACGCGAGCCAGCCAGTCCGAACCGGATACCGAGGCTTATGCGGCCAGCAAGGGCGGTCTGATGGCCCTGACGCATGCACTGGCGATCAGCCTGGGGCCCGAGATTCGGGTCAATGCTGTCAGCCCTGGCTGGATCGATGCGCGCGCTCCGTCGCTGCGTCGTGCCGAACCGTTATCAGACACCGATCATGCCCAGCACCCTGCGGGCAGGGTAGGGACGGTAGAAGATGTTGCGGCGATGGTGGCCTGGTTGCTGTCGCGCAATGCAGGTTTCGTCACCGGTCAGGAATTCGTCGTCGACGGCGGGATGACCAGAAAGATGGTCTATGCCGAGTAGTTTCGAACGGCGTGCTGCGATTGGCTCTGTGCTGTGCTTTTGATGTGTGGTAAGGGTTTTGCGATTGAGGCAGTTTTTTAAAAAACTTCAATCAGGCTATTGACTTAGGTTCGTTAGGTGCGTAAATTTCGCGGCCTCAACGAAGCAAAGGGTGATTAGCTCAGCTGGGAGAGCAGCTGCCTTACAAGCAGCGGGTCGGCGGTTCGATCCCGTCATCACCCACCATCGTTGAGTTTGGAAGCTGAAGTTCGAGGGCTTTCATATGCAGCAAACAGTACACAATGCGCAGCGGTAGTTCAGTCGGTTAGAATACCGGCCTGTCACGCCGGGGGTCGCGGGTTCGAGTCCCGTCCGCTGCGCCATATTTGTACAGATCGGGTTCGCCGGGTCTGCGATTGAAAAGCTCAAGGGCCTTTTAGTCACATGTACAGGAAGCAACCTATATCAGGTTTGTTTCAAACAGGTTTACAGCGATACGCAGCGGTAGTTCAGTCGGTTAGAATACCGGCCTGTCACGCCGGGGGTCGCGGGTTCGAGTCCCGTCCGCTGCGCCATACACCGCCTCAAGGCCCTTGAACTCCTTGAAGCAAACAAAAAAGCGACCCCAGGGTCGCTTTTTTGTTGTCTGCGTTTTGACCGATTGCGAACCGGGTCATGCCGCCCGATCAGGTAACGTAGCCAAATCCTTTTGAACTGTACGTTGATACCACGTCTTCCTTGTTGCAGACTTACCGCCATTTCCCCAGTTCGCAGTCTTGCTGGCAGACCTTTCCTCCCTCAGGATTTTCGATGTTTAAGCTATTGAACCTTCGTACCGCATTCTGGGCCGCTGTCCTGCTGACAGCCGCCGGCTGTTCATCGCCGAAACAGGCGATTTATGATCACGAACACTTTGACGACGCTGGAACGTTCTCGCGCAGTTATCCCGCGACCGACCTGGCGTATTGCGAGGCAGGGCGCCGTGCCTTGCTGAGCCAGGGCTATATCATCACCAGCAGCGATCCGAAGATGGTCAGCGGTCGCAAGAGCTTTCAGCAGACCGGTGATACCCATATCGAAATCAGCTTCAATCTGGTCTGTGCAGCCGACATGAAAGATGGCAATTCCACCATGTTCGCCAACGCCTTGCAGGACCGTTATGCGCTGAAGAAGACCAATAACTCGGCAAGCCTGGGGGTCGGGGTGCTGGGTTCTGTGTCGATGCCAATCGGCTCTACGGATGATTCGATGGTCAAGGTTGCCAGCGAAACCGTGTCGTCGGCGAAGTTCTATGAGCGTTTTTTCGGTCTGGTGGAAAACTTCCTGCCGCCAGAAGTGAAAAAGGCTGCGCACATTGTAGAGAAGCCTAAAGCGGAGCTGGGTGTTCCTGATGCAGCACCGGCTGCTGCGGAACCGGCCAAAGCAGTAGAGCCTGCCAAACTGGCCCCGGAGACCAAGGAGTCGACCCACAAGGCTGAGCCTGCTGCAGAAGCCACCACGCCGCCTGCCGCAAGTGAGCCGATGCCTGCGCCAGTCGAGCCTGCATCGTTCAAGGCAGAAAGCGTCGACACACCAGCGGCTGAGCCGGTAGAAAGTCCGGCGCCGACCGAGACTGCGCCAACGCAGTGATGAAATACACCCGCCCTTGAATGCGCGCCACGGCGCAGATGGGTGACGCAGAGCGTCACCCAAGGCATTCCCGCGCTGGAGCGCTCATCGTTATGCACACATCTCGTGGGAGCGAGCTTGCTCGCGAAGACGGTATTTCAGACGGCGTGTTTTCGGCGACTATACCGGCCCTTTCGCGAACAAGTTCGCTCCTACGGCCTACGGCCAGAATCAAAAGCGGACTTATATAACACTGAGCGCTGGAGCGCTCATAGCTATCGTGCCGACGCTCCGCGTTGGCATGCATTTTCTGGACGCTCTGCGTCCTCTTGCGACGTGCAGCGTCGTGAACTCCATTCGCGCGGAGCGTGAGATATCCGCGGCCTCAGCCCAGAAACAACCGATACGCCGGGTTCTCGCTTTCATCCCAGTACGGGTAACCGATTTCGTCCAGCGCTGCGCCCACCAGATGCCGCTCTTCCTCAGGCACGACCAGTCCGGCAACCACCCGGCCATCTGCCGCGCCGTGGTTGCGATAGTGGAACATCGAGATGGTCCAGCGACCGCCCAGGCGGTTGAGGAAGTTGAACAGCGCACCCGGCCGCTCCGGAAATTCAAAGCGCAGCACCACTTCATCATCGACCCGCTCGGCGTGCCCGCCGACCATGTGGCGGATGTGCAGTTTGGCCAGCTCGTTATCGGTCAGGTCCAGCACCGGAAAGCCTTGCCCGGTCAGGCTGGCAATCAGTGCGCTGCGCGGATCGTTTTCCGGATGGGTCTGCACGCCGACGAAGATGTGCGCTTCACGGTCGGTGTGGTAGCGGTAGTTGAATTCGGTGATCTGGCGCTTGCCGATGGCCTCGCAGAACGCCTTGAAGCTGCCCGGCTGCTCGGGAATGGTCACGGCGATGATCGCCTCACGCCCTTCGCCCAGCTCGGCGCGCTCCGCCACGTGGCGCAGGCGGTCAAAGTTGACGTTGGCCCCGGAATCAATCGCCACCAGCGTCTGGCCAGTCACGCCACGCTGCTCGACATACTTTTTGATACCCGCGACGCCCAGCGCACCGGACGGTTCGGTGATCGAGCGAGTGTCGTCGTAGATGTCCTTGATCGCCGCGCAGATCTCATCGGTGCTGACCGTGATCACTTCATCGACGTAATGACGGCACACTTCAAAGGTGTGATAACCGATCTGCGCCACTGCCACGCCATCCGCAAACAGCCCGACCTGGCTCAGCACCACGCGCTCACCCGCCGCCATCGCCGCTTGCAGGCAGTTCGAATCATCCGGCTCGACGCCGATGACCTTGATCTCCGGGCGCAGGTATTTCACATACGCCGCAATACCCGCAATCAAACCGCCACCACCGACCGGCACGAAGATCGCATCCAGTTGCCCCGGCTGCTGACGAAGGATTTCCATCGCCACGGTGCCTTGCCCGGCAATGGTGTCCGGGTCGTCATACGGGTGGATATAGACGAAGCCGTGCTCATCGACCAGTTTTAGCGAGTAGGCCAGCGCTTCGGGGAACGAATCGCCATGCAGCACCACCATGGCGCCACGCGAGCGCACGCCCTCGACCTTGATCTCAGGCGTGGTGCGCGGCATGACGATGGTTGCGAGGATGCCCAGTTCACGTGCCGCCAGCGCCAGCCCTTGGGCATGGTTACCGGCCGACGCCGTGACCACGCCGCGTGCTGCTTCTTCTGCGCTCAGTTGCGCAAGCTTGTTGTAGGCGCCGCGAATCTTGAACGAGAACACCGGCTGCAAGTCTTCGCGCTTGAGCAACACCTGATTGCCCAGCCGCTCGGAGAGCTGGCGAGCGCCTTGCAGCGGCGTTTCGATAGCCACGTCGTAGACGCGGGAGGTGAGGATCTTGCGTACGTAATGGTTGAGCAGATCAGTCATCGCATCGATCCTTCAAACACTGCCCCTCAGGCATGCACGGTGCCATGACAGGCAGCACACCGATTATTCGGTTCAGGGAAGGGGCGATAGGGCGAAGGATGGTGATCATGTCTGGCTCCTGGCTGAATAATGTTGCCCGGGAGACAGAAAAAACCCGCCTCCAGGGCGGGTTTTTTTGCAAACGTCGGCTAACCCGCCATGACTGGAATGACGGTAATAATAATCTGGCCGAGGTGTTGCTGAATGAGGTTCATGAACTGGAGGGTAGGGCGGTGCAGGCAGGCAAGTCAAGCGCGGCGGTAGATATCGAGCTGCATAACCGTCCTGAATCCGCAGAAGATATTTTCGTCTGTTTGATGGGGATCAACATTTTTGTTTCACATTGGCACTTTAATGTTGATCTTGCGGTCAGTTATTCCAGCTTTGATTATCAAGCGCATTGAATCAGCCAGAGGGCAAGAAAATGGACGAATACCAGGAAGAACTACTTGAATACCGAGCATCGGAACTGGACCCGGTAGAGCCTGCCGACGACGCTACCGAACTGTGAACGGCTTCAGGCGCTTTGGCGCTGGCTGCGGCGGAACTCTCCCGGAGTCTGCCCGTTCCAGCGTTTAAAGGCGCGTTGAAAGGCCTCGGCCGAGGCGAACCCCAGTAGATAGGCGATCTCCCCGAACGCCAGTTCGGTGTCGCGGATATAGGTCATTGCCAGATCACGCCGCGTGTCATTGAGCACTGCCCGAAATTGCGTCCCTTCTTCGGCCAGCTTGCGGCGCAGCGTCCAGGTCGGCAGTTTGAGCCTCGCCGCCACTTCCTCCAGATCCGGTTCCCTGCCGCCATTCAGCAACGGCCCGAGTAATTGAATGATGCGCTCACGCAGGCTGCGGGTACGGGTCAGCTGTTCAAGTTCTCTTTCGCACAATTGCAGCAGATGCCGCCAGGTACTCGGGCAGTGATCCGGGTTGCGCAACGCAAGGCTCGCCTGATCCAGACGCAGTTGATTGGTGGTCATGCCAAACAGGACGGGGTTGTCACTCAGGCTGGCGTACAACGCCTCGTAGGCAGGCGCCTGGAACTCGATTTCCATGCGTTGCGCGCGTACTTCGCAGCGGGCCAGCGCTGACAGTTGAGCGAGCCAGCCGCTCAGAATCGAGTCCACCACAAACCGGTTGTAAGCGTTGTAGGGGCTGATGGAATAAAAGCGCATGCACGCGCCTTCAGCATCCTCGTCAAAGCTCGACTGACCGCGATAGTTGGAACCATACAAGGCTTCAAAACGGATCAGGGCACGTGCCGCCTCGCGCACCGTGGGTGCCTGCGCGGCGGTGACGCCTGCAAGGCCGGCCTGCGCGAAACGGCTGAGCTGGCCCATGCGCAATCCCAGTCCGGGCTGGCCGGTCAGTTGAATGGCGGCATGGCCCAGGCGCATGTAACGCGGGATCGACAGTCGCGCCCCGGCCTCGCTCAGGCGCGCAGGATCAAGTCCGAATTGCTCCAGGAGCGGGTTCGGGTCGCGATCGAAGCTGCTGACCGCATCGGTCAGGCTCTGGATAAACCCCACCGACAGATCACCCAGGCGCAGGGTCTGCATCGTCAAAGCCAGAGGTTGATCAGGCGAGCGCCATCGGTAGCGCTGTTTTCCGGCGGCTGTTCGGCTATGGTCTGCCCGCCACGGCTGGCAAAGCTCTGCCCGTAGACGCCCTGATTCCAGAACTGCCCGCGCATGAATACGCTGATGCCCGCCTGCGCCGTGTTCTGCGGCAAACGTCCGGTCAGCGTCAAGCGATGCCAGGCATCACCTTCGCTGGGGTTCTCGTTTGCGATCTCGATGGCCGAGTGGCGGGGCGCGTGCCACGGCTCGTACCAGGCGGTCTTGCCGATCACCAGAGCAGGCACTGCAATCAGCTCGGCCCCGCTCTTGTTCAGCCGCGTGTAATTGTCCGGGTACCAACTGTCGCTGCCGATTAGCACGCCAAGACGGCCGGCCGGTGTATCGATGACCTGCAACGGCGCATCACGCTCGGCGCGTACATAACGCTTCTGATGACGATCCGGATACAGCTGACGTTGCGGCTGGCCAAGCGGTTTGCCGTCGCTGCCGAACGTCACGTTGCAGTTGTAAAGCGCGCCATTGCCGACCTTCAATTGCCCGTTCTCGACGCTGGGCTCCGGCAGCACTATAGAGCCTGCCACCAGTGTGACGCTGAATTCCCTGGCCAGCCCGCCAAACAGCGCCTGATAGTCTCGCGCCATGGCGTGGGCCTTGAGGCGCAGGTGCGCGTCGTCCTGCCGGTTTCTGCCTTCGGCGCCCAGCAGCGCGGTGATGAATTGCACCGGGTTGCTCCAGGACAGCCAGTCCATCGCTTCTTCTACAGTGGTCGCTTGATAGAGCTGGTCTTTTTCGCCGCTGGCAAACAGCCAGGTGCCGATATGCTCCGGCAGGACCACCACTGTTCTGGAATTCAGCAGCCCGAAATCGCGGGCCTGTTGCAGATAGGCCGCCAGCTTGCGGTGCAGCCGCTCGGTGTTCTGATAGTCCGTGGGAAACAGTTGCGGTTCGATGCCCAGCAGATTGCCACGCTCGCTGGGTTCGCCTTCGTTGACAGCAAGACGGATGCGCAGATCGGACAGGTAGTGACCTGCCGGACGTTGTTCGGTCCAGACGGCATAACTGACAAGGCTGGCCACGCCGATGAGGACAAGGCAGATGGCGAAGAATTTGCGCATAGAGGGCTGGGCGGCTGCCATCGGTAAATGATCGGCTAGGGTAGGACGACCTCGGCCGCTTGCCAAGTGCCGCTGCGCGTTTGGATCAATAACTTGTCACTTTCGGTCATTGAGTGTGGCTGAGCTGCTCTTTACTGTGGACTTATTAAACAGAGGGCTCGCAGAGGTCCCTGTTTCCCCGTGATTGACCTGATGGAGTCTTGCGATGACCGCCGCTCATTACCCGCACCTGCTGGCCCCTCTTGACCTGGGCTTCACGACCTTGCGCAATCGCACGCTGATGGGCTCGATGCACACCGGTCTTGAGGAGCGGCCAGGCGGCTTCGAGCGGATGGCCGCGTACTTTGCCGAGCGCGCGCGCGGCGGTGTCGGGCTGATGGTCACTGGCGGGATCGCGCCCAACGAAGAAGGTGGCGTGTACGACGGCGCGGCTAAACTCACCAACGCCGAAGAGGCAGACCGCCACCGCATGGTCACTCAGGCTGTCCACGAGGCGGGCGGCAAGATATGTTTGCAGATCCTGCATGCCGGTCGTTATGCCTACAGCCGCAAACAGGTGGCGCCGAGTGCCATTCAGGCGCCGATCAACCCGTTCACGCCGCGCGAGCTGGACGAGGAGGGCATCGAAAAGCAGATTGCCGATTTCGTGACCTGTTCGACTCTCGCCCAGGCTGCCGGTTACGACGGTGTCGAAATCATGGGCTCGGAAGGCTATTTCATCAATCAGTTCCTGGCCGCCCATACCAACCACCGAACCGATCGCTGGGGCGGCAGCTATGAAAACCGCATGCGTCTGGCGGTCGAGATCGTGACGCGCGTGCGTGCGGCAGTGGGGGCGGACTTCATCATCATCTTTCGCCTGTCGATGCTCGATCTGGTAGAGGGCGGCAGCTCCTGGGAAGAAATCGTCCAGTTGGCCAAGGCCGTCGAGCAGGCCGGTGCGACGCTGATCAACACCGGCATCGGCTGGCATGAAGCGCGCATTCCGACTATCGCCACCAAAGTACCGCGTGCGGCGTTCAGCAAGGTCACGGCCAAGCTGCGGGGTTCGGTGCGCATTCCCCTGATCACCACCAACCGCATCAATACCCCGGAAGTCGCCGAACGTATCCTCAGCGAAGGCGACGCCGACATGGTGTCGATGGCACGTCCGTTTCTGGCCGACCCGGAGTTCGTCAACAAGGCGGCCGCTGGCCGCGCCGAGTTGATCAATACTTGCATCGGTTGCAATCAGGCCTGCCTCGACCACACGTTCGGCGGCAAGCTGACCAGTTGCCTGGTCAACCCGCGTGCCTGCCACGAGACCGAGCTCAATTACCTGCCAACCCTGCAAATCAGAAAAATTGCCGTGGTGGGCGCGGGGCCTGCCGGTCTGGCGGCTGCGACCGTGGCCGCACAACGTGGGCACGAGGTGACACTGTTCGATTCGGCCAGTGAAATCGGCGGGCAGTTCAACATCGCCAAACGTGTGCCGGGTAAAGAGGAGTTTTCCGAGACCCTGCGTTACTTCCGCAACAAGCTTGAGGAAACCGGTGTGCACGTTCGCCTTGGCACCCGTGTAAAAGCCGATGATCTTCTGGCGGCGGGCTTCGACGAAGTGATTCTGGCCACGGGCATCGCACCGCGTACCCCGGCCATCCCCGGCATCGATCACCCCAAGGTGCTGAGCTACCTGGATGTGATCCTGCAGCGCAAACCGGTCGGGCATAGTGTGGCGGTGATTGGTGCGGGCGGTATCGGTTTTGATGTGTCGGAGTTTCTCGTGCATCAGGGCGTTGCCACGAGTCTGGACCGCGAAGCTTTCTGGAAGGAGTGGGGCATCGACACGACGCTGCAGGCGCGCGGCGGCGTGGCTGGCATCAAACCCGACGTGCATGCTCCGGCCCGCCAGGTGTTCCTGCTGCAACGCAAGAACACCAAGGTCGGCGATGGTCTGGGCAAGACCACCGGCTGGATTCATCGCACTGGCCTGAAGAACAAGCAGGTGCAGATGCTCAACAGTGTTCACTACCTGAAAATCGACGATGCCGGGTTGCATATTCGCATCGGCGACGAGGGCGAAGAAAAGCTGCTGCCGGTGGACAACATCGTTATCTGCGCGGGGCAGGACCCGCTGCGTGAGCTGTATGACGACTTGATCGCGGCCGGGCAGAGCGTGCATCTGATCGGCGGCGCAGACGTCGCTGCCGAACTCGACGCCAAGCGCGCTATCGATCAGGGATCGCGTCTGGCCGCTGCGCTCTGAGTCCGCTTGCCGGTAAACTGCGTGGATGATTTCCGACGCCCTTTGCTGGCAGCCCGCTGCTCCGTTGCAACGCATGAACCTGCCCTGGCTACAAGAAGCCGGGGTTGAGGTGGCTGTCCTGCGTCTGGACCAGATCGACCCGCTGATCAGCGGCAACAAATGGTTCAAGCTCAGCGAGCACCTGACCGACGCGGTCGAGGTGGGTGCCAAGGGACTGATCAGCCTGGGCGGCGCACATTCCAATCATCTGCATGCCTTGGCAGCAGCGGGCAAGCGCTTCGGCTTCCCGACCGTTGGCCTGTTGCGTGGTCATGCTCAGCAAACGCCCACGGTGCTCGATCTGCAAGCCTTTGGCATGCAATTGCACTGGCTGGGTTATGCGGGTTATCGAGCGCGGCATGCTGCGGATTTCTGGCAGCCCTGGCAGGCGCTCTATCCCGAGCTTTATCCGATACCCGAAGGCGGCGGCGGGCTCGCCGGTGCCCGGGGCTGTGCCAGGTTACGGGGCATGGTCAACGATCAGCTTGAGCCACTTGGCTGGGATGACTACCACGGCTGGTGGCTGGCTGCCGGGACCGGCACTACCGTTGCCGGTCTGCTGCTGGCAGAGGCGGGCGCGCATCCGGTGTATGGCGCCATGGCGGTGCCGGACGATCATGGTGTGGCGCAGAACATCGTTGCGGTGCTGAACGAGGCCGCAGCACCGCACGTGACCCCGTTGGCTGACCTGCCACCGGCCTGCGTTCTGTTTGACGCCAGCCGGGGCGGCTTTGCCAGAACCGATGCCGCCTTGCTCGACTTCATTGCCAGTAGCGAAGTGCAGAGCGGCATACCGCTCGAGCCTTTGTACACCGGCAAGGCGCTGCTGACCCTGCGTGATGAAGTGCAGGCCGGGCGATTCGAACCCGGTACCCGCCTGATCTTTATCCACACCGGCGGCCTGCAAGGTCGACGGGCAATGGGGCTGTAAGCCTCGCGGCAGAGCTTCTGGCATGAATTCTGCGCGGACAGGTGACGAGACGTCGGCCCTGAGTACGCAGACGACACTTCTGGAGTGAGGTGTTCGGGTCGCGGTCTCGATAATCGAGCCATCCCAGATCAAAATGCCGAGGTCAGCATGACAACCACCGCCGCAGAACACGTCGATCCTGCCACGCTGAAGAAAGTCATCGTCGCCGCTGCCATTGGCAACTTTGTCGAATGGTTCGATTTCGCCGTCTATGGTTTTCTGGCCACCACCATCGCTCTGCAATTCTTTCCCAGCGGCGACAGCAGTGCCGCGTTGTTGAAGACCTTCGCGGTGTTTGCCGTGGCCTTTGCCTTCCGGCCGCTGGGCGGGATCTTCTTCGGCATGCTGGGTGACCGGATCGGCCGCAAGAAAACCCTCGCCATGACCATCCTGCTGATGGCCGCAGCGACCACGCTGATCGGTCTGCTGCCGACGTACGCAGCGATTGGCGTGATGGCGCCGATTCTGCTGACCCTCATTCGCTGCGCCCAGGGTTTCTCGGCGGGCGGCGAGTATGCGGGGGCCTGTGCGTATCTCATGGAGCATGCGCCGCGTACGCAGCGGGCCTGGTACGGCAGTTTCGTTCCGGTTTCGACGTTCTCTGCGTTCGCCGCCGCTGCCGTGGTCGCCTATGCCCTGGAGTCGTCACTGTCCACCGAGGCCATGGGCAGTTGGGGCTGGCGCTTGCCGTTCCTGATCGCCGCGCCGCTGGGGCTGGTGGGTTTGTATCTGCGCTGGAAACTTGATGAAACTCCGGCGTTCCAGGCGGTTGCTCAAGAGCACGCGGTGGCTCACTCGCCGCTCAAGGACACCTTGCGTCATCACGCGGCCGCCATGGGGTGCCTGGGGGCGTTCGTGTCGCTGACGGCGCTGTCGTTTTATATGTTCACCACTTATTTCGCGACCTACCTGCAAGTGGCTGGCGGTTTGAGCCGGGCGACGGCGCTGCTGGTGTCGTTGATCGCCCTGGCATTTGCCGCCGCTCTCTGTCCGCTGGCCGGTGCTTATTCGGATCGGGTAGGGCGTCGTATGACGATGGCCAGCGCCTGCATTCTGCTGATGATCGTGGTGTTGCCGTCCTTCCTGATGGCCAGTTCCGGCTCGTTCATCGCCTCGATCATCGGCGTGATGCTACTGGCCGTGGGCGCCGTACTGTGCGGCGTAGTGACGGCAGCACTGCTGTCGGAAACGTTCCCGACCCGCACCCGCTACACGGCGTCGGCGATCACCTACAACATGGCCTACACCCTGTTCGGCGGCACCGCGCCGTTGATGGCGACCTGGCTGATCAGCGTCACCGGCAGCAACCTGTCACCGGCGTTCTACCTGATTGCCGTGGCCGTGCTGGCGATGGCGGGTGGTCTGGCGTTACCGGAAACCTCGAAGATTTCGTTGCATGACGTGCCGGTTGCGGGAGAGGGGGCAGCGGTGGGTTCAATGGCGTGAGCGCAGTCGTCGGCCGACCTGTCGTTCCTCACGCTCCCGCGTGGGAATGCCTTGGGTGACGCTCTGCGTCACACGCCTGCCCGTAAGCAAAAACGCAACAAAACGTGGCACAGTTGCCCCGAAAAATGGCACATTGGCGCGCCCTGGCACGTGAGACACATTTTGTAATCATCCGCCCGGGGAGACCCGCAAACCTTTTACGGATGAATTTCATGGCGACCAGCGCTCAGCCCGCTACCGCGACGGCCTCGACCACCCCGCAAGCCAGCCCTCTGGTGATGCGCATCATCGGTGCGGTGGCGCTCGCGCACCTGATCAACGACCTGATCCAGGCCATCCTTCCGTCGATCTATCCGATGCTCAAGGCCAGCTATGACCTGAGCTTCACCCAGATCGGCCTGATTACCCTGACGTTTCAGATCACCGCATCGCTGTTACAGCCCTGGGTGGGTTACTACACCGACCGTCATCCCAATCCGCTGGTGCTGCCTTTAGGTTCGATCTGCACCCTGATCGGCATCGTGATGATGTCGATGGTGGGCAGTTTTCCATTGATCCTGTTGGCGGCGGCGCTGATCGGCATCGGTTCATCGACCTTTCACCCGGAAGCCTCGCGTATTGCCCGGCTGGCATCCGGTGGCCGTTTCGGTCTGGCGCAGTCGACCTTTCAGGTGGGGGGCAACACCGGCACAGCCATTGGTCCGCTGCTGGCGGCGGCGATCATCATTCCGTTCGGGCAGGGCAATGTGGCCTGGATCGGGCTGTTTGCGCTGTTCTCCCTCGGCTTGCTGTATGCGATCAGTCGCTGGTATCGCGCGCACCTTAATCTGTTCAAGCTCAAGGCCGGTCAGGCAGCCACCCACGGGCTGTCAAGGAACCGCGTGATTGCCTCGCTGGCCGTGCTGGCTTTCCTGGTGTTCTCCAAGTTTTTCTACATGACCAGCCTGACCAGCTACTTCACGTTCTACCTGATCGAGAAGTTCGACCTGTCAGTCGCCAGCTCGCAGTTGCACCTGTTTCTGTTTCTTGGCGCAGTGGCCGCCGGGACCTTTTTCGGTGGCCCGATTGGCGACCGCATAGGCCGCAAGGCAGTGATCTGGTTTTCGATCCTGGGTGCTGCGCCGTTCACCCTGGCGCTGCCGTATGCGGATCTGTTCTGGACCAGCGTACTCAGCGTGATCATCGGCTTCGTGCTGGCCTCGGCGTTTTCCGCCATCGTGGTGTACGCCCAAGAGTTGGTGCCAGGCAACGTGGGCATGATCGCCGGGATCTTCTTCGGCCTGATGTTCGGCTTCGGCGGCATCGGTGCAGCCTTGCTCGGCTACCTGGCTGACAGCCACGGCATCCTGTTCGTCTACCAACTGTGTTCTTACCTGCCGCTGCTCGGCATCTTCGCCATTCTTCTGCCCCGGACTAAATAATGCTGATCGCAACGCTGATCTTCCTGTTTACCATCACACTGGTTATCTGGCAGCCGAAAGGGCTTGGCGTTGGCTGGAGCGCGGTGCTCGGAGCTGCTCTGGCGTTGCTGACCGGCGTGGTGCACCTGAGTGACATCGCCGTCGTGTGGGGCATCATCTGGAACGCCACTGCCACGTTCATTTCGCTGATCATCATCACCTTGTTGCTGGACGAAGCAGGTTTCTTCGCTTGGGCAGCCTTGCATGTGGCGCGCTGGGGCAAGGGTAACGGGCGGCGTCTGTTTGCCTTGTTCGTGCTGTTTGGTGCGCTGGTGTCGGCGCTGTTCGCCAACGACGGAGCGGTGCTGATCCTCACGCCTATTGTCATCGCCATGATGCTGGCGTTGCGCTTTTCTGCTGCATCGACCCTGGCGTTCGTGATGGCGGCAGGGTTCATTGCCGACACCGCGAGCCTGCCGCTGGTGGTGTCGAATCTGGTGAACATCGTTTCGGCGGACTATTTCAAGATCGGCTTCAATCGGTATGCCGCAGTCATGGTGCCGGTGAACCTGGCCAGCGTTGCCGCCACGCTCGCTGTGCTGATGTGGTACTTCCGCCGCGATATTCCCAGCCAGTTCGAACCCGAGCATCTGGACAAGCCCGAGACGGCTATCCATGACCGGTCCACGTTCCTGGCCGGTTGGGCGGTGCTGCTGATTCTGCTGGTGGGCTGTTTTGCCCTTGAACCGCTGGGCATTCCGATCAGTGCGATCTCGTCGGTGTGCGCATTGTTGCTGCTGGCCATCGCGGCAAAGGGCCACACCATCAAGACGCGCAAGGTGATGAAAGAAGCACCGTGGCACATCGTGGTCTTTTCGCTGGGCATGTACCTGGTGGTGTATGGCTTGCGTAACGCCGGGCTGACCGATTACCTGGCCAACCTGCTGGACTGGTTCGCGGGCTACGGTATCTGGGGCGCGGCAATGGGCACCGGCGTGATGACGGCATTTTTGTCGTCGATCATGAACAACATGCCAACGGTGCTGATCGGGCTGTTGTCCATCGACGCAAGTCATGCCAGTGGGGCGATTCAGGAAGCCATGATTTATGCCAACGTGATCGGCAGCGATCTGGGGCCGAAAATCACGCCGATCGGCAGCCTGGCGACCTTGCTCTGGTTGCATGTGCTGGAGCGCAAGGGCATCACCATCAGTTGGGGTTACTACTTCAAGGTCGGTATTGTGCTGACCGTTCCGGTCCTGCTGATCACGCTGGCGGCGCTGGCGCTGCGACTGGGTTGAAGGCATGACTGGTGTCGGCCAGATTCGGCCACATGTCCGACACCAGAAACAGCCGCTCGGCTTCTTCCCAGTGGCCATCGGGATTCTGCCTCAGGCGCACCAGCAACTGGGCGGGGGCCAGCGGATCGAGTTCTGCCAGCCATTCGCCTAATTGCTCGTTGCTCCAGGCTTCGCTGTAAAGTGCTGGCGCGAGCCAGGCATGGCGGGGCAGCGGTTGCCAGCGGCCGGGCTCGCTTTGTGCCAGAAAGGCTTTCCAGTCGCGCTGATGCAACCAGCGACCCTTGAGGTGATGTGGATGAACGCCTGCGGGTGATTCGCAGGAACCGGGCCACGGATACAGCAAGTAGCCGCCCAGCCACAACTGCGCACTGAACGCCTCGACACCCAGCTCTGCCAGCGCCGCACGACTTTCCGGGCGGGCCGACATGGGCAACTGATGCTGGCTCAGGTGCGTGAGCTTGCGGTCCAGCCGATCATTGCAGCCCGGTCCCAGCCACTGCTCCGGGTTGCAGCCGTCTCCGTCCTGTGGCCCGAGGTACAGCTTGATTGCCAGCTCGACGTGATGCACGCCTTCGCGATCACGCAGCAGCAGGTCGAGTTCGCCGAGGGTCTGGCTGCCTAGCCTTATCGGCAGGTTGGCAGCAATGATCTCGACGCCCGGCGCATGCTGCGCCGCGAACTGCCAGAGCCGCTCGTAATAGCGCCCCAGCCGCCGCGTGGTTGCCAGCGCCAGCCACGCTTCCAGTGGCCTGCTGTCTCGATCGAGCTGCCAGAGAAAATTCGCCAGTCGCTGTGGCTCCTGCACCCAGTCACTGCCCGCCAGCGGATGGCGTTGCGGCCAGGGCGCGACGTCGAGCATGGGCGGCGCCAGAATCACCCAGGCAAGGTCGCGCACTTCCGGATGTCGCAATTGACGGGGCAGGTCGGTCAGGCTGGGGAATAGAGTCATGTGCCGAGGATAGCGTGAGTTGAGGTGCAGCAGTGGGCTGATGTGCCTGTGAGCTGGCTGTGAAAGTGAAAAGATGTGGTGCTAGGCGGCGGGCCTGGTCCCTCCGAGAAAATCGAACTCCTCGCCGGGGCAAGGTGTAAATCTCTTAACGTCCGTTGCTCCCTTTGCGTTTAAGTCGATGCGGCCGTTGGCATCAATATGGATTGTGGTAGTTGGCCATTTCGGATCAATGTTCACGCAACCGCTGATGCCTGCGTTGTCCCACCATTGGAAATACATGAAAAAATCTCTTTTTTGAAATATGTGGCCGGTATCCGAGGTTGCTCCGCCAGGCGACATACCCCCTCTACTTATACGGTGATCTGTGATCCATGTATAACGAAGTCCTCCGGGCGCTTTATCTGAATAGTAAACCCTTACTTCGGGGATTGCGAAATCCCAAAGTGCCAGGATGAAAAAAATGGCCGTTAGCCTTGGGGAACGAATTATTAAATTTAATATGATTTTTCGATTCATCTATTGCTCTTTTTTATAGACTTGTCAAAGCATGTGTGCAATCTCAGTGCGTCTCCCCATTGATCGTTATGGACACTTAGAACTGCCTTCATTATTTCGCTGGCCTGAACTGCGCCTTCTGGGGATTGGCGATGTAGCGATATACCAATGCCAATAGATATCCGGTCAGGGTCATCGTCCCAAGCTCTCAGGCCCGCAATACCTTCTGAGGGCGCTGGCCATGGTTTCTCTATCGGGTTTTTAGCTTTTACCAATATCTCCGACGCTATTTGCTCTAATCCTGCGCCATCCAGAAGTACACTTTCCGAAAAGCCCGCAGCCATTCCAATATAGCCATAGTGAATATTCGACCAGATGTCATAGTAGTAACTGTACTTGCCTTGTTTATGGCGAGTGTCGTTGTTAAATTTTTCCAGTATTTTGGGCTTATGATCCCACTCCCTGTTCTGTCCCACTTTTTCCGTCCATATAGCCATCGCCGCCGCTGTATTCGCCGCCGCAATGGTCTGTGGGTTGTTCTGCGCGCCAAGCTGCGCGTACCACGGCAGCTCCATCCATTTACGGGTTTCCTCTGCAGCGTCGTAGTTCAGCAGTTTCTTCAATTTCTGAACCGTCGGGTGCAGAAGGTTTCGGTTCATTTCGTCAGCGATGTAGCGGGCCAGTTCTTCCATCTGATCCGGGTGATTGCAGACCGGGTCTGTGGTCGTGCTGGAAGCGGCGGGCGAGAACAGCGCTTCGGCGGCACTGGCTTTCTCGTGCAACTCGGGATCGGCCACCAGCTGATCCAGCTTCAGTGCGTCCAGCGAGCCATCGGAGCGAAGGATGCCGAGTCTGGAGAAGTCGATGGCCGGACCTGCCGCAGCGCCGAAGTCGAAGCCGCCACCCACATCAAGGCTGCCGGAAATGATCGTTCCGCCATGGCTGGTCGGGCTGCCCAGATGGGCCATCGGCCGACCGTTGATGATGATCGCCGGAAAGCCGGTGACGATCAGCGCACCACAGGCACATAGATCGCCTACTCTGGCGGCGGACATGCCGTTGATCAGGGTATCGGAAGACGCTGTGACAATCGGTGTCGAACCATGGCCCGGCAACGGGCAGAGGTGCATGTCGCCCTGGCGGGCTGAGGGAATCATGCGTCGTCCTTAGGTGTCTTGAAAACGGACGAAGCTAATGAATATCTTCTGCTGGGTATGTAAGGCGATTCCGGGGTTTTTGAAGGAATCTGCTCATTTATTCAGGATCAATCGGCTGATTGAAAAGCCTGGCCATAAGCGCCTTTCGCTTGAACATGGCTTGCCGGTTTGCTGCTGGCGGGCCGTTTCGCCCATAATCGCCTTTTAAGTCGTCTCGAACCGCAGCAGGAGCCCCATGGAGCAATTTCGCAATATCGGCATCATCGGCCGCCTGGGCAGTGTGCAGGTGCTCGACACCGTTCGCCGACTCAAGAGATTCCTGCTGGATCGGCATCTGCACGTCATTCTCGAAGAGACGATTGCCGAAGTGCTGCCGGGTCACGGCTTGCAGACCTCGTCGCGCAAGATGCTCGGTGAAGTCTGTGACATGGTCATCGTGGTCGGTGGCGACGGCAGCCTGTTGGGCGCGGCGCGTGCGCTGGCCAGGCATAACGTACCGGTGCTGGGCATCAACCGTGGCAGCCTGGGGTTTCTGACCGACATTCGTCCCGACGAACTGGAGGTCAAGTGCGCTGAAGTGCTCGACGGACATTATCTGGTCGAGAACCGCTTTCTGCTGCAAGCCGAGGTACGTCGCCATGGTGAGGCCATCGGCCAGGGCGATGCGCTCAATGACGTGGTGCTGCACCCCGGCAAGTCGACGCGGATGATCGAGTTCGAAATCTACATCGATGGCCAGTTCGTGTGCAGCCAGAAGGCCGACGGCCTGATCGTGGCCACACCGACCGGCTCGACGGCTTATGCGCTGTCTGCGGGCGGGCCGATCATGCACCCCAAGCTCGACGCTATTGTCATCGTGCCGATGTACCCGCACACGCTGTCCGGTCGGCCCATCGTGGTGGACGGCAACAGTGAGCTGAAAATCGTGGTGTCAAAGGACATGACCATTTATCCGCAGGTGTCCTGTGACGGGCAGAATCACTTCACCTGCGCGCCGGGCGACACCATTACGGTCAGTAAGAAGCCGCAGAAACTGCGCCTGATTCATCCGCTGGATCACAACTATTACGAAGTCTGCCGCACCAAGCTCGGCTGGGGCAGCAGGCTCGGCGGCGGGGGCGATTAATGCTCGATCCGGCGCGTGGCTACGATCTGATCGGTGACGTGCACGGGTGTGCCCATACCCTCGAGCACTTGCTGGAGCTTCTCGGTTACCGTTTGCAGGCTGGCGTGTGGCGCCACCCTGAGCGCGTCGTGATTTTTCTCGGTGACATTATCGACCGTGGCCCGTTTATCCGCGAGTCGCTGCATATTGTCCGCGATATGGTTCAGGCCGGTCAGGCCCTGTGCCTGATGGGTAACCATGAGTTCAACGCGCTTGGTTGGGTCACCCCGGCCTTGCCTGAAAGCGGCCATGAGTTCGTGCGCGAACACACGCCGCGTCATGCCCGGTTGATCGGCGAGACGCTGGCGCAGTTCGAGCGTTACCCGGATGAGTGGCGCGAGTTCGTCAACTGGTTCTATGAATTGCCGTTGTACATGGATGCCGGGCGTTTCCGGGTGGTGCATGCCTGCTGGGATGCGACCCTGATCGACCCGTTGCGCAGCCTTTACAGCAACGGTTGCATCGACAAAGCCTTTGTTCAGGCCTCGGCAACGCCCGGCAGTTTCGCCAGCAATGTGTTCAACCGTCTGCTGCGCGGCACCGACATGCGCTTGCCGCACGGCCTGACGCTGACCGGCGGCGACGGCCTGACGCGCGAGTTCTTCCGTACCAAGTTCTGGGAAGATGACCCGCAGACCTACGGCGACGTGGTGTTCCAGCCCGACGCATTGCCCGAGGGCGTGGCCAAGACGCCGTTGTCCACGTCCGAAAAGAATGCACTGCTGCGCTATGGCATCAACGAGCCGCTGCTGTTTGTCGGTCACTACTGGCGCAGTGGCCTGCCGGCACCCATCCGCCCGAATCTGGCCTGCCTGGATTACAGCGCCGTGCTCTACGGCAAACTGGTCGCCTATCGGCTGGATCAGGAAACACAGGTCGATCCGGATAAATTCGTCTGGGTCGATGTTCAGCGTCCCGAGGTTTCACAATGAGTCCCGTTGCCGTTCTGCGTTTGCCGCTGACCACCGATCTGAGCGGGTTTGTCCGCCTGTTGCAGCGCTTGCAGATCCCTCATCGGGTCAGCGAAGAAGTCGGTGAGCAGGTGCTGTGGGTGCCGGATACCGGGCGGCTGGCCGATGACGTACGTGAGCTGTATGCGCGCTTTCCGGACGGTGACGAGAACGTTCAACTGGCGGATGCCAGCCAGGCACCAAAGTACACACCACCGGGCCTGATCGAGCAATTGCGCAGCAGCCCGGTGACGGCGCTGGTGTTGCTGGTCACTTTGCTGGTAGCCGGCCTGACGCTGCTGGGTGACAACCTGGAAGCCATTCGCTGGCTGACCTTTCAGGATTTCCGGATCAATGGCGAGTACGCGACGTTTTTGCCGTTGTCTGAAACTCTTGCGTCCGGGCAATGGTGGCGCATCATTTCGCCGATGCTCATACATTTCGGCATCCTGCACCTGGCCATGAACGGCATGTGGTTCTGGGAGCTGGGCCGACGTATCGAAATTCGCCAGGGCAGCCTGACGTTGCTGTTGCTCACACTGCTGTTTTCGGCGGTTTCCAACTACGTGCAATACCTGTTCAGCGGCCCCAGCCTGTTCGGCGGACTGTCTGGCGTACTGTACGGGTTGCTCGGCCATTGCTGGATCTTCCAGATGCTGGCGCCCAACCCGGTTTACCGTCTGCCGCGTGGCGTGCTGATCATGATGCTGATCTGGCTGGCGCTGTGCCTGTCTGGTCTGGTGAGCATGCTGGGCTTCGGCGAAATCGCCAACGGCGCGCATGTCGGCGGGCTGGTCATCGGCTGTATCACCGGCTTGCTGGGTGGTGCGCTTGCGCGCCGTAGAGCCTAGAATTCCCCGCTATTTTCTGGAGTGCGCCATGTCGTCTTTTATAGAAATGATCGAAAACATCACCCCGGATATCTACGAAAGCCTGAAGCTGGCTGTGGAGATCGGCAAATGGTCCGACGGTCGCAAGCTGACTCAGGAACAGCGTGAACTGTCGTTGCAGGCGCTGATCGCCTGGGAAGCGCAGAACCTGCCGGAAGACCAGCGCACCGGCTACATGGGGCCGCAGGAATGCGCCTCCAAGTCCGCGCCGGTGCCTAATATCCTGTTCAAATCGGATGCTATTCATTGATCGAACTTGGTCGCGGAGCAGTCAACAAAATGTTGGCGCGTCAGGATGACGCGTCGTTCGTGCAATACGCTTTTCGCCTGGGCGACACCGAAATTGCGGTCAACCCGCTGATCGGCAAGACGCTGCGTCTGGAATTTCTCGGCGCTATTCATTGCAGCCATTGCGGGCGCAAGACCAAGTCCAGCTACAGCCAGGGTTATTGCTACCCGTGCATGCTCAAACTGGCGCAGTGTGATCTGTGCATCATGAGCCCGGAAAGATGTCATCACGATCAGGGCACCTGCCGCGATCCGGCGTGGGGCGAGCAATTCTGCATGACCGATCACATTGTCTATCTGGCCAACTCGTCAGGCGTGAAAGTCGGTATCACCCGTGCCACGCAATTGCCGACCCGCTGGCTGGACCAGGGCGCCAGTCAGGCACTGCCGATCATTCGCGTGGCGACCCGCCAGCAGTCGGGTTTTGTTGAAGACCTGCTGCGCAGTCAGGTCGCTGACCGCACCAATTGGCGTGCCTTGCTCAAGGGTGACGCGCAGCCCGTCGATCTTAAGGCCATTCGCCAGGAGCTGTTCGACAGTTGCGGTGCGGGGCTGCTCGGATTGCAAGAACGATTCGGTCTGCAGGCCATCCAACTGCTACATGAGGCCGAGCCTGTCGAGTTTCGTTACCCGGTCGAGGCGTACCCGACCAAGATTGTCAGCTTCAATCTGGACAAGAACCCGATTGCCGAGGGCACGCTGCTGGGGATCAAGGGCCAATACCTGATTTTCGACACTGGCGTGATCAATATTCGCAAGTACACGGCCTATCAACTGGCCGTGCATCAGTAAAAGGATTCCAGCATGCGCACCGAACAACCGAAAATGATTTATCTGAAGGATTATCAGGCTCCCGAGTACCTCATCGATGAGACAAACCTGACCTTCGAGCTGTTCGACGATCACTCGCTGGTCCACGCGCAACTGGTGATGCGCCGGAACCCGGAGCGCGGCGCAGGTCTGCCGCCGCTTGTGCTGGACGGCCAGCATCTGGAACTGGTCTCGGTAAAAATGAGCGACATCGAGCTGAGCGCGGCGGATTACCAGCTGACAGAAGATCACCTGACCCTGCATCCACAGGCTGAAAGCTTCACGGTCGACAGCACCGTGCGCATCCATCCTGAAACCAATACCGCACTGGAAGGCCTGTACAAGTCCAGCGGCATGTTCTGCACCCAGTGCGAGGCCGAGGGCTTCCGCAAGATCACCTATTACCTCGACCGCCCCGACGTGATGAGCAAGTTCACCACCACGCTCAGCGCCGACAAGCAAAGCTTCCCGATTCTGCTGTCCAACGGCAACCCCGTGGCCAGTGGCGAAGAAGAGGGCGGTCGGCACTGGGCGACCTTGGAAGACCCGTTCATGAAACCGGCCTACCTGTTTGCGCTGGTGGCCGGTGATTTGTGGTGCATCGAAGACACCTTTACCACCATGAGCCAGCGGGAAGTGACCCTGCGCATTTACGTCGAGCCGGAAAACGTCGACAAGTGCCAGCACGCCATGACCAGTCTGAAAAAGTCGATGCGCTGGGACGAAGAAACCTACGGCCGCGAGTACGACCTGGACATCTTCATGATCGTCGCAGTCAACGATTTCAACATGGGCGCAATGGAGAACAAGGGCCTCAACATCTTCAACTCCAGCGCCGTGCTGGCCCGTGCTGAAACGGCTACCGACGCCGCGCACCAGCGCGTCGAAGCGATCGTCGCCCACGAATACTTCCACAACTGGTCGGGCAACCGCGTGACCTGCCGTGACTGGTTCCAGCTGTCGCTCAAGGAAGGCTTCACGGTCTATCGCGACGCCGGTTTCTCGGCCGACATGAACTCGGCCACGGTCAAGCGTATTCAGGACGTCGCTTACCTGCGTACCCACCAGTTCGCCGAAGATGCTGGCCCGATGGCCCACGCCGTGCGCCCGGACAGCTTTATCGAAATTTCCAACTTCTACACCCTGACCGTGTACGAGAAGGGTTCGGAAGTGGTCGGCATGCTCCACACCCTGCTGGGTGCCCAAGGCTTCCGCAAAGGCAGCGACCTGTATTTCGAGCGCCACGACGGCCAGGCCGTCACCTGCGACGATTTCATCAAGGCCATGGAAGACGCCAACGGCGTTGACCTGACCCAATTCAAGCGCTGGTACAGCCAAGCGGGTACGCCGCGTCTGGCGGTCAGCGAGTCGTATGACGCCGCTGCGAAAACCTACAGCCTGACCTTCCGCCAAAGCTGCCCGAGCACACCGGGGCAGCCGGGTGATCAAAAGCAGCCGTTCGTGATCCCGGTCGAGCTGGGTCTGCTGGACAGCAAAGGCGGCGAGATTGCTTTGCGTCTGGCAAACGAAGCGTCCGCAAGCGGCACTACGCGGGTGCTGGCGGTGACCGAAGCCGAGCAGACGTTCACCTTTGTCGATATCGCTGAAAAGCCGTTGCCTTCGTTGCTGCGCGGCTTCTCTGCACCGGTCAGACTGAGCTTCCCGTATGACCGCGATCAACTGATGTTCCTGATGCAGCACGACAGCGACGGCTTCAATCGCTGGGACGCGGGTCAGCAACTGTCGGTTCAGGTGTTGCAGGAACTGATCGGTCAGCATCAGCAAGGTCAGCCACTGGTCATGGATCAGCGTCTGATTACTGCGCTGGGCACTGTGCTGGCGGATGAGCAACTCGATCAGGCCATGGTCGCAGAAATGCTGTCGCTGCCGGGCGAGGCTTATCTGGCCGAAATCAGCGAAGTGGCGGACGTCGATGCCATTCACGCGGCTCGTGAGTTCGCGCGCAAGCAACTGGCTGATGCGCTGTTCGACAGCCTGCTGGCCCGATACCAGGCCAATCGTGAAGTGTCCAAGGCCACGCCTTACGTTGCCGAGTCTGCGCACTTCGCCCGTCGTGCCTTGCAGAACATCGCCTTGTCGTACCTGATGCTCAGCGGCAAGCCGCAGGTGCTGGCGGCCACCATCGACCAATTCGACACCAGCGACAACATGACCGAACGCCTGACCGCACTGGCCGTGCTGGTCAACTCGCCATTCGCCGAAGAGCGTGACAAGGCGCTGGCAGTGTTTGCCGAGAACTTCAAGACCAATGCGCTTGTGATGGATCAGTGGTTCAGTGTTCAGGCGGCCAGCACCCAGCCGGGCGGCCTGCAACGCGTGCAGGAATTGATGAAGCATCCTGCGTTCAGCATCAAGAACCCGAACAAGGTCCGCGCCCTGATCGGTGCGTTTGCCGGGCAAAACCTGATCAACTTCCACGCGGCGGACGGCTCCGGCTACCGCTTCCTGGCAGACCTGGTGATCGAGCTGAACGCCCTGAACCCGCAAATCGCCTCTCGCCAACTGGCGCCACTGACTCGCTGGCGCAAATACGACAGCGCCCGTCAGGCGCTGATGAAAGCCGAGCTGGAACGCATCCTCGCGTCCGGCAAACTGTCAGCGGATGTGTACGAAGTGGTGAGCAAAAGTCTGGCTGAATGAGGGTTGCCCAACGCCTGACAGGCACTTGTGAGAAAAGCGCTGTCCGCTGATGCGGACAGCGCTTTTTTGTTCGTGCCACGCAATCATGCTTTTGATTATGCCCGGAGGGCGTAGGAACGAACTCGTTCGCGAAGATAGTGAATGACTATCGTGCCAATGCTCCGCATTGGCATGCATTGGGTGCCGCTCCGCGTCACGAAATGCGCTGCCACGCGGAGTGCTAATCGTTATACACAAATCCGCTTTTGATTCTGGCCGTAGGCCATAGGAGCGAACTTGTTCGCGAAAGAGCAGGTGTTCTCCGAAAATGCATTGTCTGAGCTACCGTCTTCGCGAACAAGTTCGCTCCTACGCCCTTCGGACAGAAGCAAGATGACGATATCCGCTGCCGAAAAAACTCACATGTGATGTGTATCTATCCTTGAATGCATCTGCTACGTTGCTCATCTGACTCACGGCCAGCAGCAGGAGGGAAGCGCTGATGCCTCGTAAAAAACAGGGTGACGCAGCAGTCCCGGCCAAGACGACTAAAAGCTCCACCGATTACATGCGTGAAATGCGTCTGCGACTCAAGGACGCCGGCCTGGTCAAGCGGGAATTCTGGATTCGGCCCGAGAATGTCGATGCCCTGCGTGGCATTGAAAAAGCGTTAAGACAGCCCTTTCTGGGCAAGAGGATCAAATTGGAGGATTTCATGACCGAGAACACCCACTGGACCATCAGCTCACTGCAGAAGGCTCTGTCCGAACTGGAGCTGGTGACGAACGGGAAAATCGAGCTCGACGTGACCGAAGGCGATGCATCAGGCATCAGGCTGACCATGGCCGAGTACGGCGACCTGCCGATTTACATTGCGGTGGAAGGCGAGCAGATTCTGGCTGACGCGACCCTGATCGAAGTCAACAAGGTCAAGAACGTGCAGGCATTCAACGACGTTGTGCTGCGCAGTCGTGACCTGTTTCCACTGTCCTCGGTCGGCATCGAAAAGCTCGGTGGCGATCAGGAAGTCTACTGCCTGTTCGGCGCACTGAGCGCCGCTTCGTCGCTCACCGTGATCGTGCAGGAAATCCTCACCCTCGCGGATAACGTGATACGTGCGGCCGACGCTTTTGAAGATCATTTCATCTACTGAACAGCGCTGTCAGGCGGAGAACATTCATGACTACGAGTATCTGGAAAAAACTGGTGACTGCCGTTCGTGGTGGCGCTTCCGAAGTGGGCGAGTCGATTGCTGACGCCAATGCCATCCGCATCCTGGACCAGGAAATCCGCGACGCCGAGAACGCGCTGGTCAAAGCGCGTGACGGGCTGATCACCATCAAGGCCAAGCACAAGCTGTCGGCTCAGCGTCTTGAAGAACATGCCACCAGCATTGCCAACTGGGAAGGCCGCGCCATGCAGGCGCTGAACAAGGGCGAAGAGGCCCTGGCGGTGGAATGTGCGAACAAGATTGCCGAGATCGAAGCCCTGCGTGATCAGGAGCAGGAACTCGCCGAGCAGTTCAACAAGCAGGTCGGTCTGCTGCAGGAGCAGGTGATCAAGGCCGAGTCACGCATCAAGAGCCTCAAGCAGCAGGTCGAGATGGCCAAGGCCCGCGAGACTGTGCAACGGGCGCGGGTCGCGACCGCCACTGCTACCGGTGGCGCCAGCGGTGCCGTGGAAACCGCCGTCGGTTCGCTGGCGCGCCTCAAGAAGCGTCAGGACGAACAGGATGCCAAACTGGAAGCGGCTGAAGAACTGGCCAGCCAGTCCAGCGGCAGCGACCTTGAGCGTCGTCTGCAAGACGCCGGAATCGGTGCCAAAAGCGGCGGCGCGGAAGACGTGCTGGCACGTTTGAAAGCCAAGAATCAGACGCCTGCCCAATAAGCATCGCGAGAAGCCTGGCGAGGGTCGGCAATGGAGTTTTCAAAACGACTCAAGGTCATCCTCGCCTTGTCGGCAGTGCTGATTGTGGTGCAGGCAATCAACTCGATCACCGGCAATGGTCTGGTGCATTTCGGTATTATTCCGCGCAACCTGACCGGGTTGCGCGGCATTGTGTTTGCGCCTTTTCTGCACGGTTCGATTCAGCACTTGCTCAGCAATCTGTTGCCGTTCATTGTGCTGAGCTGGCTGGTAGCCACCGAGGGCGTCAGGCGTTATGCGTGGGTCGCCGGGCTGATTTGCCTGCTGGGCGGGCTGTTGGTCTGGACCTTCGGCCGCAGCAATATTCATGTCGGCGCAAGCGGCCTGATCTTCGGCCTGTGGGCTTATCTGCTGGCGCGGGCGTGGTATCAGCGCAGCATCGCCAGCGTGTTGCTGGCGCTGATTGTGCTGGCCGGTTACAGCGGGTTGATTTTTGGCTTCGTGCCGGCGGCGGGTGTTTCGTTTGAATCACACATCGCCGGGGCGATTGCCGGTATGTGTGTGGCGTGGCTGATGCACTCCCGGGCATTGCTGGCAGCGAAGTGAGCCAGTCCGGCAAACCGTGTATGTACGCCGCTTAAAAAGGCCTATATCGCCTCCAGTCGTCTTCAAGGAAATGCACTATGAGTTGGTTCAAACGTGCCATGGGTCTGGAAGCCCCCAAGGCATCAGGTCGTGATGGCGAAAATACGCTTGGCACAGCCAGTCCGTTAGGGCTGGCATCGGGCCGCATGCTGTGCCTGGACAGTTCATTGAAACTGTTGCTCGACGGCTATTCGGAAGTGGTGATCCCGGCAGATGAAAAAGTCTGGGCGGTGGGGCGTGTCGATCTTGGTCAGTCGATGACCCTTCACCGTTTCTACCTCGATAACGAGGACTATTTCCTGCAAGTGGTCAGCAATGGTCCGAATCCGGAAGACGTCCAGGACATCATCCTGTTCGGCTACTACAGCGCCGTGCCTATCACCAGCAAGGACGAGTTGCTGCGCCTGACCGGCCCGTCGTCGAAGATCGGTCTGCCGACCTACGAACACGATGGCGAGGTATTCGAACGACAGTGGGGCACTGCGCCGGGACAGACCGAACTGACGCCACTGGATGAAGACATCGTCAGCCCCGACGCTGCTTATCGGGTCAAACACCTGAGCATGCTGTACGCCCGCGACACAGGCCTTATAAACCGCCGCGAGTTTCTGCTTTTTTCGGTAGAAGAAGACGAAGAGGGCAGCATCACGCTCACCACGGCGGTTGGCATTACGCTGCAATCCACTGATATCAACGTTCTTTGACAAGGAAATCATCATGATCGACGCGCTGCGTATGTCGCTCAATGCCACCGCTGTGTTCGGCTTCGTTATGTACATCCTGGTGGCGGCGATTCTGTTCGCCCTGTTCCAGTTCATCTACAGCAGGATCACGCCGCACAAGGAATTCGCGCTGATCCGGGAGAACAACAGCGCTGCGGCGGTGGCTCTGGGTGGCTCGCTGATCGGCTTCGCGTTGCCGGCCAGCAACATCATCAGTTACAGCATCAGCATTCTGGACGTGATTGTCTGGGTGGTGATTGCGGCCGTGGTCCAGTTGCTGGCGTTCGGCGTCACCAGTCTGGTGCTCAAGGGCCTTTCTGCGCGCATCGCCAAAGGCGAGCTGGCAGCAGCCATCTACTCGGCCAGCGTCGCCATCAGCGTCGGTCTTCTCAACGCAGCCTGCATGACCCCATCGGTCTGACGGCAGCCTTGAACAAGGAGACTCACGATGAGACGTAGTTCAGTAAAACTGGTGCTCGCCAGTACGCTTCCCCTGGCCCTCGCCGCGTGTGGTCCGTCTGAAGACAAGGACACGTTCAACGCCAAGGCCAACTTCAGTTCGGTGCAGGAATGCGTCGATGCCAAGGTGCCGGTGAATGTCTGTTCGGATGCCTACATGCAGGCGCTTTCGGATCATCGCCGCATAGCGCCGACCTACGATGACAAGGCGTCCTGTGACGCGGACTTCGTGCCGGATTATTGCCAGGTCACCTCTGACGGCAAGTACATGCCCAAGCTGGGCGGCTTCGAGCTGGGCTTCTCCGGACGTGTGCCCAAAGACGCGCTGGACAAGGCCAATCAGGAAGTTGCCCAGTCCGCTCCGGCAGGCATGAGCGGCACCACCGGGCTGATGGCTGGCCTGCTGATCGGCAATCTGCTCAGCAACGGTTTCGGCAACAACCGCTATTACTCGCAGCCCATTTACCAGACGCGTGATGATCGCGGCGGTTATTACAGCTCGTCGTTGCCCAGCCAGATCGACCGTGGCAAGACGTTTGGCCGTTCGACCCAGGCGCAATCCAGCCCGGACCGCAGCTATGGCAAGAGCACGCTGGGGCGCAATCTGGGCAGCTCGGGTTCTGGCTCCTCGTCGGTGTCATCGACCATTTCGCGTGGTGGGTTCGGCAGCCAGGCCTCGGCCCGCAGCGGCTGGGGTGGCAAGAGCAGCGGCAGCAGCAGTTTCGGAGGCTGACGGAGCGGTCCATGAAGAAGATCAGCATCGAAGAACGTCCGGACTGGCGCACGACTGCCGAGCGCGAGGGTTTCAACTTCCACACGATCGATGGCGAGCGCTACTGGGATGAGCGCGGGTATTACCTGTTCACCGAACAGCAGATTACCCGGGACCTTGAAGCGCCGACCCAGGCGCTGCACCAGATGTGCATGGATGCCGTGGCGCGAGTGGTGGACAGCGAAGAGTTGTTGCACCAGCTGGCGATTCCGGAAGCGTTTTTCGATGTGATTCAGGCGTCCTGGAAGCAGGGGCATCCGCATCTTTACGCACGCTTTGATTTTGCCTATGACGGTACGGGTCCGGCAAAGATGTACGAGATCAATGCCGACACACCGACCAGCCTGATGGAAGCCGGGGCGTTTCAACTGCTCTGGCTCGAAGAGCAGATGGCGCGCGAGGTTTTGCCTGCACATGCCACCCAGTTCAATTCGATTGCCGAGGATCTGGTTCGGGCGTTCGCCGAGTTTCCAGGGCAGAGCCCGTTCTATTTTTCGGCCATGTCCGGTTCCGTCGAGGACCGCGGCACAACCGACTTCCTGCGGCGCATGGCTGCCCACGTGGGCATCGATGCCAGGCATATCGACATCGAAGACATCGGGCTGGATGCCGAAGGGCGGTTTGTCGACCTGCAAGGGCGCTGGATCGAACGCCTGTTCAAGCTGCATGCGTGGGAACACATCTTTCACGAGGAATTCGGCAAGCATGTGCCCGCCAGTGGCACCCAGTTCGTTGAGCCTGCCTGGAAGGCGATTCTCAGCAACAAGGGCATATTGCCGTTGTTGTGGCAGTTCAACGAAGGGCATCCGAACCTGCTGCCTTCGCACATCGATCGAGACGTTACCAGACCCGTGCCCAAAGGGTGGGTGCGCAAACCGTACTTTTCCCGCGAGGGCGCCAACATCGAGATGCGCACGCCCGGCGACCAGGTCATTGCCGTCGACGGGCCTTACACCGATGCGCCGTATATTCTTCAGGCGTACTCGCCGCTCCCGAAATTCGGTGACAGCTACACGCTGATCGGCTCCTGGGTCATCGGCGATCTGGCATCCGGGATCGGTATCCGCGAAGACGATAGCCTGATCACCAAAGACACCAGCCGGTTCCTGCCGCACGTCGTCATCGACTGAGCCACCCCATTGCCTGCCTATAAGGTGTTACTTGCAGTTTGCCAGTAACACCTCCGCTGTTACTGCCAGTTTTTATTTCGGTATTTTATAGGTTTGTCATTAAGTCCATGCCTGACAATCGAACAGGTTTTATGGCCGGTAGTGTGGATAAACCAGTTTGAATAACCGTTTGTCATGACGCGTGCTGAAGAGTGTGCTTGATAACGGCCTTAATCTGTTTGTTTCCTTGTGTTGGCATTTGCGTTGCACTGTAATCGCCGCTGTAGGCTGTGTCGGGCAAATACGGGGCGCTTTGGTTTGGCCCGTGCTTAAGCGGTTTTAATGTGATGATCTATACGGGATAGTTTCCTACACGTCTGGATTCCACTGTCTTACAGTTTATTCCTGCGATCCAACAGGGCTCGTAGGGGAATACATGTGCGCTGAATATTTTATTCTGGCGTTTCAACAGACTGACAATCGCCCTGCGCATTATCTCGATAATAAAAACGCCGTTTACAACGGGAACACTATTGGCCGGGGCGTCAGACCGTCGTTCCGTGCCACGCATGCAAGGAGAGCAACATGCTCATGAAACAACTGATGGGGATCGCGTTGTCGTTAATGCTCGCGATCAACACCAGCCAGGGTGCTGACGTTATGCTGCCCGAAGGTCCATTGACTCCGCTGGGGGGCGAGAGGGCGGGCAATGCATCCGGAACCATACCGGCCTGGAACGGCGGAATCACGGAGCCGCCGCAGGGATATAAAGGCTCCGGTAGCCGCCATGTCGATCCTTATGCCGGCGACGAGCCGTTATTCACCATCACCCGCGCCAATCTGGACCAGCACCGTGAGCATTTGACGCCGGGGCAGGTGGCGATGTTTGAAACCTATCCCGCTACCTATCAGATGCCGATCTACCCGCCCCATCGCTCCGCATCAGCGCCGCAGTGGGTCTATGACAACACCCGACGAAATGCCGGGACAGCACGGCTGATCAGTGGTGGTAACGGATTTGTCGACGCGTATGGTGGCATTCCGTTTCCCGTTCCGAAAAAAGGCATTCAGGCCATCTGGAATCACATTGCCCGGTATCGTGGGCATTACGTGGTAAGACGCGCGTCCGAGGGGGTCGTGCAACGCAACGGAAGTTACAGCCTGGTCACCGCTCAGCAAGAAGTGCTGTTTCGCTTTTATGATCCCCGCGGAAGTTTTGCCAGTCTGGACAATGTGCTGTTCTATTACCTGTCGTTTTCTCACAGCCCGGCGCAATTGTCCGGCTCTGCCGTGTTGATACATGAAACGCTCGATCAGGTGCAGGAGCCGCGCCTGGCCTGGGCTTATAGTGCTGGACAACGCCGCGTGCGCCGCGCGCCGAGCCTGGCTTACGACCTGCCGGTGCCTGCTGCCGATGGCTTGCGCACGGCAGACGACACCGACATGTTCAATGGCTCGCCAGATCGCTACGACTGGAAGTTGCTGGGCAAGCGCGAGGTTTATATTCCCTACAACAACTATCGGATTTCCAGCCCTGATATCAGTTATCGGCAATTGCTGCAGGCGGGCCACCTCAACCCGGTCTACACCCGGCATGAGCTGCACCGGGTCTGGGTGGTCGAGGGTACGCTCAAGCTTTCTTCGCGGCATGTGTACTCGCGGCGCACGCTGTACCTGGATGAGGACAGCTGGCAGGCGGCAATCGTCGATCAATATGACGGGCGCGGCCAGTTGTGGCGGGGCTCCATGGCCTACCTGAAGAACTACTATGAGCTGCCGGCCATCTGGTCGGCGCTGGATGTCTTCCACGACTTGCAGGCCCGCCGTTATCACGTTCAGAACCTGGACAATCAGGAGCCGCACACCAGTGATTTCGGCCAGCCTGTGCCTGGCGTCAACGCGTTCGAACCCGCTGCATTGCGCCGTCAAAGCATGCGCTGAAACGCTGTCATCGACAGGCCGGGGGATCTGTCAGGTCAGTTTTCGTATCAGGCCCGCTGATGACTCATCAATCACGCCCGCGTGCTTAACAAAAGATAACGACATGTCGATTGTCAGGCATTTGCAAAGCTGCCTAGGATGGCCGTGCTTCCAGAAAGGCAGGGCCAGAGGAGTTGCGGGCGTCCTGGTCGATACAGACGGGTTGAATCGGCACCCGATAACAATAAAGAAAGGGGAGAACGTCATGCATGAGCCTTTCCAGTGGCGCGCCCGGTTATGCGCGGGCCTGTCCCTGACGATTCTGATGGGCTGCCCGCTCGCTGCCGGGGTGGCGATGGCGTCTGATCCGGCACCTGTGGCGGCGAGCGTCGCCGATACGTCCGGTTACGCCATTGAATCGGCAAAGGCCGCTCGGGGTCTGCTGCTGGATGTCGCTCATGCCGGTGCCCGGCTGGTGGTGGCAGGTGATCACGGACACATTCTCTATTCCGACGATCAGGGCAAAACCTGGCTTCAGGCCCGTGTGCCGACCCGGCAGTTATTGACCGCCGTGTTTTTCGTGGACGAGCAGCACGGCTGGGCAGTGGGCCACGATGCACAGATTCTGGCCAGCAGCGATGGCGGCAAGAGCTGGAGCAAGCAGTTCGAAGACCTGAAGCGCGAAGCACCGCTGCTGGATGTCTGGTTCAAGGACCTCGACAACGGCTTCGCCATCGGTGCCTACGGTGCGCTGCTCGGCACTCACGATGGTGGTCAGCATTGGGAGGATGTCAGCGACCGGCTGGACAACGAGGACCAATACCACCTGAACGGCATTGCGCAGGTAAAGGACGCAGGCCTGTTCATCGTCGGTGAGGCGGGCAGCATGTTTCGCTCCAGCGACGACGGGCAAACCTGGGAGAAGCTTGACGGCCCCTATCAGGGCTCGCTGTTTGGCGTGACGGGTACGGCGCAGCCTTCGACATTGCTGGCCTATGGTTTGCGCGGCAACCTGTTTCGTTCCAGCGACTTCGGCGACAGTTGGCAGCCGATAGAACTCAAAGGCGCACGCGGACCGCTGGAATTCGGTCTGGCCAGCGCCACGCTGATGGCCGATGGCTCGCTGGTGCTGGTCGGCAATGGCGGCAGCGTGATGCGCAGCACCAATGACGGCGAAACCTTCGAGGTGTTCAATCGTCCCGACCGCATCTCGTTGGCGGGTGTTACTGCCAATCAGCAAGGCAACCTGATTCTGGTAGGGCAAGGTGGCGTGCGCGTGACCTCGCCGACGGGCGCGGAAACGACCCAACAATAATAAGACCTTTCAGGGCGGGGACATTCAGGTATGGGCAATCTTCAACACGCGGCACATTCAGATGAAAAGGCAAGCTTCCTCGAACGCCTGATTTTCAATCATCGTCCGGCGGTGATTGTTCTGTGCCTGCTGACGAGTGTCTTTCTGTTCTGGCAAGCCCTGCAGGTCCGGCCTTCCACCAGTTTCGAGAAAATGATTCCGCTGTCACATCCGTTCGTTCAGAACATGATGACCCATCGCAACGAGCTGGCGAACCTGGGCAACACCGTGCGCATCTCCGTCGAGGCGCTGGACGGTGACATTTTCTCCAAAGCGTACATGGAGACCCTGCGCCAGATCAGTGACGAAGTCTTTTACATTCCCGGCGTGGACCGCTCCGGGCTCAAGTCATTGTGGAGCCCCAGCGTGCGCTGGACCGAAGTGACCGAGGAGGGCTTCGCGGGGGGCGAGGTCATTCCGCAAAGTTACGACGGCTCGGAAGCCAGTCTCGATCAACTGCGTAACAACGTGCTCAAGTCCGGGCAGGTCGGGCGGCTGGTGGCCAATGATTTCAAATCGAGCATCATTGATGTTCCGCTACAGGAAGCCTACCCGGACCCTGCGGACCAAGGCAGATTACTGGCGCTGGACTACCAGCAGTTCTCGCATCAGCTTGAAGAAAAGATTCGCGACAAATACCAGGCGCAGAACCCGGATATCAGGATTCACATTGTCGGTTTCGCGAAAAAGGTCGGCGACCTGATCGACGGCCTGTTCATGGTTGTGATGTTCTTTGGCATCGCTTTCCTGATCACATTGGTGTTGCTGATCTGGTTCACACGCTGTATCCGCAGCACCATTGCCGTCCTGAGCACCACGCTTATTGCGGTGATCTGGCAACTGGGCCTGATGCACGTGGTGGGGTTCGGCATTGACCCGTATTCGATGCTGGTGCCGTTTCTGATTTTTGCCATCGGTATTTCCCACGGCGTGCAGAAAATCAACGGCATCGCGCTGCAATCCAGCGAAGCCGAGGACGCGCTGACAGCCGCACGTCGCACGTTCCGCCAGTTGTTTGTGCCGGGCATGATCGCGATTCTGGCCGATGCGGTCGGCTTCATCACGCTGCTGATTATCGACATCGGAGTGATTCGCGAGCTGGCCATTGGCGCGTCCATCGGCGTTGCGGTGATCGTGTTCACCAACCTGATCCTGCTGCCGGTGGCGATTTCCTACGTTGGCATCAGCAAAAGGGCGGTCAGCCGCAGCAAGCAGGATGCGGTGTCCGAGCATCCTTTCTGGCGTCTGCTGTCGAACTTTGCCAGCGCCAGAGTCGCGCCCGTGTCGATTGTGCTGGCCCTGCTGGCCTTCGGTGGCGGGCTTTGGTACAGCCAGCACCTGAAGATCGGCGATCTCGATCAGGGGGCACCGGAGCTGCGCCCTGACTCGCGCTACAACCAAGACAACGCGTTCATCATCAATCACTACTCCACCAGCTCGGATGTGCTGGTGGTCATGGTCAAGACCCCGCCCGAAGGCTGCTCGGCGTACCCGACCCTGTCGGCGATCAACGAGCTGGCGTGGAAGATGGAAAACACCCAGGGCGTGCAGTCGGCCATTTCGCTGGTGACGGTTTCCAAACAGGTGATCAAGGGCATGAACGAGGGCAATCTGAAATGGGAGAGCCTGTCGCGCAACAAGGACGTGCTGAACAACTCCATCGCGCGTGCCGACGGTCTGTACAACACCGACTGCTCGCTGGCACCGCTGCTGGTGTTCCTCAACGACCACAAGGCTGAAACCCTGGACCGCGCGGTGCATGCCGTGCAGGACTTCGCCAGACAGAACGACAAACCGGACATGCAGTTCCTGCTGGCCGCCGGCAATGCGGGGATCGAGGCGGCGACCAACGAGATCATCAAACAGTCCGAGCTGATCATTCTGGTGCTGGTCTACCTTTGCGTGGCCGCCATGTGCATGATCACCTTCCGCTCCTGGGCGGCGACGCTGTGCATCGTCCTGCCACTGGTACTGACCTCCGTACTGGGTAATGCGCTGATGGCGTTCATGGGCATCGGCGTCAAGGTCGCGACCCTGCCGGTGGTGGCGTTGGGCGTGGGGATCGGCGTTGATTACGGCATCTACATCTACAGCCGTCTGGAAAGCTTCCTGCGCGCCGGCCTGCCGTTGCAGGAAGCGTATTACCAAACCCTGAAATCCACCGGCAAAGCCGTGCTGTTCACCGGCCTGTGCCTGGCCATCGGCGTGTGCACCTGGATCTTCTCGGCGATCAAGTTCCAGGCCGACATGGGGCTTATGCTGACCTTCATGCTGCTGTGGAACATGTTTGGCGCGCTATGGCTGCTGCCCGCGCTGGCGCGGTTCCTGATCAAGCCGGAGAAGATGGCAGGCAAGGTAGGCAATTCACTGTTTTCGCATTAAGCCCGCTATGGGGGTGGGCCAATGCTCCGCGCAGGCATGCCGTTTGCTATTTCTGGAGGCTGTACCGGCCTCTTCGCGAACAATACGGAACGCCGCCCCGGTCACTCCCGCGAAGACTTATGTATAACAACGAACGCTGGAGGGTGCGGAACGAGAAAAGCGCTTGGGGTAACCCTACGCTCCGCCCAGCACCACACTCAGCGCATTGCGCGCATCATCCAGTTGTACCAGCGAAGCATGGCGTGCGCCGAGGGCGTCGCGGTTCTGGATGGCGGTGAGAATGGCTTTGTGGCGGGGCATGGCCAGCTCGTGCAGGTTGGGGCGTTTGTTGGAGTATTTGAGCGCTTCGCGCAAGGCCAGTGACAGCATGTTGCACAGGTGCGCAAGCAGGTCGTTATGCGTGGCATCGGCGATGCGGCTGTGGAAGTCGAGGTCCGGTTGCAGCAGGTCTTCCGGGGTCGGAGCCGCTTCCATGCGCAGGTAAGCTTCGTGAATCGACTCGATCTCTTCGTCGGTGGCGTGTTGCGCGGCCAGTGCCGCAACGGCCGGTTCGATTACCGCACGCACGCTGGTCAGCAGGTTGAAAAATTCGTTCTGCGGCGAGCTTTGCATCACCCAATGCAGCACATCCGGATCCAGCAGGTGCCATTCGCGGCGAGCCTTGACCACCGTGCCGACACGCGGCCGCGAATAGACCAGCCCTTTGGCCACCAGAACCCGCGTGGCCTCACGCAAGACCGGCCGGCTGACGGCGTATTCTTCGCAGAGCAGCGCCTCGGCAGGCAGCTTTTCATCAGGCTTGAAGCGGCCGGATACGATCTGCATGCCCAGTTCCTGGACGATGCGGGCGTGCATGCTTTTTCGGTCGGATGGCTTTCGATAATCCATGGGAACGCTGGTCGGTCCTGGCGGTAGTGGCTGGGCATCATACCATCGCGTAACACTTACGGCGGTCGCCAAAACAAGGGACCGCCGCTTCTTTTAGTGCAACTAACTAGTGCGAGTGGCGGGGCACTTCGGAACCTCTACAGCCGACCAGGAAGTCGAAATCGCAGCCCTGATCGGCCTGCATGACTTTGTCGACGTACAGTTGGCGATAACCGCCGAGCAACAGCTGCGGTGGGGCTTGCCATTCTGCCAGGCGTGCGGCCAGTTCAGCTTCCGGGATGTCCAGATGCAAACGTCCGCTGGCGCAGTCGAGCTCGATCCAGTCGCCTTCCCTGACCACGGCGAGCGGACCACCGGCGGCCGCTTCTGGCGCGACGTGCAGCACCACCGTGCCGTAGGCCGTGCCGCTCATGCGTGCGTCGGAAATACGCACCATGTCCGTGACGCCCTGAGCAAGCAGTTTGGCCGGCAGGCCCATGTTGCCGACTTCGGCCATGCCCGGGTAACCCTTGGGGCCACAGTTCTTGAGGACCATCACCGAGCTGGCGTCGATGTCCAGGTCCGGATCGTTGATCCGCGATTTGTACATCTCGAAATTCTCGAACACCACCGCACGGCCACGATGCTGCATCAGTGCCGGTGTGGCGGCCGAAGGCTTGAGCACAGCGCCAAGTGGCGCAAGGTTGCCGCGCAGCACACAGATGCCGCCGTCGGCGCGAATCGGGTTGTCCAGTGCGCGGATCACTTGATCTTCGCCATAGATCGGAGAGTTGCAGGTGTTCTCGCCGATGCTCTTGCCGTTGACCGTCAGCGCATCAGGGTTGGGCAGCAGGTTGGCTTCGTTCATGCGCCGCAGTACCGCTGGCAGGCCACCGGCGTAATAGAACTCTTCCATCAGGAAGCGCCCGGAAGGTTGCAGGTCAACGATGGTCGGCATGCCCCGGCCCATGCGGGTCCAGTCGTCCAGGTCCAGGTCGACGCCGATGCGCCCGGCAATGGCTTTCAGGTGAATCACGGCGTTGGTCGATCCGCCAATCGCTGCGTTGACCCGAATGGCGTTTTCAAACGCCGCCTTGGTGAGAATCTTCGACAGGCGCAGGTCTTCGCGGACCATGTCGACGGCCCGCATGCCGGACATGTGCGCCAGCACGTAGCGTCGCGAATCCACCGCAGGAATGGCCGCGTTATGTGGCAACGAAGTACCCAGCGCTTCGGCCATGCAGGCCATGGTCGAGGCTGTGCCCATGGTGTTGCAGGTGCCAGCCGAGCGTGACATGCCGGCTTCGGCGGAGAGAAACTCGTCCAGGCTGATGGTCCCGGCTTTGTAGGATTCGTGCATCTGCCAGACGATGGTGCCTGCGCCGATGTCCTTGCCTTCATGCTTGCCGTTGAGCATCGGCCCGCCCGTCACCACGATGGCGGGGATGTCGCAACTGGCAGCGCCCATCAACAGGGCAGGGGTGGTCTTGTCGCAACCGGTCAGCAGTACTACGCCATCGATGGGGTTGCCGCGAATCGCTTCTTCAACGTCCATGCTCGCCAGGTTGCGAGTAAACATGGCCGTAGGGCGCAGGTTGGATTCACCGTTGGAAAACACCGGAAACTCGACCGGCCAGCCACCCGCTTCGATCACGCCACGTTTGACGTGTTCGGCTATCTGCCGGAAATGCGCGTTGCAAGGGGTCAGCTCCGACCAGGTATTGCAGATGCCGATAATCGGCTTGCCTTGAAACTGGTGGTCGGCAATGCCCTGATTCTTCATCCAGCTGCGGTACATGAAGCCATTCTTGTCGGCGGTGCCAAACCACTGGGCAGAACGGAGGGTCGGTTTTTTATCGGAGTCAGACATGATCGGCTCTCTTATTGTAAGACTTAATGGCGATACTGCTGGGTAAGGTAAGCCTAAAAAACGCGCATTGGAAGAGTTGGCAGATCAAATAGTATTACTATATAGTCGATTGTAGACGAGGGATCATCCTGGCGCATTTGGCAGCGTTATTCAGCACCGGGCACAGAGGTGATCTCCGCAGGTTCCATAACAAAAACAATGGGAGACCGCCTACATGAGCCAGGAACTGCGGCTTATACGCCGCATCACGTTCAAACTGATTCCTTTCCTCATCCTGCTGTACCTGATCGCTTATGTGGACCGCTCTGCCGTGGGCTTTGCCAAGCTGCACATGGGCGCAGACATCGGTATCGGCGACGCCGCCTACGGGCTGGGTGCCGGGCTGTTCTTCATCGGTTACTTTCTGCTGGAGATCCCAAGCAACCTGATGCTCGAGCGCTTCGGCGCTCGTCGCTGGTTCGCGCGGATCATGATCACCTGGGGCGCGATTACCATCGGCATGGCCTTTGTGCAGGGGCCGCACAGTTTCTATGTGATGCGTTTTCTGCTCGGCGCAGCCGAAGCGGGGTTCTTTCCCGGCGTGCTGTACTACATCACCCAATGGTTTCCGGTTCGCCATCGCGGCAAGATCCTTGGCCTGTTCATCCTCTCGCAACCCATCGCCATGATGATCACCGGGCCTGTTTCCGGCGGCTTGCTGGGCATGGACGGCGTGCTCGGCCTGCACGGCTGGCAGTGGTTGTTCATTGTCATCGGCACCCCGGCGATTCTGCTCACCTGGCCGGTACTGCGCTGGTTGCCGGATGGTCCGCAACAGGTCAACTGGATGGATCAGGCCGAAAAAGACTGGCTGACCGGAGAGCTGAAAAAAGACCTGGAAGCATACGGCCAGACCCGTCACGGTAATCCGCTGCATGCCCTGAAAGACAAACGTGTGCTGTTGCTGGCGCTGTTCTACCTGCCGGTGACCTTGAGTATCTACGGCCTGGGCCTGTGGTTGCCGACGCTGATCAAGCAGTTCGGTGGCAGCGACCTGACCACCGGTTTCGTGTCTTCGGTGCCTTACATCTTCGGCATCATCGGCCTGCTGATCGTGCCGCGCAGTTCCGACCGCCTCAATGACCGTTACGGACATCTCGCTGTGCTTTACGTGCTGGGTGCCATCGGGCTGTTTTGCAGTGCCTGGCTGACCCTGCCGGTGGCGCAACTGGCTGCGCTGTGTGTCGTGGCCTTCGCGTTGTTTTCCTGTACGGCGGTGTTCTGGACGTTGCCGGGACGTTTCTTCGCCGGTGCCAGCGCAGCGGCGGGTATCGCGCTGATCAATTCGGTCGGCAATCTGGGCGGCTACATCGGGCCGTTCGTGATCGGTGCATTGAAGGAAATGACCGGCAGCCTGGCGTCGGGTCTGTACTTCCTTTCCGGTGTCATGGTGTTCGGGCTGCTGCTCACCGGCATCGTTTATCACGTGCTGGAACGCAAGCACGTGCTGCCGGCAGACGAGTTCGCGGCGAGCGCCAGGTGAGTGCCAGGTGAGGCAGATGCAAGCTGCGAGCTTCAAGCGGCAAGAAGAAGCCGACCTTGGCGTTTTCAATGAGTGTGTAAGGAGAATTTCATGCGGTTAGTACAGTTTGAATTGAGCGACGGTCAGCGCCGGGTGGGGTTGGTTGACGGTGATCAGGTGCGTGAAGTCCAGGGTGTCGAAAGCGTTCGCGAGCTGGCGCTGGCGGCGATCGAAGCAGGTTCTGCTCTGGCGCAGCAGGTCGAGCAGCGTGGCGTTGGCGAAACCCATGACTACTCGCAACTGCTTCAGGAGCTGCGGATTCTGCCACCGCTCGATCATCCTGATCCGGCGCACTTGCTGGTCAGTGGCACCGGGCTGACTCACCTGGGCAGCGCGTCGGCGCGGGACAAGATGCATCAGCAGTCCGGTGACGAAGCGGCGATGACCGATACCATGCGCATCTTCAAGTGGGGCGTTGAAGGCGGCAAGCCAGCGGCGGGGCAGGCGGGTGTGCAGCCAGAGTGGTTCTATAAAGGCGATGGCAGCATCGTTGTGCGTCCCGGGCATTCATTCTCGCTGCCGCCCTTCGCCGAAGATGGCGGGGAAGAGCCGGAGCTGAGCGGGCTGTATGTGATCGGGCATGATCGCAAGCCCTATCGCCTGGGTTTTGCTATCGGTAACGAGTACTCCGACCACGTCATGGAGCGTCGCAATTACCTGTACCTGGCACACTCGAAACTGCGTGCCTGCTCGTTCGGGCCGGAGCTGCGCGTAGGTGATCTGCCGCAAAGCCTGTCGGGCACCAGCCGCATCTGGCGCGATGGCGAGGTGCTGTGGGAGAAGGAATTCCTCAGCGGCGAGGCGAACATGTGCCACAGCCTGGAAAACCTTGAGTACCACCACTTCAAGTACGCCCAGTTCCTGAGGCCGGGGGACGTGCATGTGCATTTCTTTGGCACTGCGACCCTGTCTTTTGCCGACGGCGTGCGCACTCGTCCGGGTGATCGCTTCGAAGTCAGTCAGGCCGAATTCGGCCAGCCGCTGGTCAACGGCCTCGCCCCGAGCGAGCCGGTGTTTCAGCCGGGCGGGATCGGCAGGTTGTGAGGTGAAGGGTGATCATGCCAGCGCTTCGCGTTGGCATGCCGCTCTGGACGCTATGCGTCCACTCCTGACTGTGTGACGGCGATCATCGGTGTATCTGCGCCTGCCTTTTGCCCTATCATTCGCGCTTTTACAGGCCGGATACCCCTCATGACTACATCGCCAACCACACTGCTCGCCGCCCTCGAAGCCACCACCATGCTGGAAATCGACGGTCTGCACGCCTGGGACTTCTCTCTGGGCGATGAGCTGAACGTCGAATGCATGGACGGCCGCGAGCGCAAGGTATGGCGTTTCACCAAAGCGCAGGTCGACGCTGCGACCTTCGACCAATCCCTGCAAAGCTGGGTGATCAACGATGGCAATGCCGATCACCGGATCATCTGCCTGGACGCCTTTACCCCCTCAGATGAAGATGATTCCGCGCAGGATTGATTAAATGCGGGCTGGCGCTGTCATAGACCTGACTGTGCCCTGACAGGCATCAATAACCTCAACAAAAGGGATGCCCCATGCCCCATAAATTTCTGCCATTGCTGGCGATTGCCAGTGCCATGAGCGCGTTTACCCTGCAGGCCCAACCCATGCCCGAGACTGAATTGCTGATGGGTTCCTACACGCAAGGAAAGAGTGAAGGGATCTACCGGTTTGCCTTCAACAGCGAAACCGGAATGATCGATGCCAAGCCGCTACAGGTCATCAAAACCGAAAACCCGTCCTGGCTGACGTTGTCCAGAGACCAGCGTTATCTGTTCGCGGTCAATGAGAACGGGCCAGGCCAGAAAGACGTAGTCGGTAAAGTCAGCAGCTTTGCGATCGACCCGAAAACCCGTCAGATCACACCGATCAGTCAGGTGCAAAGCCGCGGTGAAGAACCGACGCACTCCAGCCTGAGCTACGACGGTCGCTATCTGTTCGTTGCCAACTACGCCGTAAATCCTGATCCGGGTGGCGCACTGACAGTGCTGCCAGTGGGCAAGGATGGCAAGCTGAGCGAGGCCGTTCAGGTCCTGCCGCTGGGCCCCGGAAGCAAGGTCAACCCCGAGCGGCAGATGTCGTCACATGTGCACCTCGCCGTACCGACCCCGGATGACAAGTACGTGGTGACTGCCGACCTGGGTGCCGACAAGCTGTTCGTGTATCGCTACGACGCGAGCCAGCCCAAGCCATTGCAGCCGGCCAAGGAGCCGACCGTGCAGTTGCCAGGTGGTACCGGGCCACGTCATACCCTGTTCAGTGCCGATGGCAAGCATGCCTGGTTGGTGCTGGAAATGACCGCTCAGGTCGCAGTGTTTGACTACCATGACGGCAGCTTCAAGCAGACCCAACTGGTCGATATGAAGAACAAGGGTGTGGAGCAGAAAAACGGCGGCGGCGCGTTGCACACCTCACCGGATGGCAAGTTTCTGTATGTGACCAATCGGGGCGATGCGAATCAGGTCGTGGTGCTCCGGATCGACCAGGCCAGCGGCAAGCTTGAAGAGATCCAGCGTCGTTCCCTTGAAGGCAAGGAGCCACGCGAGTTCGCCTTTGATCCAACCGGCAAGTTCATGCTGTTTGCCAATCAGAAGAGCGATCAGATCGTGACTGTGCGTCGCGATCCGCACAGCGGGATGATCGGGGACACGGTGCAGAAACTGGATGTGGGTGCACCGTCGTATCTGCGTTTTTTGACTGACAAGTAAAGTGCAACGGCTTCAGCCCGCCATAGGCAAGGGCTGGAGTCGTTATCATTCTTGATGATATGGGTTAGTGCTACAAAAGATTTCTGCTGAAGCCCCCTCGGGCGTACGTTTGAGTCACGGCCAAGACGGCCAGGATTTCAAACCAACGTACACACAGACAACGAGGGGTGACCGACATGAACTTCAATCTTTTCTCCATCATCGCTGCATCAGCTATCTCGGCAAGCGTCGTTCTTCCGGCCAGCGCCAGTGTGGAAGTGAACGACAAGAAAGCCCACGCCGCTCAGACCTACACTGCGACCTACACCACCAAATACCTGCAACAGAGCGCCAACTTCTACGCGGCACTGGATCATAAAACCGCCCAGTGATTCATTAGTCGTCACGCTTTCGCGAGCATGTTCGCCCACACAGGTCCTGCGACCACTGCCCACTGCGCGGCAGACCCTGCAGCGACTGCCAGGCGAGCCTGTTCGCGAAAGCGCTGATGGCGGCGACGCGTTTACTCCTGGAAAAAGAGACATCTGCCCAGTGAGTGTAGGAGCGAACTTGTTCGCGAAGACGGCCGTTCAGACGCTACATTGCGCTGAATTTAATGCCCCTTTCGCGAACAAGCGAAACGTCGCCCGGTTCGCTCCTACGCCCTTGCGGGCAAAATCAAAAGCTGAGTCTTTTCGCGAAAGCGCTGATGGCGGCGACGCGTTTACTTCTGGAAAAAGAGGCGTCTGCTCAGTGGATGTAGGAGCGAACTTGTTCGCGAAGGCGTTCGTTCAGACGCTACATTGCGCTGAATTTAATGCCCCCTTTCGCGAACAAGCGAAACGTCGCCCGGTTCGCTCCTACGCCCTTGCGGGCAGAATCAAAAGCTGGAGTCTGTTCGCGAAAGCGCTGATGGCGGCGACGCGTTTACTTCTGGAAAAAGAGGCGTCTGCTCAGTGGATGTAGGAGCGAACTTGTTCGCGAAGGCGGCCGTTCAGACGCTACATTGCGCTGAATTTAATGCCCCCTTTCGCGAACAAGTTCGCTCCTACGCCCTTGCGGGCAGAATCAAAAGCTCGAGCCTGTTCGCGAAGGAGGCCGTTCAGACGCTACATTTCGCTGAGTTTAATGCCCCTTTCGCGAACAAGCGAAACGTCGCCCGGTTCGCTCCTACGCCCTTGCGGGCAGAATCAAAAGCTGGAGTCTGTTCGCGAAAGCGCTGATGGCGGCGACACACTCGTGTTTATCGCACTCAATAAGGTGGTGAATATAATTGCTGTTGCCAAATAGGGGAATTTACATGGAGTTAAGCGGGTAACACGGATGTTCATTTGCATCTCACGCCGTTATCGGTAATGCGTGACTTAATAAGTCGTCGTTCTCATGACGCCTTGATGCTCATCACAGCTGCAAATAACTCAGACTGCAATAACCGCTGCAACCAGGCTCGCAGGGCAGGGTACGGGCTTTGTTCGAACCACTCCTGATCAACAAAGCAAAACTGCCGTATGAAAGGGACAATGGCGATGTCGGCCAGCGTCAGGTGTTCGCCGGCCAGAAACCTTTGCGGTTGCAGTCGGTTTTCCAGGGTTTGCAGGAACACTTCGCCCTGCTCGCGATAATGTTGCGGTAAATGTTCGGGGTAGCGCACCGAATATTTATAGCGGTCCAGATGCAGCTTGAAGACCTCATCATTCTCTGTGATCAACGCAGCGATTTGCGTTGCCCCTTGGGGATCATTCGCCAGTAGCCAGTTATCAGGGTCTTGTTGGGCAAGTGCCCAGTGCATGATGTCCAGGCTTTGCTCGATGACCCGGTCTTCAAGCGCCAGAACCGGGACGGTGCCCTTGGGAGATCGCGCGAGCATCTCGGCGGGCTTGGCTTTCAGGCTGACTTCGTGGATGTCCACCGTGCAGCCTGCGTAATGCAATGCCATGCGTGCACGCATGGCATAGGGGCAACGGCGGAATGAGTACAGCACCGGCGTCATGTGCTGCCCACCTCAATCGTACTCAACCCATTGCCCTGACGACGCACTCTGATCTGCACTGGAATCCGCTCGTGCATTTCCTGTACGTGGGAGATCACGCCGACCTTGCGGCCCTGTGCCTGCAAGCCGTCCAGTGCGTCCATGGCCAGTTGCAGCGATTCCGGGTCCAGGCTGCCGAAGCCTTCGTCGATGAACAGCGATTCGATGCGCAAGGTGCTGGAGGCCATTGACGCCAGGCCCAGTGCCAAGGCCAGCGAGACGAGAAAGGTTTCGCCGCCTGACAGCGAATGCACCGAGCGCAGTTCGTCGCCCATCTCGGTGTCCATGACCAGCAGCCCGAGCATGCTGCCGCCGCGTTTCAGGCGGTAGCGTCGCACCAGTTGCCTGAGTTGTGCGTTGGCGTGATGGACCAGCAGGTCGAGGTTATAAGCCTGAGCGATCTTGCGAAACCGGTCGCCCTCGGCCGAGCCGATCAGTGCCGCCAGTCTCGCCCAGCGCAGGTACTCGCTGTTGGCATCAGTGATGCGAGCCTGAAGTTCGCTGTTGGCATTGCGACGGCGCTGATCTTCACTGAGTTCAGCGCGCAAGTCAGCACACTGCTGTTCGCTGTGTGTCAGCTGTTCCTGAACCACCAGCAGATCGGCCGCCAGTTGTTGGTTGTCGCTCAGGTCGCTGTGTTGCGCCTGATGCTGTTGCAGGCGCTGGTCACGTTCCTGCAGCAACACGTTGGCCTGTTCAAGCGCTTTCTCCGCAGCCTGTAGTTGCTCGCGCAGTTGCTCAATCTGCGCGTCATCGTAAGTCAGCAGGGTGTCGAGTGCGGCGTCGTCCAGCTCTGGGTGCTGAGCGCGCCACGCGCTGATCTGTGCGTCGAGTTCCGTCACTTCTTGCCGCAAGGCTTGCTGCTGTTGCTGGCCCGACTTGAGTTCGGCAGCTATTTGAATCAACTGGCTTTGAATAGCCTGAAGTGCCTGGGCCGCCGACGTTTCGGTTTGTCGGGCCTGCTCAATGGCGTTTTCCAGCGCCTGTTGCCAGTGTTCGGCAGTCGCATGCTCGCCCAGCAGATCGGCCAGTGTCTGCTGACGGGCTTGCTGCTGTTCGCCGAGACGGGTGAGGTCAAGGGCCAGCTCGGTCTGGCGTTGCAGGCGGGCTTGCTGTTCGATCTGTTCCTTTTCGATCTTCTGCTGGCGTTCGTGTTGCTCCTGCTGCTCCTCGCTTTGCTGTTCCAACTGATCCAGCCGCTGAGTCACTTGCTGTTCGAGTTGCATGACCGTCGCCGAGGCGTCGCTGCGCAGGCCTTCCAGCACCTGCGGCGAAACCAGCGGGGTGAACGCCGTCAGTTCCTCTTCCAGCCGCTGCTGATCAGCGTCCAGTTGCTTGAGCTGTTCGGCGACGTGGCCTGCGGCAGCCTGGCTGGCATCTGTTGCAGTCTGCAGTTGCTGCTGCAAGCGGGCCGCGTCTTTCTGCAGGGTCAGCAAGGCCTCCTGGCGTTGCTCGTCACGGGCGATGACTTCGTTCAACTGGCTCAGTTGCTGGCTCAACCAGCCGTCGCGTTTATCAGCGTCGCGGTCCAGCAATTGAGCGGTGAGCGGATGGGCATCAAGGTCCGGCGCGAGGGTCTGATGACGCTGCATGAGCTGATCGTGCTGGCGCAGCAGTTCTTTCTGCCGGGCGATCACGCCGCCGACCTGTTCACGCAACTGATTGCGCTGCTCGGTCAGCAGGTCCACGGCCTTCTGCGCGCTGGCCTGCTCGTTGTCGTCGTGTTGCGTGAGGCTTTCCAGCAACGCTTCCGGCTGATGCCACGGATGCTCAACACTGCCGCAGACCGGGCAGGGCTGGTCATCCTGCAACTGCACGCGCAGTTCCTCGACGCTGGCACTGCGCGCCAGACGCTGACGTTCCAGCAGTTGCCGGGTGACGCTCAGGGTCTGCTCGGCGACGGCCAGTTCGTCACGAACCCGGAGGCCTTCACTGTTGAGCTGTTCGCGCTGCTGCTGGGCACTGTGCTGTTGCTGTGCCAGATCAGCCAGCTGGCGGTCGATGTCCTGTTGGCTGGCCCACAGACGCGCCAGCGCTTCGAAAGCACGTTGTTGCTTGCGATTGTCCTGCAACAGGCTGCCGAGAATCTGCAGCTGCTCGGTCACCGCCTCGACTTCGCAATCGGCTTCCCGATAGAGCAATTCCAGTGCGTTGCGCTGCTCGGTCAGTTGCTGATCGGCTTGGCTGGCGCGCTGTTGCAAAGCAGGCAGTTCGCGCTGCCCGTGCTTGAGGCGATTGGCGATCAGGGTCAGTGATTTCAGACGGTCACGCCACGCGCTCCATGCCTGGGCCAGCGGTGCCAGCTCGCTGCTGTGTTGCAGCTGTTCGGCGATGCGTTCAAGGCGCTGCGCAACCTGTTGCTGCTGGTCGAGCAAGGTTTGCAGGCTGGCCTGACCCTGGGCGCACAGTTGTCCGGTGTGCTGATGCAGATCAGCCGCCTTGGCCAGCTCCTGAGCCAGGTGATTCAGGGTGTTCTGCGCGTCAAACGCCTGTTGCAGCAGCGGTTTCGCGCTGCCGTGCGTTTGTTGGGCCGTCAACAGGCTGGCTTGCGCTTCTGTGCGGCGGGTTTCCAGTTGTTGCTGTTGGCTCTGCAGCAAAGTCTGCTGTTGCTGATGCTGGCTGATCTGTTCGGCCAGCGGGGTGAGTTGCGCGCTCAGGGTCACACGCCGGGCAAAGCGATGACGCTGCGGGCCCAGACGTTCCAGTTGCGCAAGCGTCTGCCGCTGACTGCTCAACTCGTCCCAGGTCTGCTGCGCCCGGGTCAGGCTTTCCTGAGCCGCGAGGTGTTCGTCACGCAGGCGATGCAGTTCGATCAGCCATTGCTGCTTGAGCTCCAGTTGCCGTTGTTGCGTCTGACGGGCTTTGAGCTGCTGCTGGGCATCGTCGAAGCGCTGTTCGAGTTCAGCCAGTTGTTCCGGGGCCAGCGGAACGATGTTGCTGGCCTGCGCGGTCAGGGTTTTCAGCGCTTCTTCGGCTTCCTTGCTCTTGCTGTAGGCGCGCCGACCGAGCTGGCTGTAGATTGCGGTGTTGGTCAGCTTTTCCAGCAGCTCGCTGCGTTCTTTGTCATCGGCCTTGAGGAAGGCGCTGAACTCGCTCTGGGCGAGCATCACGGCCCGGGTGAACTGTTCGAAGTTCAGGCCCAGTCGGCTCTCGATCAGTTGTTCGAATTCACGCTTGCTCTGGTTGCTGAGGACTTGCTCGCTGTCCAGATCGGTGAGGGTCTGGCGGCTGGCCTGGAGCTTTTTGGTGGCGTTGTCCCGCGCGCGATTGGTTTCCCAACGCGCACGATAGCGACGCTGGTCGATACCGATGAAATCCACTTCGGCATAACCGCTGCCGGTGCCGCGCCGCAACAGGGTGCGCGGGTCGCTGGTACTGATGTCGCCGTCGATGTCCGGCACTTTGGACTGGCCGATATTGCTCAACCGAGGGATCGCTCCGAACAGCGCCAGGCACAGGGCGTCGAGCAAAGTGCTTTTGCCCGCGCCGGTCGGGCCGGTGATGGCGAACAGCCCGGCACTGGCCAGCGGCTCAGCAGTGAAATCCAGTTCGAACGGGCCTGCCAGTGAGGCGAGGTTTTTCAGGCGAATGGCAAGAATCTTCATGACTGTTCGCTCTCCTGCTGGACTTCACGCAGCAGTGTGGCGAAATCGGTGAGGGTCTGTTCGTCCACCTCGCTGCCGTAGTTGTCCAGCCAGGCGCGGCTGAACAATTCCTGCGGGCTGAGTTGGTCCAGTTCGATCAGTGCCGCGTCGCCATCACTGCCATCGGCACTGCCTTTACCGGCGTATTCAGCGCCGATGCGCACCAGCCGCACAGCCTTGCCTTGCAGCGCGGTTTCGATCTGGTTGCGCAGGTCCGGTTGCGGTTCATCAAGACGCACGCGCACTTCCAGCCACGGCTGACGATCCGGATCGGCCAGCAGGTCGACATTCGGTAGCGCCTTGAGCTGCACCAGCAGTTCGGCCAGCGGTGCGGGCCCGAGGCGTTGCAGGTTGACAGCGCGGGGGATCAGCAAGGGCTCGACGCTGGACAGGGTTTCGCCATCGCAATTGATTTCCAGAATCTGATGCTGGTAGCCGATTTCCGAAAACGACAGCGGGATCGGTGAGCCACTGTAACGAATGCGCTCTTCGCCATTGACCCGTTGCGGCTTGTGCAAATGGCCCAGCGCGACATAGGTGATGCTCGGCCCGAACAGGCTGGCGGGCAGGGCTTCGGCGTTGCCGATGATCAGGCTGCGTTCGGAGTCTTCCGAGACCGAGCCGCCTGCCATGTGCGCATGGCTGATGGCGATCAGGGCCTGACCCGGCTGGCGCTTGGTATTGGCTGCTTCGATCAGCAGTTCATGCACCCGGCCGATGCCGCGCAGGTAGTCATCGCCCAGGGTCGGCCCCGTCACTTCGGCGGGGCGCAGGAAGGGCAGCGCCAGGCACCAGGCCTGGATGTCGCCCTGCGCGTCGGGCAGCGGCAGCAACAGGCGTTCGACATCCAGTACGCCATCGTTCAGCCACATCACTCGGCCCAGTGCGTGGGTGCGCAAACGGCGCATCAGCGGGGCAGGCAATTCTATGCGTGAGCCTGAGTCATGGTTGCCGGCGATCATCACGATGGTCAGCAACGGCTGTTGCTCATGGGCGTTGACGATGAAGTCGTACAGGCGTTCCTGGGCTTTGACCGGCGGGTTGACGGTGTCGAAGATGTCGCCCGCGATCAGCAGCACATCGGGCTGTCGTTCGGCCAGGCGGGCCAGCAGCCAGGTCAGGAAGCAGGCGTGTTCGAAGTCCCGCTCCTGGCCGTGCAGGTTCTGACCCAGGTGCCAGTCAGAGGTGTGAAACAGACGCATGGGTTTACCTTGTCGTGAAAAGGGAATGCCTGCCCTGCATCCTTACTTGGGATACAGCGGCGGCAACCCGGCATCGCCTGCCGGGTCCTGAATATGTTCGGCGGCGGGCAGTTTGCGCACGGCACGCCACAGGTCCTGGCCCAGCCACAGCTTGCCGGTCTCGCTGTACAGTGCGCCGTTCAGGCCATCCAGTGCATCGGACAGCGGCACAAAGCGTGCAGCCATTTCAGCCAGGGTTTCCGGCTGCTGACGGGCCCAGGCATCGAGTGCCTGACGAGTGCCTTGCGGGTCATTGACCATGCAGGCACGCTTGAGGTCATCCAGCACGGTACGCGGGCTTGGCCCGGTCTGCACGGTGCGGGCGATTGCCGGTTGTCCACGTGCGCGCCACCATAGACCGAAACCCAGCAGCGTGGTGCAGGCAAACAACAGGGTGCTCGCCTGCCATGGCCAGACCGGCGGACCGATCACGGTGACGCCACTCATGTCGCTCACCGGGGTGTCGACCGCCAGACCGGGGTTGTTGCTGATCTGCAAGGTACGCGCAGGCAGGCTGGTGTGTTCCAGATAATCTTCGTGGGTGTTCCACCAGGTCACTTCGACCGCTGGCAGATCGATTGCCCCGGCGCGACCCGGCACCAGCGCCTCGCGTTCTTCGCGTGTGCCGATCAGGCCACGCTCGCTGGGCAGGTTACGCAACTGAGGCTGATCAGGATAACGCCGCAGACCGGGCACTTCGGTGGCGGGCAGCGGCGGCAGTTGCGCTCCGGCCAGCCCCTCGGCCTTGAGTGTCAGGGTACGGGTCAGCGAATCACCGACCTGAGTACTGCCGGGCTCCGGGCTCCAGTTTTCTTCAAGGCTGATACTGCGCGCGGGCAGCCACGGGGTGTCGGCCGGATAGTTGGCAGGTTTGGGCTTGACGGTCAGCGTCACTTCTGACGATTTGACCCGCATCAGTTTGCCCGGCTGCGGGCCAAACGGGTTGGCATCATGCCCCTGCGTGTTGTCCGCAGGTGGCTGCACCAGTGTCGCGCTGAAGACCTGCGCCGGGATGATCAGCGCGCCACTCTGCTGTGGATAAATCGCGTAGCGTGTTTCGATCACCCCATGGCGCACGCCATTGATCAGCTTTTCGTAAGTACGCGGATCGCCCAGTTTTTCGACCCGGGCATCCGGCACTTGCAACGGGCTCAGGCTGCTGTCGTCGAACAGCGACACCGAATGGTAGACGCGCAAGGTCATCACAGCCTGCGCCTGAACATAGACACTGTCCTGATCCAGGCTCGCCTCGATGAAGATCGGCGCCAGTTGACTGCCGGGCTCTTTGGCTTCGCTCTGCACAACCTGCAAGGTCAGCGGCTGGCTTTTCAATTCACCCAGTTGCAGGGCCGGGATCACCACACTGCCGGTTTCCCGCGGCAGCAGGGTGACGATCCAGCGCGTGGTGGCCTGGCTGTTGCCGTCGAGTGTTTTCAGGCTGTTGAGCTGACGCGTGTCACGCACCTCGAAACTGCCCTCCAGAACGCTCATGTCAGGCTTGCCGAACTGGGTGACGTCGTCGGTTTCCAGCGTCAGTTCGACGGTTTCGCCCGCATTCAGACGCGTGCGATCAACGCTGGCCGTCAGCTGTGCAGCCTGCAACGACATGGCGACCAGGGCCAGCAACAGGCCGGTCAATAGGGTGTACACGCGACTCATCGGGTCTTTTCCTGATGTTGCTGTTCATAGCGGAACTTACGCCGCAGCAGTTCGCCCGGATCGTCCGGAATCTGTCTCAGCCATTGTTCCAGTTCCTGACGTCGCTCACCGGTGATCGAACTGTCGGCGGGCTGGATCGGCGGGCGAGTGGTTTGTTCATCGTCCGTCGAATTCGCCGACGTGGCCTGACCGCTGGTGTCCGGCGGCAGGCTTTCGCTGGTGCCGGTCTGATCGGACCGCGACGGGTTCTGCTCGGCGGGCGAGGCGCTGCTGTTCGGGTCCTGTGACGCTTGCTGGCCTTCCTCGCCTTGATCCGCTTTGCTTTGCTCGTCCTGCGCGGGCTTCTGCACCTTGGCCTCATCCAGCAGACTTTGCACCAGCGCCCGATTGCTCAGCGCGGCGGGGAAGTCGGGCTGGCGATCCAGCGCCTGCTCATAGGCATCCAGTGCCGCTTCCAGCTCGCCACTGCGGGCCAGAGCATTGCCACGATTGTAGTGATCAGCGGCGCTGTTGCCCTCGGCGAAGTGCTGCGCGGCGCTGGCATAGTCTCCCGCCTCGTAAAGCGCGACGCCTTTCCAGCGAGCATTTTCAAAGCGCTGCGCCGCCTCGGCCGGTCGGTGTTGTTCCAGCAGACGCTGGCCCTGTTGGTCGGGGCGCAGCCACAGGTCCTGAAACTCAAAGGCCTGGCTGGTTTGCGGAAACATGAACAGCAGTGGCAGGCACAACAGCCAGCCACGTCGCCCGCCCAGCGCAGCGATCAGCAGCAACGGCAGCAGGAACCAGTGGCCCTGATCGGCCCAGGTATCGAGTTGCACAATCTGGCCATCGTTGCGCAGTTGCCGAGGCGTGGCCAGCAGGCCGAGACTGTTCAGGTCTTCTTCATCGGCGCGTGCCTGACGATAGCTGCCGCCGACCTGATCAGCAAAGTCGCTGAGGCTGCTGCTGTCCAGACGTGGCACCAGAATCGCACCCTGGTCGTCCTTGAGCAGGCTGCCGTTTTCCTGAGTCACGGGCGCACCTTCAGCGGTGCCGACGCCCAGAATCAATAGCGGCGGCGATTGCCCGCGCAACGCTTCACGGATGCCCTGACGCTCCTGCTCACTCAGCGAGGAAGTGATCAGCAGAATGCGGCCCTGACCCAGCGCGCCCTGTTTGAGCAGGTGCAATGCCTTGTGCACCGCCAGATCAGCGCGCTGGCCGGTCAATGGCATGATCGACGGCCTGATGGCTTCCAGCAGGTTATGGCTGGTGACCAGATCATCGGAAAGCGGCACCAGCGTGTGCGCGCTGCCCGCATACACGACAACTGCCGTCTGCGCATCGCTGCGTTTCTGCAACAGGTCCAGCAGTTTGCGTCGGGCCTGCTCCAGGCGTGTGGGCGGTGTATCGGTGGCGAGCATCTGCGGCGTGAGTTCGAGGATCACCACCAGCGGGTCGACTGGTTTCTGGCTGATCTGTTCGACACGCTGCCAGCTTGGGCCGAGCAGCGCAAACACGGCCAGCAACCAGGCCAGACCAAGCGCGATCCACGGCAGCTTGCTGTTGCCGCCGCGGCCGCCATTGAGCAGCACGGCATGAAAGTGGGTCGGCAGCAGCATCTGCCAGCGCCCGGCGCGTTTCTGCCGGTGCCAGAGTCGCCAGATCAGCAGGGCCAGCAATGGCACGATCAGCAGCCATAACGGGCGGAACCAGTGCGGCCAGAGCGCAGCGATCATCGTGACCTCCAGAGTCGCTCGAGACGCTCACGCCAGCGGATGGCACGCAACTGCGTGAGCAGGCGCTGCACCGCGTTGTTCGGCCACAGCTCGCGCAGCACCAGCAGAACACTGAGCAGCAGGGCGGCAGCCAGTGGCCACTGATAAAGCACCTGCGCCGGACGGGCCTGAGTGGGCTGCTGCGCGACAGGCTCCAGCGCGTCCAGAGTGGCGCGGATCTTGTCCAGTTCGGCACCGTCGCGCGCGCGAAAGTACTGCCCGCCGCTGAGGCTGGCGATGTCTTTAAGCGTCGGCTCGTCCAGATCCAGGCTCGGGTTCAGCCCCAGCACGCCTTGAAGACCGTTTTTATCAGGGTCCGAGCCGATGCCGATAGGGTAGATTTTAACGCCTTCTTCAGCGGCCAGGCGTGCGGCGGTGATCGGGTCGATCTGCCCACCGTTGTTGGCGCCGTCAGTGACCAGCACCAGCACCCGACTGTTGGCCGGGCGCATGCGCAGGCGTTTGAGCGCCAGGCCGATGGCGTCGCCAATGGCGGTGTTCTTGCCCGCGATACCGATCCTGGCCTCGTCCAGCCAGACCCGCACGGTGCGCCGGTCGTAGGTCAACGGCGCCTGCAGGAAGGCCTGGGTGCCGAACAGGATCAGGCCGACCCGGTCGCCCTTGCGGCCTTCCAGAAAATCGCCGAGCAAGTGCTGAACCAGCACCAGTCTGCTGACTTCATCGTTGTTCCACTGCATGTCCGGGTAGTCCATCGAGCCGGACACATCGACCGCCACCAGCAGGTCACGACCGCTGGCGGCTACGGGCAGCGGCTCGCCCAGCCATTGCGGGCGCGCACAGGCGATCAGCAATAACAGCCAGATCAGGATGACTGGCGCACGTTGTCGCCAGACGGGCAGATTGGCCTTGGCGCGGCGGCCGCTCAGCCCTTCGAGTTCACTGAGGAAACTGACCTTGAGTGCGGGTTCGCCGCTGTCGGCGACCGGCAGCAGCACTCGCATCAGCCAAGGCAAGGGCAGCAGGATGAAGACCCAGGGCCAGGCAAATTCAAACATGTTTGCGAATCCAGGTATCGACCGCCTGGGTCAGCCCGGTGATGGCCTTGTCGTCCAGTTTGCACTCGGGTTTGTAGGCGCCCTCGACCAGAATCATCCAGCGCGTCAGCCCGGCGGCGGGGCAGCGATTGTCGAGGAACGCCAGCCATTTCCGGCCATTGAGCGTATGGCTCTGGCTGTGTGGATAGTGATTACGGCACAGGCGTTTGAGCAGGCCGTTGATCTGCTGCAGCCAGGCACCGGCCGGTGCACCATCATAGGGTTTGGGCAGGCTGGCAAGCTCGGCCAGGGCGGCGACGCGCACTGGGTCCAGAGGTTGTTCGCTGCGGCTTTTGCTGGCCTTGACCGGTAACAGCACGCGCAGACGCCACAGGCCCCAGGCCGCCAGGGGAATAAGCAGCAACAGCAGCCACCAGCCTGGGGCGGGCGGCCAGAAACCGACCGCCTCTGGGGCAATCAGCGGCTGTAGCTGATCCAGCGGGTTCATTTGCGCTTCACCGGGCGCTGGAGATTCAGGTATTCACGCAATTGTTCGACCAGCTCGGCCTGGGTGCTCAACGGCATGAGCAACACCCGCAGTTTCTGCGCCAGCCGTTCCCAGCGCGCAGAGCGGTCTTCGCCCTGTTGCCGATAGGCCCGGCGCAACTCGGGGTTGAGGGTGTCGAGCTCCAGTTGCGCATCGCGTTCGGCAAAGCGCAGCAGGCCTGCAGCGGGCAGGGCGCGATCCAGCGGATCGGAGATCGGCAGCAACAGCAGGTCACTGTGGCGCGACAACAGGCTCAGCTGTTGCTCGGCGGCATCGGACAGGGCGCGTTCGTCGCACAGCACGATCACCAGGCTGCCGGGGCGCAGCACTTCACGAGCGCGGCGCAGCGCCGTACCAAAGGCATCGCGATCTGCCGGTATTTCGGTGTGCAGTGACTGATTGACCCGCACCAGACGGTTGAGCAGTTGCAGCAGGCTCTGTTTGCTGCGGCGCGGCTTGATTTCGTAGTGTTCGTTATCGCCGAATACCAGTCCGCCGACCCGATCATTGTGCTCGAGTGCCGCCCAGCCGATCAACGCGGCAGCCTGAGCAGCCAGCACTGACTTGAACATCAGCCCGGAGCCGAAAAACAGCCGACGGCTTTGCTCCACCAGGATGAAAATCGGCCGTTCACGCTCTTCGTGGAACAGTTTGGTGTGCGGTTCCTGGGTGCGGGCGGTGACACGCCAGTCGATGCTGCGCACATCGTCGCCGGCCTGATAGACCCGAACCTGATCGAAATCCACACCACGCCCGCGCAGCTTGGAATGGTGCAGGCCGATCAACGGGCTGCGTCGGCTCGGGGTTGAAAACAGCTGCACTTCCCGCACCCGATGACGCATCTCGATCAGCTCGCTGAGGCTGACACGAATGCCCGGCTGGGGGATCAGGAAGGGTTGCATGGGGTCAGGCGACGGCCACGACGTCAAGGATGCGCTGGATCACGCGGTCCTGATCGATCCCGGCGGCTTCGGCCTCGAACGACAGAATGACCCGGTGGCGCAGCACATCGAACAGCACCGCCTGAATGTCCTCGGGGCTGACAAAGTCGCGTCCGGCCAGCCAGGCGTGGGCACGGGCGCAGCGATCCAGTGAGATGGAGCCGCGCGGGCTGGCCCCGTAGGCAATCCATTCGGCCAGTTCGGGGTCGAACTTGGCCGGGGTCCGGGTGGCCATGACCAGTTGCACGAGGTATTCCTCGACGGCATCGGCCATGTACAGACCGAGGATTTCCTTGCGTGCGGCAAAGATCGCCTGTTGGCTGACGCGGCGCTCAGGCTTGGTTTCGCCGTTGAGCGCTTCGCCGCGGGCCTGCTGGAGAATCTTGCGTTCGACGGCAGCGTCTGGAAAACCGATCTTGACGTGCATCAGAAAACGGTCGAGCTGGGCTTCGGGCAACGGGTAGGTGCCTTCCTGCTCGATAGGGTTCTGGGTCGCCATGACCAGAAACAGCGGCGACAGGTCGTAGGTGCTGCGCCCGACACTGACCTGACGCTCGGCCATCGCTTCGAGCAACGCCGACTGGACCTTGGCCGGCGCGCGGTTGATTTCGTCAGCCAGCACCAGGTTGTGGAAGATCGGCCCTTGCTGGAACACAAAGCTGCCGGTTTCCGGCCGATAGATTTCAGTGCCGGTAATGTCGGCAGGCAGCAGGTCGGGGGTGAACTGGATGCGGTGGAACTGCGCCTCGATGCCTTCGGCGAGTTCCTTGATGGCTTTGGTCTTGGCCAGGCCGGGCGCGCCTTCGACCAGCATATGGCCATCGGCGAGCAGGGCGATCAGCAGGCGTTCGATCAGCTTTTCCTGGCCAAGGATTTGCGTTGAAAGAAATGTTCGCAGCGCAATCAGCGCTTCACGATGTTCCATCGGGGACGTTTCCTGGCAGGGTAATCAGCTATGTCCGGTGACCGCTGAGCTGGGGGCGATACTTTAATCCATCCAGGCCGGTATCGACTAACGGCTAGAGCACTTTTTATTGCATTTAGAGAGGCGTAGGTCAGTTATTAGGGAATTGTCCTACATGTTCTGTCTGCATTCATGTAGGACGTGGCAGGTGCGCAGGCGTCTTCACGCCGTTTTCAGGTGACGACCTTTGACGATGATCAAAGACGATAAAACTGCGCTGCGTTATCCCACAGCGCCTGACGTGCGCCATGTTCCCCAAGCGCATCGATCAGCAAGTCGACGTCGTCGGCCTGAAATGGGCGCGGTGCCCGGGTTGAGGGCAGGTCGCTGCCGAACATCAGGGCGTTCGGGTTGGCGGCGTAAATATCCCTGAGCGCTTCGCGGACCGGGAAGTCCACACGCCCGAAACCGCAGGCCTTGATTTTCGCGCCCCGTTCCGCCAGACGCAGCACTGAAGGCAGGCCTTCGGCGCTCAATCCCAGATGATCGATGCTGATTGCGGGCAGTTTGTGCAGGCGGGTTTCGATGTCGGCCAGCTCTCGCGAGTCGATGTAAAGCTCCGCATGCCAGCCCACGCGCTCATGCACGCGCAGCGCAAGGGCTTCCAGTTGGTCGAGTTGCTCCGAACCGCCGCGCTTGAGGTTGAAGCGCAGGGCGCGTACACCGGCAGCATTCAGGGCGTCCAGTTCTTCATCGGTAACGCTTGTGGGCAACTGGGTCACGCCGACAAACCCAGGGCCCAGTTTGGCAAGGGCGTCCAGCAGATAGCTCTGATCGAAGCCTTGAAAGGAGCCGGACACCACCGCACCGCCCGCAACGCCCAGCGGTTTGACCACCGAAAGATACTCGTTGACGCCGAACGGCTCGGGTAGAAAGCCGTTGTTGGCGATCAGCGGAAAATGCGGGTCGATGATGTGGCAGTGGGCATCGAAAATGGTGTTCATGTCGAGCTCCTTGGTGTCGAAAAAACTCACTCTACCGGCTTTTGTCCCTCAAGCGATTTCGCTGACATATTCGCCCACATTTTCCATGATGATCTGCAAGGTTCGGTGAACCTCCGGCAAGTCATCCGCGTCTGTGGCGTGGACGATTTCGAAGTGCGCATGGCCGTTCAGTTGCTTCGCATCTGCCGGGTCGATTTCCACCAGCAGACGCTGGGCGCTGACGCTGACCTTGAGGCTGGACACGGTATGGGAGGTGTCATCGCCGATAGTGATTTCCACCTCGTTTTCATCCGGAAAGCGGGTCAGGGAAAACAGGTCGCCACCTGCGCCGTGGCAGCAGAGCAGCGCCATATTGTCGTATTCATCGTCACAAGCGTTGGCAATGAGCGTGGCGGTCTTGATTTGCATAGGGTTTCCAGTGCGGTAGCGAAAGCGTGAAATGGATTTTGCCAGCACCGGGCCTGAATTGTCGCCCGGCATTGGCACCATGGTGCGGATTTTAGCGCGGGCTGATGACCGAATATGTCGCAGCCTCGTAAGCAGTGTGCGCTCAGCTCTCGTTAAGCTGCATGACAGACGAGTGGTGTAGGGTGTCACCCATGCGTCCAGGTTTTTTTATCCGGAATTCAAATGTGACTACCCTGACACAGCAGGCGTTAGTACTTTAGCTTTACACTCGATCAGGAGGTGTCCGCGCAATTGAGTGCGAGGACAGCCCCGGTCTCAACACCTTCTTCAAGCCTCCCCAATAAAAGCCAAAGCGGAGTACCACAGATGGCGTTCTTCACCGCAGCCAGCAAGGCCGACTTCCAGCATCAACTGCAAGCGGCACTGGCTCAGCACATCAGCGAACAGGCACTGCCACAAGTGGCGCTGTTCGCCGAGCAATTCTTCGGCATCATTTCTCTGGACGAACTCACCCAGCGTCGCCTGTCCGATCTGGCAGGTTGCACCTTGTCTGCCTGGCGTCTGCTGGAGCGTTTCGAACATGCTCACCCGCAGGTGCGGGTCTACAACCCCGATTACGAGCGTCACGGATGGCAATCGACTCACACTGCCGTTGAAGTGCTGCATCACGACCTGCCGTTTCTGGTCGACTCTGTCCGTACCGAACTGAATCGCCGCGGCTACAGTATCCATACCCTGCAAACCACTGTGCTCAGCGTGCGCCGCGGCGCAAACGGCGAACTGCTGGAACTGCTGCCTAAAGGCGCGACCGGCGAAGACGTGCTGCAGGAATCGCTGATGTACCTGGAGATCGACCGCTGCGCCAGCGCCAGCGAGTTGAACGTGCTGGCTCGCGAGCTGGAGCAGGTACTCGGCGAGGTGCGGGTCGCGGTCGAAGATTTCGCGCCGATGAAAGCGCGTCTGCACGATCTGCTGGCGAGCATCGATGCCAACCAGTCCAATACCGATGAGCAAGAGAAGGCCGAGATCAAGGTCTTCCTGCAGTGGCTGGTAGATAACCACTTTACCTTTCTGGGCTACGAAGAGTTCGAAGTCCGCACTGACGCCAATGGCGGCCAGCTGGTCTACGACGAATCGTCATTCCTGGGCCTGACCCGCCTGCTGCGTCCGGGGCTGAGCCACGAAGACCTGCACATCGAAGACTACGCAGTGAAATACCTGCAGGAGCCGGTGCTGCTGTCGTTCGCCAAGGCCGCGCATCCGAGCCGCGTACACCGTCCGGCTTACCCGGATTACGTGTCGATCCGGCAGATCGATGCGTCGGGCAAGGTCATCAAGGAATGCCGTTTCATGGGCCTGTACACCTCGTCGGTGTATGGCGAGAGCGTGCGGCAGATCCCGTACATCCGGCGCAAGGTCGCAGAAGTTGAACGCCGTTCCGGTTTCGATGCCAAGGCGCACCTGGGCAAGGAGTTGGCGCAGGTGGTCGAAGTGCTGCCACGCGACGACCTGTTCCAGACGCCGGTGGACGAATTGTTCACCACCGTCATGTCCATCGTGCAGATTCAGGAGCGCAACAAGATTCGCGTGTTCCTGCGCAAAGACCCGTACGGCCGTTTCTGCTACTGCCTAGCCTACGTGCCGCGTGACGTGTACTCCACCGAAGTGCGGCAGAAGATCCAGCAGGTGCTGATGGATCGCCTGAAGGCCAGCGACTGCGAGTTCTGGACGTTCTTCTCTGAATCGGTGCTGGCGCGGGTGCAGCTGATTTTGCGGGTCGACCCCAAGGTCAACCTGGAAATCGACGTTGCCCAGCTGGAAAACGAAGTCATTCAGGCCTGCCGTTCGTGGAAGGACGATTACGCCAGCCTGGTCGTGGAAAGCTTCGGCGAAGCGCAGGGCACCAACGTGCTGGCCGACTTCCCGAAAGGCTTCCCGGCCGGTTATCGCGAGCGTTTTGCTGCGCATTCGGCAGTGGTCGACATGCAGCACGTACTCAGCCTGAGCGAAGCCAATCCGCTGGTGATGAGCTTCTATCAGCCACTGGCCGGTGATCGCCAGCAGCTGCATTGCAAGCTGTATCACGCCGACACGCCGCTGGCGCTGTCCGACGTGTTGCCGATCCTGGAAAACCTCGGCCTGCGTGTGCTGGGCGAATTCCCGTACCGCCTGCACCATGCCAATGGCCGTGAGTTCTGGATTCATGACTTCGCCTTTACCTACGGCGAAGGCCTGAGCCTCGACATTCAGCAGCTTAACGACACCTTGCAGGACGCTTTCGTGCACATCGTGCGCGGCGATGCGGAAAACGATGCGTTCAACCGTCTGGTGCTGACTGCCGGTCTGCCGTGGCGTGACGTGGCGCTGCTGCGGGCTTATGCGCGCTACCTGAAGCAGATTCGTCTGGGCTTCGATCTGGGCTACATCGCGACCACGCTGAACAACCACACTGACATTGCCCGCGAGCTGACGCGGCTGTTCAAGACCCGTTTCTATCTGGCGCGCAAGCTCGGTTCCGACGATCTGGACGACAAGCAACTGCGTCTGGAGCAGGCGATTCTGACCGCGCTGGACGACGTTCAGGTGCTCAATGAAGACCGCATTCTGCGTCGTTATCTGGACCTGATCAAAGCCACGCTGCGCACCAACTTCTATCAGGCCGATGCCAATGGCCAGAGCAAGAGCTATTTCAGCTTCAAGTTCAATCCGCGCCTGATTCCCGAGCTGCCCAAGCCGGTGCCGAAGTTCGAAATCTTTGTGTATTCGCCGCGTGTCGAAGGCGTGCATCTGCGCTTCGGCAACGTGGCGCGTGGCGGCCTGCGCTGGTCGGACCGCGAGGAAGACTTCCGGACCGAAGTCTTGGGTCTGGTAAAAGCCCAGCAGGTGAAAAACTCGGTCATCGTACCGGTCGGTGCCAAAGGCGGTTTCGTACCCCGTCGCCTGCCAACCAACGGCAATCGTGACGAAGTACAGGCCGAGGCAATCGCTTGCTACCGCATCTTCATCTCGGGCCTGCTGGACATCACCGATAACCTCAAGGAAGGCGTGCTGGTGCCGCCGGTCAATGTGGTGCGCCACGATGACGACGACCCGTACCTGGTGGTGGCTGCCGACAAGGGCACCGCAACCTTCTCCGACATCGCCAACGGCATTGCCATCGACTACGGCTTCTGGCTGGGTGATGCGTTCGCGTCCGGCGGTTCGGCCGGTTACGACCACAAGAAGATGGGCATTACCGCCAAGGGCGCATGGGTCGGCGTGCAGCGTCACTTCCGCGAGCGCGACATCAACGTGCAGCAGGACAGCATCAGTGTGATCGGTATCGGCGACATGGCCGGTGACGTATTCGGCAACGGCCTGTTGATGTCCGACAAGCTGCAACTGGTCGCAGCGTTCAACCACCTGCACATCTTCATCGATCCGAATCCGGACCCGGCGACCAGCTTTGTCGAGCGTGAGCGCCTGTTCAATCTGCCGCGTTCGTCCTGGACCGATTACGACACCAGCATCATGTCCGCTGGCGGCGGGATCTTCCCGCGCAGCCTGAAGAGCATCGCCATCACCGAGCAGATGAAGACGCGCTTCGATATCAAGGCCGACAAACTGACCCCGACCGAACTGCTGCACGCGCTGCTCAAGGCGCCAGTCGATCTGTTGTGGAACGGCGGCATCGGTACGTACGTCAAGTCCAGCGAAGAGTCGCATGCCGATGTGGGCGACAAGGCCAATGATGCGTTACGTGTCGACGGCAACGAGCTGCGCTGCAAGGTGGTGGGCGAGGGCGGTAACCTGGGCATGACCCAGCTGGGCCGTGTCGAGTTCGGCCTGAATGGCGGCGCGACCAACACCGACTTCATCGACAACGCCGGTGGTGTTGACTGCTCCGACCATGAAGTGAACATCAAGATCCTGCTCAACGAAGTGGTGCAGGCCGGTGACATGACTGAAAAGCAGCGTAACCAGCTGCTCGAAAGCATGACCGACGAAGTGGGCCACCTGGTGCTCGGCAACAACTACAAGCAGACCCAGGCACTGTCGCTGGCAGCACGCCGCGCCTACGAGCGGATTGCTGAATACAAGCGTCTGATGAGCGATCTGGAAGCACGTGGCAAGCTGGACCGCGCCATCGAGTTTCTGCCTGCCGAAGACCAGATCGCCGAGCGGGTTGCCGCCGGTCATGGCCTGACCCGTGCCGAGTTGTCGGTATTGATCTCGTACAGCAAGATCGACCTCAAGGAAGCTTTGCTGGAGTCCCGCGTACCGGATGATGATTATCTGACGCGAGACATGGAAACCGCTTTCCCGCCGTCATTGGGTGCCAGGTTCTCCACGGCCATGCGTGGCCACCGTCTGAAGCGCGAAATCGTCAGCACCCAGATCGCCAACGACCTGGTCAATCACATGGGCATCACTTTTGTGCAGCGGCTCAAAGAGTCGACGGGCATGAGCGCTGCTGCTGTGGCCGGTGCTTACGTGATCGTGCGTGACATCTTCCACCTGCCGCACTGGTTCCGTCAGATCGAGGCGCTGGACTACAAGGTTTCGGCTGAAATCCAGTTGGCACTGATGGATGAGCTGATGCGTCTGGGGCGTCGTGCCACGCGCTGGTTCCTGCGCAGCCGTCGCAACGAGCTGGATGCCGGTCGTGATGTGGCGCACTTCGGTCCGCACCTCGCCGCGCTGGGTCTCAAGCTCGACGAACTGCTGGAAGGTCCGACACGTGAGGTCTGGCAGACTCGCTATCAGGCCTATGTGGAAGCGGGTGTGCCGGAGTTGCTGGCGCGTATGGTTGCCGGGACCACGCACCTGTACACGCTGTTGCCGATCATCGAAGCCTCCGACGTCACCGGGCAGAATGCTGCCGACGTGGCCAAGGCGTACTTCGCGGTGGGCAGCGCGCTGGACATTACCTGGTACTTGCAGCAGATCAGCAGCCTGCCGGTGGAAAACAACTGGCAGGCCCTGGCGCGTGAAGCGTTCCGTGACGATGTCGACTGGCAACAGCGGGCGATCACTGTGTCGGTTCTGCAAATGGCTGACGGCCCGTCGGACATCGAAGAGCGTCTGGCCCTGTGGCTTGAGCAGCATGCACTGATGGTCGAGCGCTGGCGCGCCATGCTGGTGGATATCCGAGCAGCGAGCGGCACCGATTACGCCATGTACGCGGTCGCCAACCGCGAGTTGCTGGACCTGGCCATGAGCGGGCAGGGCATCACTGTGTGATGCGTTGATCGCCTGGCAACAGGCTGCATCACTGGCTGCAGAAATAAAAAACCGCATCGAAAGATGCGGTTTTTTTGTGTCTGCGTTTACAGGCTTGAGGCTATGGATCAAGCCGCCGCTGACAAATGCTCATAGAGAATGGTCGCGCCAACCACGATCAGCACGATGCCGCCGATAATTTCAGCACGCTTGCCAACCATGGTGCCCAGTACCCGGCCGAGCATCACGCCAATGGTGACCATCACGGTGGTGGCCAGGCCGATCGCCAGCGCCGCGACCATGATATTGACGTCGACAAACGCCAGGCCTACGCCGACCGCCAGCGCATCTATGCTGGTTGCGAACGCGGTGACGGCAAGAATCCAGAAGGAGTGCGAGCCGGGTTTTTCCTGCTCTTCCTCGTCGTCATGCTTGAGGCCGTTGTAGATCATGTGCAGGCCGAGCACCAGCAGCAGCGTGAAGGCGATCCAGTGGTCCCAGCTTTCAGCGAAGCGGGCGGCTACCTGGCCAATGCCCCAGCCGATTACCGGGGTGATGGTCTCGATGGCACCGAAAATCAGACCAGTGCGCAACGCTTCGATAAAGCGCGGTTTATGCAGGCTTGCTCCTTTACCAAGGGCCGCAGCAAAGGCGTCCGTGGACATGGCAAGTGCGAGAAAGAGGAGGGAAATCGGGTTCACGGTTATATCCAGTCGGGCTATGAGTCAACGACGCAACCACACGCCCGACTTTAGGCATGGATGCATCGTTGGTCTCGCCAACCAGAAGGTGTTCGCACCACGGCATGCTGCCGAGAATGTTGATACGAACGCTCAGTGACCGGGGTCAAGAGCAGGCTACTCCCCAACAAGGGCCGCCACTATAGCCATGTAAATGTGAAAAATATATGTACGGGAATGCTCGAAAGCAAAAAAACCCCATCACGAGGATGGGGTTCTTTTAACGCTGGGTACTGTGCTTACACTTGCAAGGCCGGAATGTTGGCGTTTGCAGCGGCTTCACGGAACTCGGCGATCTGATCGAAGCTCAGGTAGCGGTACACGTCCGCTGCCATGGTGTCGATCTGGTTGGCATAGCCCATGTACTCTTCGACGGTCGGCAGACGACCCAGAATCGAAGCGACGGACGCCAGCTCGGCCGAAGCCAGGTAGACGTTCGCGCCGTCACCCAGGCGGTTCGGGAAGTTACGGGTCGATGTCGACACAACGGTCGAATTCGGTTCTACACGAGCCTGGTTACCCATGCACAGCGAGCAGCCCGGCATTTCCATGCGTGCGCCAGCCTTGCCGTAGATGCCGTAGTAGCCTTCTTCGGTCAACTGGTGAGCGTCCATCTTGGTCGGTGGCGACAGCCACAGACGCGTTGGCAGCTGACCCTTGACCTGATCCAGCAGTTTGCCGGCAGCGCGGAAGTGACCGATGTTGGTCATGCACGAACCGATGAACACTTCGTCGATCTTCTCGCCAGCAACGCTGGACAGCAGACGGGCGTCGTCTGGATCGTTTGGCGCACAGAGCACAGGCTCTTTGATGTCGGCCAGGTCGATTTCGATGATTTCAGCGTATTCGGCGTCAGCATCGGCAACCATCAGCTCAGGGTTGGCAACCCAGGCTTCCATCGCTTGGGCGCGACGTTCCAGGGTACGCGCATCGCCGTAGCCTTCGCCGATCATCCAGCGCAGCAGGGTGATGTTCGAGTTCAGGTATTCGATGATCGGCTCTTTGGCCAGCTTGATGGTGCAACCGGCAGCGGAACGTTCGGCCGAGGCGTCGGACAGCTCGAAAGCCTGTTCGATGCTCAGGTTGTCCAGGCCTTCGATTTCCAGGATGCGGCCGGAGAAGGCGTTCTTCTTGCCTTTCTTCTCGACGGTCAGCAGGCCAGCCTGAATCGCGAAGTAAGGAATGGCGTGAACCAGGTCACGCAGGGTGACGCCCGGTTGCATCTTGCCTTTGAAGCGCACCAGGATCGATTCCGGCATGTCCAGCGGCATGACGCCGGTGGCAGCGGCGAACGCGACCAGACCGGAACCGGCCGGGAACGAGATGCCCATCGGGAAACGGGTGTGCGAGTCACCACCGGTACCGACGGTGTCCGGCAGCAGCATGCGGTTCAGCCAGCTGTGGATGATGCCGTCGCCCGGACGCAGGGAAACGCCGCCGCGGGTCATGATGAAGTCAGGCAGGGTGTGGTGGGTAGTCACGTCGATCGGCTTTGGATAGGCCGCAGTGTGGCAGAAGGACTGCATCACCAGATCGGTCGAGAAGCCCAGGCACGCCAGGTCTTTCAGTTCATCACGGGTCATTGGACCGGTGGTGTCCTGAGAGCCGACGGTGGTCATCTTCGGTTCGCAGTAAGTACCTGGACGAACGCCTTTGCCTTCCGGCAGGCCGCACGCCTTGCCGACCATTTTCTGTGCCAGGGTGAAGCCCTTGCCGGTGTCGACAGGAGCTTCTGGCAGTTTGAACAGATCGGTAGGGCCCAGGCCCAGTTCGGCACGTGCCTTGTCGGTCAGGCCGCGACCGATGATCAGCGGAATACGGCCGCCAGCGCGAACTTCGTCGAGCAGCACCGGGGTCTTCATTTCGAAGGTGGTGATGACTTCATCGCTGTCGTGCTTGCAGACTTTGCCCGCGTAGGGGTAAACGTCGATCACGTCGCCCATGTTGATGTTCGAGACGTCGAATTCGATGGGCAGAGCGCCCGCATCTTCCATGGTGTTATAGAAGATCGGAGCGATCTTGCTGCCGAAGCAGAAACCACCGGCACGCTTGTTCGGTACATAAGGAACGTCGTCGCCGAAGAACCACAGTACCGAGTTGGTCGCCGATTTACGCGAGGAACCTGTACCGACCACGTCACCGACGTAGGCGATAGGGAAACCCTGGCCGCGCATTTCTTCGATCTGCTTCATCGGGCCGATGGAGCCCTGTACGTCTGGAACGATGCCTTCGCGGGCCATTTTCAGCATGGCCAGGGCGTGCAGCGGGATATCCGGGCGCGACCAGGCATCAGGTGCCGGGGACAGGTCGTCGGTGTTGGTTTCGCCCGTTACCTTGAAGACACGCAGGCTGATCTTGTCGGCCAGGGTCGGACGCTTCTTGAACCACTCGCCGTCAGCCCAGGACTGCACGACTGCCTTGGCGTGAGCGTTGCCGTTCTTGGCTTTTTCGGCCACGTCGTGGAAGGCGTCGAACATCAGCAGGGTGTGCTTGAGCTGTTCGGCAGCGACCGGCGCCAGCGTGGCGTCGTCGAGCAGTTCAACCAGCGTGACGATGTTGTAACCGCCCTGCATGGTGCCCAGCAGTTCGGTCGCGCGCTTTTTGTCGATCAGGGGAGAAGTGGCTTCGCCCTTGGCCAGGGCAGACAGAAAACCGGCCTTGACGTAGGCAGCTTCGTCAACGCCTGGTGGAATGCGGTTGGTGATCAGGTCGACAAGGAAAGCTTCTTCGCCAGCCGGGGGATTTTTCAGCAGCTCGACCAGGCCTGCAGTTTGTTCGGCGTTAAGCGGCTGGGGCACGATACCCTGGGCGGCACGCTCTTCGATGTGTTTACGGTAGGCTTCAAGCACAGTATTAACCCTCATCAGTGGTCCCAAATGGGTGTCCGGGACGCTCATCCAGAAATCGTCCGCGCCCACGCAAGGCTTATTGAACCTTGTTGGCAGGGTGTCGGCGATTCCTAACAGAAGCTGTTTTCAAAGTTTTACGCCTGCAGAACGGGGGGATGAGCGGTCGACACGGCCATTCGTGATGAGGGAATGGCCTGTCGACGCCGCGCTGCGGGGTTAACCTGACTGTGCTCGTGACGCTTTGAAAACAGCTTCCAACGGACATTGGCGCCTTAAAAGGCTCGCTGATTCTACGCCAAAACTTCGTCAAAGGTAAGTTAGCCCCTACATCTTCAGGGGTGAACTTGCTTAGACAAAGGGCTAACATACCCGCTTGTTTCGCCTTCCCCAGTCCTGCCTGACATGCCTGATTACATCATCAAGACACCTTGCGTCGGCCTTTGCTCCACTGTTTACGGGGATCTGGTGTGCCGTGGCTGCAAACGCTTCCATCACGAGGTCATCCATTGGAATGGCTACAACGAAGATGAAAAAAGAGCGGTGTGGCTGCGTCTGGAGCAATTGCTGGTTCAGGTGATGACCGCCAAGCTTGAAATCTTCGATGCCGACAAGCTGCGCATGCAGCTCACCCAGCGCAAGATCCGCTTCGTGCCGCATCAGTCCGAGTATTGCTGGGCCTATCAGTTGATCGCACGCGGCGCGCGGGTCATCAGTCAGGTCGAGGCCTACGGTTTCGTGTTGTTGCCGGAGTTTCGTGACTGGACGTTGCCGGAGCTGCGCGACGCGATCGACCGAGAGTTCTTCCTGCTGTCCGAGGCGCACTATCAGCGCTACATCGCGCCAGGCTTCTTAAAAGATGCATTTGGCGCCTGACTGGCCGCTGTGCATTTGTGTCGCGAGTCCCCGGTGCTGCTCGTATAATGCCGGACCTTGCCTCTTCGTCATTCTGTGAGCTTATGTACCCGATCCCTGAAATCGAAGCCTTTCTGCTCTGCCGCACGCCCGACAGCTGGGTTCAGGCTGCACTGCGCAACCTGGACATCCTGTTGATCGATCATGCGAACAACGAGAAGAAGGCCGCCGGGGCCGCGTTTCAGTTCATGTTCCAGTACAACGACAAATTCGACCTGCTGAGCAAGATGTCGCGTCTGGCCCGCGAAGAGCTGCGCCATTTCGAGCAGGTGATCAGCATCATCCGCAAGCGCCAGATCCCGCTGGTCAATATCAGCTCGGCACGCTACGCCGGAGCGTTGCGCAAACTCGTGCGCAATCACAACCCGTACCGGCTGACCGACGCGCTGATCGTCGGCGCTATCGTCGAGGCGCGCTCCTGCGAGCGTTTCGCTGCGCTGGTGCCGCACCTGGATGAAGAGCTGGCGAAGTTCTACGGCGGCCTGCTGAAGTCCGAAGCGCGGCATTTTCAGGACTACCTGAAGCTCGCCTACAGCTACGGCGACAAGGCCGATATCGATGCCAAGATCGAAGAAATCCGCCTGGCCGAGCGCGAGCTGATCGAAAGCCCGGACGAAGAGTTCCGTTTTCACAGCGGCGTACCTGCTGAGGTGCCTGCCGCTGCCTGATTGCTCGCACACGCTTCACAAAAAACGACCGCCTCACCAGCAGTCGTTTTTTTATGGGCTTTTAGTAAGCAAGCTAATAAATGCTTTGACAACGGCTGCCTAGGCAGTAATATTTTGTAATCACTGCTTAAGCAGCTATCCGGGTAAGTCCTTGAAACATTTCAGTCCCGAAAATTTCGATTCCACCCTGATCGGGTTGCTGGTCGGTCGAACCAATGCGCTCAAAGACCGCATGCTGGACAAGTATCTGCTGCCTTATGACGTGACCTTTGCGCAGTTCAAGGTGCTGATCATCATTGCCCAGTTCTCCACCGATACCCCAGTGGAATTGTGTCGGCACCTGTCGCTGGACAGCGGCTCGATGACTCGCATGCTGGACCGTCTGGAGCAGAAAGAGCTGATTGTGCGGACGCGTTCGGCAACGGATCGTCGTCAGGTTCGCCTCGCGCTGACCGAGCAGGGGCAGACGCTTTCCGATCTGTTGCCGCAGATCGGTGCCGACGCCATGAACGATATTTTCGCCCCGCTGGACGTGGAGGAGGTTGCGGCGCTGCAACGCATTCTGACCAAAGTGCTGGTGGCCGCAGATGACCACATCACGCTCACTCGCTTGAGCTTCAATCCCAAAGCCAAAGGCTGAACGGTACGACATCGCGAGCATGCGCAAGCCTGCTAACCGCCCACCGCCCTGAAAGGGCGTTGGCAACTGTCCAGCCGTCGCTGACTACAAGGTAATCGTCATGGCCACTGCCGCCACTGAAAACACATCGGAAACGTCGCAAAAGAAAGACGCCAACCCCGGCAAGCGCAGGTTTCTGCTGATCGTGCTGGCGATCATTGTCGTGCTTTGCGGCCTGGGCATCTGGGCCTGGTATGAGGTATACGGGCAATGGAGCGAGGAAACCGACGATGCCTACGTGAACGGCAACGTGGTCGAGATCACGCCGCTGGTGACCGGGACGGTCATCAGTATTGGTGCCGATGACGGCGATCTTGTGCACGAAGGGCAGGTTCTGCTCAAGTTCGACCCGAGTGACGCCGAGGTTTCGCTGCAAAGCGCCGAGGCCAATCTGGGCAAGGTTGTACGTCAGGTGCGCGGTCTGTACAGCAACGTTGATGGCATGAAAGCGCAACTGGCCGCGCAGCGTACCGCGGTGCAGACCGCTCAGGACAACTATAACCGTCGCCGTAGTCTGGCGGCGGGCGGCGCGATTTCGCAGGAAGAGCTGTCCCATGCCCGAGACAGTCTGACCAGTGCGCAAAGCGCCTTGAACAGCCTTCAGCAGCAGTTGAGCACCAGCGTGGCGCTGGTCGATGACACCGTTGTGTCCTCGCATCCCGACGTCAAGGCCGCGGCGGCTCAATTGCGTCAGGCGTATCTGGCCAATGCACGCTCCACGCTGGTAGCGCCGGTTACCGGTTATGTGGCCAAGCGCACCGTTCAACTGGGGCAGCGCATTCAACCAGGCACCGCGACCATGGCGGTCATCCCGCTGGATCAGTTGTGGATCGATGCCAACTTCAAGGAAACCCAACTGGGCAAGATGCGCATCGGTCAGCCGGTAGAAATCAGCTCTGACCTGTACGGCAGTGATGTGAAGTACAGCGGCACCATCGACAGCCTGGGCGCTGGCACCGGCAGTGCCTTCGCATTGTTGCCTGCACAGAATGCGACCGGTAACTGGATCAAGATCGTCCAGCGCGTGCCGGTGCGGGTGCATATCAACCCGGAAGAACTGGCGAAGCACCCATTGCGGGTCGGCCTGTCGACCACCGTTGAAGTCAATCTGCATGATCAGAGCGGTCCGGTGCTGGCGCAGCAGCCACGCAAACAGGCGGCTTTCAGCACTCAGGTCTACACCGAGCAGTTGGCCGATGCCGACGCGCTGATTACCCGTCTGATCCACGACAACAGTGCTTCCGGCGGCAAGACGTCCGCGCAGCGCTGAAACGCCAATCCGTGAACCCTGGCCCACAGGCCGGGGTGCCGCACTTGTTTTCAGGGATTCGCGATGAGCAACAATGCCCCCGCTTCTTTCACCCCGCCAAGCCTGTTGCTGTGCACCATCGGCCTGTCGCTGGCGACGTTCATGCAGGTGCTCGACACCACCATTGCCAACGTCGCGCTGCCGACCATCGCCGGCAACCTGGGGGTCAGCTCGGAGCAGAGCACCTGGGTGATTACCTCGTTTGCAGTCAGTAACGCGATTGCCTTGCCGCTGACTGGCTGGCTGAGTCGGCGCTTTGGCGAGGTCAAACTGTTTCTGTGGGCCACCATCCTGTTCGTGATGGCTTCGTTTTTGTGCGGTATTTCCCAATCCATGCCAGAACTGGTTGGCTTTCGGGCACTGCAGGGCATGGTGGCCGGGCCGCTGTATCCGATGAGCCAGACCCTGCTGATTGCGGTGTATCCGCCTGCAAAAAGGGGGATGGCATTGGCATTGCTGGCCATGGTCACGGTGGTTGCGCCGATTGCCGGGCCAATTCTTGGCGGCTGGATCACTGACAGTTACAGCTGGCCGTGGATCTTCTTCATCAACATTCCCATCGGCCTGTTCGCGGTACTGGTGGTGCGCTCGCAAATGGCCAAGCGGCCGGTCAGTACCGCGCGGCAGCCGCTGGATTACATTGGTTTGCTGGCGTTGATCGTCGGCGTCGGCGCGTTGCAGGTTGTGCTCGACAAGGGCAATGATCTGGACTGGTTCGAATCGACCTTCATTATATCCGGATCGCTGATTTCGCTGGTTGCGTTGACGTTCTTCGTGATCTGGGAAATGACCGACAAGCACCCGGTCGTCAACCTGAGGCTGTTTGCCTACCGCAATTTCCGGATTGGTACGCTGGTCATGATCGGCGGTTATTCGGGCTTTTTCGGCATTAACCTGATACTGCCGCAGTGGTTGCAGACCCAAATGGGCTATACCGCGACCTGGGCCGGGCTGGCCGTGGCGCCGATCGGTATCCTGCCGGTGCTGATGTCGCCCTTCGTCGGCAAGTACGCGCACAAGTTCGACCTGCGCCTGCTGGCAGGGCTGGCGTTTCTGGCCATGGGCCTGAGCTGCTTCATGCGTGCCGGCTTCAACACCGACGTGGATTTCGAGCACGTGGCCATGGTGCAGTTGTTCATGGGCATCGGCGTGGCGCTGTTCTTCATGCCGACCTTGAGCATCCTGCTCTCCGACTTGCCGCCTGACCAGATCGCCGATGGTTCGGGGCTGGCAACCTTTCTGCGGACCCTGGGCGGCAGCTTCGCGGCGTCGCTGACCACCTGGATCTGGATTCGTCGGGCCAACCAGCACCATGCTTACCTGAGCGAAAACATCAGCACCTTCGACCCCGCCACCCGCCACGCCCTCGACAGCCTGGGGGGTGCCAGCCCGCAGGCCTATGCGCGGCTGGAGCAGACCCTCAACGCACAGGCCTACATGATGTCCACGGTGGATTACTTCTACTTGCTGGGCTGGATATTCGCGGGGCTGATTCTGCTGGTCTGGCTGGCCAAACCCCCATTCGCCGCCAAGGCCGGGCCTGCGGCAGGGGGAGGGCACTAGATTCCTATGCGCCTATCTGAATCATGCGTTTAGCCAAACTGCTCTAAAGCGCTTTTTCAACCGCGATGGCACTGACATCGCATCACCGCCGTGTGACGCAGAGCGTCACGAACTGCATGCCCACGCGGAGCGTGGGCACGATAGTCAACCACCGTTATGCCCTGCACGCAGCCGCTGCCAACGCAGCGCTTTTCCACCGCGATGGCACTGTTGACACAGAGTGCGACGTAAGTGACGGCTGAGTCCTGACGCTGATCCGGGGGTAGCCTGGCAGGACGCCAGGCTAGCCGCACCGGGCCATGGATGGCCCGTTGCGGCGACCCCTGGATCAGCGTCAGGGCGAAGGGACCCGACGAAGTCGGGCCGGAAACGGAGCTGGGACTTTGCCTACTTTGGTCCCTCAAAGTAGGGCGCCGTAAGGGCGCAACGGTGACCTGAGCCGAACCCCGATCCATCTGATGCGCAGAGCAGCCGTGTGACGCAGAGCGTCACGAAAGGCATTACCACGCGGAGCGTGGGAACGAGAATCTGAGCCGACCCCCAGTCCACCTGATGCGCAGAGCAGCCGTGTGACGCAGAGCGTCACGAAAGGCATTACCACGCGGAGCGTGGGAACGAGAATCTGAGCCGAACCCCGATCCACCTGATGCGCAGAGCAGCCGCGTTCCCGCGCCATCAATTCAACAGCGCAGTCGTCTCGGGCACAAAGTCGAACGAACTCAGATTGAATCCCTGCCCGTCCACCTGCAGCACCCAGCCCTGACGATCCCAGTCACCCAGCACAATGCGTCTGGCCGCCTGATCGCCGATCTGCAACTTATGAATCGCCGGGCGATGGGTATGGCCGTGAACCAGCGTACGCACGCCGAACTGCTGCATGATCCGCGGCACTTCATCCGGGGTCACGTCGACAATGTCATTGGCTTTCATGCTGGTTTGCGCACGGCTTTCGTTACGCAGCTTGCGCGCCAGCTTGTGGCGCGTGCTCAGTGGCAGGTGGCGCAGGATAAAAAGCGTCAGCGGATGGCGCAAATAGCGGCGCATCCGGATATAGCCTTCATCGCGGGTACACAGGCTGTCGCCGTGCATCAGCAGCACTGGCTCACCGTTCAACTGCACGACACTGGGATCGCTCAACAGCGTGCAACCCGCTGCCTTGCAAAAGCCCTTGCCGATCATGAAGTCGCGGTTGCCGTGCATCAGAAAAATTCGAGTGCCGCTGTCGCTCAATGCGCGCAGGGCCTTGCAGATTGAAAGCTGGAACGGCGACATCGCATCGTCGCCGATCCAGACTTCAAAGAAATCTCCGAGAATGTACAGCGCCTCGGCGGTGCGGGCGCGGCCGGCAAGGAGATCCAGGAACGCCCGGGTAATGTCCGGGCGCTCCTGTTCAAGATGCAGATCGGAGATCAGCAGTATCACTCAATGATCTCGGCTTTCTCGATGATCACGTCGTCTACCGGCACATCCTGGTGACCGGATTTGCTGGAAGTCGGCACGCCTTTGATCTTGTCGACCACGTCAGTGCCTTCGATCACTTCGGCGAACACCGCATAACCCCAACCCTGAACGGTCTTGGCGCTGTGGTTCAGGAAAGCGTTGTCAGCCACGTTGATGAAGAACTGCGCGGAGGCCGAATGCGGCTCCATGGTACGGGCCATGGCCACGCTGTACTTCTTGTTCGGCAGGCCGTTGTCGGCTTCGTTCTGGATGCTCGGGCGCTTGTCTTTCTTTTCTTTCATGCCTGGCTCGAAACCGCCGCCCTGGACCATGAAGTTGCCGATGACACGGTGAAAAACCGTGTTCTCGTAATGGCCGGCGTTAACGTATTCGATGAAGTTGGCTACAGTCAGCGGAGCCTTTTCTGCGTTCAGTTGCAGAACGATGTCGCCGTGGTTGGTGGTCAGCTTTACTTTGGACATATGGAAAGTCGCTCTCTTGGCAGGTATGAATGGTCGTAGTATGACCCTGACGCGCAGTTTACAGGCGAGGTTACATTTTTCCCCGCTTTTGCAGCTTTTATACCGTCAAATACGCAGTCTGTTGTCAGGGGCTTGACCGCTTCGGCTATGATAAGCGCTTTGATTTAGTCGGCCTACCCTGGCCGCGCACAGTATGCCCAAGGATCTTATGAGCAAGCCCACTCCAGAACCCGCTGCCAATTCAAAGGCAGGCCCAGCCGTACCGACCAATTTCCTGCGTCCGATCGTGCAGGCCGACCTGGATTCGGGCAAGCACAGCAAAATCGTGACCCGTTTCCCGCCGGAGCCCAATGGCTACCTGCACATCGGTCATGCCAAGTCGATCTGCGTGAATTTCGGTCTGGCCAAAGAGTTCGGTGGCGATACGCACCTGCGTTTCGACGACACCAACCCGGCCAAGGAAGACCAGGAATACATCGACGCCATCATGAGTGACGTCAAATGGCTGGGCTTCGAATGGGCCGGTGAAGTGCGCTACGCCTCGCAGTATTTCGATCAGTTGCACGACTGGGCTGTCGAGCTGATCAAGGCAGGCAAGGCCTATGTGGACGACCTGACCCCGGAGCAGGCGCGCGAATACCGTGGCACCCTGACCGAGCCTGGCAAGAACAGCCCGTTCCGTGAGCGCAGCGTCGAGGAAAACCTCGACCTGTTCGCGCGCATGAAGGCTGGCGAATTCGAAGACGGTGCTCGCGTACTGCGCGCCAAAATCGACATGGCCTCGCCGAACATGAACCTGCGTGACCCGATCATCTATCGCATTCGTCATGCCCATCACCACCAGACGGGCGACAAGTGGTGCATCTACCCGATCTATGACTTCACCCATGGTCAGTCGGATGCCATCGAAGGCATCACCCACTCGATCTGCACCCTGGAGTTCGAAAGCCATCGTCCGCTGTATGACTGGTTCCTCGACAACCTGCCGGTGCCGTGCAAGCCGCGCCAGTACGAGTTCTCGCGCCTGAACCTGAACTACACCATCACCAGCAAGCGCAAACTCAAGCAACTGGTTGACGAGAAACACGTCAATGGCTGGGACGATCCGCGCATGTCGACGCTGTCAGGCTTCCGCCGTCGCGGCTACACACCCAAGTCGATTCGCAATTTCTGCGAAATGATCGGCACCAACCGTTCCGACGGCGTGGTCGATTTCGGCATGCTCGAATTCAGCATCCGTGATGATCTCGACCACAGCGCCCCGCGTGCCATGTGCGTGCTGCGTCCTCTGAAAGTCGTGATCACCAATTATCCGGAAGGCCAGGTCGAGAAGCTGGAGTTGCCGCGCCATCCGAAAGAAGACCTCGGCGTACGCGAGCTGCCGTTCTCGCGGGAGATCTACATCGACCGCGACGATTACATGGAAGAGCCGCCGAAAGGCTACAAGCGTCTGGAGCCGAATGGCGAAGTGCGCTTGCGTGGCAGCTATGTGATTCGTGCCGACGAAGCCATCAAGGATGCCGACGGTAATATCGTCGAACTGCGTTGCTCCTACGACCCGGACACCCTGGGCAAAAACCCTGAAGGCCGCAAGGTCAAGGGCGTCGTGCACTGGGTGCCAGCGGCAGAGAGCGTGGAATGCGAAGTGCGTTTGTATGATCGCCTGTTCCGCTCCGCCAACCCGGAGAAAGCCGAAGACGGTGCAAGCTTCCTGGACAACATCAATCCGGACTCCCTGCAAGTACTGACCGGTTGTCGTGCCGAGCCTTCATTGGGGCAAGCGCAACCGGAAGACCGTTTCCAGTTCGAACGCGAAGGTTATTTCTGCGCGGACATCAAGGACTCGAAACCTGGTCGACCCGTCTTCAACCGCACGGTGACGTTGCGGGATTCCTGGACCTGAGATGTCTGAGGGGCAGATAGTGCTTTCTATTTACAACACGCTCACCAAGAGCAAAGAAGTCTTCAAACCGCTGGATGGCAACAAGGTGCGCATGTACGTCTGCGGGATGACCGTGTACGACTACTGCCACCTGGGCCACGGCCGCAGTATGGTGGCGTTCGATCTGGTGACCCGCTGGCTGCGTTTCAGCGGGTATGAGCTGACCTACGTGCGCAACATCACTGACATCGACGACAAGATCATCAATCGTGCGCGTGACAACGGTGAGTCGTTCGACGCGCTGACGGCACGCATGATCGATGCGATGCATGAGGACGAGGCGCGCCTCAACATCCTCAAGCCGGACATGGAGCCGCGTGCCACCGATCATATTCCCGGCATGCACGCGATGATCCAGACCCTGATCGACAAGGGCTATGCCTATGCGCCGGGCAACGGCGATGTGTATTACCGGGTCGGCAAGTTTCAGGGTTACGGCAAGCTGTCGCGCAAGAAGATCGAAGACCTGCGCATCGGCGCGCGCATCGAAGTGGACGAGTCCAAGGAAGACCCGCTGGATTTCGTGCTCTGGAAAGGCGTCAAGCCGGGCGAGCCGAGCTGGGAATCGCCGTGGGGCGCCGGGCGTCCGGGCTGGCACATCGAATGCTCGGTGATGTCGACCTGCTGCCTGGGTGACACGTTCGACATTCATGGTGGCGGCAGCGATCTTGAATTCCCGCACCATGAAAACGAAATCGCCCAGAGCGAAGCGGCCACTGGCAAGACCTACGCCAACGCCTGGTTGCACTGCGGCATGATTCGCATCAATGGCGAGAAGATGTCCAAGTCCTTGAACAACTTCTTCACCATTCGTGACGTGCTGGAGAAATACCACCCGGAAGTGGTGCGCTACCTGTTGGTGTCGAGCCATTACCGCAGCGCGATCAATTATTCCGAAGACAGCCTGCGCGAGTCGAAGGCAGCACTGGAGCGTTTCTATCACGCGCTCAAGGGCTTGCAGGTTGCCGAGCCTGCGGGTGGCGAGGCGTTCGTCGAGCGTTTCAGCGCTGCGATGAATGACGACTTCGGCACGCCGGAGGCCTGTGCCGTGCTGTTCGAGATGGTCCGTGAGATCAATCGCCTGCGCGAATCCGATGTCGCCACAGCGGCGGGTCTAGCGGCGCGTTTGAAGCAGTTGGCCAGTGTGCTGGGTGTGCTGCAGCTGGAAGCCGATGATTTCTTGCGCGCAGGCGCTGAAGGGCGGGTCGATGCAGCTGAAGTGGAAGCGCTGATTCAAGCGCGTCTGGCAGCGCGTGCAGCGAAAGACTGGGCCGAATCCGACCGGATCCGCGACCAGATCACCGCCATGGGCGTGCTGCTGGAAGACGGTAAAGGCGGCACGACCTGGCGTCTGGCGGACTGATGAAGGCAGGCTGATTTTGATTCTCGTTACCACGCTCTGCGTGGTAATGCATTTCGTGACGCTCCGCGTCACATTGCAGTCATGGCGAATCACTCAATCCAGACCGAGATACAGGCAGCATCCAAGCCTGAGCCTGCGTTGCGACTGACACCGCGCCAGGCTGAAGATTTGTGACGCGGAGCGTCACCCAAGGCATTCCCACGCTGGAGCGTGCGGAACGAGAGGTGTTCTAAAGAATACCTCTCGTTCCCATGCTCCGTGTGGGCACGCTGCTCTCGAAGCTCTGCGTCCGATCCTCGATGTCCGGCCTGGCGAGCGTCAAAAACTAAACAATCCGCTGTTCCCGCAACCGCTTGTACAGGGTATTGCGGCTGACCCCCAGGCGTTTGGCCAGTTGTGAAATATTGCCGCCCGCTGCTTGAAACAGCTGGCTCAGGTCTTCCGTTGAGGCGAGGCGTGCGGGGTCATGGGCTTTTGCAGGTTCCCGGCATTCCTCATTTTTGCTGGCATCAAGCAGAAAGTCTTCTGGCAGGTGTTCGCTGCTGATCGGTTGTTCGTCTGCCAGCGCCAGCGCGACTTGAATCACGCTGTTGAGCTGGCGCAGGTTCCCCGGCCACGGGTGGCGTTCGAACAGCTCAAGCACTTCTCTGGAGAATCCCGCCCGTTGCTGAGGCTCGCGGTGACGTTCCCAGATACGCTGGATCAAGGCATGTTGATCGGTGCGCTCGCGCAAGGGCGGCAGTTCGATGCTCAGGCCGCTGATCCGGTAATAAAGATCCTGACGAAAATTCCCCGCCAGTACCTGCTCGCGCAGGCTGCGATTGGTAGCAGAGATCAGCCGTATGTCCACCGGGTACAGTTCGCTGCTGCCCAGCGGCTGAACGCAGCGCTCCTGCAATACGCGTAACAGGCGCGCCTGTACCGGCATCGGCATGTCGCCGACCTCATCGAGAAACAGCGTGCCTTTATCGGCCTTGCGAATCAGGCCGATACTGCCTTTCTGGTTAGCACCGGTGAACGCGCCTCGCTCATAGCCAAACAGCTCCGCCTCGACCAGTTCGGCCGGGATCGCCGCGCAGTTGACGGCGATCAAGGGTTGGCTGGCGCGTGAACTGGCCTGATGCAGCGCCTTGACGAACACCTCTTTACCAACACCGGTTTCACCGTGAATCAGCAGCGGGATGTCTTTTTCCAGTAAGCGCTGAGCTTGCAACACGGCTTTCTCGACTTTCGCGTCGCCCAGGCTGATTGCCTCCAGGCCAAGGCTTCTTGGCACAGCAGGTGCCTGAACAGGCTGAACACTGTGCAGTCTGAGCGGCTTGCGCGTCGGCCGTTTCAACAGGCATTGAAAGCGATTGTTGCCAAACGCATGCAGCGCAAACGGCCGCGCTTCAGTCTCGCTGAGCAATTGCAGGATCGGGCACTTGAACAGTGTTTCGATGTTGACCCCTGCCAGCCTGGCCCCCAACAGATTGTCGGCACGCCGGTTGGCGCAAAGAATCCGGCCGCTTTCATCAAAAATCAGCAAACCCGCCCACTGGCTGTCGAGGTTGTTCAGGCCGGTATTGAAGATCAGCTGGAAATGGCTGTCGCGGAACTGATCGAGGATCAGGCGGTTTTCTACCGACTGGCTCATCATCTTGACCATGCCCAGCGTGTGCGTGGGCGGCAGGAAGCTGTCACTGGACACATCCAGCACCGCGATAATGCGTCGCTCGGCATCGAAAATAGGTGAGGCAGATCCGGTCATGAAGCGATTGGCCTTGAGGAAATGCTCATCCGGTTCGATGTGAATGGCCTGCTCGCAAGCCAGTGCGGTGCCGATGGCGTTGGTGCCTGTACCGCGTTCGCTCCAGCTGGCACCGGCCATGAAGCCTTGGGTCTGCGAAGACTCGACAAAACGCTGAGTACCCCACGACTTGAGCAACTGGCCCTGAGGGTCGGCTAGCAAAATCAGGCAGTTGGAGTTGCTGAGAATGTTTTCATAGACCGGCAGCACCTCTTGATGGGTGGTTTGCACCAGCCCGTGATGGCGCTCCAGCAGGCGGGAAACCTCAGCGCCTGGCAACTGGCCAAACGACGGGCGCGTCTGATGGCTGAGACCGAAGTCCCGGCAGCGGGTCCATGAATCCTGAATGATGATGTCGTGAGCAAGCGAAGCGCTGGGTTGAGACATGAGGATGCCTGCGAATATGACGTGTTGTTTTTGTTTTTAGGTCCCGTCGGCGTGACCATCCTTGCCCGCAACGTGTGTCCAGTGTCGTTCAGAATTGCTCAAAGTCAATGTTCATTTTGTTCAGTTGTTCATTACTTACTGTTCATTTTTGTTCAACTGTGAAATGGCGTTCAGCCCCTGAATACGGGCGAACGCTCTGTTTCGGGCCTTGGCTCGAATATCAATGATCTGGCACGAATGTCGCTATCTGTAATCAGTCACGCATTCACCCTTAAGAAAAAAACAACAAAAGGGCACGCCATGTCACTCACGCTGGAGCATGTCAGTCGCGCAGTCGATGGCCAGATCTGGATCGACGACGCTTCCTTGAGCTTTGAGCCGGGATCATTCAACGTTTTGCTCGGGCGAACCCTGTCCGGCAAGACCAGCCTGATGCGCCTGATGGCCGGGCTGGACAAGCCCGATACCGGGCGCGTCCTGATGAACGGGGTCGATGTCACGCAACGACCGGTTCGTCTGCGCAACGTCTCGATGGTCTATCAGCAGTTCATTAATTACCCCAGCATGACGGTGTTTGAAAACATCGCATCGCCCCTGCGTCAGGCCGGCCTTTCCAAAGAGGTCATCCACAGCCGCGTGCAGGAAACCGCGAAGATGCTGCGCATCGAAAAATTCCTGCAACGCCATCCACTTGAATTGTCCGGCGGGCAGCAACAGCGCACGGCAATGGCCAGAGCACTGGTCAAGGACGCCGAGCTGATTCTGTTCGACGAGCCGCTGGTCAACCTTGACTACAAGCTGCGTGAAGAGCTGCGTCAGGAAATGCGCGAGCTGTTTGCGGCCCGTCATACCATCGCGATTTATGCCACCACTGAGCCCAATGAAGCGCTGGCGCTGGGCGGGACCACCACCATCCTGCATGAAGGACGGGTAGTGCAGAGCGGCAAGACCCCTGAGGTCTACCACCGGCCGGCCACGGTGCTCGCCGCCGAACTGTTCTCCGAGCCGCCGATCAACCTGATGCCTGGGCGTATCGAAGGCAATGAGGTCAGTTTCGCCAACTTTGTGCATTTCCCGCTCAACGTCGACCTGCGCGCAGTTGGCGATGGGGACTACCGCTTCGGCGTGCGCCCCAGTCACCTGAGCCTGGTGCCTTCCAACGACGACGACCTGGAACTGGCGGTCACTGTCGAGCTGGCGGAAATCAGCGGCTCGGAAACCTTCCTGCATGTGCGCAACGAGCTGTTCTCCCTGGTCCTGCATTTGCCGGGGGTGCATGCCTACGATGTTGACGCGCCGATCCGGGTGTACATCCCGACTCACAAATTATTCGTATTCGATCAGCAGGGCGGCCTGATTCAGGCACCGGGCCTGCGCATGGCGAGGGTTGCCTGATGGCCGAGATCCGCTTGCAGAACCTGGCGCACAGCTACAGCGCCAAACCCGGTCCGGACGATTATGCGATTCGGGAAATGAGCCATGTCTGGGAGCAGGGCGGCGCTTATGCGCTGCTCGGGCCGTCCGGCTGCGGCAAATCGACCTTGCTCAATATCATTTCCGGCTTGCTCAGTCCGTCTCAAGGACAAGTGCTGTTCGATTCCAAAGTGGTCAACGAACTGCCCCCCGAGCGCCGCAACATCGCCCAGGTTTTTCAGTTTCCGGTGATCTACGACACCATGACCGTGTTCGATAACCTGGCTTTCCCGCTACGCAACCAGGGCATGGACGAGGCAAGGATTCTCACCAAGGTCAACGAAATCGCCGACGTGCTGGACTTGCAGCCGCTGCTGAAAAAGAAAGCGCGCAACCTCTCGGCGGACGAGAAGCAGAAGGTGTCCATGGGGCGCGGGCTGGTGCGCGACGACGTTTCAGCGATTCTCTTCGATGAGCCGCTGACGGTTATTGACCCCCACCTGAAGTGGAAGCTGCGCCGCAAGCTCAAGCAGATTCACGAGCAATTCAACATCACCATGGTCTACGTCACCCACGATCAGCTGGAGGCGTCGACCTTCGCCGACAAGATTGCGGTGATGTACGGCGGACAGATCGTGCAATTCGGCACGCCCCGTGAGCTGTTTGAAAAGCCTTCCCACACGTTTGTCGGCTATTTCATTGGCAGCCCCGGCATGAATCTGATCGACGTCACGCCTCAACCGGGCGGAGTCGGTTTTGCCGACATTCACTTGCCGCTGCCTGAGTCGTTGCAGGACAAGCTCGCCAGTACCTCGTGGAAAAGTCTGAAAGTGGGTATTCGTCCAGAGTTCGTGCACGTCTGGGACGGGCCTTACGACGAAGCGATGTGCGCCGATGTCACCTACGTGGAAGACCTCGGCACCTACAAGATCATCACCCTGAAACTGGCCGGACAACTGTTGAAAGTGCGCCTTCAGGAAGACAAACCGGTGCCGCAAGGTCAGGCCTGGATCAGTTTTCCCGGGCAATGGCTGATGCTGTATGCCGACGATTACCTGCTTGAAGCCGCTCCTGTGAGTGAGGTGCCCCATGCGTAAGGTGCAGAACAACAAGGCCTGGTGGCTGGTGATGCCGGTGTTTCTGCTGGTGGCCTTCAGCGCCATTATCCCGATGATGACCGTGGTCAACTATTCGGTGCAGGACATCTTCGACCAGTCCAGCCGCTACTTCGTCGGCACCGACTGGTTCAGGCAGGTTTTGCAGGACCCGCGTCTGCACGACTCGCTGCTGCGCCAGTTCATTTACTCGGGTTGCGTGCTGCTGATCGAAATCCCGTTGGGCATTGCGATCGCCCTGACTATGCCCACCAAGGGTCGCTGGTCGTCGTTGTGCCTGATCGTGATGACCATTCCGCTGCTGATCCCCTGGAACGTGGTCGGCACCATCTGGCAGATATTCGGCCGGGGCGATATCGGGCTGCTGGGGTACACGCTGAACAACGTGCTGGGTATCAACTACAACTACGCGGCGAATGCCTCGGATGCCTGGGTGACGGTGTTGATCATCGACGTCTGGCACTGGACTTCGCTGGTGGCGCTGCTCTGCTATTCGGGGCTGCGGGCTATCCCTGATGTGTATTACCAGGCCGCGCGTATCGATCGTGCGTCCGGCTGGGCGATCTTCCGACACATCCAGTTGCCGAAGATGAAGAGCGTGCTGCTGATCGCGGTGATGCTGCGCTTCATGGACAGCTTCATGATCTACACCGAGCCGTTCGTGCTGACGGGAGGTGGTCCGGGCAACTCGACGACCTTCCTCAGTCAGACGCTGACGACCATGGCGCTCGGCCAGTTCGACCTCGGGCCAGCGGCGGCATTTTCGCTGGTGTACTTCCTGATCATTCTGTTGGTGTCATGGGTGTTCTACACCGCCATGACCCACGGCGAAAAGAATTGAGGGCCTGGTCATGAGTCTGCGCAAAATCATACCGCTATGGATTTATCTGCTGTTCCTGCTGGTGCCGATCTACTGGCTGGTCAACATGTCGTTCAAGACCAATACCGAGATTCTCGGCGGACTGACGCTGTGGCCGCAGGATTTTACCCTGGCCAACTACAAGGTGATTTTCACCGACGAGAGCTGGTACAGCGGCTATCTTAATTCGCTGTACTACGTGTGCTTGAATACCGTGATTTCGCTGAGCGTCGCGCTACCGGCAGCTTATGCGTTTTCACGCTATCGTTTCCTCGGCGACAAGCACCTGTTCTTCTGGTTATTGACCAATCGCATGGCACCACCGGCTGTGTTCCTGCTGCCGTTTTTCCAGCTGTACTCGTCCATCGGGCTGTTCGACACGCACATCGCCGTAGCGCTGGCGCACTGTCTGTTCAACGTCCCGCTGGCGGTGTGGATTCTGGAGGGCTTCATGTCCGGTGTTCCCAAGGAAATCGACGAAACGGCCTACATCGACGGTTACAGCTTTCCCAAGTTCTTCGTGAAGATTTTCATTCCGCTGATTGGCTCGGGAATAGGTGTTACTGCATTTTTCTGCTTCATGTTTTCCTGGGTCGAGTTGTTGCTGGCGCGCACCCTGACGTCGGTCAACGCCAAGCCGATTGCGGCGGTGATGACGCGCACGGTGTCGGCATCGGGTATCGACTGGGGTGTGCTGGCAGCGGCGGGAGTACTGACTATCCTGCCGGGCATGCTGGTGATCTGGTTCGTTCGCAATCACGTGGTCAAGGGCTTTGCCCTTGGCCGTGTCTGAGGAGTCGAGAAAATGGAGTGGATGTCCTGGACACTGCCAACGGCGGCTTTCTTCATCAGTATCGGGTTGTTGCTGTTGGGCATGACCGTATGGGAGCTGCGCTCGGCGAGTATCGAGCGCCGTGGTTTTCTACCGATTGTCACCACGCGTGGCGACCGTTTGTTCATCGGGCTTCTGGGCAGCGCGTACCTGCACCTGCTGGTGATCGGCGCGACTGACTGGAATATATGGATCGCCTCAGGGATCTCCCTGGTGTGGTTGTTGGTGGTGATGCGTTGGGGTTAGAGGGCGGCCGGACGCGATTGCCAGGGTGATCCGGTCGGCAGTATTCGAAAAGCGGGACTACATAAAAGCAACACTGGAGATGACTATGTTCAATAAGAAAAACAAGCTGCAACATAGCGTGACGCTGGCAACCATGATCATGCTCAGCGGTTTGAGTGTGTCGGCATGGGCAGATCAGTACGAGGATGCGGCGAAGAAGTGGGCGGCGAGCGAGTTCAAGCCGAGCACGCTTTCCGATGCCGAGCAGTTGAAAGAACTGGAGTGGTTCATCAAGGCGGCAGAACCGTTCCGGGGCATGGACATCAAGGTGGTGTCGGAAACCCTGACCACCCATGAATACGAGTCAAAAACCCTGGCCAAGGCGTTCACTGAAATCACCGGTATCAAAGTCACTCATGACTTGCTGCAGGAAGGTGATGTCATCGAGAAGCTGCAAACGGCCATGCAGTCTGACAAGAGTATCTACGACGGCTGGGTCAATGACTCGGACCTGATCGGCACGCACTTTCGCTACGGCAAGGCCATGTCCCTGACTGACCTGATGGCCAGCCCGGAAGGCAGTAAAGTCACTTCGCCAACGCTGGACCTGAAAGACTTCATCGGTACTTCGTTTACTACCGCACCTGACGGCAAACTGTATCAACTGCCCGACCAACAGTTTGCCAACCTGTACTGGTTCCGTGCCGACTGGTTCGAACGTCCTGATCTGAAAAAGAAATTCAAGGACAAATACGGCTACGAGCTGGGCGTCCCGGTCAACTGGTCGGCGTATGAAGACATCGCCAAGTTCTTCAGCGAAGACGTCAAGGAAATCGACGGCAAGAAAGTCTTTGGCCACATGGACTATGGCAAGAAGGACCCCTCGCTGGGCTGGCGTTTCACCGACGCCTGGTTCTCCATGGCCGGCAGTGGCGACAAGGGCTTGCCTAACGGCTTGCCAGTGGACGAATGGGGCATCCGTGTCGAGGACTGCCATCCGGTCGGTTCCAGCATTACCCGTGGTGGCGATACCAACGGGCCGGCTGCGGTCTTCGCGACCCAAAAATACATCGACTGGCTGAAGGCCTATGCACCGCCAGAGGCTGCGGGCATGACGTTCTCCGAGTCCGGTCCGGTGCCGTCCCAGGGTAACGTGGCGCAGCAGATCTTCTGGTACACCGCCTTTACCGCTGACATGACCAAGCCGGGTCTGCCGGTCATGAACGCCGACGGCACGCCGAAGTGGCGCATGGCACCTTCGCCAAAAGGTCCGTACTGGAAAGAAGGCATGAAGCTCGGCTATCAGGACGTAGGTTCGTGGACTTTCCTCAAGTCCTCCGACGAGAAAAAACGTCTGGCAGCCTGGCTGTACGCACAGTTCGTGACCTCGAAAAGTGTTTCGTTGAAGAAAACCATCGTCGGCCTGACGCCGATTCGCGAGTCGGACATCAACTCCAAGGAGATGACCGCGCTGGCGCCTAAACTCGGTGGTCTGGTGGAGTTCTATCGCAGCCCGGCCCGCGTTCAATGGTCGCCTACCGGCACCAACGTGCCTGACTATCCGAAACTGGCACAACTGTGGTGGAGCCACGTAGCCGAGGCGGTGACCGGCGAGAAAACCGCCCAGCAGGCGCTGGACGGTCTGGCCAAGGATCAGGATGCAATCATGACGCGCATCGAGCGTTCCAAGGTTCAGGACGCCAGCAAGTGTGCGCCGAAGATGAATCCCGAGACGTCGGCAGAAGAGTGGTACTCCAAGGCCGAGCAGAGCGGTGGCAAGTTCCTCGCTCCGCAACGCAAGCTGGCTAACGAGAAGCCGAAGGGTGAAACCATCGCCTACTCTGACCTGCTGAAAAGCTGGGAAGCGGCCAAGAAGTAAGTCTTTTCGGGAATAAAAAAACGGCACCCTCAGGTGCCGTTTTTTATGGGAGCGGAACAGGCCGATCAGTCGTGCAGGGTTTCTGCCGCATACAGCGTGTTCTCCAGCAGGCATGCGCGGGTCATCGGGCCTACGCCGCCTGGAACCGGAGTGATCCAGCCAGCGCGGGGCAGGGCGGTGTCATACACCACGTCGCCCACCAGCTTGCCATCGTCCTGACGATTGATACCGACATCGATCACGATAGCGCCTGGCTTGATCCATTCACCTTTGACCAGGCCCGGCTTGCCAGCGGCAACCACCACCAGATCGGCACGGCCCACATGGCCGGCCAGATCCTTGGTGAAGCGGTGGGTGACCGTGACGGTGCAGCCCGCCAGTAGCAACTCCATGGCCATCGGGCGGCCAACGATATTGGATGCGCCAACGACGACAGCGTCCAGCCCGTACAGGTCGACGCCGGTGCTTTCCAGCAGGGTCATGATGCCTTTCGGCGTACACGGACGCAGCAGCGGAATGCGCTGGGCCAGACGGCCGACGTTATACGGATGGAAACCGTCCACATCCTTGTCCGGGCGAATGCGCTCCAATAGCAGCGAGGCGTCCAGATGGGCCGGCAATGGCAGTTGCAGCAGGATACCGTCGACAGCGGCGTCTTCATTGAGACGGTCGATCAGCTCGGTCAACGCAATCTGGGTGGTGTCGGCGGGCAAGTCATAAGCCTGGGAGATAAAGCCGACTTCCTCGCAGTCCTTGCGCTTGTGCGAAACGTAAACCTGGGAGGCGGGGTCGCTGCCCACCAGAATCACCGCGAGGCCCGGCGTACGCAAGCCTTGCTGGCTACGTTCGGCGACACGTTTGGCGATCTGCTGGCGCAGGCTGGCGGCGATCGCTTTGCCGTCGATTAGTTTTGCAGTCATGACGCGTGATTAACCATCGAGAGGAAATAAAATGAGCGCGCATTCTCGCATGACATGGCGCGAGGGCAAAGGCGCATGCACTGGATATTCAGCTAACTCCTTTATCTAGCTGAATTTTTTTCAAAAAAAGGTTGACGACCCCAGGGGCCGTCTATAAGATTCGTCGCACTTGCCGGGCAGAGCCCAGCACTGGTTAAGCTAGCACTGGTTGATTCGGTCAGGCAGAGTTGCAAATCAGCTCGGTGTGATTGAAAGCCTTTTAGTTTGTTCTCGCAAGAATACAAATTATATAAGTGCCCGTAGCTCAGCTGGATAGAGCATCCGCCTTCTAAGCGGATGGTCGCAGGTTCGAGTCCTGCCGGGTGCGCCATTCAAGGCAGCTTTGGCACAGCAAGTAAGATATACCGTCACGCGCAATATGGTGGGCGTAGCTCAGTTGGTAGAGCACAGGATTGTGACTCCTGCGGTCGTGGGTTCGAACCCCATCGTCCACCCCATATTAAGAAGGGCGCCAGATTCATAGTCTGGCGCCTTTGCTTTAACAGTTTGAAATGCGGATGTGGTGGAATTGGTAGACACACTGGATTTAGGTTCCAGCGCCGCAAGGTGTGAGAGTTCGAGTCTCTCCGTCCGCACCAGATGTACTTTCGCCGGGTTGCATTGAGCGCCGCGAAAGCCAAAAGAAGCCCGCCTAGTGCGGGCTTTTTGTTGCCCCGGGTTTTGTATTTCGGTGATTTGAAGATTTTTGAGCGGCAGCGTCGCGAGCAGGATGCTCCTGCTCACGCCGCGATGTGCTGGTGTCTCAAGGCTGGAAGCGGTTTTTCTGATTATTCAATAACCAGCAATACCTTGGCCTGGCACAGGAGAGACGAGTTCGCTCCAGGGATCTCGATGACTACGCTGTAACCGCCGGATTCCATCGAGGATAAATCTGCCGTGAACGAAAAGCCTGATTTCAAGAGTTTTTCATTGTTATAGGTCTTTACCAGGTCAATGCGATCAACGATGGCGGGGTTCTTGAATATGGCAGGAGTTCCCTTGTAGCCAGTCAGGCGAAGTCTCATTTCCTTTGGGGCCTCCTGGTTGGCAGTGTCGATCGCCCAACCGTTGAACACGGCGACGCCTCGCGGTACATAAATACTCGCTCCTGTCTTTCCGGAGATCGTGTCAATAAAGCATTTGTCTGATGAGTAATAAGTAGTCTTGGTGGTTGCTGCGCTTCCCTGGCTTCCTTCTTTATCATTGCACCCGGTCATTGTTGCTGAAGCTATAGCCAGAAAACTGAATGCAGCAATCATCTTGTACATGGTTTTTCCTGAGAGGTATCAATGTGTGTAGGGCATTGATTTGTTGAATATTTAACGCTCTACCCTGCTATCGACGCAGCGCGAAATTTTACGACTCGCCGATCGCGCGGGTCTTTGTCCTTGCTACTGGAATCTGGGCGGATTATGTAGCGGTTGACAGTGCCGTACAAGGCGCCGCCTTGAGTGCAAGAAGTCCCCGGCGCTTCCTTTTCCCCCATGCAGGAGTATTCGGCCAGGCGCTCTGTTCTGGGATGTTGCCGTTCCTTTCTGCAGTGCGCGGTGCTTCTATCGCTGCGTTTGGCGTGTGTAAAACCTGGCAGGCACAGACGATTTCTCTGGTTGGAGGTGGCATTCGATTACACATCGGCGTCGTATTCGGTACACACCTTCTGGCAACTGAACAAAGGACTTATTTGCATAAGAAATTGTCAGCCCCGTCAAATGCTTGCAATGGGTGGCGCGTCACCGCCACGTTGTGTACGATGCGCGCCGGGTTGAATCAGGCTGGAAGCTGCCTGGCGCCTTTGAATCAGCGCATCAAAAAGTGCATTGATTTCAGGTGTCAAGGCTGGAGCCTGGCGTGGCAGGTGTCTGGAGATTTCGTTTTGTACTCTCCGTTCGCCATGACACATGTGACGTCGAGTGAGCGCTCGGGTCGCGAGAAAGGAGCCGCCTCGAGCGGTTTTTTTGTTTCAGCGTATTCGCTTTACCGTCTCGCTGGTCGACTGGCCTTTTCGCCGTCGGTCGAGTGGGGCGCGCTACATGGACGGGGTCGGTCGTCTCCGGTGCTGATGCTTCTTTATATAGAAGCCGTGCCAGACGCGTCGCCGAGGGTGCAAGGCGCTGTTCTTCCTTGCGCCGCTGCGCTCCGCTTTCGTCCTATAAATCCGCCCTTTTTCAGTAGGGTGACTTCTTGAGTATGACCCACTAGAATGCATGCCCTTGATTCTGGGGTCGGAAACGGCCGGCTAACGTCTGTGCAACGAGGAATATCCATGCAAGTTTCTGTTGAAAACACTTCCGCTCTTGAGCGCCGCATGACCATTGGCGTGCCCGCCGAACGCATCGAGACTGAAGTCAACAAGCGTCTGCAGCAGACCGCGCGTAAAGCCAAGATCCCGGGCTTCCGCCCAGGCAAGGTGCCTATGAGCGTGATCCGTCAGCGTTACGAAGACGGCGCACGTCAGGAAGCGCTGGGCGATCTGATTCAGGCTACCTTTTACGAAGCTGTGGTTGAGCAGAAGCTGAACCCGGCCGGTGCTCCTGCTGTAGAGCCCAAGTCCTTTGAAAAGGGCAAAGATCTGGAATACGTGGCTACTTTTGAAGTATTCCCGGAATTCACCGTTGCCGGTTTCGAGACCATCACGGTAGAGCGTCTGTCCGCCGATGTGGCTGACAGCGACCTGGACAACATGCTGGAAGTGCTGCGCAAGCAGAACGTCCGTTTTGAGGTGACCGATCGCGCCGCCCAGAACGAAGACCAGTTGAACATCGATTTCGTGGGCAAGGTCGACGGCGAAGTCTTCGCTGGCGGTTCTGCCACCGCTACCCAGCTGGTTCTGGGTTCCGGCCGCATGATCCCAGGCTTCGAAGACGGGCTGGTTGGCGCCAAGGCCGGTGAAGAGCGCGTGCTGAACGTGACCTTCCCGGAGGACTATCAGAACCTCGAACTGGCTGGTAAAGCCGCCGAGTTCACCGTGACGGTCAATACCGTTTCCGAGCCAAAGCTGCCTGAGCTGAACGAAGAGTTCTTCAAGCAGTTCGGTATCAAGGAAACCGGCATCGAAGGCTTCCGCACCGAAGTTCGCAAGAACATGGAGCGCGAGCTGCGTCAGGCGATCAAATCCAAGGTCAAGAATCAGGTGATGGACGGTCTGCTGGCCGCCAACCCGATCGAAGTGCCTAAAGCGCTGCTGGAAAACGAAGTCAATCGTCTGCGCGTTCAGGCTGTTCAGCAGTTTGGTGGCAACATCAAGCCTGACCAGCTGCCGGCCGAGCTGTTCGAAGAACAAGCCAAGCGTCGCGTCGAGCTGGGCCTGATCGTTGCCGAGGTGGTCAAGCAGTTCGACCTCAAGCCTGATGACGCTCGCGTGCGTGAGATGATCCAGGAAATGGCGTCCGCTTATCAGGAGCCGGAGCAGGTTGTGGCCTGGTACTACAAGAACGAGCAGCAAATGAACGAAGTACGTTCTGTTGTGCTTGAAGAGCAAGTTGTAGATACTGTTTTGCAGAAAGCTAGCGTGACCGACAAATCGGTCTCCTACGAAGAAGCTGTCAAGCCGGTGGAAGCTCCAAAAGCCGACTGATTTCTCTTTTCGTGCGAAAACACCCACAAGCCAGCCTTCGCGCTGGCTTGTGCGTATTCAAGACTCGACTATTTGGGAGTGAATGCAGGACATGTCCCGCAATTCTTATATTCAGCAGAACTCTGACATCCAGGCCGCTGGCGGCCTGGTCCCGATGGTTATCGAGCAGTCCGCCCGTGGCGAACGCGCCTATGACATCTATTCGCGCCTTCTCAAGGAGCGAGTCATCTTTATGGTTGGTCCGGTAGAGGACTACATGGCCAACCTTATCGCGGCGCAACTGCTTTTCCTTGAAGCGGAAAACCCGGACAAGGATATCCATCTTTACATCAACTCACCGGGCGGTTCGGTGACTGCAGGCATGTCGATCTACGACACCATGCAGTTCATCAAGCCCGACGTTTCGACCATCTGTATCGGTCAGGCGTGCAGCATGGGTGCATTCCTGCTGGCAGGTGGTGCAGAAGGCAAGCGTCATTGCCTGCCCAACTCGCGGATGATGATTCACCAGCCGCTGGGCGGTTTCCAGGGTCAGGCGTCGGACATCGACATCCATGCCAAGGAAATCCTGCACATCCGTCACCGTCTTAACTCGTTGCTGGCGCATCACACCGGCCAGAGCCTCGAAACCATCGAGCGTGACACCGAGCGTGACAACTTCATGAGCGCAGAGCGTGCGGCTGAATATGGCCTGATCGATTCTGTGATCAACAAGCGTCAAATGCCTGCCTAAGCGGCTCAAAATGTAGGGGGTCGGCATAACCGACCGCCTGCGGACTTGAAAAAGCCCGCAATAGCCTTCATCTTGTGTTGCAAGCCTACCGGATTGGATCGATCGAATGACTGACACCCGCAACGGCGAGGACAACGGCAAATTGCTCTATTGCTCCTTCTGTGGCAAAAGCCAGCATGAAGTGCGCAAATTGATTGCCGGCCCCTCGGTCTTTATCTGCGACGAGTGCGTCGACCTGTGCAATGACATCATCCGCGAGGAGGTGCAGGAAGCACAGGCAGAAAGCAGCGCGCATAAATTGCCTTCGCCTAAAGAAATCAGCGGCATCCTTGACCAGTACGTCATCGGTCAGGAACGTGCCAAAAAGGTTCTCGCGGTAGCGGTGTACAACCACTACAAGCGCCTGAACCAGCGTGACAAGAAAAACGACGATGTCGAGCTGGGCAAGAGCAACATCCTGCTCATCGGCCCGACGGGTTCCGGCAAGACGCTGCTGGCCGAAACGCTGGCTCGCCTGCTCAATGTCCCGTTCACCATCGCTGACGCCACCACCCTGACCGAAGCCGGTTACGTGGGTGAGGACGTCGAAAACATTATCCAGAAGCTGTTGCAGAAATGTGATTACGATGTCGAGAAGGCCCAGATGGGTATTGTCTACATCGATGAAATCGACAAGATTTCGCGCAAATCCGACAACCCTTCGATTACTCGTGACGTGTCCGGCGAAGGCGTGCAACAAGCCTTGCTGAAACTGATCGAGGGCACCGTGGCTTCCGTTCCGCCTCAGGGCGGGCGCAAGCATCCACAGCAGGAATTCCTGCAGGTGGACACGCGTAACATCCTCTTTATTTGCGGTGGTGCCTTCTCGGGCCTGGAAAAGGTCATTCAGAACCGTTCCACCCGTGGCGGCATCGGCTTCAACGCCGAAGTACGCAGCAAGGAGGAGGGCAAGAAGGTGGGCGAATCCCTGCGTGAAGTCGAGCCTGACGATCTGGTCAAGTTCGGTCTGATCCCGGAATTCGTGGGCCGTCTGCCGGTGCTCGCCACGCTAGACGAACTGGATGAGGCTGCTCTGATCCAGATCCTCACCGAGCCGAAGAACGCGCTGACCAAGCAGTACGCCAAGCTGTTCGAGATGGAAGGCGTGGACCTCGAGTTCCGCACCGACGCGCTGAAATCGGTTGCCCGTCGTGCGCTGGAGCGCAAGACCGGTGCCCGTGGTCTGCGTTCGATTCTCGAAGGCGTGCTGCTCGACACCATGTACGAGATCCCGTCGCAAAGCGATGTGAGCAAGGTGGTGATCGACGAAAGCGTTATCGACGGAACGTCCAAGCCGTTGCTGATCTACGAGAACAGCGAGCCGCCTGCCAAGGTAGCTCCTGACGCGTAAACCACAGTTGTGCGTTTGCGTGTGAAGTGACACGAAAGGGGGCCCTTGAGGTCCCCTTTTGCATTTTCAGTCAGTTCATTCGTCTTGTATGAAGAATCTGATCTTGGCGGGGCGTTTCACTAGAGCTTGTTTTTTTTGAACACTACCCCCATCTTGGCTTCAAGCTAATTCCATCTGTCCCGGCCGATTGGCCGCTGTAGAGGCGAAATCATGAAGACCACTATTGAATTGCCTCTTTTGCCATTGCGTGATGTCGTGGTGTATCCGCATATGGTTATCCCGCTGTTCGTGGGGCGCGAGAAGTCTATCGAAGCCCTTGAAGCAGCGATGACAGGCGACAAGCAGATCCTGCTGCTTGCGCAAAGAAACCCGGCTGACGACGATCCTGACGAAAAGGCGTTGTACAGCGTAGGAACAATTGCGACTGTCCTGCAGTTGCTCAAGCTGCCTGATGGCACGGTCAAGGTGCTGGTCGAGGGTGAGCAGCGCGGCTCGGTTGAGCGCTTCATCGAAGTCGATGGCCATTACCGTGCCGACGTAGCGCTGATCGACGAAGTCGACGCGCCGGATCGTGAGTCCGAAGTCTTTGTGCGCAGCCTGCTGGCTCAGTTCGAGCAGTACGTGCAGTTGGGCAAGAAGGTCCCTGCAGAAGTCCTGTCGTCGCTTAACAGCATCGATGAGCCTGGTCGCCTGGTAGACACCATGGCAGCGCACATGGCGCTCAAGATCGAGCAGAAGCAGGAAATACTCGAGATTATCGACCTGTCGGCCCGTGTCGAGCACGTGCTGGCCCTGCTGGACGCTGAAATCGATCTGTTGCAGGTCGAAAAACGCATTCGCGGTCGCGTCAAAAAGCAAATGGAACGCAGCCAGCGCGAGTACTACCTGAATGAGCAGATGAAGGCCATTCAGAAAGAACTGGGCGATGGCGACGAAGGCCACAACGAAATCGAAGAGCTGAAAAAGCGCATCGATGCGGCCGGGCTGCCAAAAGACGCGCTGGCCAAGGCCACTGCCGAGCTGAACAAGCTCAAGCAGATGTCGCCGATGTCTGCCGAAGCGACCGTGGTGCGCACTTACATCGACTGGCTGGTTCAGGTGCCGTGGAAGGCACAGAGCAAAGTGCGTCTGGACCTGGCGCGTGCTGAGGCGATTCTCGACGCTGACCATTACGGTCTTGACGAGGTCAAGGAACGTATCCTCGAATACCTCGCTGTGCAGAAGCGCGTGAAGAAAATTCGCGGTCCTGTGTTGTGCCTGGTAGGGCCGCCCGGTGTGGGTAAAACCTCTCTGGCAGAGTCGATTGCCAGTGCGACCAATCGCAAGTTTGTACGTATGGCACTCGGTGGCGTGCGCGATGAAGCCGAGATTCGGGGTCATCGTCGAACTTATATCGGTTCGATGCCAGGAAGATTGATTCAAAAGATGACAAAGGTGGGCGTTCGCAACCCGCTGTTCCTGCTCGATGAAATCGACAAGATGGGCAGCGACATGCGTGGCGATCCTGCTTCGGCGCTGCTTGAGGTGCTTGATCCCGAGCAGAACCATAATTTCAACGATCACTACCTGGAAGTCGACTACGACCTCTCGGACGTGATGTTTCTCTGCACCTCGAACTCGATGAACATCCCGCCGGCGTTGCTGGACCGGATGGAAGTCATTCGCTTGCCGGGCTACACCGAAGACGAAAAGATCAACATCGCCGTCAAATACCTCTCGCCCAAGCAGATTCAGGCTAACGGCCTGAAGAAAGGCGAGATTCAATTCGACGAGGAAGCGATCCGCGACATCATCCGTTATTACACCCGTGAAGCGGGCGTGCGCGGACTGGAGCGGCAGATTGCCAAGGTTTGCCGCAAGGCAGTCAAAGAACACACGATGGAAAAACGTTTCTCCGTGCACGTCACGGCGGAGATGCTTGAGCACTTCCTGGGTGTGCGTAAATTCCGCTACGGCCTCGCCGAGCAGCAGGATCAGATCGGTCAGGTAACCGGGCTGGCGTGGACGCAGGTGGGCGGTGAGTTGCTGACCATCGAAGCCGCCGTTGTGCCGGGCAAAGGGCAGTTGATCAAGACCGGTTCGCTGGGCGATGTGATGGTCGAATCCATCACCGCTGCACAGACCGTGGTGCGCAGCAGGGCCCGTAGCCTGGGCATTCCAGCGGATTTCCACGAGAAACACGACACGCATATTCACATGCCTGAAGGGGCAACTCCGAAGGACGGTCCAAGCGCAGGCGTGGGCATGTGTACTGCTCTTGTATCGGCACTCACACAGATTCCGGTGCGTGCGGATGTGGCGATGACCGGTGAAATCACCCTGCGCGGACAAGTGCTGGCGATTGGTGGTTTGAAGGAAAAACTGCTCGCGGCGCATCGCGGCGGCATCAAGACAGTGATCATTCCGGAAGAGAATGTGCGTGATTTGAAGGAGATTCCTGACAACATCAAACAGGATCTGCAGATCAAGCCCGTTAAATGGATTGACGAAGTCCTGCAAATTGCGCTGCAATACGCGCCGGAGCCGTTGCCGGATACAGCTACCGATCTGGTCGCAAAGGACGAAAAACGCGAGACTGACTCTAAGGACAGAATTAGCACGCATTAAGACTGGACAGGCTTCCTTGACAGCTTTTTAGAGCCCTTGTTATAAAGCGGCTCTTTAAAGCAATCACTGGCAAGCCTTCCTGCGCTCGTTTTGCTTAACACCTAAAACTTAGAAACGTACTCAAAATAGAGATAAGGGGACTTAGAGTGAACAAGTCGGAACTGATTGATGCTATCGCTGCATCTGCTGATATCCCGAAAGCTGCTGCTGGCCGCGCGCTGGACGCAGTGATCGAATCCGTCACTGGCGCTCTGAAGGCTGGCGACTCGGTTGTTTTGGTTGGCTTTGGTACGTTCTCCGTGACTGATCGTCCTGCTCGCATCGGTCGTAATCCTCAGACCGGTAAAACGCTGGAAATCGCTGCTGCTAAAAAACCAGGTTTCAAAGCCGGTAAAGCCCTCAAAGAAGCTGTCAACTAAGCCTCTCGATGCCTTTGCCCGCTGGGTCGGACCAGGTCTGATCCAGTAGCGGAGCGGTGGTGCATTCGGTTGCAACACCGAAGGGTTCGAGCCCTCCCGCTTCGTAAGTTACGAGAAGGCGCATCCTCGGATGCGCCTTTCTTCTATCCGCTTTCTACCCACGCTCCGCGGTTGGTTAGTCAGTACCACCGTTTTGGGGGACGCAAATGCTGCAGAACATCAGGGACAATTCACAAGGCTGGATTGCCAAGACAATTATCGGAATCATCATCGCCTTGATGGCCTTCACCGGCATTGAGGCGCTGTTTACCGCTACCAGCAACAAGCAGAACGCAGCTGAAGTCAACGGCGAGGACATTTCTCAGAATGAGTTGAGTCAGGCTGTCGACATGCAGCGTCGTCAGTTGGCTCAGCAGCTCTCGCAGCAACTGGGCAAGGATTTCGATCCTGCCATGCTGGATGAAAAGCTGTTGCGTGATTCGGCACTCAAAGGCCTGATCGATCGCAAGCTGCTGCTGCAGGGTGCAGCCGACGCCAAATTCTCGTTTTCCGAAGCAGCGCTGGATCAGCAGCTGTTGCAGACGCCTGAGTTCCAGGTCGATGGCAAATTCAGTGCTGACCGTTTCGATCAGGTGATTCGTCAGCTCGGTTACAGCCGTCTGCAGTTCCGCCAGATGCTGGGTCAGGAAATGCTCATTGGTCAGGTACGTGCGGGTGTTGCGGGCAGTGCCTTCGTCACCGACGCACAGGTTGAAGCCTTCGCCCGTCTGGAAAAGCAGACGCGTGATTTCGCTTCGCTGACCCTGCCAGCCGATCCGTCGGCAGTCAAAGTGACTGACGATGAAGTCAAGGCCCACTACGACCAGCATGCCAAGGAGTTCATGAGCCCTGAGCAGGTCGTGCTTGATTACATCGAGTTGAAGAAATCGTCTTTCTTCGACAAGGTTCAAGTCAAGGACGAGGACTTGCAGGCGGCTTATCAGAAAGAAATCGCCAACCTCTCCGAACAGCGTCGTGCAGCGCACATTCTGATCGAAGTGAACGACAAGCTGAACGATGAGCAGGCCAAGGCGAAGATTGAAGAAATTCAACAGCGTCTGGCCAAGGGTGAAGATTTTGCGGCGCTGGCCAAGGAATACTCGCAGGACCCTGGCTCGTCGAACAAGGGCGGTGACCTGGGCTACGCAGGCAAGGGCGTCTATGATCCGGCTTTTGAAGACGCGCTGTATGCGTTGAACAAGGACCAGGTTTCGCAGCCGGTACGTACCGACTTCGGCTGGCATCTGATCAAGCTGCTGGGCGTTGAAGCGCCTTCGGTGCCGACTTTCGCCAGTCTCAAGGACAAGCTGACCACTGATCTCAAGTCGCAGCAGGTCGAGCAGAAGTTTGTCGAAGTGACCAAGCAACTGGAAGATTCAGCCTTTGAATCCTCCGACCTGACTCAGCCGGCTCAGGATCTGGGTCTGAAGGTTCAGACCACTGCGCCATTCGGCCGTGAGGGCGGCGAAGGTCTGACTGCCAACCGTGCGGTCATCCAGGCGGCATTCAGCCCGGAAGTGCTTGAAGAAGGTTCCAACAGCAACACGCTGGAGCTGGACCCGGAGACTGTAGTTGTGGTGCGCTCCAAAGAGCATCTGCAACCGCAGCAGCTGCCACTTGAAAGCGTTGCCGGCTCGATTCGCGCTCAACTGGTCAAGGAGCATGCTTCGGCGGCTGCCAAGGCCAAGGGCGAAGCGCTGCTGGCAGGTCTGCGCGATGGCAAGATTCCATTGGCTGCCAAGCAGGAAGGTCGTGACTGGAAAGTGATGGAGGCGGTGACACGCAGCCAGGAAGGGGTTGATCCTCAAGTGCTGCAGACGCTGTTCCGCATGCCCAAGCCTGTTGGCAAGGACAAGCCGGAATTCGCCAGCATCACTGCATCGGATGGCAGCTTCGTGATTGTCCGTCTCAATGGCGTTAATCAGGCGGCTGCGCCGACTGATGCCGAGAAGGCACAGTACCGTCGCTTCCTCTCCTCGCGTGAGGGGCAGCAGGATTTCGCCGCGTACCGTGCACAGCTGGAAAGCAAGGCGAAGATCGAGAAGTTCTAAGCTCGAAACCCGCCCAAAAAGAAGGCCGCTCATTGAGCGGCCTTCTTTTTTGCACGAAAACTGTCTGCAGGAAAATGCCGCTCGCGAGGAGCGGCTCTTGCCGTGCTTACTCGTCCATGCTGCCCATCGCGGTGGTGTTGAAACCGCCGTCGACGTACATGATTTCACCGCTGATGCCCGACGCCAGGTCAGAGCACAGGAACGCGCCGGCATTGCCGACTTCGTCGATAGTGACGTTGCGGCGCAGAGGGGTCTGCGCTTCGTTGGCAGCCAGCATCTTGCGGAAGTTCTTGATGCCCGAGGCGGCCAGGGTGCGGATCGGACCCGCCGACACAGCGTTGACGCGCGTGCCTTCCGGGCCGAGGCTGCCAGCCAGGTAACGAACGCCAGCTTCCAGGCTGGCCTTGGCCATGCCCATGACGTTGTAGTTAGGCATGGTGCGCTCTGCGCCCAGGTACGACAGGGTCAGCAGGCTACCATTGCGGCCTTTCATCATTTCGCGACCGGCCTTGGCCAGTGCCACGAAGCTGTAGGCGCTGATGTCGTGAGCAATGCGGAAGCCTTCACGGGTGGTGGCGTTGGTGAAGTCGCCATCGAGCTGGTCGCCCGGAGCGAAGCCGACCGAGTGAACGATCACGTCCAGGCCGTCCCATTTCTTGCTCAGCGCTTCAAAGACCTTGTTGATCTCTTCGTCGCTGGCGACATCGCAAGGGAAGCACAGCTCAGGGCCTGAACCCCAGCCTGCGGCGAACTCTTCGACACGACCCTTGAGTTTGTCGTTCTGGTAGGTGAAAGCAAGCTCTGCACCTTCACGATGCATGGCGGCGGCGATACCGGATGCGATGGACAGTTTACTGGCGACACCGACGATCAGGACGCGCTTACCGGCGAGAAAACCCATGTGTTGTTCCTCTTCAGGTTAATCGACAGCTACCGGCGCCAAAAAGGCGGCCTCCAGCAGCTGCTGTGTATAAGGATGTTGCGGTGCGGCGAAGATTTCCTGCGCTGCACCCTGTTCGACCACTTGGCCTTGCTTGACCACCATCAACTGGTGGCTCAGCGCTTTGACGACAGCCAGGTCATGGCTGATGAACAAATACGTCAGGTTGTACTTGGTTTGCAGCGAGCGAAGCAGCTCGACTACCTGGCGCTGCACGGTCCGGTCGAGGGCCGAAGTCGGCTCGTCCAGCAGTATCAGCTCCGGCTTCAACACCAGTGCCCGGGCAATGGCGATCCGCTGACGTTGACCACCGGAGAACTCATGGGGGTAGCGGTGCCGGGTATCCGGGTCCAGACCTACTTCCCTGAGCGCTTCGATAATCGCTGTCTGTTGCTCGGCAGCTGTGCCCATGTCGTGGATACGCAGGCCTTCGCCAACGATTTCACCCACCGACATGCGCGGACTCAAACTGCCGAACGGGTCCTGGAAAACCACCTGCATCTGCCTGCGCAACGGACGAATCTGCTGTTGCGACAGGGAGTTTAGCGCGTTGCCCTTGAAACGTATGGTGCCCTGGCTGCCGATCAGTCGGAGAATCGCCAGCCCCAGCGTTGATTTGCCCGAGCCGCTTTCACCCACGATACCCAGTGTCTGGCCCTGAGGCAGGCTGAAGCGAATACCGTCGACTGCCTTGACGTGGTCGACGGTGCGCTTGAGCAGGCCCTTTTTGATCGGGAACCAGACTTTCAGGTCCTCGACCTCAAGCAGCGGAGCACCGGCCGGGTTGGTCGAAGGACCGCCGCTGGGCTCTGCGCTGAGCAGAACTTTGGTGTACGGGTGCTGCGGCGAACGGAACAATTCTTCGCACGATGCCTGTTCGACGATGCAACCGCGCTGCATGACACATACGCGGTTGGCTATTTGCCTGACGACGTTCAAATCGTGGCTGATCAGCAGCAGTGCCATGCCCAGACGCGCCTGCAAGTGCTTGAGCAGTTCCAGGATCTTCAGCTGGACTGTCACATCCAGCGCGGTGGTCGGTTCATCGGCGATCAACAGCTCGGGTTCGTTGGCCAGGGCCATGGCGATCATTACACGCTGACGCTGGCCACCTGACAGCTCGTGTGGCAGGGCTTTGAGTCGTTTGCGTGGCTCGGGGATGCCGACCAGATCGAGAAGCTCCAGCGTGCGCTCAGTGGCTGCCTTGCCGGTCAGGCCTTTATGCAGGCCCAGCACTTCGTTGATCTGTTTTTCCACCGAGTGCAGCGGATTCAGCGAGGTCATCGGCTCCTGAAAGATCATGGCGATCCGGTTGCCCCGAATCGAGCGCAGTTTTTTCTCTTCGACTTTCAGCAGGTCTTCGCCAGCATAGCGGATGGTGCCGCTCGGATGGCTGGCGATCGGGTAGGGCAGCAGGCGCAGGATCGAATGCGCCGTAACGGATTTGCCCGAACCGCTTTCACCGACCAGCGCCAGGGTCTCGCCGCGGCGAATGTCGAAGCTGATGTTCTCGACCACGCGCTGCCGCGATTCGCCCGTCACGAACTCGACCGCCAGATCGCGGATTTCGATCAGATTGTCATTGTTCATCTTATTTCCTCGGGTCGAATGCATCGCGGGCAGATTCGCCGATGAACACCAGCAGACTCAGCATGATGGCCAGCACCGCAAAGGCACTGATGCCCAGCCACGGTGCTTGCAGATTGGATTTGCCCTGCGCCACCAGTTCGCCCAGTGAAGGCGAGCCTGCCGGCAGGCCGAAGCCGAGGAAGTCCAGAGCGGTCAGCGTGCCGATGGCGCCGGTCAGAATGAACGGCAGAAAAGTCATGGTCGAGACCATCGCGTTGGGCAGAATGTGGCGGAACATGATCGCGCCATTTTCCATGCCCAGTGCCCGTGCGGCGCGTACGTACTCCAGGTTGCGGCCGCGCAGGAACTCGGCGCGCACCACGTCGACCAGGCTCATCCAGGAAAACAGCAGCATGATACCCAGCAGCCACCAGAAATTGGGCTGCACGAAGCTGGCCAGAATGATCAGCAGGTAGAGCACCGGCAAGCCGGACCAGACTTCCAGAAAGCGCTGGCCCAGCAAATCGACCCAGCCGCCGTAAAAGCCCTGCAAGGCACCGGCTATCACTCCGATGATCGAGCTGAGGATGGTCAGGGTCAGGGCGAACAGCACGGAAATCCTGAAGCCGTAGATGACCCGCGCCAACACGTCACGGCCCTGATCGTCAGTGCCCAGCAGATTGTCTCGCGACGGCGGGGCAGGCGCCGGGACTTTCAGGTCGTAGTTGATGCTCTGGTAGCTGAACGGAATCGGTGCCCACAAGGTCCAGCCATCCTTTGCCGCGAGCAGTTCCTTGATGTACGGGCTCTTGTAATTGGCTTCCAGCGGGAATTCGCCACCAAAGGTGGTTTCCGGGTAACGCTCGAACACCGGGAAGTACCAGCTGCCGTCGTAGCGCACGGCGAGTGGCTTGTCGTTGGCGATCAGTTCGGCGCCCAGGCTGAGGCCGAACAGGATGAGGAACAGCCACAGTGACCACCAGCCACGTCGGTTGGCCTTGAAGCGTTCGAAGCGGCGGCGATTGAGAGGGGATAGCTTCATATCAATGCTTCCTGCTTTCAAAGTCGATGCGCGGGTCAACCAGGGTGTAGGTGATGTCACCGATCAGCTTCACCACCAGCCCCAGCAGGGTGAAGATGAACAGCGTGCCGAACACCACCGGATAGTCACGGTTGATAGCGGCTTCGAAACTCATCAGGCCCAGGCCATCCAGCGAGAAGATCACTTCCACCAGCAGCGAGCCGGTGAAGAAGATGCCGATGAAGGCCGAAGGGAAGCCGGCGATCACCAGCAGCATGGCGTTGCGGAACACATGGCCGTACAGCACCTTGTGGTTGCTCAGGCCCTTGGCTTTGGCGGTCGTCACATACTGCTTGCTGATTTCATCGAGAAAACTGTTCTTGGTCAGCAGGGTCATGGTGGCGAAGTTGCCGATCACCAGCGCGGTTACCGGCAGCACCAGGTGCCAGAAGTAATCGAAGATCTTGCCCAGCGTGCTCAACTCGTCATAGTTGTTGGACGTCAGGCCGCGCAGCGGGAACCAGTTGAAATAGCTGCCACCGGCAAATACCACGATCAACAGGATGGCAAACAGGAAGGCCGGGATCGCATAGCCGACGATGATCGCCGAGCTGGTCCAGACGTCGAACTGGCTGCCGTGCCGGGTAGCCTTGGCGATCCCCAGCGGGATCGACACCAGGTACATGATCAGCGTGCTCCATAACCCGAGGGAAATGGACACCGGCATCTTCTCGACAATCAGGTCGATGACCTTGGCATCACGAAAGAAGCTGTCGCCGAAGTCCAGCGTGGCGTAGTTCTTGATCATGATCCACAGACGTTCCGGTGCCGACTTGTCGAAACCGTACATGCGTTCGATTTCCTTGATCAGTGCCGGGTCGAGGCCTTGCGCGCCACGGTAGTTGGAGCCCGCCACTGAGACCTCTGCACCGCCACCGGCAATCCGGCTGGTAGCACCGTCGAAGCCTTCGATCTTGGCGATCATCTGCTCCACCGGGCCGCCGGGGGCCGCCTGGATGATGATGAAGTTGATGACCAGGATGCCGAACAGGGTCGGGATGATCAGCAGCAGCCGTCGCAGAATATAAGCCAGCATGTTATTGCTCCGCGTTCGCAGGCTTGGCCTGATCAGAGGCTGATGGAGTCGCCGTCACTGGCTTGACGTCCGGCTTTGCCCACCAGGTCATCAGGCCGATATCGGACAGCGCCTTGGCTTTCGGGTGGTCTATGTGGTTCCAGTAAGCCACCCGCCAGGTCTTGATGTGCCAGTTGGGAACGATATAGAAACCCCACAGCAATACCCGATCAAGCGCTTTGGTGTAGGTGATCAGGCTGGCCCGGGAGTCGGCATTGATCAGGCCGTTCACCAGCGTATCGACTGCCGGGTCCTTCAGGCTCATCACGTTGCGACTGCCCGGATTGTCGGCGCTGGAGGAGTCGAAGTACACGCGCTGCTCGTTGCCCGGCGAGCTGGATTGCGGAAAGCTGCTGACAATCATGTCGTAGTCCCGCGACCGCAGGCGGTTGATGTACTGCGAAACGTCGGCCCGGCGAATCACCAGCTCGATGCCCAGATCGCTCAGGTTGCGCTTGTAGGGCAGCAGAATGCGCTCGAACTCGGTCTGGGCGATCAGGAACTCCAGCTTCACCGGGTTGCCCTGGGCATCGACCATCTTGTCGTTGACCACTTTCCAGCCTGCTTCCTGCAACAGCTGAAAGGCGCGACGCTGTTGCGGGCGGATCATGCCGCTGCCGTCGGTGACCGGTAACTGGAAGGGTTCGCTGAACACCCGGTCCGGAATCTTGCCGCGCAACGGTTCAAGGATTTTCAGTTCTTCGGCGGAGGGCAGGCCGCTGGAGGCCATTTCCGAATTGTCGAAATAACTCTTGGTGCGGCTGTAGGCACCATTGAACAGCTGCTTGTTGGTCCACTCGAAGTCCAGCAGCAAGGTCAGTGCTTCGCGCACTCGCACATCCTGAAATACCGGTTTGCGCAAATTGAAAACGAAACCCTGCATGCCGGTCGGATTGCCGTTGGGCAGTTCCTCCTTGATCAATCGGCCTTCCCTGATGGCGGGCGTATCGTAAGCCGTTGCCCAGTTCTTGGCGCTGGTCTCCAGCCAGTAATCGAACTGACCGGCCTTGCCTGCTTCCAGTGCAACCGTGTTGTCGCGGTAATAGTCAGTGGTCAGGACATCAAAGTTGTAGAAGCCCTTGTTGATGGGCAGGTCCTTGGCCCAGTAGTCCTTGACCCGCTCGTAGCGCACCGAGCGGCCCGCTTTTACATCGATCACTTTGTACGGGCCGCTGCCCAGCGGAAATTCCAGGTTGCCCTTGCTGAAATCACGGTCTGCCCAGAAGTGCTTGGGCAGGACCGGCAACTGGCCAAGGATCAGCGGCATTTCCCGACTGCCCTTGTGCTTGAATTTGAACAGTACACGCAGCGGATCTTCAACGGTGACCTGATCGACGTCGGCGTAGTAACCCTTGTACATGGGCGAGCCATGTTCCATCAGGGTCTTGAAGCTGAATTCGACATCTTCGGCGCGGATCGGGTGGCCGTCATGGAAGCGCGCTTCGGGCCGCAGATAGAAGCGCACCCAACTGTTGTCCGGCGCTTTCTCGATTTTGCCGGCGACCAGTCCGTATTCACTAAAGGGTTCATCCAGGCTTGCACGAGCCAGGGTGTCGTAGATCAGTCCGATGTCGTCCGCGGGCACGCCTTTGTTGATGAACGGGTTGAGGCTGTCGAAGCCGCCGAAGCCGGCTTGCCGGAAGGTGCCGCCCTTGGGCGCATCCGGGTTCACGTAGTCGAAATGCTTGAAGTCGGCCGGGTATTTCGGCGCTTCGTCGTACAGCGTCACGGCATGCTGGGGCGCAGCCTGCACCGCGCAGGCCAGGCTGGCCAGCAGCAGAGCGGCTGCCTGCGAGCACAGAGAGTGCAATCGGTTCATCGGGGCTTCTCCAGAGTCTTGAGCCACCACGCGCGCAGCCCCAGGGTGTAGGGCGGGGTAGTGACCATGGCGAATCGGTTGCGATAGGCAAGCCGGTGATTGTTCAGGTACCAGTTGGGAATGCTGTAGTGCTGGGACAGCAGCACGCGGTCCAGCGCCCGTGCAGCGGCGACTTGTTCATCTCGGGTCTGTGCAGCCAGCAGTTTGTTCAGCAGTGCATCGACCACCGGGTTGGCAATACCTGCATAGTTCTTGCTGCCGCTGATCGTGGCCTGGCTGGAGTGGAAGTACTGCCACTGCTCAAGGCCGGGGCTCAGCGTCTGTTGCAGGGTCATGAGAATCATGTCGAAGTCGAAACGGTCCAGACGCTGCTTGTACTGGGCGCGATCGACGGTGCGCACGCCGGCATCGATGCCCATGCGGCGCAGGTCTTCGATGTAGGGTTGCAGGATGCGTTCAAGGTTGGGATTGACCAGCAGAATCTCGAAACGCAGCGGCTGCTTGTCAGCGTTGAGCAAGCCGTGGTCGGTGAGCGTCCAGCCTGCATCGCTCAGCAGTTTGAGGGCCTTGCGCAGGGTTTCGCGCGGAATGCCGCCGCCATCGGTCTTCGACGGCGCGAACGGCTGGGTGAACAGGCTGGCCGGCAGTTGATCGCGGTAAGGCGCCAGCAACAGCCATTCCGCACCGGTCGGCAGGCCGGTCGCGGAAAACTCGCTGTTGGGGTAATAGCTGGTCGAGCGGTCATACGCGTCACTGAACAGTGTGCGGTTGGTCCATTCGAAGTTGAACAGCAGCCCCAGGGCTTCGCGCACCCGGATATCGGCGAATGCGGCGCGCCGGGTGTTCATGAACAGCCCTTGCGTCTGCGTCGGTATACGGTGCGGGATTTGTGCCTTGATCACCTGACCGTTGGCGACTGCGGGAAAGTTGTAGCCAGTCGACCAGTTCTTGGCCTGATGCTCGATGTAGATATCGAATTCGCCCGCCTTGAACGCCTCGAAAGCGACGTCGCTGTCGCGGTAGAACTCGACCTCGACCCGGTCGAAATTGTATTTGCCGCGATTGACCGGCAAATCCTTGCCCCAGTAATCCTTGACGCGCTCGAACACCAGCTGGCGTCCTGGCTGCACGCGGGTAATGCGATACGGCCCACTGCCCAGTGGCGGTTCAAAGGTGGTGGCTTTGAAATCGCGATCTTTCCAGTAATGCTGGGGCAGCACCGGCATTTCGCCCAGGCGCAAAATCAGCAGCGGGTTGCCGGAGCGCTTGAACACAAAACGGATGCGATGCCGGTTAAGAATGTCGACGCGCTGCACTTCCTGCAAGGCCGTGCGGTATTGCGGGTGACCGTCCTTGAGCAGCGTCCGGTAGGAAAACGCCACGTCGTAAGCCGTGATCGGCTTGCCGTCATGAAAGCGCGCCTGCGGGCGCAGGTTGAACACCACCCAGCTGCGGTTTTCGCTGTATTCCACTGACTGGGCGATCAGCCCGTAGCTGGAAGTCGGTTCATCACCGGACGGGTCGTACTGGCCGGTGCCGACCATCAGGGGTTCGTTGAGTTCGTTGACGCCGTACTGCAGGAAGTTTCCGGTCGAAACCGGGCTGCTGCCCTTGAAGGTGTAAGGGTTGAGCGTATCGAAGGTGCCGAACGCCATCATTCTCAGGGTGCCACCTTTCGGCGCCTCGGGATTGACCCAGTCGAAATGAGTAAAGCTGGCCGGGTACTTGAGGACGCCAAACTGCGCATAACCATGGCTTTCGGTTATGGCTGCATTGGCGCAGAAGCTCAAGGCCAGACTGACGATTAGCAGGAAGGGACGTATCACGATCCAGGCGACTTGGGCTTTCGGGTCGCTAACAGTAACAGCTTGTCCTTGCAGGAAAAAGACTACAGGCGAGGGTGTTGCGAGGACTGCGCAGGCCGCTCGCCCCGAGCTGATTCGAGGGCAAGTGGCCGACGTCATCAATGCGGCAGGTAGACGGTCAGGGTCTGACCGGGCTTGAGGGCTTGTCCACTGCGTGGATTCCAGCGCTTGAGATGTTGCATCTCGACGTTGAAGCGCTTGGCGACCAGGTACATGGAGTCGCCTTTCTGGATCTTGTACTGCATGGACTTCTTGTCACCGTCCTTTGCACTGGCGCTGGCAACGGCCTTGCTGCTGACCTTGCCGGCACTCTTGCTGGTGGTGTCCTGCATGACCAGGGTCTGACCGACGCTGAGCTTTTTGCCGGACAGCTTGTTCCAGCGTTGCAGGTCTTCGACGTCGACCTTGTTGGCCTGAGCGATGGTGGTCAGATTGTCACCACTGCGGACCTTGTAACTGCGGGTGCGTGACGGTTTATCGTTGCTGGCCAGTGCTTCAAACACCGGCTGCGAGGTTTCCAGCCCCGGCCTGACCGGAATGCTCAGTGACTGACCGACTTTCAGGCGATTGCCCGCCAGCTTGTTGTTGCCCTTGAGTGAACTGACCGTGACCTTATAGCGGCTGGCCAGACTTTCGAGCGTATCGCCTCTGCGCACCCGGTAAGGCTGCCAGGCGATCATCTCTTCCTGCTTCATGGTCGACAGGCTGGCGGTCAGCAGTTGCGCCTTGGAAGTGGGCACCAGCAGGTGCTGAGGGCCGTCAATGGTCAGACGCTTGTTGTACGCCGGGTTGAGCTGGATCAGCTCGTCCTCGTCGATATCAGCGGCGCTGGCCACCTTGGAAAGATCAACACGCTTGTTGAGCTCGACCACTTCGAAATAGGGCCGATTGGCAATCGGGTTGAGGTTGACACCATAGGCCTCTGGCGAAAGCACGACCTGCGACAGCGCCAACAGCTTGGGCACGTAGTCACGGGTTTCCTGCGGCAGCGGCAGGTTCCAGTAGTCGGTCGGCAGGTTGAGCTTGTCGTTACGTTCTATGGCGCGGCTCACGGTACCTTCGCCCGCGTTATAGGCTGCCAGCGCCAGCAACCAGTCACCATTGAACATGTCATGCAGACGGGTCAGGTAATCGAGTGCGGCGACGGTCGATGCCTGAATATCGCGTCGCCCGTCATAAAAGCTGGTCTGGCGCAGGTTGAAGTAACGGCCGGTAGACGGGATGAACTGCCAGAGACCGACGGCCTGGCTGCGTGAAACCGCCATCGGGTTATAGGCGCTCTCGATCACCGGCAGCAGGGCCAGCTCAAGCGGCATGTTGCGTTCTTCAAGGCGCTCGACGATGTAATGCATGTACAGGCTGCCGCGCTCGCCAGCGTTTTCCAGGAAGGACGGGTTGTTGGCGAACCACAGACGCTGCTGATCGATACGCGGGTTTTGGTCGTTGCCTTGCTGCAATTGAAAGCCCTGGCGCATACGCTCCCAGACATCCTGCGGCGGAGCCAGCGGAGTAGTGGGCTTATGAGTCAGGAAAATCGGTTTTTGCTTGATTCCGGCGGCCAGGTTTGGCGAACGGTGACTGTCGGCGGGGTTGACACTGGCGGTGCTCTGGCAACCGGCCAGCAGCGCACTCGCGGTGACGGCCACGGCCTGAGCCAACCGAGTCAATGCGTCCGAATGTGAAGGCTTGCTGATAGATGACGACATTGTTCGGGGGGTACATCCAGACGAAAATGTCGGGCGATTCTAGGAAGCAGCCTGCCGTCGGTCAACCATTCAGAATTTTATTGCGGTTTCATGGTCGGTTCAGAACTTATCTTTCCAGGCCCTCAAGCAAGCAAAGACCGCACTTTGCGAGGTGTTTTGCTTGCCGCTCCGTTCGTCCGCTTTTTCTTTAACGGATGTTTCGTGGGTACGCAGGAACGGGTTTGTACGTTTTTCCAGCGCCAGGGTCGAAGGCAGGCTGATGCGGTTTTCGGCACGCAGCCGGGTCACGTCTGCCAGTCGTTCGGCAATGTCCCGGTTTTCCGGTTCGACGGCGTGGGCGAAGCGCAGATTGCTCAGTGTGTATTCGTGCGCGCAGTAGACGGACGTGCTGTCCGGCAACCCGGCCAGTCGTTGCAGTGAATCATGCATCTGCTGCGGCGTGCCTTCGAACAGGCGTCCGCAGCCTGCTGCAAACAAGGTATCGCCACTGAACAGCAGCGGCGTCGTGGCGTCGTCATGATAGAAGGCAATGTGGCCCAGCGTATGGCCCGGAACGGCGTGCACCGCGAATTCGAGCCCGAGTACGGTAAGCCGGTCCTGGTCGGCCAGCGCGACGTCGCGTGCCGGAATATTTTCCGTGGCAGGGCCCAGGACACGCGCCTGAGTCACCTGTTTGAGCTGAACCACGCCACCGACGTGATCGTTATGGTGGTGGGTGATCAGAATATCGGTGAGTCGATACTCGGGATTCTGCGCCAGCCAGGCCAGCACCGGTTGCGCGTCGCCCGGATCGACCACCGCACACTGCTGGCTGGAAAGGTCTTGTAACAACCATATGTAGTTGTCATTGAAAGCGGGAAGGGCGTGAATCTGTATCATGGCGCAGTTCGCATAGCGGCGGACAATCGTGCATCTTAGAGTTTGTTGCCGCTGCATGCGAGCACCTCTGGAGGAGAACTCATGACCGATGAAGCGTTCGCTCAGGCTGATCCTGAGTGGCTTGCATTGATCCGCGCTGCCCGTGAATGGCTTGCAGGGCCACTGGGACAGCTCCTGCTTGAAGAGGAGCGACGGGTTCTCGATGAAGAACTCGGGCGTTATTTCGGCGGCTATCTGGTTCACTATGGCCCTTCGGCAGAATCACCGCCGGTTGCTCCGCAAGTGCAGCGCAATGTAAGGCTCGGCGCGCCGTTGCCGGGGGTCGAGATTGTCTGTGAAGAGCAGGCCTGGCCATTGAGCGAGCATGCGGCCGATGTGGTGGTGTTGCAGCACGGCCTGGATTTCTGCCTGTCGCCCCACGGGTTGCTGCGCGAGGCCGCCAGCAGCGTGCGTCCCGGCGGGCATTTGCTGATCATCGGGATCAACCCTTGGAGCACCTGGGGTGTGCGGCACGTTTTTGCGCGTGACGCGCTGCGCAAGGCCCGTTGCATTTCGCCTTCGCGCGTCGCCGACTGGCTGAATCTGCTGGGCTTCGCGCTGGAGAAACGGCGCTTCGGATGCTATCGTCCGCCCCTTGCTTCAGCGGCATGGCAGTCTCGCCTGATAGGCCTCGAAAGCCTCGGCGACGGACGTCAGAGCCCCGGCGGCGGCTTCTATCTTCTGGTGGCGCGCAAGCTGGTGGTAGGCCTGCGGCCCGTGCGTCAGGTCCGTCGCGAGCCGATCGGCAAGCTGATTCCAATGCCGATGGCCAAGGTCAGTCGCACTACCCTGGAGCTGGAGCCCTGATTCATGGGGCAGCGGCTCCGAAGGCTGCACATGCCCTGTAACGAAGCCCATCATTGTGGAAAAGATTGTAATGAGCGATAGCGTTGAACTCTTCACCGACGGCGCCTGCAAGGGTAACCCTGGCCCCGGCGGCTGGGGAGCCCTGCTGGTCTGCAAGGGGGTCGAGAAAGAACTGTGGGGCGGCGAAGCCAATACCACCAACAACCGCATGGAGCTGACCGGTGCCATTCGCGGGCTTGAAGAACTGAAGCGTCCCTGCGAAGTCACGCTGGTCACCGATTCGCAATACGTCATGAAAGGCATCACCGAATGGATGCCCAACTGGAAAAAGCGCGGCTGGAAGACGGCGGCCAAGGAACCGGTCAAGAACGCCGACCTCTGGCAACTGCTGGATGAGCAGGTCAGCCGCCATACCGTCAAATGGCAATGGGTGCGTGGCCACATCGGCCATCCCGGCAACGAGCGTGCCGACCAACTGGCCAACCGTGGTGTCGACGAAGTGCGTGGTATCAAACACGGTTGACACCGGGCCGGGTTGAAGGCTTGCAAAGGCCGCGGCGTGCTAAGATCGCCGCCTGTAGATGAGGCAAGAGTCAATGTCAGTGCAAAACCTGGATAACAGATCCATCGTACTCGATACCGAGACTACCGGTATGCCGGTCACCGATGGCCACCGCATCATCGAGATCGGTTGCGTCGAGTTGATAGGCCGCCGCCTGACGGGGCGGCATTTTCACGTGTATCTGCAACCCGACCGTGAAAGTGACGAAGGCGCCATCGGTGTTCACGGTATCACCAACGAGTTTCTGGTCGGTAAACCCCGGTTTGCCGAAGTCGCCGATGAATTCTTCGAGTTCATCAAAGGCGCGCAGTTGATCATCCATAACGCGGCGTTCGATGTTGGTTTCATCAACAACGAATTCGCGTTGATGGGCGCGCAGGACAAGGCGGACATCACCCGGCACTGCTCGATTCTCGACACGCTGATGATGGCCCGCGAACGCCATCCGGGGCAGCGCAACAGCCTTGATGCATTGTGCAAACGCTACGGCGTCGACAACTCGGGCCGTGAACTGCACGGCGCGTTGCTCGACTCCGAGATTCTGGCGGAAGTCTATCTGTCCATGACCGGCGGGCAGACCAGCCTGTCGCTGGCTGGTAATGCATCTGACGGTAATGGTTCGGGCGAGGGCGGCGGCAGTCGTGGCAGCGAGATTCGCCGTTTGCCGGCTGATCGTCAGCCTTGCCGCGTCATTCGTGCCAGTGAAAGTGAGCTGGCCGAGCATGAAGTACGTATGAGCACCATCGCCAAGGCCTCCGGCGCACCAGCGCTATGGGTTCAGATGCTGGACGCCGGGGCGCAGGCATCTTCCTGAAGGCGAGCGGTGACATGAACATGGCTGCTAATCCTGCCTTGAGCATTCGGGTCGCAGACGAGTGCTTCGAGGACTACATCCTCAACAGTGAATTCACCTTTACCGTGTGCGGTTTTGCTCAGGCCCGTATCGGTGAAAGCGTCGAGTCTTGGCCAGTCGAGCCGGTCGAGCCGTACCGCAAGAATTACGGCATCGATTCTCAGGAGTTCACCGATCATCGCGATGCGGCGTCAAGCTCTGTCATGGTTGCCTGGCTGGACGGCCGCGCGGTCGGGCACATCGTCATGAGTACCCACTGGAGCGGCTTTGCCTACATCGACGAACTGGCCGTGGACGAGTCGGCACGTCGCCATGGCGTAGCCCGCTCGCTGCTCGATGTCGCACAGTTCTGGAGTCGCAAGCGCAATCTGCCCGGTATCGTTCTGGAAACCCAGAACAACAACCTGGCGGCTTGTCGTTTATATGAGCGTTGTGGCTACGTGGTAGGCGGGGTGGACCATATGCGCTATCGAGGCATTGATCCACACACTCGTGAAACCGCTATCTTCTGGTATCTGATTTTTCCCGAAGCCTGACACAAGCGTGTCGAAGGCAAAGGGATCGTTGTCATCCCGGAATACGGGTCATCTGTACGCCGGATTGCACCAGCTCAAAACTGTCTCCACCCAGATGTTTGACCCGGTCACCGATTGCCAGCCTGTAGGTCGTTACCGGTTGCCCACTCTGCGCCTCATCCGGCTGCGATTCCTGGAACTCATGCACCGGGTAGACACGACCTTCGGCGTCTCTGGCATGAAATTGTCCGACGAGAACTGAAGCCATTTGCTCACTAACCTCTGAAACTGAATATAACTGCTGGTTTACAAAACTATCGAGGCTTGTAGACCACTGATCTATAGGGGAGTTTGCCCGAAGGAAAAAAATAATCGGGGTGGCTGGATAGTACTCGGGAATTGAACGGAGCGGGGGGCGTCTAAACCCTGCTTTTGTTCTATAGCTTACTTTCCCTTGAATCAGATGACGGATATTTTCATGAGCCAGGTTCACACCATTGCCGTATTGGTCGGCAGTCTGCGAAAAGAGTCCATCAACCGCAAAATCGCGCTTGCGCTGGCAGAGCTGGCACCTGCCAGCCTGAAATTGAATATCGTCGAGATCGGCGACCTGCCGTTGTACAACGAAGACATCGACGGCGATTCACCGCCGCCTGCATACACGGCCTTTCGCGAGCAATTGGGCGCTGCCGACGGCGTGTTGTTTGTCACCCCCGAATACAACCGCTCGGTGCCCGGCGCCCTTAAGAACGCCATTGATGTGGGCTCGCGTCCCTATGGCAAGAGTGCCTTCAGTGGCAAGCCGGGCGCAGTGATCAGCGCGTCTCCCGGTGCGGTCGGTGGCTTTGGTGCCAACCATCATCTGCGCCAGTCGCTGGTATTTCTGGATGTGCTGTGCCTGCAGCAGCCTGAAGCCTATCTGGGCGGTGCCGGGAGCTTTTTCGACGAGTCCGGCGCATTGTCCGATAAAACCAGGCCCTTCCTGCAGAAGTTCATCGATGCCTTCGCCGCCTGGGTCGACAAGAACGGCAGGGCTGCCGCCAACTGATTTTTTTGACGAAGCGCGCTTGCCGATCTATTGCTTTATGTAACGCAGGCGCTTCGGTCCATCCCCATAAGCTGTTTCCTTTTTCTCTGCCACGCGCCTGGGCGTTGTGCGCAGAGGCGCCCTCCAAAGGAAACAGTACATGTCATCAGCTCCCTATTTTTTCAGCGACACTCTGCGCGCGCGATTCACACAAGACATTCAGGACGCCATCGGACAGTCTCGAATCAGCCGTGACGACGGCGCGTGGTTGCAGCTATTGGCTGCCGAAAGCACCGAGCCAGCCAACGATGCGGTCCCCCGAGTCGACAGACTGCTGATAAACGACCAGTTGCCCGTCAATGCGGAACTGGCCGCGGCCTTGTTCATCAGCGATGCCACCAACCCCTCGGCACGGGTCTTTCTCAGTACCCTGACCTTCGGCATCGAGCAATTCGAGAGTCGCAGTGCGCTGTTCAACGCCTTGCAGCAACGATTCGACGATATCACTGCCTTGTCGATCGTCGAGAGCGAGCGCATCGAGGGCTCGCTGTTTGAAGCGTGCACGCAGACGGTCATGCGCCAGCAGGCCGGGCATCTGCAGCGTCTGGCGGTCAGATTGGAGGCGCTGCCCGATCTTCGAGAGGCGACTGGCAAGGCCTTTCAGGATGTGCTGGTAGAAAGGGGCATCGACGTCGTTGCCCAGACTGTCCAGCTTGTGCACACGGCGCCCGGTGCTACTCCGGCAACGTCAACAGTCGTCGGGACTCAATACCTCGCCGATGCCGCCATGCAGGCGTTTTCCTACGAAGCCCTGCCGCAAGGCCAGACACGGCGCTATCTGGATGCCAAGGGGGCGGCGTTGCCCGAGGCACAGGCAATCGTTTTCGATCAGGCGCTGGCAGACTCGGCTGCTTCAGTCGGCACCGCGTACGCGCAATTGCTGTCTGACTACTGGACGTCTCAGGGGCAGGGCGGGCGCACGCGTCGCGACCTCACCGCTGATGCGCTTGCAGAGTGCTTTCGCCAGCATCTGTTATCGGGCCGGGCGCACCGCAACATGACCGAGGCTGAATACCGCTGCCTGCTGACCCTGTTGCCTTCGCCGCCTGGCGCGCCCGCTGCGCCGGTGCCGAGGGTACGCAGGTTATCAGTCGTCGTGGCCGGCCAGGACCCCGTCAAGCTGGTCGGTGTATTCCTCATCGATTTCCCCGGAGAAGCGTCACCGGCGGTGTTTCTCTATTCGTCATTGCCTGGCTTCCTGCGCTTCAGCGATCAGGCCCAAGCCATCGAGCATGTGCTGAGGGGCCCTTCACGCGCCGGATTGTTGTTTTACTCATCGCTGAACGATCATTCCGTCATCAGTCTGGAAGGTCAGCTCGAGCTGCACCATGACACGCTCACCGAGGACTTTTTCAGCGAATTCATCGATGCCATGATCGCCTTGCAAGAGCGCGACCTGCGCTACGTACTTGACCTGCCGGCCCTGCATTCCGAAAAAAATCCGGCGCGGATCGACGATGCACTGGACATCCGCAAGCTGCTCGATGGTCGGCTATTGAACATACATGGCTCAGGGCGCTGGCGTCAGGACCGGCTGAGCTTTGACAGCGTCTGGGGGGCCGCAGCCCAGAGCAGTGTCAGTGAGCGGCCCAACTTGATTTCATACCCGTCCTACAACTGGATGGGCAAGTTGAAAAAGCTCGACGCCTTGCTCGGCAGCGTCGATGCCATGCATCCCGGTGCAGATGGATGCATGCATCGCGCACTCAACCTCTATCTGGCCTTGGCCGGAGGCCCGCCTCTGGATGCCCGCAAGCTCTGGGTGCAGGCGGATGTGGCTGAAGCAGCACCGGTGCCAGTGCTTGCCTTGGCGCTTGACCGGGTGTGCGGTTACGCAAGCGCCCCCTTGGCCGACAGCATCGTTCTCGCCGGGCAGATCACCCCGGTCGCGGGTCAACCCGTGCAACGTCTGCCGCTGGCATTGCTGGAGCAGATACTGATCTGCGTGCAGGCAGATTTTGCCCAGCGCTTCGAGGGCCAGATCAGCGAGTTCTACTCACGTACGGTTCGCCAGCGCGATACCAGCCTGCATCCCGGCGTGATAGCTGCCCTGGTCCGGGAGTATTCGCTGCGCCTTGAGTTGCTGGTCGAACGGCGCACGGCCACGCTGCCTGTCGCTTTCCTCGACAACGTGCAGCAGGTCCTCGACAGGCCGTTGCCGGCACTTCGGGAGTCGCTGGGCGAGGCGCGCGTCGATGCGTTCGCGGTTACAGTCGAGTACGACCCGCAGGCGCCCGTGGTCAAGGTACCCAATGCGTTTGTGGTCACTGGCAGGCTTCCCGACAGTAAGCCCATTCTGTGGATCCTGGATCAGGGGCTCGTCGGATTCGAAACCCGGCAGTTACTGGAAGAGTATGTCGCCGGGCGACTGACCAGTATGGAGCTGGGCTCGCAGGTATCAGGTGTTATCGCTGAACCTGACCGGCGCATGTTGCTCAGCCAGCGTAGCCGTCGAGGGACGCTTGAGCTCAAGGTCGTCCTGCAGCCCATTGAGGGGCACCTCATCGAGGCATTGCAGCGCGACGAGGTCGAGCGACAGCAGCGTACGGTGGCCGATCTTTATCGGCAGTCCATCGCCTGGCAGGTGCCGTCGGAACTGTTCGTCAACCTGCTGAGTGCCGCAGAGCGGGATGACCGAAATCGCCAGGCCCTCAATTCTCTGGGGGTCGCGATTCAGTTCATCATCTACCGGGCGCTCGTACCTTCATGGGTCAGCGAGGCGTCGAAGCGTGATCAGGTGATGCTGGTCGAGGTCCTGCGACGGTTTTATGTGACCTGTGTCGGCGAGAAGGACTTTCTGTTCGATATTCCAAGCTTCTACGATTATTCCCTCGAGCAGCTCAAGCGCAGGTTCGACAATGACTTCGCAGAGCCTCGGCCTGATCCTGAAAATGTGCGTGTTTCGCTGACGCACTATGTTCCGGCACCGGTGGCGCCGGGCGAGTTGCCTCAGTCGATACCAGCGGCGACCCAGGCCGTCAGCGAAAACCTGGTGGAGTTTGCAATCAACCGCTTTCTGTCCAGGCAGGACGGGGTCATTCTGCTCTCCTCAACGGATGACACGCCGCTGAACGCGGCCCTGACGCCGGCGTATCTGCGCGAACTGGTGAGGTCGCTGGACATCGCCGCGAGTTACCGCACGATGCTGAACTCGGTGCTGGCCGAGACTACACCGGAATATCTCGAGCGCCGCAAACTGTTCGTCGAGCAGGTTCCTTCGCTGGATATTTTGCGAGCCTTTGCCTTCAAGCTGAAAAACGAGCTCTCCGAGCAGGCGTACAGGATTATCGAAAATGTGCTGACCATGCCTGATGCGGTCGCGCGCCTGCCGGTCGACGGTTGCCAGATGATCCTCAGCCCCTTGAAACTGCTGCCGGCCAAGGAGGGCTGGGAGCCGACCGTCGTGCTCAATACGTACCTGATGGGGCCAAAGGACAATCAGCCTGGACCGTGGGTGCTTTACGCGCCCCTGAACAACGATTTCGTGTTCAAGGAGTACGCCGACCAGGCTGCGCTGGTGCTTGATATACAGACCTCGGCCTATTTTCAAGCGTACATTCTTGACCGTATCGACCCGGATTTGCGCAAAATTTACGACAAGGGTGGCTTTGTGGAGCCGCACCTGCCTTTCAGCACCGAGTCCTCTTTCGATCTGCCGTTCGAGCGTCCTGCACCTGTCACCGTGCAAATCGATCCTTATGAGGGCAACTGTCTGTTGCTGATGTTCAAAGGCGCGCTGGATATCCTGAAGCTGCAGGTCAAGCAGTACAGCGTCACCAACGCCGAACATCGCCGCGCGGCGACGCAGTATCTGTTCACCCTGGGCGCAGAACAATTCATGGCGCTCATGCCTGGGCGCCTGGGCGCATTGATCGGCATCATTCAGGGGCAGACGCTGTTGAATCTGTCGCTCATCTCGGCAACGGATCAGCAATGGGGCCAGGCCATCTCGGAGTTCATGGCGGCCCTGAGCGTGATGATTTCTTCCGGGCAGAACCCTGCGGAAGCCGCATCCCTGACGGCTCGTGAGACCAGTGCCCTGGTGGATGACGCCACGTCGTCCGACCCGCTTGTGCAATTGATCGATGGCGCTGATACGTTCGAGTTCTCTTGGAGCAACGGCTCTCTGACGCAACAGATACGCGAGCGTTTGCGCGAGTTCGAAGTTCACGACATAGCCTTGTACACGCTGCAACGCGATGAGCTATTAAGCGTCTACCGGGATCCTGTTACCAGCAGAGCGTATGCAGCCATCGGCGGGAAAACCTATGAGGTGCAGTCCGATGAGGATGGCTGGTTCATCGTGTCGGGCAGCAATATCGGTCCCTCGGTGAGCCTGGATGCGGATCAGCAATGGAAGCTGGACATCCAGGGCGGGCTGCGCGGAGGAGGCGGGGCGCTGACCCGAATGGAAGGCAGCCTTGTCGACGATCTGGTTGACGAGATCATGGTCGTCAGCGCTCGAGGCATGCCTGAAATTCGTCATCGCCACCGGGACATGGCCCAGGCCATCGAAGATGCCTGCCTGCAGGCGCAGCGCTATCTGGAAAACGCGCTGGACAACCTGACCAGACGCTTGCCGGACAACAAGCTGGATCCGCGTGCGGAGAAAATACTGGGCGATTTTTTTGCACAGAAGGTGCCTGACGATCGATTGCGCGATGTCACTAAGAAGGCGGTCACCGACCTGTATCAGGAGCTGATTGACCCTTCGATGTCGCCCATCGACTCGTCGCGCTATGTCATCGGTGTCAATCGAATAGGCAACGAGTCGGCCAGCGCGTTCATCTTCGAAGCAGACCCGGCGCGGAGAATTTTTCTGACAGAACAGTTTTTTCGACTGCCGACTTACCGATTGAAGCTCAGCGCGCAACGCTCCGGGGAGTTCAAGTTTGCTCAGCATTACCGGGGCGCGATCCTGATTCATGAGTTATCGCATATGGTGCTGAAAACGGACGACATGGCTTATGTGGACTCACAAGCCCCTTTCATTGACTTGCTCGAAGACGCACCCGCGTATCGACTGCGCATCAGAAACGAAACGGTGTATCAGCAGCAAAAGACCCTTTCCTTTCACACAGACCGCGACAAGTTGTTCAAACAGCTGGACGAAGATGTGTGGCGCGACCTGAGACGCAGGGACGGCAACGGAAAGCAGACAGTTCTGCGCATCGCCGGCAAGAGCACGCTCGAAGAAGCACGTGACGTGTTTTACGAAGACGTCCACAAGCGAACCGACATCATGCTCAAGAATGCCGACTCGGTGGCTTTGCTGGTGACGTTGCTGGGGCGAGAGCGATTCGTGAAGCGCTGACGCGCTGCCCCTGCATACCGAATCGCCCGGGAACTGCGTCAGACCAGATAATGACGCAGTTCCCGGGCGATCAGCAGGCGCTGGATCTCGCTGGAGCCTTCGTATATCTGGGTGATGCGCGCATCCCGGTAGTAACGTTCGACCGGGTAGTCTTCCAGATAGCCATAACCGCCATGAATCTGGATCGCCTTGGAGCACACCCACTCGGCCATTTCAGACGCGAACAGCTTGGCTTGAGACGCTTCCGACAGGCACGCTTGCCCGGCGCTGCGCAGCCGCGCAGCGTGCAGGGTCAGCAGGCGGGCGGCGTTGATGCGGGTGTGCATGTCGGCCAGCAGATTGGCGATGCTTTGATGTTCGATGATCGGTTTGTCGAACTGCACCCGTTCCCGCGCATACGCCAGCGCTGCTTCGAAGGCGGCGCGGGCGATCCCCAATGCCTGCGCGGCGATGCCGATACGGCCGCCTTCCAGGTTGGAGAGGGCGATAGACAGGCCCTTGCCACGCTCACCCAGCAGGTTGGCGGCCGGGATTCGGCAGTTGTTCAAGGTGACCGCGCAAGTGTCCGATGCCCGGATGCCCATCTTGTGTTCGCTGCGATCCACCACGAAACCGGGGTTTTCGGTCGGCACCAGAAAGGCTGACAGGCCCTTTTTGCCAAGCGCCGGGTCGGTCACGGCAAACACGATAGCCAGTTGTGCCCGTTTGCCGTTGCTGACGAACTGCTTGGCGCCATTGATCACCCACTCATCGCCCTGCAACTCGGCGCGAGTTCGCAGGTTGTGGGCTTCAGAGCCTGCGTGCGGTTCGGTCAGGCAGAAGCAGCCGATGGCTCGGCCTGTAGCGAGTTTTTCCAGCCATGCATGTTTCTGGTCATCGGTCCCGTAGTTGAGAACCGGCCCGCAGCCCACCGAGCTGTGGACACTCATCAGCGTGCCGGTGGCAGCGTCGGCGGCGGATATTTCCTCGACTGCCAGTGCGTAGGCGACGTAATCGATGTAAGTACCGCCCCATTGTTCCGGGACCACCATGCCCAGCAGGCCCAGTTCGCCGAGCTTCGCAACCAGCGCGTCGTCGATCCAGCCGGCCTTTTCCCAGGCCTGGGCATACGGTGCGATTTCGTTGCGGGCAAAGTCGCGCGCCATGTCGCGAATCATTACCTGCTCTTCACTCAGTTCCAGATCATGCACGGCTCAAACCTCCATACCGCTAAAGAAACTGTCGACCTGCGCGGTACTGACGTCCTGCGCACTGCGGTGTTTCCATTGCGGCTTTTTGTCTTTATCGATGATCAGGGCACGTATGCCTTCAATCAGGTCTCCGCGTTCGAACCACTGCCGGTCGAGATGCAGTTCCATGGCGAAGCAGGCTTGCAGTGAAAGATGACGCCCGCGGCGCAGCATTTCCAGGGTTACTGCCATGGCAAGCGGTGAGTGCGTCTGCATACGGGCAGCAGTGTCCAGCGCCCATTGACGGGTTTCGCCTATGGCCACTTCCTGCAGTTGTTCCAGCATGCCGGCGATGGTTGGACGGCCGAAAAAGTGATCGATGGCCGGACGCAGGGCTTCCAGCGGCGGCTCTGGCAGGCGCTGGGTGGCTAGCTTGGCCAGTGCGCCCTGCAGATCCTTCAGTGGTGTCGATTTCCATTTCAAGTGATCGAGCATATGGTCGAGTCGCGGCAGTTGCTCGGTGCTGGTCGCCCAATTGGCAAGACCGCAATACAGTGCGTCGGCAGCGCCGATCTGTGAACCGGTGACGCCCAGCCAGGTGCCGAGTTCGCCGGGCAGTCGTGACAGGAAATAACTGCCGCCCACGTCCGGGAAATAACCGATGGCGACTTCCGGCATGCCCAGACGGCTGCGTTCGGTGACCACGCGCAGATCAGCCCCCTGAACCAGCCCCATGCCACCGCCCAGTACCAGGCCGTCCATCAATGCCAGTATGGGCTTGCGGTAGCGGTGAATGCTCAGGTCCAGGGCATATTCTTCGGCAAAAAAAGTGTGATGCAGGTCCTGCCCATTCTGGTGACTTTCGTACAGCGAGCGGATATCACCACCTGCGCAGAAAGCCTTTTCGCCTGCGCCGCGCAAGACCACTGCACGGACCGTCGGGTCATCGGCCCAGCTGTCGAGCTGACGCTGCAGCGTGCGAACCATGTCCAGATCGATCGCGTTCAGGCCTTCGGGACGATTGAGAGTCAAATGGCCAATATGGTTACGCACGTCGATAGCAATCGCATGTCGGCTGGCGGGCTGCCGAACCGAGCGAGCGGATGAAACCTGTGAACTCATTCTGAACTCCTTGTTCGATTGCGCTTTCTTCTTGTTCTGGCGTGTGGTGCAGCATCGCAGCAGATCCTAGCAGCGCAAATCTGCAAAGCAAAACTGCGTTTAAGCATAGCCAGAAGTTTCAAATAGCCATCATTTTTCCTTGTTCGCAGGCTTCAGACCCTCTGCCGCAGGATTCATTGCGAGCGGATGAGTATTCTGACAGTCACGAGTGTCACACATGGGCATTCCCGAGGTTCCGACCATGCCAGACTCCTTCCATGAACGCGCTTTATGAGCGATAAATACGCGCCACGTGAATGGGCCGCCCACGAGCGCCCGACCATGCCGGGTTCGCCGTCGACGCCGCTGCATTCCAACGCGCGACGCTGGGCATTTGCGCTGGTCGGGGTGATCGTCGCGCTGACCGGCGGCCTGGGCAATGCATTGGTCGTTGCCAACCTGCCTTATTTGCAAGGCGCGCTGGGGGCGACCTCGCAGGACATCGCCTGGCTACCGGCCGCCTACATCATGACCAACGTGTCGATGAACCTGCTGCTGGTGAAGTTTCGTCAGCAGTTCGGCCTGCGCGCATTCACCGAGCTGTTTCTGGTGCTCTATTCGCTGGTGACCCTGGCGCACCTGTTCGTCAACGACATCGACTCGGCCATCGCGGTGCGTGCCGCGCACGGCATGGTCGGCGCGGCGCTCAGTACGCTGGGGCTGTATTACATGATTCAGGCTTTCCCGCAGAAATGGCGGCTCAAGGCGCTGGTCCTTGGCCTGGGCACGGCCCAGTTGGCCACGCCGCTGGCCCGGTTGGTGTCTGAGGACTTGCTGCAGATTGCCCAGTGGCGTGGCCTGTATCTGTTCGAGCTGGGCATGGCGCTGCTCTCGCTCGGTTGCGTGTTGCTCTTGAAACTGCCGCCGGGTGATCGTTTCAAAGCGTTCGAGAAGCTGGACTTTCTGACATTCGGCCTGCTGGCGAGCGGTTTTGCGTTGCTCTGCGCGGTCTTGTCGCTGGGGCGTATCGAGTGGTGGCTGGAAGCGCCGTGGATCGGTATTGCCTCGGCGTCGTCGATTGCACTGATCTGCACCGGGCTCGCCATCGAACATAACCGCAGCAATCCTTTGCTGATCACGCGATGGTTGGGCAGCGGGGCGATTTTGCGTCTGGGCCTGGCCGTGATCCTCTTCCGCATCGTGCTGTCCGAACAGTCGGTAGGTGCCGTCGGTTTTCTTCAGGCGCTGAACATGGGCAGTCAGCAACTGCATACGCTGTACCTGGTGATGTTGCTGGGCAGCGTCGCGGGCCTGGCGGTGAGTGCACTGACCATCAATCCGGCGCACTTGATCAAGCCGCTGCTGATTTCCCTGGCAATGATGGCGGTCGGTGCCTGGATGGACAGCCACTCGACCAACCTGACCCGACAATCGAACATGTACCTCAGTCAGTTTCTGCTGGCCTTTGGCGGTACGTTTTTCCTTGGGCCAACGCTGGTGCTGGGCATCAGCGGTGTGCTGGCCAATCCGCGCAACATGGTGAGCTTTTCGGTGCTGTTCGGGATTACCCAGAACATCGGCGGCCTGATCGGGTCTGCTGCACTGGGCACCTTTCAGATCGTGCGCGAGAAATTTCACTCCAGTCACATCGTCGAGCACCTGACGCTGATCGACCCGCTTGTACAGGCCCGCCTGCAAAGTTACAGCGCCAGCTATGGTTCAGTCATCGCCGACCCGGCATTGCGCAACAGCCAGGGCATCCGCGCGATGGCTACGGCCGCGACCCGCGAAGCCAATGTGCTGGCCTACAACGACGTATTCATGCTGATCGCTCTGATTGCTGTGTTGACCATGATCTGGATTTCACTGCGCATGCTGTGGCTGAAAATGACCACCCAACCTCAGGCGCTGGCCCCTGTTGCACCTGCCGCTTCGCCCTCCGTACCCCATTCCGGCGTTAGATCTACATGACCGAATCCAATACCCCCGATACCGAAGTACCTCGCAGCTCATCTTCACCGGCTCCGGCGCCGCTGAAGTCTCCGGTCACCAGCCGGCCGCGTTCGGCCCGCAAGCGGATCGTTTCTTCGGTGATGTTCGGTGCTGTCGCGTTAATCGGTGTGCTGGTGGTGTTGTACGCCTGGCAGTTGCCGCCCTTTGGCAGCCCTATCGAAAGCACCGAAAACGCACAGGTAAAAGGCCAGACCACGCTGATCGGGCCGCAACTGAGTGGTTATGTCTATGAAGTGCCGGTGCAGGACTTCCAGTTCGTCAAGGCGGGCGACCTGCTGGTGCGTCTGGATGACCGCATCTATCGGCAGCGTCTGGACCAGGCCGTGGCGCAACTGGATGTACAGAAAGCTTCGCTGGCCAATAACCTGCAACAACGGCGCAGTGCCGAGGCGACCATCGGCCAGCGTCAGGCCGAATTGCAGAACAGCATTGCGCAGAGCCGCAAGAGCGCCGCCGACCTGCGTCGCAACAAGGCGCTGGTGACCGATGGCTCGGTGTCGAAAAGCGAGCTGGACGTGACCGAGGCGGCTGATGCCCAGGCCAATGCGGCGGTTGCAGAAGCCAAGGCTGTGTTGCTGATCGCCCGTGAGGATCTGCAAACCGTGATCGTCAACCGGGGTTCGCTGGAAGCGTCGGTTGCCAATGCGCAAGCGGCTGTTGAACTGGCACGCATTGATCTGGACAACACCCGCATCGTCGCGCCGCGTGACGGGCAGTTGGGGCAGATCGGTGTGCGCCTGGGGGCCTACGTCAATTCAGGCGCGCAACTGATGGCACTGGTGCCGGAACAGCGCTGGATCGTCGCCAACATGAAAGAAACCCAGATGGCCAACGTGCGTCTGGGCCAGCCGGTAAGTTTCACCGTCGATGCGCTGGGCGGTTACCAAATGCATGGTCACGTACAAAGAATCTCGCCTGCCGCAGGCTCGGAGTTCAGCCTGTTGCCCGCCGACAATGCGACCGGCAACTTCGTGAAAATCTCCCAGCGCATCCCGGTACGCATCGTCGTCGACGCCGATCAGCCGATGCTTGAGCACCTGCGGCCGGGCATGTCGGTGGTGGTGAGTATCGATACCAGTGTGGAGGGGGATGTGCCGCCGGATTCGACTGTGCGCTGAACTTCTGGACGGTCGTGACAGCCGGGACTTTGCTAAATGCAGGTCCGATCTGATGAATATCGAGCCAACGCTCTGCGTGGGCGTGCCGTTCGTGACGCTCTGCGTCACCCATCTCTGATACGAAACACTGTGATGCCTTACACGCAGCCGCTGCCAACGCATTGCTTTTCAACCGCGATGGTACTGACGACGCAGAGTGCGACGTTAGTGACGGCTGAGTCCTGACCCTGATCCGGGGGTAGCCTGGCAGGACGCCAGGCTAGCCGCACCGGGCCATGGATGGCCCGTTGCGGCGACCCCCGGATCAGGGTCAGGACGAAGGAACCCGACGAAGTCGGGCCGGAAACAGGAGCGAAGGACTTTGCTCACTTTGGTCCCTCAAAGTGAGTCGCCGAGGGGCGAAAAGGTGACCTGAGCCGAACCTCAATCCACCTGACATCGCAGAACCGTTGTGTGACGCAGAGCGTCACGAACTGCATGCCGACGCGGAGCATTGGCACGAGAGTCGGTTGGATTTGTGTAGAACGATCGCCTCCTGAGAACTTCAGAACAGCTTGCTGAACACCCAATACAACGAACCTGATAGGAGGATCGCCGCCGGCAAGGTCAATACCCAGGCGGTAGCCAGGTTACGCAAAGTGCGCATTTGCAGGCCGGAGCCGTTGGCCACCATCGAGCCCGCCACGCCGGATGAAAGCACATGGGTGGTAGACACTGGCAAGCCGTACATGTCCGCCGCGCCGATGGTGAACATCGCCACGACTTCTGCCGACGCGCCTTGTGCGTAGGTCATGTGGGTCTTGCCGATCCGCTCACCGACGGTCACGACGATGCGCTTCCAGCCCACCATGGTGCCCAGCCCGAGGGCGATGGCTACCACGATTTTGACCCAGGTCGGAATGAAGCGCGTGGCATTGTCGATCTGCTCTTTGAAGGCATCGAGCTTGTTCTGGGTATCGGCGTCGAAATTGCCCACCTTGTTTTTTTCCATCACACGGATGGTTTCCGACGTCAGGTACATGTCGTTACGCACGTTGGTCACTGCTTCGGCAGGCACCTTAGCCAGCGAGCCGTAGCTGGCCACCTCGTTGCCGATCTTGCCGGCCATGACCGCCAGCGCCGGAATCAGCTCGGGGCTGGCCTGTTTGCTGACCAGATAAGCGGAAAGCGTTTTGCGCGAATCGTCCGGTGCGGGTTGCGGGACGTTGCGGATCAGCGCTTGCTGGGTGACTTCCGCCACGGCAGCGAACTGGATCGACTGTTCGGCAGGCATGGTGCGGTTCAGTGCGTAAGCCATCGGCAGGGTGCCGACCAGAATCAGCATGATCAGGCCCATGCCTTTCTGTCCGTCGTTGGAGCCATGTGCAAATGACACGCCGGTGCAGGTCACAATCAGCATGGCGCGAATCCACAATGGCGGCGGCGCGTTGCCTTCGGGTGCCTTGTACAGCGCGCGGTTCTTGATGAACATGCGCATGGCCAGCAACAGCAGCGCGGCACAACCGAACCCGACCAGTGGCGAGAGCAGCAGCGAATAGCCGATCTTGGTGGCCTGCGACCAGTCCACACCGCTGGTGCCGTCACGGCCGTGCATCAACGCGTTGGCGACACCGACACCGATGATCGAGCCGATCAGCGTGTGCGAAGAGGACGCAGGCAAGCCCAGCCACCAGGTGCCCAGGTTCCAGATGATGGCCGCGATCAGCAGCGCGAAGATCATCGCGAAGCCTGCCGATGAGCCGGTCTGCAGAATCAGTTCCACCGGCAGCAGGGCAATGATGCCGAACGCCACCGCGCCGCTGGACACCATGACACCCAGGAAATTGAAAAAACCCGACCAGACCACGGCAAAACCGGGCGGCAGGGAGTGGGTGTAGATCACGGTTGCGACCGCGTTGGCGGTGTCATGAAAACCGTTGACGAATTCGAAGCCCAAGGCAATCAGCAGCGCCACGCCCAGCAGGACGAAGGGCGTCCAGGTGGTGACCACCGTGCCCATGTCATCCACGTCCTGCTTGAGGCTGTAGCCGGTGAACAGCAGGCCCGCGATGAGGATCACGAAGAAAAGTATCATGGTCGTTCGGCTGGGCTTGCGACCGAATTGAGTGGCCGACAGGCTCGCCCGACCGCTGGTATCGGGAGAAAGTGCATTGGTAGCCATGTGTGCAATCCTGAATTGAAAGATTACTGACATGGTCATTGCAAAATATGACAGAGAGACGACATGTAACAAATGATTGCGCGGCTGCGCCAGATTTCTGACAACTGGCATCGTCTGGAGGCTGGTTCAGTAGTCTCCGCGCTTGCGAAAGGCCCAACGGCCCGCGACCAGGGTGAAGGTCGCCACCAGTGCCACCAGAATCCAGAAACCTTCCGGGTCCGAGGCGAGCGGTACGCCGCCGACGTTCATGCCGAAGAAGCCTGCAACGATGTTGATTGGCAGCGCCAGCACCGTTACCACAGTCAGGGTAAACAGGGTGCGGCTGCTTTGTTCGTTGAGATTGGCAGCGATTTCTTCCTGCAGCAGTTTGATGCGTTCGCCCAGTGCCGTGAGGTCGTTGATCACCAGCGAGGACTCTTCGATGGACTGGCGCAGCGCCTGCGCATCCTGTTCGCGCAGCCACTGCGGCGGGCGATGCAGGAGGCGCATCAGCGAACCCGGCTCCAGCGCCAGCAGACGTTGCAAGCGCACCAGCACCCGGCGCATGGCACCCAGTTCGGAGCGGTTGTTGCTCAGCCGCTGTGACAGAAGCTGGTCTTCGATGCGGTCGACATTGACGCTGGTCTTGCGCAGAAACTGGGTCAGGACTTCACCCTGATCGCTAAGCAGATGCGCCAGCAGCTCGATAGGGGAGTCGAACTGCTCGCCATGTTTGACTGCCGAACGCAGCTTGTCTACCGAGCGCAGCGGCTGCAGTCGTGCGGTAATCAGCAGGCGCTGGCGAGCGCAGACCCACAATGTCGAGATGTCGGTCGACAGCCGGTTGAAATCGAATACCACATCGTTGACCACCGCCAGCAGGGTGGCATCGACGTGTTCGATGCGGGTCGACCGCGAGCCCTCGTGCAGCGCCTCGAAGAATTCCTCCGGCAGATCCAGCGTGGTTTTCATCCAGCGCTCGCAGGCCGCATGCGACAGGTTCAGGTGCAGCCAGATAAAGTCATTTTCATCCGGCGGGTTTTGCAGATAATCCAGCGCGGCAGTCGCGCCGATTTCCTGACCGCTTTCACCGTGGCGAAAGCGGAAGCCATAGAGCAGGCCGAAGAGGTCGGAATCCTGATGGTGCACGATGCTGTGATTCATGGCTGTCCACATGCGGCCTGGCCCGGACAGGGGAGGCGATTGGCGCATGATGACAACGGGTTATTTCATATTTGTGACAGCTTGTTGCGGAGTGTTTCCTTGCCTGCCTTGACGCTGGCCGCGTTCAGCGGCCATTCAGTTGCCTGATGCCGGACCGCTAACGGTCAGACCATCGCCAATGGCTGCTTGCGCGTGGGTGCCGGCCAGGCCAGATCAATGTCGGCCAGGTCCTGCTCGGTCAGACGGATCTGCTCGGCCGCGACGTTCAGCCGGATGTGCTCCGGGTTGGTCGCCTTGGGGATGGCAATCATGTTGTCCTGACGCAACACCCAGGCCAGGGAGATCTGCGCGGGTGTTGCGTTGTGGCGTCTGGCGATTTCATGCAGGGCAGGGTGGTAAAGCATGTCGCCGGCCTGGCCGATAGGGCAGTACGCCATCAACGGCAGGTGGCGGTCGGCGCTCCACAGCATCAGGTCGAACTCGATGCCACGTTGTTCCGGGTTGTACAGCACCTGATTGGTGGCACAGCGCGGGTTGTTCAGCTCGATCATGTCCGGCACGTCGAAATTGGACACGCCCCACGCGCCGATTTTGCCGGCTTCGCGCAGGCGCTCGAATGCCTCGACGGTCTCGGTCAACGGATACTGACCCGGCCAGTGCAGCAGATAGAGGTCGATGTAATCGGTATTCATCCGGCGCAGGCTGGCCTCGCAGGCGGTCGGGATGCCGCTGCGGCTGGCGTTGTGCGGGTAGACCTTGCTGACCACGAACACCTTGTCGCGCTGGCCGGCGATGGCCTGTCCGACGATTTCTTCAGCCGCGCCGTCGGCGTACATCTCGGCAGTGTCGATCAGGGTCAGGCCCAGTTCGATGCCCAGACACAGCCCGGCGATTTCTGCCGAGCGCAGATGCCCTTTTTCACCCATGTGCCAAGTGCCCTGACCCAGCACTGGTACGGTACTGCCTGCCAATTCCAGTGTGCGCATGTGACCCCCGCCTATAAGTGAGCCGATAAGTAAGCAGGTCTCAGGCAACAAGTGACGCACGAGGTTCCGTACGCCGTTGCTTAATAAATATTTAAACTTTGAACTGTCTCAGCAGGGTATTCAGTTCTTCGCTCAGGGCTCGCAAATGCAGGCTGGCCGAGGTGGACTGTTCGGCAGCCAGCGCAGTGCTTTGCGACAATTGTGCCGCCTGGGTGACGTTCTGGTTGATGTCGTCCACCACGTGCGTCTGTTGCAGCGTGGCGCTGGCAATGGACGCGTTCAGGCTGTTGAGGTTGCGCAGCGCCTGACTGATGGAGGTCAGGCTCTGACCCGCCTGGTTGGCCTGTTCGATGGTCAGTTGCGAAGAGCGGCTGCTGTCGCCGATGACCTTGACCGCTGCATCAGAATGCTTTTGCAGGCGCTCGATCATGCTCTGGATTTCTGCAGTCGACTTCTGCGTGCGCTGAGCCAGCAGGCGCACCTCGTCGGCCACCACGGCAAAGCCGCGACCCTGTTCGCCGGCACGTGCGGCTTCGATGGCGGCGTTCAGGGCCAGCAGGTTGGTCTGCTCGGCAATCGAGCTGATCACTTCCAGCACGCTGCCGATCTGCGTGCTTTCGCTGGCCAGACTTTGCATCACGTCAACCGCCTGGCCGATGGTGCCGGAGAGGTGTTCGATCTGGCGCAGGCTGTTGTCGATGTTGATCTGCCCCTGTCGCGCCTGCGACTCGGCATCGCGCATTTCGCTGGCGGCGTGCTCGGCATTCTTGGCGACGTCCTGCACGCCGTAGGTCACTTCATTGACGGCAGTTGCCACCAGGTCCATTTGCTGCGATTGCTGCTGACTGCGGTTCTGCGCCTGCTCGGCGTTGCTGCCCAGTTCGCCAGCCGCCTGGCCCAGTGCTACGGACGAATTCTGCAACAGACCGACAACGTTACGCAGTTTGGCGATAAAGCCGTTGAAATGGGTGCCCAGTTCGGTGATTTCGTCCTTGCCGTGGGTTTCCAGGGTGCGGGTCAGGTCACTTTCGCCACTGGCAATATTCGCCATGGCGTCGACCGCTGCTCTAAGTGGACGGACGATACTGCGCACGATCATGCTCAGAAGCAGCACCATCACCAGCACAATGCCTGCGATAAAGATCCCCGCATTCAACAACTGAGCCTTGAACTCCGCCGCGACGTCATCCACGTAGACGCCGGAGCCGAGAATCCAGCCCCATGGCTGGAACAGCTGCACGTAGGAGGTCTTTTTCACCGGCTCACTGGCGCCCGGTTTCGGCCAGCGATAATTGACCATGCCTGCGCCTTTGCTTTTGACAAGGGTGACCATTTCATTGAACACCGCAAAGCCGTCCGGGTCCCTGATGGTCGACAGGTTTTGCCCTTCAAGTTTGGGGTTGGTGGGGTGCATGATCATCACCGGCTGCAGATCATTGATCCAGAAGTAGTCACTCTGGCTGTAGCGCAGGCTCTTTATCTCTTTCAGCGCCTGTTGCTGGGCGGCTTCGCGCGTCATGCTGCCAGCGGCTTCAAGCCCCTGATAGAAGGTGAGGATGCCACTGGCGGTCTGCACCACGTGCATGGTCTTTTCAGCCTTCGCCCGGTACAGATCTTCATGCGTCTGCCTGAGCAGGGTCGCCGCGAGGACCAAGAGCATCAGCACAGAAACGATAAGAATCAGCCACAAGCGGCGACTGATGGACAAACTGCGCATATTCATGATCTTCCCTCTATCCATTATTTTTCTTTTCTAGGGGCCGACCGGCTTAAAGCCGGATAGCAGAGCCTTTCAAGCATCTCGGCGCATGATCAGCAAACATGAGATCGGGATCACATTTTTTATCTGAATAAGCAGGTATGGCGAATGGCTTACATCAAGAGACGCCATTGGCGCTATCGACTGGACCGAGGTCCATGTAGGATCCAATTCAACAGCTGCAGCGAAGGAACGTTGCGGTGATCAGGGAGGATCAACCATTGCCAGGAGGCTACTGACAGGATGTCGGAATGGTCATGTTGCAATACCACCCGCTTCGGCGGGTTTTTTGCGTCTGCAGAAAAGTGTTCACTTCACAGCCGGTTGCTCAGCGATCCGGCTCGCAACCCTTGAGCACCAGCCTGAGAATGGTCTGTGTAGCGGCTTCGTAATCGGTGTCTTCCAGTTTTGCTTTGCCGGTGACTGTCGCAATCTGCCAGTCGAAGTCGGCATAGGTCTGGGTCGCGGCCCAGATGGTGAACATCAGATGGTGAGGGTCAATCGGGGCGATCTGCCCGCTGTCGATCCACGCCTGTATGCACTCGATGTTATGCCGGGCCTGGCCGTTGAGCTGCTCGATCTGCTCCGGCGTGAGGTGCGGGGCACCGTGCATGATTTCGCTGGCGAAGACTTTCGAGGCGAAGGGCAGGTCACGGGATATCTGGATTTTCGAGCGGATGTAGCGGCTGAGCACTTCGGCCGGGATACCTTCGGGGTTGAAGGGTGTCGACGCTTGCAGGATGGGCTCGATGATACTTTCCAGGACCTCGCGATAGAGGTTTTCCTTGGACTTGAAGTAGTAGTAGACGTTGGGCTTGGGTACACCGGCCTTGGCGGCGATGTCGCTGGTCTTGCTGGCGGCGAAGCCCTTGTCGGCGAATTCTTCGCTGGCGGCACGCAGGATGAGTTGTTTGTTGCGCTCGCGGATACTGCTCATGACCCGGTTATTCCCTTGCCTGCATGGCGGTCGCGCATGGTAGCACCGGCTCTGCGCAGCGCTCAATGCACTAGGCATGAGCGCCATCACTGAGTCAGGACCTCATCAGTTCCTGCACGCGGGACGCCAGCACATCAATCGCAAACGGTTTGGTCAGTACGCGCATGCCCGGCCCGAGTTGCTCGTCGCCAATGGCGGCGTTTTCCGCGTAACCGGTGATGAACAGGGTTTTCAGGTGCGGGCGGACCTCTCGTCCGGCATCGGCCATCTGCCGCCCGTTCATACCACCCGGCAAGCCTACGTCGGTGATCAGCAGATCGATATGCACATCCGAGCGCAGCAGCTTGAGGCCGGCCAGGCTGTCGGCGGCTTCGATCAGCGTGTAGCCGAGATCGCCCAAGGCATCGGTGAGCAGCATGCGCACGGTAGGTTCGTCGTCGACAATCAGGATCGTTTCTCCTGACCGGGTGAATTCGACCGGAGCTTTGTCGACAGCGCTTTCATCCCTGACTGCCGCACCCTCATAGCGCGGCAGGTAGATAGAGATCGCGGTTCCCTTGCCGACTTCCGACTGGATACGCACCTGACCACCAGACTGATTGGCGAAGCCATAGATCATCGACAGCCCAAGGCCTGTGCCCTGACCGATCGGTTTTGTGGTGAAGAAGGGGTCGAAGGCCTTGGCGATGACTTCTGGTGTCATGCCGGTGCCGGTATCGGTCACGCACAACGACAGATACTGCCCCTCAGGCATGTCGTGGACCTGTGCTGTGCTGCGTTCGATCAATCGGTTGCTTGCCTCGATCGTGATGCGTCCGCCGTCCGGCATGGCATCGCGGGCATTGATGCACAGGTTCAGCAGTGTATTCTCAAGCTGGCTTGCGTCGACCAGTGTGGGCCAGAGCCCGATAGTGCCGATGGTTTCGACCAGGATGCTGGGCCCCACGGTCCGCTGGATCAGATCGGTCATCCCGCTCATCAAGCGGTTCACATCGGTTGGCTGCGGATCCAGCGTTTGTCGACGAGAGAAGGCCAGCAGCCGGTGTGTCAGTGCAGCGGCGCGTTTTGCAGCGCCTTGGGCAGTGACAATATATTTGTCCACGTCGCTCCAGCGACCTTGCTCGATTCGTTTGCCGATCAGTTCCAGAGCGCCGGAAATACCCGCCAGCAGGTTGTTGAAATCGTGGGCGAGACCGCCGGTCAATTGCCCGACCGCTTCCATTTTCTGCGACTGACGCAGTTTTTCTTCAGCCTGCATGAGCTCGGTGGTACGTGCTGCCACGCGCTGCTCAAGCGTGTCGTTGAGCGAGCGCAGCGCCGCTGTGGCCCGGTCTCGTTCGGCGGCAATGGTGCGTCGTTCATCAACGTTGATGAGTACGCCGGGGAATCGCAACGGGGTGCCATCTGTGTCCCGGTCAACGCGACCGTTCGCCTCGATCCAGTAGTAATTGCCGTCTGTGCGGCGCACCCGGTACTGGTGGGCGTAAACGTGACCGTTGCTGACGACTGCGTTGATCGCGTCGATCAGGCCTGGTCTGTCTTCGGGATGCACAGTGGCAATGACTTGTTCCAGGCTCAGACCCTCGCGGCCCAACGCAGGGTCAAGGCCAAAAGCTCTGGCGAAGGCTTCGTCGACCGTGAAGCGGTCAGTCGGCAGGTCCCAGTGCCAAGTGCCGATAATCGCACCTGCGGCCAGGGCGAGCTGAACGCGGTCGACGTTCTCGCGGGCCAGCGCCTCGCTGGTCCGCAGGCGTTCCTCGGCATCCCGACGTGCAGTTACATCACTGAAGATGACCGCAATCTGCCGTTCAGCCGGATCACCGACACGCACTGCCTTGACTTCGAACCAGCGTTCGAAGGCCTTGGCATAGTTCTCGAAACTGGTGGGCTCGCCCGTTTTCGCAACATGACCATAGGCTTCGAACCAGAAACGCTCCAGGTCCGGGGCGAACTCGGTGACCCATTTGCCGCGCAGGTCGACACCTGCCTGGCGCTCGAACGCCGGGTTGGCTTCGATGAAGCGATAGTTCACCGGGCTGTCGTTAGCGTCGAACTTGACCTCAATGATGGCAAACGCGGCTTCAATGGTTTCCAGCATGGCTCTGGAGCGTTCTTCGCTGCGACGCAGTGCGGTTTCCGCTTTGCGCATCTGCGACATGTCGAGCATCGCGCCGATCATGCGCACCGCTTTGCCCTCGGTATCACGGATCACATGACCACGGTCCAGAACATCGGCGTAGGACCCGTCCAGGCGGCGGAAACGGTATTCATCGCTCCACGCAGTGCCACTGCCATCAATCACCGCATGAATGGAGGCGTCGATGCGCGGACGATCGTCGGGGTGGATCTGGGCGATCCACCATTCGCCCGATGTATCCAGCGTAGCAAGCGGGTAGCCATAAGCCTGTTCCAGCGCATCATTCCAGAGCACGTGGTTGGCGGCAAAATCCCAATCCCATATCGCATCGTTGGTCGCCTTGGCGGCCAGCCGGTAACGTTCCTGCGCCTCCTCGGTCGCGCGCCCTGCCAGGTGCTCTGCGGTGCGGTCGCGCAGGATCTTCACGAAGCCCAGGTGTTCATTGCGGTCACCCTGCAAGGGCATCATCTCGCCTGACGCCCAGAAAAGCTGACCGTCCTTGCGCAGGTGCCAGCGTTCATCTGCCGCGTGGCCAGCGCTCAGGGCGAGTTGCATTTCACGCATGATCTGACCGCTGGCCCGATCGGCGGGCGTGAAAAAGCGCTCGGCAGCCTGACCCAGCATTTCCGTGGCGCTCCAGCCCAGAACATGTTCGGCACCCGGGTTCCAGTCGGTAATCACGCCCGCGGGGTCCGTCAGGATCATGGCAAAATCCACCGCGCTCTCGAAGACTGCGCGATGGCGTGCTTCACGGCTGGCCAATGCTGTGCGGCTGTTACCAGGCTTGATGCCGGATTCTTCAAGAGTCTTTTGCAGGTGCGCAACTTGCGCTTCCAACTCTTCACGGGTCAGGTATTTCAGAGCGCCTCCGGCTCACAGGTAAAGTGTGTGTGCAGGCCGGCGTATTCGCGACCTGCTTTGAACAATGAAATCAGACATTTATCGAGGTCTGCCGCTACCTTCACCTTCAGGCACAGTGTGTGGTCTGTTGATGCCTCCATCATGCGGAGGTTTTTTATGGCGCTCGCCATACAACGCCACCTGAACAGTGTGCAATTGCTCTGAGAGATCAGTGCAAGGTTGGATATCCCTCTCCCGCAGTTGTTCGCAAAATTACAGTGTTTGTGGCAGTTTGTTGCGAAAATCGGAGCGATTTTTATGCTGAATTGAACCTCGTCCAGTATTCCCCGGTAAACATCGGCGTCTGCCCCGGTTTCTTTAGGGCTGCTGATGGTCTGCTGTTTCGAGTCGGGCGTACCCGTGACTCCCGGAACTTGCTTTCAACATTCAGGTATTCCCCGATTTTCTCTCGACTGCGTGCTAGGATTTCATGTTTTGAAAAAAGCGCGCGTATGGCCTCTCCGTTGGCCCGTCATTCAGCGTTACCACCCTGGTAACGGGCAAGAAAAGGAACGAATACCATGGAGCGAAAAGAGCCATCCCTATGTCTGTGAACTCCAGCGGCTCCGATACACCTCTGCCAGCCAAACGTCGAATCCCCAAAGGCGATCTGCGCAAGGTCGAGATCATCAAGGCGGCCATGATCATCTTTGCGCGGGATGGGTATGCCGGTGCCTCACTGACGAATATCGCCAAAGTTGCCGGCATCTCACAGGTAGGTTTGTTGCATCACTTCCCAAGCAAGTTAGTCCTGCTGCAGGCCGTCCTTGAGCATCGAGATCAGTATGTCGCCTCCCGATTGCAAGAGGCGAATCAAGACGGCTCTTTGCAGGGCTTCATCTCGTTTCTGAAGCTGGTCATGAGTTTCAGCATAGAGGACGCCTCGGTCAGCCAGGCGTTGATGATCATCAACACAGAAAGCCTGTCGGTCACTCACCCGGCGCACCGCTGGTTCAGCGAGCGTTTCGGGATTGTTCACGGCCATCTTCAGGCTCACCTCAGTTCGCTGGTCAAGACAGGTGCGATTCGACCGGACATCGATGTAAAGCAGATCAGTCTGGAGATTGCTTCAATGATGGACGGTATGCAGATTCAATGGCTCCGGTCGCCGAGTGACGTCCAGATAGAAGGGGCATTTGCGAGGTTTCTGGAGCGGATGACGCAGGATCTGACAAAGCGCCAGGCAACCATCGATTAGCAGACATGCAATCGGTGGCCTTTCGACCACCGATTACGCTTGCTTACCGACTATTGCTGCTTAGTAAGCCTGTTCTGGCTTGACTTGTACTGCGTTGCGCAGCGGTATCGGCAGGGGGTTGGAATCGCGAGTGGTCAGCTGTTCCGGGTAAAGTGCTACCACTGTGCGGTCGAGGGTCAGACTTTCCGAGTCCTTGCCCACCAGCACTTTGAACTTGCCAGGGTCAACATTCCAGCTCACTGAATCGGCGGAGTAGTAAGCGAACGAACGCGCATCCAGCGCTATCGTGACGGTCTTGCTTTCGCCAGGCTTCAGGTAAACCTTGGAAAAGCCCTTCAACTCTTTCTCGGGGCGATCAACCTGCGGTTTGGAAGGCTGCACGTACAGTTGCGCTACTTCAAAACCGGCCTTGTCGCCCGTGTTGGTGACCGTAAAGCTGGCCTGAATAGTTGCGCCCGGAGCCAGTACGTTGCTCGACAGCTTCAGATCGCTGTACGCGTACGTGGTGTAGGACAGGCCGAAACCGAACGGGTACAGCGGCTTGGTGTGCTTCTTGTCGTAGCCGCGGTAGCCCAGGTACAGGCCTTCGCTGTAGGTCATTTCAACGGGTGGATTGGCGCTGCTGAAATAGTACGGCACCGGGTTTGAATACGATGCGTAACTCGGGTTGTCCTGCGCCTTCTTGTCCAGCGTGATAGGCAGTTTGCCCGATGGGTTGACCTTGCCGTACAGGATCTCGGCCAGGGCCTGGCCGCCTTGCTGACCCGGGAACCAGGCGTGCAGCGATGCGGCCACCTTGTCTGCCCAGGGCTGCATGTCCATACCGCCGCCGCCGTGCATGACCACGATGGTTTTCGGGTTGGCTTTCTGAATGAAGCTGATCAGTTCGGACTGGAATTGCGGCAGTTCGAACGGGTGATCAAGCGATTCACCTTCGTATTCGAAGTTGCTGCCTGCTGCTACCACCACAGCGTCGTAATCAGCCAGATTCTTCGGCGGACGCAGCGAAGCCCAGCTCATCTGTACACCGTTCATGCCACCCAGTACCGGAGTGAAGTTGCCCTTCATCCGGCGGTACTCCAAGCGTACGTTGTACTCGGTACCCGCCTTGAGGTTCGGTGTCTTGACGGTGCGCGGCACGACTGGAATCAGGTCGAACGAGACTTGTGCGCCTTCATCTTCAAGCACCAGCTCGTCGTTGATCCACAGTTTGTAAGGACCATCGGCACGCACCTTGAACACATGGGCACCCGAGATCGTCGGTTTGATCTTGCCGGTGAAGCGGGCAGAGAACGAACCTGGTGTAGGGGTATAGCCGCTGACCGTGCTGGCGCCGTTATCGGTGGTATTGGTGCTGGTGATCCAGTCCAGGTTGACGCCTGGCTCGATGCGCGTAGCCACCGGATCGCCCGACAACGAGCTATTGGCGTAATACTCGGCTTTTACGCCGGTATTGCTGATGGCCTGTTTGTCGGTACCTGGCTGATACCAGACCGACGATTTCGGATTCAGGCTCATCTGTGGCAGGTAGTCGACGTTCGATGCATTTGACGCCAGTTGCTTGAGCCCGCTCACTTCAGTGACATAGCTGGCCGGCGCCGAGTAAGCGGTGCCGAACGGCGCGGTTGGCGGCTGCACGGCCATATCACCGATCACCGCGATCTTTGCGCTTCTGGGCAGTGGCAGCAGCGGCTTCTGTCCGTCTACGGGTTCATTGCGCAGCAGCACGATGGCTTCCCGGGCAACGTTCAGAGCGGCCAGTTGGCCGTACTCGCGATGTTCGAGAGGCTGCGCCTTGTTGATGCCTTTATCAAACCCGTAACTGACCAGCGCCCGCAGGTTTCTGCGCACCTTGTCGTCGATCACGTTCTGGTGCAACTGACCGTTCCAGACATAGGGCAGCAGTTTGGCTTCGGTAAACTGAAGCCCGCTCGGCATGTCGATGTCGGTGCCTGCCCACGCGCCCTTGAAGGCGTCCTGAACCGAATTGAAATCGCTCATGACGTTACCTTGAAAGCCCCATTGGCCTTTCAGGATATCGGTGATGAGGTGATGGTTTTCACAGGCGTATTCGCCGTTGATCTTGTTGTAGCCGCACATGATCGACGCGATATTTGAGTTCTTGACCAGCGACTCGAAGCCAGGCAGATACAGTTCCTGCATCGCGCGCTCGTCGATCTTCACATCCAGATAGTGACGGTTCGCTTCCTGCTCGTTCATCAGGTAATGCTTGGCAGCCGCCTGGACGCCTTGAACCTGAATACCGTTGGTCACCGCAGGCGCCAACACCGCGCCAAGGAACGGGTCCTCGCCGCTCATGTACTCGGCTGCCCGGCCGTTGAAAGGCGTCCGGTACAGGTTGATGGCGGGCGAAAGCATCTGCTGACCGCCCGCGATGCGGGTTTCGTAGCCAATGGCCAGACCGAACTCCTTGGCCCGGTTGATGCTCCAGGTTGCCGCCAGCGCGGATGGCGAAGGGTATTGCGCGCCGAACGTCTTGCCGCCGACCAGCACACCCATCGCCGAATCGTAGGCGACCGTGCCTTGCAGGTTGAATTTATCCAGCTTGGGGATCATTCGTCCGTCGTCGACGCGCGAGAAATTGATCTTCTCCGACTGCGTCATGTTGTCCAGCATGGCGCCGACGCGCGCCTCGACTTCATTGCCGGTCATCGGGGTCACGGCGAGCACGGTGCTCGCCTGGGCCACACTGAGCGCGAGTACGCTCAAGCCTAAGCCTTGTTTGATCATGGACACGGAGCTATTCCTTACGTAATACCTTGGGGAGGTGTTGTGCATCAACGACCGGCTCAACGCTTTTCGTTGCCTGCGGGGGCGTCTGCGGTTTCGATCGGGGCATCGACAATCGCCTGCGCGCCGCCGGGTGTTTTTTGAGCGGCACTGTCAGCGCCTGTGATGCGGTCGCGCTGGGTGTCGACCTGCACGCGGCGCTCGCTCGACGTCTCGGGCAAAGGGTTTTCCTTGTCAGCGGCTGACACGGAAAAGGCGCTGAGGCAGGTCAGCAAAGTGGCAATAACGGGCAGCAAGCGTCTGGCCATCGGGAAAGTCTCCGAACAGAAGTGTGAGGCAAGTGGGTATGTCCGCCAGCAGCCCATGGGCGCTGACGGGCACTTTCAAGAACGTGTGATGAGTGAAAAGTACAGGAAGATAAAATACATTAATGCGATTTTATATATTTCTAAACTCTGTTTTTGTGATCTTGTTTTGTTTAAGTATGTGGATATTATTAATTAATATTTTGTATTTATTGGTAATAAATAGCTTATTTTGTTTTATTTAAAAGAATTATTGTTCTTTTGTAGAAGCAGAGTGATCACTCTGTTTTTTGGTTTTATAGGCGGATTTTCGATGCATGTGCAAGCCGCTGATGAGCGCAAGCATCGCCAGCCCTTGAATACTGGCAGCCAGCGTCAACGTCAGCACCTCACTCTGCGGCCCGCTGAACAAAGTCCGCACAGCGCCAAAAAACGCCGGTGCAAACGCATAACAGCCTTGTGCAATGGCAACAATCAACGTCACCACGCGTGCTACCTGCTGACGGGGGAATTCGGCTTGCGCGATCAGCGGCGGCAACGACGTCGCATTACCGATGCCCAGCCCAAAAAGAATCATCCCGGCCCATAACCAGGCAGGATTTACGCTCATAAGCAGCAAGGCCAGACAGCCCAGCAACTGACAGCCATAACTCAGGCAGGCAACGTTGCGCCGATGGGTGCTTCGCGGTATCAGCCTGGCGGACAGGGACCTGCCAGCAATGGCGCTGACCGTCGCGACGCCCATTGCCAACCCTGCGCGCTGTTCAGTGACATGGCCGACCAGCAACAGAAACATCTGGCTGATCAGGCCTATCTGCGCAAACAAACCAAGCGCCATCGCAGCGGCCAGCGTGATGAATTGCCGGTTACTGCGCAGCGGCATGGGCGCAGTATCCGGGAGGGGAGGCAGGTCAGTGGCTGACTGGAGAATACCGTCGGGGTGCTGACCCAGATGTTCAGGCCTGAACCGGAATACACTGAACGCGAGTAGGGCAATCACGGCGGTTGAAAGCACACCTACCCCTATTGCAGCGAGGCTGAACCCGAACCGGCCGATCAGGTACACCCAGCCCGACGAAAAAACCACGCCGCCGATACTCGCGCCGTTGTAAGCCATCGCCAATGCGCCCGCACGCGTACTGACAAACCAGGGCGAGATGGCTGCGTTGACCGCTGCCGCGCCCATCGTCACCCAGCCGAAACCGCTCAGCATCGCAGCGATGAACAACTGCCAGGGCTGCAAGGCAATCGACCATCCGAAGATGCCGACGGCGAGAATGACTGCCCCTGAAACGGTGGTCCAGGGCAACCCGATGCGTTTATAGAGCGTAGGCAGGTTGACGACGATCAACGTCCCCGCCAGAAAATGCACCGTCACCGCAGCCGAGCACAACGCAGGCGACCAGCCGGTTCGCTGCATAACTGCATACATGAATATCGGTGGGCCGTAAAAACCGATGCCCCAGCCAAACACAGCCATCAGAAACGTGGCTGCTACTACCTTTCTGCCAAAAAAACGCGATTGATGCATGGGTGAATCCCTTCAAATGGTTTGGCAGCAGTATGATCACTGCCTACCGGAACACTTCAGGGATGAGCGAACTATGGATGTTGAAGCAGCAGACCTATCGCTGGCGGCAGTGGCAGGCGCCATTGCCGATCCTGCACGATCCCGAATGCTCTGCGCGCTGCTGGACGGGCACGCACGAACCGCGACCGAGCTGGCGGCGCTTGCCGATATTGGTGCGTCGACCGCCAGCGGCCACTTCGCCCGTTTACGCGAACAGGGGCTGGTGGAAATGCTCGTGCAGGGGCGGCATCGTTACTATCGACTGGCCAACGCGCAGGTAGCGCAAGCGCTGGAGGCCTTGCTGGCGCTGACGCAGCACAGCGCGGTGCCGTTCAAGCCCAACACGCCTTCGGCCTTGAGGCAGGCCCGAACCTGTTACGACCACTGCGCCGGTGAAATTGCCGTCAGGTTGCACGACTCCATGCTCAAGGCCGGCTGGCTGAGTGAGCAGGGCAAGGATTACGTGCTCAGTGAACAGGGTGCCGAAGCACTGGCCGCGCTGGGCATCGACGTGGACGCAGTGCGTCAGCAACGCAGGCGTCTGGCCTATGCCTGTCTGGACTGGAGCGAGCGCTCTCCGCACATCGGCGGCGCACTGGGTGCGGCGCTGCTGGAACTGATGCTCAAGCGCGGCTGGGTGAGTCGGCATCTGGATTCCAGAGCACTGTATCTGACGCCCAAAGGGGCAGGCGGGATGGCGAAGGCGTTTGGGGTGTAGGCCGGTCAATGGCTACGCCGCCACCGAGCCTGCCCGGTAGCGGCGTGATTCACGGTCAGAAACTGTATTTCGCCGTCAACGCATAGCTGCGCGGGTTGCCGTAGGTATCAGTCGAACCCCAGACACTGCTGGTGCCAATCGCGGTGTAGTACACGCGATCGAAGATGTTGTTGGCGTTCAATTGCAGGTCCAGATGTTTGCTGACCTGATACCCGGCCATCAGATCGGCGACCGCGTAACTGCCCTGTTCCAGACGATAGCTGCTGTCGGTGAGGGCGATATCGTTGTACATGCGGCTCTGCCAGTAAACGTTGCCGCCGACGCGCATTTTTTCCAGTGCGCCCTGAAGGCGATAGACCGTCGACAGCTTGAATAGATGCTCGGGTGTGTCAGTGTCGAATTGCTGGTTCTTTTTCGTTACATCGAAGTCTTTGAGGTAGTGGGTGCGGGTGTAGGTATAGCCTGCGCCGACCTGCCAGTTTTCGGTCAGCGCGCCTTGCAGTTCCAGGTCGATACCCTGGCTGCGCACCATGCCGGCGGCATCGTAGCAAGTGAGCACTGCGCAGCCTTGCTGGGTAGCGGATTGTGTTGCGCGGTTCTTCTGATCGATCTGGAATACTGCCAGGCTGGCGTTGAGCGCGCCGTTGAAGTACTCGCCCTTGATACCGACTTCATAGTTCTTGCCCTCCACCGGGTCGAGCACCTTGCCGGACAGATCCTGATAGTCCTGCGGGTTGAAAATGTCGGTGTAGCTGGCGTACACGGAATGCTGTTCATCCAGCGTGTAGATCAGGCCCGCATAGCGCGTCAGGTTGCGGGTGACCTTGAAATCTTCGTCGCCCGCCCGATCATCGTAGTCATACCAGTCCAGGCGGCTGCCAAGAATCAGCGTCAGCGGGTCAGCCAGCCTCAGGCGGGTGGTGAGGTAGACCGCATCCTGCGTGGCGATGCTATGGGTCTTGCCATCGCGGACGAAGTCCGGCTTCGGCGCGCCAATGGGCAGCCCGGTGTCATACGGGCTGTATTCCTTGCTGGTCTTGTCGTAGACGCGCCGACTGGTGCCGACCACCACTTCATGGGTGCGGCCAAAGGCTTCCACCGGGCCACTGGCGTAGACATCGAGCGCGGTTTGCTTTTCATCCGGCTTTGACTGATAAGCCGTCGTCTCCAGCGGGCCGTTGTAGCGAGAAAGATAGGTGCCCGAAAACAGACCGTCCAGGGTCGAGGTGGAGCCCGCAGCGTGCAGTTTCCAGTCGTTGTCGAAGCGATGCTCCAGCTCACCGAACACGGTGTCGATCTGGATTTTCTTGTTTTCCCAATCGGAACCGGGATAGGTCGAGCGCGACAGGTTCAAGTGGTGGCCGTCAGTGCCAAGTGGCAGACCACCCCAGAACAGGTTGGTCTGATCTTCCTGGCGCGACAGGCCGAAGGTTGCAGTCGTGGCATCCGTCAGGTCGGCTTCGAGCACGCCATAAAATACGCCGTGATCACTCTTTTCCTTGTCGCGGAAGCTGTTCGCGTCCTGCCAGGAACCGACCATCCGGCCCCGCACTGTGCGGCTGTCGTTCAGCGGGCCGGAGGCATCGAATACGCCACGGTAGTCGTCCCAGCTTCCGACAGTGCCGGTGAGACTGACCTGCGGCTCAGCGGTAGGGCGTTTGCGCACCATGTTGATCGCTGCCGAAGGGTTGCCGGAGCCTGTGGTCAGGCCGGTAGCGCCTCTGATCACTTCAACATGATCGAACATCGCCAGATTGGGCTGCACGCCTGCGGTATAACCCGAGTAAGAGGCGGGCAGGCCGTCGTACATGATGTTGTCGATATCAAAGCCGCGTGACGTATAGGTTTGCCGACCGGGACCGCTGGACTGGTCAAGAAACAGGCCGGGTGTGTACCTGACCACATCGTTGACGCTGGTCATGGCCTGATCGTCCATGCGCTGGCGGGTGACGACCGTCACCGCCTGCGGCGTTTCACGCATGCTAAGTGGCAATTTGGTCGCCGTCTGCATGGCACCCGTGGTGTAGGACTTGCTGCCCTCGGTGGTGGAGCCCAGCTGATCACTGCTGATTTCCGTTGCCCCGAGCTCCATTGTTGTCGCTGGCGCCGCGTCTGTGCCCTGTGTGTCAGCGGCCTGTACGGACTGAGAAGTTGCGATCCAGATGCCCATTGTCAGCAGGGCTGGGGTGAAAGAGAAACGGCTTTGCGATTGTTGCCCCGACATGAACCTGACACTCCCTGAAGCCGTCCATGGCCGGATGATAATGATGTTGGTAACTATTCGCATTAGTGTGACAGGTTGTTTCTGCCAGAAAAAGACGCTTCGGCCAAATAGTTGACAAAATTTTCACATTTGAGCGACGTGGAGGCATGAACCGGACGTGGGTGCCGGGTGAAATCGATAAAAAGCGCTATGAAATACTTGTACAAAAAATTACATTGGTACAACTTTTATCGGGGCGAACGCCACCATGACGCAATCCTCTCGACTCCATCTCGTCCTCGGCGACCAGCTCTCCTTCGACCTCGCTTCCCTGCAAAACCTTAACCCCGAACACGACACGGTCCTGCTGGTCGAGGTGATGGAGGAGGCGACGCATGTGCCGCATCATCCGCAGAAAATCGCACTGATCTTCAGTGCCATGCGGCATTTTGCCGAGGCGCTGCGGGAGCGTGGGATTCGGGTGCAGTACGTGACGCTCGATGATCCTGACAATGCGGGTTCGGTGCCCGGAGAATTGCGGCGTTGGCAGGCTGCCCTGCACGCTGAGGAACTGCACGTCACCGAATGCGGCGACTGGCGGCTGGAGCAGTCGATCAAGGACTGCGGGTTGCCGATCCACTGGCATGCCGATACGCGCTTTCTCTGTTCCCGTGACGAGTTCTCGTCGTGGGCGCATGGCAAGAAGCAACTGCGCATGGAGTTCTTCTACCGGGAGATGCGGCGCAAGAGCGGGCTGTTGCTGAATGGCGACGGCACGCCGGTTGGAGGGGCGTGGAATTTCGATGCGGAAAACCGCAAGGCGCTGCCTAAAGGCGTGGCGGCGCCTTACCCGATGCGCTTTTCCGCAGATGCCATCACCCGCGATGTGCTGGCGCTGGTGGGTGAGCGCTTCGCTGGCCATTACGGCTCGCTGGAAACCTTCGACTATCCCGTCACGCACGTCGATGCTCAGGCGCTGTGGCAATACTTTCTGGATTATGGCCTGGCCGGGTTTGGCGATTATCAGGACGCGATGGCCACTGATGAGCCTTTTCTGTTTCACGCGCGGATCAGTGCTGCGCTGAATATCGGCCTGCTGGACCTGCGCCAGATCTGCAGCGATGTGGAGGCTGCGTACTGGTCGGGCAGGGTGGCGCTGAATGCCGCTGAAGGCTTTATCCGCCAGTTGATTGGCTGGCGGGAATACGTGCGCGGCGTCTACTGGCTGAAAATGCCTGACTACGCCAGCGGTAATCTGTTCGGCAACCGGCGGCCGCTTCCGGAATTTTACTGGACCGGCGAAACGAAGATGAACTGCATGAGCCAGGCGATCGGCCAGAGCCTTAAACATGCCTACGCCCACCATATTCAACGTCTGATGGTGACCGGCAACTTTGCGTTGCTGGCCGGTATCGTGCCGGAGCAGATCTGCGAGTGGTATCTGGCGATCTACATGGACGCGTTCGACTGGGTCGAGTTGCCCAACACGCTGGGCATGGTCATGCACGCCGACGGTGGTTATCTGGGCTCCAAGCCTTACTGTGCCAGCGGCCAGTACATCAAGCGCATGTCTGATTACTGCCGTGGTTGCGCGTACAAAGTGACTGAAAGCACGACTGACGATGCCTGTCCGTTCAACGCGCTGTACTGGCATTTCCTGATGCGCCATGGCGACCTGTTGCGTCGCAATCAGCGCATGGCGATTATCTATAAAAACCTTGATCGCATGGCTGAGCCCAAGCAGCAGGCGCTGTGGGAGCGGGGCGAGCATTTACTGGCCAGACTGGATGCCGGAGAGGCGCTTTGAAAAAGAGTGAATTGCCGGTCAAAACCTGCGTGGTCTGCGGGCTGCCGTTCACCTGGCGCAAGAAGTGGGCGCGTTGCTGGGACGAAGTTCGCTACTGCTCGGAACGCTGCCGCCGGAACAAGCCGCCAGCCAGCCTGTAAAGCTTTCAACATATTTCGAAATGAAAAGCGCTGAACTATCGCTTCGGCAACATGATCCTTCCTTATGCGCAGTCAGCGCGACCCCGAAAGGCCAGCGCATTCGCATTGAGCATCGATCCAGGGTCGCCGAACGATAAGGAGCCGTCATGACCGTTACCCCCCATCCCGTCTATCGCTGCACGCCAGGTCCGCTACACGCGACCTTGCTCGCCGGAACCGTGCCTTTGTTTCTGGGCGGATTGCTGAGTGATATCGCCTACTACCAGACCTTTCAGATCCAGTGGAGCAACTTCGCGGCCTGGCTGATTGCCGGAGCCCTGCTGTTTTGCGGGCTGGCGCTGCTGTTTGCGTTGGTAAACCTGATTCGTGCTGATCATAAGGCAGGGCGTCCTGTCGCGTATTTCCTGCTGTTGCTGGCGACCTTTTTGCTGGGGCTGGTCAACGCGTTTGAACATGCAAAAGATGCCTGGGCGGTCATGCCGTCGGGCCTGATCCTGTCAGTCATCGTGACTGCTCTGGCCTGCGTTGCGACGTGGACCGGGCTGACCAGCCTGCGTTCCGGAGGTGCAGAATGAAAAATATCCATGCACTGACTGCATTGAGCATGGCTCTGTTGCTGAGCGCATGTGGTGGCGAAGCGGACAGCACCCAGGCACGTGGCCCGGACCCTAAATTGCCAGAGCCGCAACGTGGCCTACTGCCAAGCATGAAGATTGCTGAACCGGTTGCGTGGGGCGATCAGAAACCGACCGTACCCGAGGGTTTCAGTATTACCGCGATTGCCACCGATCTGAGCATTCCGCGTCAGTCCATCGTGCTGCCCAATGGCGATATCCTTATTGCGGAAGGGCGCGGCGGCAGTGCTGCCAAGCTCAAACCCAAGGATGTGATCGCCAGCGTCATCAAGGCGCAGGGCAACACCAAGGTCAAAGGCGGCAACCGCCTGACGCTGCTGCGGGATGCGGATGGCGACGGCCAATACGAGCTGAAGACGGTCTTTGCTGAAAATCTCAATGCGCCTTACGGCCTGGCTTTTGCGAATGGCAAACTGTATGTCGCCAACCAGGACGCTCTGGTGCGCTTCGATTATCAGGACGGTCAGACCAAGGCGAGCGGCGAGCCGGTCAAAGTGACGGACTTGCCTTCGGCGATCAACCATCACTGGACCAAAGCGCTGACCGTCAGCCCTGATGGTCGTTTTCTTTACGTCGGTATCGGTTCGAACAGTAACGTGACCGAGCGCGGCATGGAAGTCGAGATTGATCGCGCGATGGTCTGGCAGATCGACGCCGCGTCGGGTGCTCACAAGCCTTACGCGACCGGCCTGCGTAACCCTACAGCGCTGGCCATTCAGCCGGGCACCGGGCAGTTGTGGACGGTGGTCAACGAGCGTGACGAACTGGGGCCTGATCTGGTTCCGGATTACCTGACGTCGGTGAAGGAGGGCGCCTTTTACGGCTGGCCTTACAGCTATTGGGGCCAGAACGTGGATTCGCGCGCTCAGCCGCAAAACCCGGCCAAGGTCGCTGCGGCGATCAAACCCGATTACAGCCTGGGTTCACACGTTGCCGCACTGGGCGTGTCGTTCTCCATCCCGGCCATGGGTGACAAGTTTGCGGACGGCGTTTTCGTTGGCGAACACGGCAGCTGGAACCGCGATAACCCGGTTGGCTACAAGGTGATCTTCGTGCCGTTTGCCAATGGCCGCCCAGCGGGTGAGCCGGTGGACTTCGCGACGGGTTTCCGGGGTGCTGACGGCAAGACTCGCGGTCGGCCAGTGGGTGTCACGGTCGATCCGAAGGGCGCGCTGATCATCGCCGACGACCTGGCCAACACGGTCTGGAGAGTGACCCGCAACAAGTAACCGGCGCTTACGACTCGAATGCCAATGCTCTGCATTGGCATTCGTTCGGTAGTCATCTCAACTATCGTGCGACGCTCCGCGTCGGCATGCCGTTCCGGACGCTCTGCGTCCTCTTTTGCGTGCGCATGCTAGACAAGGTGGATTCAGCACAGGTTTACACGTTAGGGTTGTTCGCACCCATGCACGGGTCAAACTGGTCCGTTGCCGAAAAACCTGAATTCTGGAACCGCTGTGAGTCGCTTTGAAACTGCTGGAAACCTCGACACTCAACCCGCTTCATGGTGGGCCGTTGGCAGCGTATCGCTTGGATCGTTCGCCACCGTCACCACTGAATTTCTCCCCGTAGGGCTGTTGCCCGAGATCGCTCGTGACCTTGGAACCAGTGTCAGCCACGCGGGCCTGATGATGGCTGTTCCCGGCCTCCTCGCGGCTATTTCTGCGCCTTCCTGTATTGCCCTGTTCAGTCATGTCGACCGTAAGCGCCTGTTGCTGGGCCTGTTGTCGATATTGCTGGTGTCCAACCTGATTGTGGCGTTCTCCGGACAGTTCTGGCTGACCCTTGTTGGCAGGGTGTTGCTCGGCTTTGCGTTGGGAGGGTTCTGGACGATTGCCGGGTCGCTCGGACCTCGCTTGCGGCCGGGCCGGGAGGGCGTCAAGGCAACGGCGTATGTGCTGGCGGGCGTGTCGATCGGCACAGTCGCCGGGATTCCTGCGGGCACCTTGATCGGCGAAGCGTTTGGCTGGCGCGCCGCATTCGAAACGGCGGCCGTGGTGACGGTTGCAGTGGCTTTGTTGATCGCAGCGCTTCTGCCTGCGTTGCCGGGCGAACGCTCTGCCGGGATCGGCCAGATGCTTTCGCTGGCAGGCGAGCAAAAGATCCGTCGCATGTTCGCTGCCGCACTGCTGATCTATGTCGGGCATTTCGCGGCCTACACCTACCTCGCGCCTTTCGTGCAGGACGCTGCGAATATCAAGGGTCAGACGCTGGGCTTACTGTTGTTTGCCTTCGGCCTCGCAGCGGTAGCAGGCAACCTGGCCGGGGGCGCACTGGCGGCCAGAAACGCGCCGACCTCGGTGTTGATCATGACCCTGCTGATGCTGGGCTCGCTGACCGCATTACTGCTGTTCGTCAGCAATCCGTGGCTGCTGTGGCCGGTCATACTGGTCTGGGGATTTGCCTTCGGGATGATTCCGATTACCACGCAGATTTGGTGCTTCGACGCCTCGAGCGGACGTGTGGAAGGTGTTCAGGCGCTGCTGGTCTGTGTGGTGAACCTGTCGATTGGCGGCGGGGCATTCATCGGCGGGCTGGTCTCCGAAGGTGGAGGTTTCGCCGCTGCGATAGTGACCGGCGCGGTGTGTGCCGCGCTGTCCATGGCTACCGTAGGATTTTCGCTGCGCAGGTCAAAGCAGGTCACCTGCGCAGATTGACGCATAGCCGCCCCTTCGTCAGCCCGCTCTGAAAAACGCCACCTTTTGCGTCAGGCGATCTGCGAGCAAGGCCAGCTCTTCGCTGGCTGTTGCGACCTGCTGGGATCCGCTGGCCGATTTAAGCGTTGATCCATGAATACTGTTGATATTCATCGCGACCTCTTCGGCCACCGAACTTTGCTGAATTGAAGCGCTGGCGATCTGCGCGTTCATGTGGTTGATCGCGCCGACCTCCTTGCTGATTTTCGACAGGGCGCTCTGCGCGTTGCGTGTCTGCGCCACAGCCTTGTTGACCAGCTCACAGCTGTCACGCATGTTCTGCGCGGCGGTTTCGGTGCCGCCTTGCAGCGTGCTGATCATCGCCTGAATTTCCTGCGTCGACTGCTGGGTGCGGGTCGCCAGGGAGCGCACTTCATCCGCCACCACGGCAAAGCCCCGACCGTGCTCGCCCGCACGCGCAGCCTCAATGGCGGCGTTGAGGGCCAGCAGGTTGGTCTGGGAAGCGATCGAGTTGATTACCTCGATAACCGTCTCGATCTGCTCGCCGTGTCGGGATACCTGTTCCACCGTGCTGGTCGTCTCGACCAGCGTGGCCGCCAGTTGTTCGATGGCTGCGGTCGTGCCTTCCACCAGGCTATTGCCGGTTTCCACCTCGGTGTCGGCCAGGCGCGCGGCATCTGCCGCCTGTGCCGCGTAGCCGGACACTTCATTGACCGTAGCTGCCATCTCACTTATAGCCGCTGCAACCTGCTCGGCTTCACGCGTCTGCACCATGACCTGAGCGTTATTGCCAGAGGACGCCGCCGACAGCACGGCCGATGACTGGCTGACCTCCTGAGCGGCCATGCGGACTTGAGTGATCGTCTCGGAGAGGCGAGCCAGCGCGGTTTTCAGCACGCCCATCACACTCCCTGGATGCTCGGTCGCGATGGTTTGCTGCAGGTCGCCTGCGGCCAGTCGCTGAATGGCTTCGGCAACTTCGGCAGGCTCTGCGCCCAGCGTTCGTTTGACAAAGCGGATGATGAACACCGAAAGCACGATACTCAGCAGCACGGCAAATGCAGTGGCCAGCAGCATCAAGCCTCTGAACTGGCTGGCGGTTGCCTGCACGTCGTCCAGTTGCGAGCGGATCGACGCTTCCTCATGGTCAATCAGAGCGTTGATCCGTTTCAGCCACTCACTGTAATTACCGGAAACCTGACGCAGCAACAGCGCTTGGGCACCGGCAATGTCACCTGCGCGACGCAGTGCGATGACGTCTTTGGTGGACGCCAGCGTTGTCTGCTCGATCTCCTTGATGCCGCGCAGCAACTGACGCTCTTCATCCGTCACGCCGGGCTTGGAAAACAGCTGATCCATTGGCGTAGCGGAGTCTACGTAGGCTTTCTCAAGTCGGGTCATTTCTGCCAGATGCGTTGCCAGGTCCTGATCGTTGTTGACCAGTACGGCATCACGCAGGGCTATTGCTCGATTGTGTACGCTGCCGCGAAAGTTGATCGCGTAACGCTGAACCTTTGCGGCATTTTCTCCAACATCTTCCAGTGTCGAGTCAATGAAGCCAACGCGCTGAATGCCAACGGCTGTGATCAATATGAGTAGCGATACCACGGCGGCAAATCCCAGACCGATACGGGTTGCCAGAGAAACCGGTTTTTTCATGAGATCAACTCGTAAAGGAATCAAGTGAGCGCCAGAATCGTGGCGTCAGACTAATAGCGGATGGCTGGACAGTATGCTTGAGCCGTGATCCTGCCAAATAGATATTTACACGCTATCGGATAGACAGGAGTTATTGCAGGATTTGTCGGTCTGCTGACTGTGGCATAACAGTTCTGGTTTGCAACGTAATGGATGCAGGCATCCCTCTGGAGTAGCGCTATGAACAAGCTGGACGGCACTGGTTTTCTGGGGTTCGACGTATTCGGCACGGTCGTGGACTGGCGAAACGGCGTCGCACGGGCAGCTGCCCCTTTCCTGAAACGCCACGACATACAGGTCGATCCTCACGACTTTGCCGATCAATGGCGAGGGCTCTACCAGCCATCCATGCAGCGCGTGCGTTCAGGTGAGCGGCCGTTCGTGACGCTCGATGTCCTTAATCGGGAAAATCTCGAAACCGTACTTTCCAGGCTCGGCGTGGATTTCGGCAGCGTCCATGACCTCGAGCTGACAGAGCTCAACAAGGCCTGGGAGCGGCTGGACCCATGGCCCGACTCGGTGGCCGGGCTCACCCGGTTAAAACGCAGATTTTCCATTGGTACGCTGTCAAACGGGCACATCGCGGGCATGCTCAACCTTGCGAAGTTCGGCGGGTTGCCGTGGGATGTCATTGTTGGCGCAGAAATCGCGGGCACTTACAAACCACAGCCGCAGACCTATCTGAAGTCCGCAAAAGCGGTCGGTCTGCCGCCGGAGTCTATGGCTATGGTTGCCGCGCACAATGCTGACCTGGCGGCCGCGCGAGCCAATGGCTTCAAGACCGTTTTCGTTCTGCGCCCCCATGAGCATGGGCCCGGTCAGACATCTGATCGGGTCGCCGAGCAAGACTGGGACGTGATCGTCGATTCGCTGACCGATGCCGCAGAGGTGTTGGGCTGCTGAAGCCTGCGGGTCGTGTATCGGCCACCTTGGCTGATCACCCCCGCAAATCCTTCCACATATGTACCTTGGCGACGAATCGGCTGCCCACGGCTACTGCAAACGGTTCAACGCCAAATGCGGCAAACCCCATCCTCTCGTACAACGCCTGTGCTTGGGCATTACCCTCGGTCACTGTGAGCTGAACAACCAGAAGCCGGGGCCGGGATTTGGCATACGCCAGCACGCTGTGCAGCAACTGAGATGCGATGCCTCTGTTTCTGTGCGCATGGGGCACGTACATCCCGAACACCGTGGCTTTGTGGCTGGCCTTTTTTCGGGTTTCAACCGACAACCCGGCCACCCCCAGCAATTGATCATCTTCAACGGCGGCAAACACCGCTTCGCTGGCCGTCGGGCTGCCGTCGAGCCGTTTTTCCCACCACGCGACGGGCAATGTTTCACGCTCTGTCACGTCTGAGGTAAACGCGTCCGGATGACGCGTGTAGGCTTCGAGCATGAGCGCGCGATAGGCGGTTGCGTCGGTTACGGTAAGGCGTCGCAAGGTGAGCGTCATTGGAGTCGCACTGGCCGGGGTCAGAGTCTGAGTGTTGCATCCTGCAGCCGCTTGATCAAATTGCGCAACGGGGCCTTATGGGTGGCAATAGCGCGCGAGAGTGCACCTGGTCATGGCTCTTTTTACGATCAGAAAAAGCACAGGGTTTTTACCCGGCATGCGGTCAATGATCAATAATGCGCGCACACTTCGCGGCCAGTACTCACCGCAGCATTCGAGTCAGGGCTTATTACCTTCCAGCACGTCAGGGACGATAAATGGCATTTCGGGTTGTGGTCATTGGTGGCTACGGTAACTTCGGCAGCCTGATCTGCAACCATCTGGTGATGATGCCGGGTATCGAGCTGGTTATTTCAGGTCGCGACAGCCGCAAGCTGGCAACCAGGGTTGCCGAGCTGGAAGCACTGGGTGCGAAGCCCTGCCAGAGTTGGTGCGTGGATGTCATGCAGGGCGGCCGGGGCGGCGAGCTGCGCGCTCTGAGTATCGATCTGGTCATTCATACGGCCGGGCCTTTTCAGGGGCAGTCCTATGCTGTGGCGCGGCATTGTATTGAAGCAGGGGTCAATTATTGCGAGCTGTCAGACTGCAGGACCTTTGTTTCCGGTATCGCGACGCTTGATGCCGCCGCCCGTGATGCCGGTGTCAGCCTGCTGAGCGGATGCAGTTCGGTGCCGACGCTTTCGGCTGCAATCATTGATCAGCATCGTCAGCGTTTTTTGCGCATTGATTCGATAGAGCACGGCATCTCATCTGCGGCGAAGATGCCGGGGGTGTCTACGGTGCTTGGCGTGCTGGCTTATGCAGGGCGGCCCATCCGCCAGCTCAAGGGCGGCCATGTGCACGAGGTATCGGGCTGGATGGATCTGACCCTGCGTCGGATGCCCGGCATGGGCACGCGGTTACTGGCCAACGTCGATGCCCCGGATATTGATGTCTTCGCCACGCGCTATGAAGCGCAGAACCTGAGCTTCAAGGCGGGCTCGGGGCTCAAGTCGGGGGTGATTGCAACCTGGTTGCTGGCGCTGGCCATTCGTTTGCGACTGGTCCGCGACCCTGCACCGTGGGCCGTTCGCCTGCACCGCTGGGGAACACGCTTCGAACACCTGGGTGATCGTAAAAGCGCGATGTACATCGATGTCGACGGCGCAGGGCTCGACGGCCGACCGTTGCAGATGCGCGCGCAGTTGACGGCGCTGAATGACAAGGGGCCGGAGATCCCCAGTTGTGCTGCAGTGGCCTTGAGCGCAAAAATGGCCTCTGGCTATCGTCCACTTCCTGGAGCGCGTGCCTGTGTGGGTGAAGTCACAGTGGAGGAGTACCTGGCGGCAATCAACGAGCCATCGAATATTCGTCTGGATGTGCAGTTTGAGCGTGTGGAGGGCTGACGGTGCTCTATCTGTACCTGAAATACCTGCACGTCATCGCCGCGATTTTTCTGTTTGGCTTCGGCATGGGCTCCTACCTTTATCTGATTGCCGCCAGTCGCAGTGGCAATCCGGTTGTAATCGCTCACGTCGCCAGAATGGTGGTGCGTTTCGACACCTGGATCACCACACCGGCTGGTTTTGTCCAGATCATCACCGGTTACGCAATGGTCAGCTTGACGGGCATGTCGCTGCTGACTGACTGGGTCATCACGTCGTTGATCATCTTTATCTGCGTCGGCGCGCTGTGGTTGCCTGTGCTGATTCTGCAGAAGCGTCTTCAGGAACTGGCCGACGATGCTGTCGAAACCGGCACGCTGATCAATGACCGGTTTCAGACGATTTATCGTCTTTGGTTCTGGCTCGGCATCGCCGGTTTTTCGGGCATGTTCGCGATTGTGCTGATGATGGTCAGCAAGATGACGTTCATGCGGCTATTGCAGATATAAGCCGATCAGAGGCGCATTAGCCGCTAACCGGTCATCTGAAACATTATGTTTCATGTCGCTTAAATAAATCTTAATGACCCCGCCATACCCCCTGAATACAGGGGGTGTACAGAGCTTTCCAATAGTTCCACGGCCATTCAACTGAATATAGCTATCAAGTTAAGCCCCTCAACGCCGATTCACGGGCATTCCGGAAAATCAAAGGCACACACGTAATGAGCGCAAAATGGTTGGACAACTTGAAAGTCAGCAAGAAGCTGGGGCTGGGCTTCGCTGCTATTTTGCTGGGTGTACTGACGGTCGCTGCAATCGGCTACTCCAGCACTAACCTGTTGATCGAGCGCATGGGCAAAAGTGGCAAGGTTGCCGAGATCAAGGCTGACGTGCTTAACGCTCGCATTGCGGCCCAAGCCTACGCCACAGGCCCCAGCCCGGCTGGTGTGCAGACGTACTCAAGCGCACTGGATACGCTGAACCGCAGCGTTGACCAGGGCCTGGGCCTGTTCGTGGTATCCAGCAACCTGGAAAAGCTGAAGGGCATCAAGGAGCAGGTGGGTGGTCTGAAGCAGACGTTCGAACAGCTGGTCGGCATCAACCAGAAAATCGACGACGCTCTGAAACCGATCATCAAGGTCTCCGATGATGTCAGTGGGACCTTCGAGAACCTGTTGAACAAGACCATCGACGACACCTTGCGTGCTCCGGATGAAACCGGGATCAAGCAGGTCAAGATTGCCGGCGACCTGCGTAACGGCATGACCAACTTTCGTCTGGTGTTTCGCCGCTACCTGAGTGTCCCGTCTGCCGATAACCGTCAGGCTACCTATACCGCGGCGGACGCATTGATCGCTCAGGTTGCTGCTGCGCGTAGCGAACTGCCCAGCCAGGCAAACGCTGCGGTGGATGCTGCATTGGTTGCGTTGAAACAGTACAAGGTGTTGATGTCTTCGATTTCGGACATGCTTCAGCAGGCCGATCAGATACGTAGCAATCTGCAACAGCAATCCATCGCGACCGCTGCCCGTGCCGACGATCTGGCGGCCCAGCAGGTCATCAGCGCCAAGAAGGAACAGAACACCGCTGTCATGCAACTGCTGAGCGTGGCGCTGGTCGTGCTGTTGGTCGGCATCTTCGCGGCGTTCCTGATTACCCGTCAGATTACCGTGCCACTGAACGAGACGGTCATTGCCGCGCGCCGGATCGCCGACGGTGATCTGACCCAGGATACTCACACCACCCGTCAGGACGAACTGGGCCTATTGCAGAACACCATGCAACACATGACCGTTTCCCTGCGCGGCCTGATCGGCGGCATCGGCAACGGTGTGACACAAATCGCTACCGCGGCCGAGGAACTGTCTGCGGTCAGCGAACAGACCAGCGCCGGTGTCACTCTGCAGAAAAACGAAGTCGACCAGGTTGCGACGGCCATGAATCAGATGTCGTCTACCGTGCAGGAAGTGGCGCGCAACACCGAAGATGCTTCGCGGGCCGCCAAGCAGGCCAGCGAGCGCGCAGCCCATGGCAGCAGTGTGGTGCAGCACGCCACGCGAGAAATCGGTCAACTGGCCGGTGAAGTGAAGCAATTGGGTGAGGCCATGCAGCGCCTGACCGAAGACAGCGGCAAGATCGGCAGCGTGATCGACGTGATCAAAGCCGTCGCCGAACAGACCAACCTGCTGGCACTCAACGCTGCCATTGAGGCTGCGCGGGCGGGCGAACAGGGTCGTGGTTTTGCCGTAGTGGCCGACGAAGTACGTTCGCTGGCCCAGCGTACCCAGAACTCCACCACGGAAATCGAAGCGCTGATCCTGACCCTGCAACAGGGCACCGGTGCCGCTTCGGGCCTGATGGACGCGAGTCTGCAACGCACCGAAGGCACCGTGGTGCTGGCCCGTCAGGCTGAACAGGCGCTGGTGGAAATCAATCAGTCAATCGGCACAATCGAGCAGATGAGCCAGCAGATATCTGCCGCCGCCGAGCAACAGAGCGCGGTGACCGATGAAATCAACCGCAGTGTGCTCAGTGTCCGCGACATTGCCGATCAGTCTGCCTCGGCGACTGAGCAAAGCGCAGCGTCGACGGTAGAGCTGGCCCGTCTGGGCACCAATCTGCAGAGCATGGTGGCGCGTTTCAGGATTTAACGTCTGGCAAGAGCCTCATGAGACATTCATGAGGCTCTCTGTCGCGCTTCCGCCCGCACCACCATCCACACGCCGATCCCGGACACCGCCATACCCGACGCTATCTGCCAGGACAGCGGTTCGTTGAACATCGCCCAGGCCCAGAGCATCGTCACAGGTGGGCTGAGGTACAGAACGCTGGCGACGCGAGTCGCCGTCGCGCGGCGCAGGCAGACCCAGTAAAGCCCGTAGCCGCCCAGCGTCGCCAGCCCCACTGTCCACAACACGCTCAGTGCAAAGCCGGTACTGGGCACGGGGGCCAGGCTGCCTTGGGTGCCCTGAATAATGGCGAATGCGAAGCTGGAAACACAGCATTGCAGCCACAGGTTGGGCAGCAGGTCCATCGGTGGCGATGCACTGGAGCGTTTTTGCCATAGCGTCGCGACGGCCAGCGAGAACATCCCCAGCAAGGGCAGGCCGTAGGCCCATAAGGGCGCTTCACCCCAGGCCAGTGCGCTGTGGGTGACCAGCACCACGCCGATCAACCCCACCACCAGCCCCGCCCAGATGTGCCAGCTCAATCGCTGCCCGAGAAATACGGCAGCCAGCAACGCCATGCCCATCGGCAGCAGATCGGCAAACAGTGCGGCGAGGCCTGCCGGTACGCCCAGCGCGATGCCTTGTGTAACGCCCGCCACGTAGCCAGTCATTGCCAGCAGACCGATTCCGGCGTTTTTCAGCAACAGGGCAGGCGGGATGTGTAGCAACTGCCTTGCGACAAACGGCAGCAGGATCAGCGTGACTACCACGCAGCGCCAGAACACCACCAGCAACGGCGGCGCGTAATCAAGAGAGAAACGCGCACCGACGAAGCCTGAGCTCCAGGTCAGCAGCAGCGCTGCTTCGAGCAACGGCAGAGGAATGGCCTGATGCCAGGCAGGCCGCGAGGTGTTCGGAGAGATCGATAAGTATTGGTTCATCGACACACGCTAGGTGATCAGCGTAATCTTATAAATAAAAATTATGTGCAGCAGTTATTCGGGAATACTGAAGAATGACGGCAATACTTGATATCGAACTGGTACGCACTTTTCATGCAGTGGCGCGCATCGGGAAGTTTTCTGCGGCGGCCGAGCAACTGCATAAAAGCCCGGCGGCGGTAAGCGTGCACATTCAGCGGCTTGAAGCGGTGGCAGGCGGCCGCTTGCTCAACCGTGATAACCAGGCAGTGTCGTTGACGGCGCTGGGCAAGCGCTTGCTCCTGTCCACGTCAGAGTTGTTGTCCACCCATGACCGGGTGCTGGCTGACCTGCATGGCACCCACCTGGCGGGTCGTATCACCCTGGGGGTTCCGGATGAATACGCGGTGCACGTCATCCGCGACATCCTGCCGGTATTCGCGGCAGCCTGGCCCAATGTGGTGCTGGAATTGAAAACCGCGCCCAGCTACACCCTGCGTGAGCAGGTCATGCGCGGAAAACTGCAGGCAGCGGTCATCGCCCAGCCCAAAGGGCCACTGAATGCTGAAACAGTGTTTCTGGTCTCCACCAAACCGGTCTGGGTCGGGCCGGAAAACACCACGCTGGCGTCGACAGACCCGTTGCCGCTCGCCATGCATGCAGCGCAATGTCCCTATCGTGAAGTGATGGTGGAGACATTCAAACAGGCCGGCCGCAAAACCCGCGTGGTACTGGAGAGCCCGTCCAATCAGGCCGTCAAGGCCTGTGTGGAAGCGGGGCTGGCGATCAGTCTGATTGACCGAAGCGGCGTCACAGACGCCATGCAGATACTTAACGACCTGCCGGAGATAGCCGAGCACGAAATCGTATTTCTGCGCTCGCCTGCCTCACAGGCCGACGAGGCGGTGAGTCTGCTGGCGCAGGCGATGCAGAAGTATTTTCGAATTTAAGCGGGGCAATTACCGCTCAACCATCCTTGAACAAAAAGCTGTAAGCATTCAGCGCCGGAACGCCGCCCAGGTGGGCGTAGAGCACTTTCGAACCTTCGGGGAATTCGCCGTTGCGCACCATGTCGATCATGCCGTGCATGGATTTTCCTTCGTAGACCGGGTCGGTCAATACGCCTTCGAGTCGGGCGCAGAGGCGGATGGCTTCCAGCGTGCCATCGTTGGGCAGGCCGTATTCGGGGTAGGCGTAGCGGGTGTCGAGCACCACGTCTTCGGCGGTGATTTCACGGCCGAGTTCGACCAGTTTTGCGGTGTTGCGGGCAATGCGCAGAACCTGTTCGCGGGTCTTGTCCGGTTTGGCCGAGGCATCGATGCCGATCACCCGGTGCGCACGGCCATCGGCAGCGAAGCCGACCAGCATGCCGGCATGGGTACTGCCGGTGACCGAGCAGACCACGATGTAGTCGAATTTGAAGCCCAACTCTTCTTCCTGCTGACGCACCTCGTCGGCAAAGCGTACAAAACCCAGTCCACCGTAGGGATGTTCCGAGCAACCGGCTGGAATCGGGAACGGTTTGCCGCCACTTTCAACCACGTCAGCCATGGCTTTTTCCCAGCTCGGACGAATGCCGATGTCGAAACCGGCCGAGTCCAGACGCACATCGGCGCCCATGATGCGCGACATTTCGATGTTGCCGACCCGGTCGTACAGCGCGTCCGAGTAGTTGACCCAGTTTTCCTGAACCAGTACGCACTTCATGCCCAGATGCGCCGCTACGGCCGCGACCTGACGGGTCTGGTTGGACTGAATGCCGCCGATGGACACCAGCGTGTCATAGCCGCCCTCGATGGCTTCAGGCACCAGGTATTCCAGTTTACGAGTCTTGTTGCCGCCGAAGGCCAGACCGCTGTTGCAGTCTTCACGCTTGGCATACAACTCGACTTTGCCACCCAGATGCTCGCTCAGGCGTTTCAGCGGCGTGATGGGTGAGGGGCCGAAGGTCAGAGGGTAGCGTTTGAACTTGCTCAGGTTCATATCAGGTCTCCGTCGAGAAGTGGGTGCAGGCGTTAAAGGTCAGGTGCCAGGCTTGATTACATGCCTGAGGTGAGTTCTATGATAGGAAATGGCGTGATAATCGTGGTTGCAAAGAATTGTCTATTTGCAAAATCAGCGTTAGTGTCAGGGGCTTAAAGCGAACTTTTATGTTGTGAAATCGACCATGAAAGCAATAAATGAACGCACCAGGAAGCCGGGTACTGACGCGGCACCGCTGCTGGACCGGATCGACCGCGCCATTCTCAAGACGCTGCAACGGGATGCGTCTATCTCCAATGTGGCGCTCGCCGAAAAGGTCAAACTGAGCCCGCCTGCCTGTTTGCGACGGGTAGAACGGTTGAAAGAGTCGGGGGTCATCAAGGGGGTTGTCGCGCTGCTCAACGGTGATGTGCTGGATGCCGGAATGGTGGTGTTGATCGGCGTCGTGCTGGACCGCTCGACACCGGACTCGTTTGCACAATTCGAAGCGGCGGCGCAGAAGGTTTCCGGCTGCATGGAGTTTCACGTGGTGACCGGCGAGTTCGACTATTTCATGCTGCTGCGCACTAAAGACAGCCAGAGTTTCAACCGTCTGCATGCCGAACAGTTGTTGTATTTGCCGGGCGTCAGGCAGATTCGCTCGTTCATGGGGTTGCGTCAGGTGTTGTCGACCACGCAGTTACCGATCTGATAGTTGTTCAGAGTGCCCGGCCTGGAGTTTGCAGCGTCAAACGTTCACGTCTGACAACGGTCAGAGTTGCTGACTGCAACACGATTGACCCCGGCGCGTGATTCAATAAGCGCCGTTTCTTTTTTTACTTGCTCAAGGATTTTCATTTTGGCTGCTGGAAGCTTGCTTACTCTGCTTGACGATATTGCGACCCTGCTGGATGACGTGGCGCTGGCCACCAAGAAAACCGCAGGCGTGCTGGGCGATGATCTGGCGCTGAATGCCCAGCAGGTCACAGGTGTTACCGCTGATCGCGAGTTGCCGGTGGTCTGGGCGGTGGCCAAGGGGTCCTTGCTCAACAAAGCGATTCTGGTGCCGGCCGCGCTGCTGATCAGTGCCTTCGCACCTTGGGCAATCCTGCCGCTGCTGATGATCGGCGGTGCCTTTTTGTGCTTCGAAGGTTTCGAGAAAATCGCCCATAAATGGCTGCATCCCGAAACGGGTGAGGAGCATGACCAGCGCAAGCAGGCGGCTACCGATGCCTCCGTGGACATGGTTGCGTTTGAAAAGGAACGCATCAAGGGCGCAATTCGTACCGACTTCATTCTTTCGGCGGAAATCATCGTGCTGGCGCTGGGTGTGGTCTCGGCCCGGCCGTTCATGGATCAGGTCGGTGTACTGGTGATTGTTGCCGTACTGATCACCGTCGGCGTTTACGGGCTGGTGGCCGGTATCGTCAAGCTTGACGACCTGGGCCTGTACCTGAAAAAGACCGCAAGCTCGGCTGCACAAAAAATCGGCGGCGCTTTGCTGTGGCTGGCTCCCGTGCTGATGAAGGTACTGTCGATCGTCGGCACTGCAGCCATGTTCATGGTGGGTGGCGGAATTCTGGTGCACGGCCTGCCGTTCGCCCATCATTGGGTCGAAGGCATCACTGAGGCTGCGTCTGCTGCTGTGGGTGGGCTGTCGATGATCGTCCCGACCCTGATCGATGCCATCGCCGGGATCGTTGCCGGTGCCGTGCTGGTGCTGATAGTGACGCTGGTGAGCAAGGTCTGGAAAGCGGCGAGGGAGTGACTGGAGGCTCTGACTCTCGTGCCAATGCTCCGCGTTGGCATGTATCCCGTGACGCTCCGCGTCACAAATCTGCGTTGCGCCGCCCCCTCAAGGCTGGACGCAGAGCGTCCAGAAATGCATGCCCACGCAGAGCGCGGGAACGAGAGCCATCAGCATTACCCGCTTAGAAGAACACCTTGACCAGCAAACTCGCGGTGTTCTGATCGGTGTCGAATGAACTCGTGTCCTTGATGCCGTACTTGTTGGTCCAGTAGTCGTATTCGATACCGACATACAGCTGACGCTCAGGGTAATTCAGCGCCTTGCCCAGGTCATACTTGATCTGTGGGTTGAAGTGCAGGTTGGAGTGGTAAGTGCCGCGTGAGGTCTTGTCGTTATCCACTACCCAGTCCATGAAACCGTCGATCAGCACATCCGATTTGCCGACAGGAATGGTGTAGGACCAGACTGGAGTGATCTGCCATACGCCATCACCTGGACGATTGCCTTCGGTCTGACGCTGGTAGAAGTTCAGCTGGAAGTAGTCGAACCCCGGAATCTTCAAATCAAACGCCGGGCCGATCAGGTAGGACTCGTTATCGCCTTCGCCAAACTCGTAAGTTGCTGCGATCAGCACATCGCTGATCGGGCCGAACTCAAACTTCTGGCCGAATACTTTGCCCAGCGACAGCCGCGGCGAGAATTCGCCGTAGTAGGTGTTATCGCCAGCTGTCGCGTCTTTCTTGCCGTTGTAGAAGATCTTGTCGACGAAGAAGAAGTTGTCGCCGTACTTCCAGCTGTCCGCATGCTCAAAGGTGAACGTCTGCTGATTTTCCGGGTTGACAGCAAAGTCTCGTCCATTGAGATAGGTCAGGCTATTGCTCTGCCACTGGAAGATATCCCCTGCCATGGCGGGTGCGGCGGACAGCAGACTGCTGGCCAGTAACACACTGGAAAACGTACGGTTCATGCGGTGAGCCCCTTGGTATGGATCGTGATTTTGCAGACCGGCGTTCTTTAAGTGACGCCTTGTCTGTTCTTGCAATAATTTGTCTGTCTGGTCAGCTTTGTGTTGTTAGCAAGAGCTGCGCCAATCCGTGAAAAAAGTTTAAGTAATCCCCAAACCGGCACTGATGTGTCGGTTTCAAGTCATTTTTCGAGCTGATGGGATCCTGAATGCTCGGTCAGCCAGTTGGCCGTCCGGTCAGATTCAATGATCAGGAAAGTTATGCGGCGGGTGGGCAGCGGCGGCGGAGGATACTGACTCGCGTCGCCGTGCTCAAGTGCTCCAGAGCAGGGCGTCTGGAGCGAAAACAGGGCATGTGCCCGGTGGTGTCAGTTGATGTGTGCGCCTTGATCGATCCACGCGCCCACCAGATCACGCTCCTGCTGGGTCATCTGGGTGATGTTGCCCAGTGGCATGATCGGCGCCGTGATCGCCTGCGCCTTGATGCGCGGTGCCTGTTGCTGGATCTGTTCCGGCGTATCGAACATCACGCCTGCCGGAGCGACGCTGAATAGCTGGCTGGTCGGCGTGGCCGAGTGGCAGACCGAGCAGCGTTGCTGGATCACCTCATGCACCTTGGTGAAGTCCGCGCCGGCGACTTTGGCAGGCTCCGCCTGGGCGGGCGGAGTCACTGGCTCTGGGGGGTTCTCATCGGCCCGGTGACCGCCGACCGCCGTGCCCGGCAGTGGCTGATAGACGATTTTTGCAGCCGGTTGCGCCGGGCCTGTCACATAGGCCAGGCACAACATGCCCAGCGCAGCGACCGGTAGGGTCCAGGCGAATCGATGGCTGTCATGCCGGGTATTGAAATAGTGCCGCACCAGCACCGCCAGCAGCGCGATGCCCGCCAGAATCAGCCAGTTATATTCACTGCCGTACGTACTCGGAAAGTGATTGCTGATCATGATGAACAGCACTGGCAGCGTGAAGTAATTGTTGTGCCGCGAGCGCAGCAGCCCCTTGGCCGGCAGGCTCGGGTCCGGGGTGCGGTTTTCAGCGATGGCGGCGACCAGCGCGCGCTGCGCCGGCATGATGATGCGAAATACGTTGCCGACCATGATGGTGCCCATGATCGCGCCAACATGCAGGTACGCACCACGACCGCTGAACACCTTGCTGAAGCCATAGGCCGCCGCGACCAGCAGCAGAAACAGGACAACGCCCAACAGGGCAGGGCGCTTGCCCAGTGGCGAATCGCAGAGAAAGCTGTAGATGAACCAGCCGACGAACAATGAACCCAGTCCGATGTGCACGCCTTCGGCACCGCTCAGGCTGCTGCCCGGTGCCAGCAAGTACAGCGTCGGGTTGGCGTAAAACACCACGCACAGCAGCGCGACCCCCGACAGCCAGGTCGAATAGGCTTCCCATTTGAACCAGTGCAGGTTCTCCGGCATGGTCGGTGGCGCGAGCTTGTATTTCTCCAGGTGATAAATGCCACCGCCATGGATCGCCCACAAATCCCCCGACAACCCTTCACGCGGGTTGCTGCGGTTGAGGTTGTTTTCCAGCCAGACAAAGTAGAACGATGCGCCGATCCAGGCGACACCCACAATCATGTGAACCCAGCGCACGCCGAGATTCAGCCATTCCATCAGATGTGCCAGCACAGTGTTTACCCTTCCAGTGGGTTGGGATCGAGAACCAGCAACTGGTGCTCGGCAAAATAATGTTCGTCACAGTTGTTGCCGGAGCCACTGCGATCAACCACCAGAAAATCATCCTGTTTTTCGATCGTCAGCACCGGGTGGTGCCAGACGCCGCGATGGTAATTGACACCCTGCCTGCCGTTGGAGACGAACGCGCGGGTCAACGCCGATTCAGGTGCATCGCCAAGCGGCGCGACTACGATCAGAAACGGCTTGCCGAGCAGCGGAATGAACGCCTGACTGCCCTGCGGATGACGCTCCAGCATGCGGATGGTCAGGGGCATCGGCAGTGCTTCGGCGCGGAAAATACTGATGATCGCCTTGTCATCCGGTTGCGCGGTTTCGACTTCGGCCAGACGATGAAAACGCATGGTCGAGCCGTTGTTGATCATGAAGTGATCGCTGCCGTCGGTTTCGATGACATCACCGAAAGGCGCAAAGGCTTCCTTGGTCAGCGGCTCGATTGTCAGTGTGCGCATGCGGCTTCTTCTTCAATGGTTTTGTTGATCGTGCCAATGCTCCGCGTTATACACACGTCCGCTTTTGATTCTGGCCGAAGGCCGTAGGAGCGAACTTGTTCGCGAAGACGTTGGTCCAAACGCCCTATTTGACTATCGTGGCAACGCTCCGCGTTGACATGCATTTCGTGACGCTCTGCGTCACAACTCTGCGCTGCGCCACCCACTCAAGACAGGACGCAGAGCGTCCGGAAATGCATTCCCACGCGGAGCGTGGGAACGATAATCTGTTGCCTGTTGCCTGTTGCCTGTTGCCTGTTGCCTGTTGCCTGTTGCCTGTTGCCTGTTGCCTTCTGGTGCGCCTTTACCTGGACACCTTGCCCAACACCCGCAACCGGCTCACGCCACCGTCCGGGAAAACATTGAGGCGGATATGGGTGATCGGGCCGATGGCTTTTACCTGCTCGGCGAACTCATGTTCGGCGTGCATGGTGAGTTTCTGGCTTGGCAGCAGTTCGCGCCAGAACAGGCTCTGGGTTTCTATCTGGCTGTCGGTACCGCCTTTGACAAACGCACCCTGGATAGAGCAACTGTCCGGATAGTTGCCCTTGAAGTGCAGGGTGTCGACGATGACTTTTTCGACTTCGCCCTGATGCCCCAGCGCCACGATCACCCAGTCGTTGCCCGGTGTGCGACGGCGTGCGGTTTCCCAACCGTCACCCATATTCACGCCACGGCCGGGGTTGAGGATATTGCTCATGCTGCCGTAATGCTCGTCTGAACAGGCAATCGAACGGCCGCCATTCAGCGCGGCAACCAGGTCGATCTGCTCGCTTTCGCTGACTTTCGACCAGTCGCGATGCGGTACGCCATACACCCGCAGGCGCGCTACGCCGCCGTCCGGGTAGATATTGAAGCGCAGATGGCTGAACGGCTGGTCGTGACTGATTTCATGGTAGTGATGACTGTTGCCCTTCAATTCCACCGACGACAGCACTTCGGTCCACGCCGTGTTTTCGTCCGGCTCGCCTGATGCCAGAAAGCACGCTTCCAGCGACGCAGAAGGCGGGAAGTTGCCGGTGAAGAACGAGGTGTCGATGTCCACGCCTTTGAGGGTGCCCGCCACGCCGAGGCGGATTACCGCGCTGTCATAACCTTCGAAACGCTTGCGGCGCGACTCCCAGCCGTCCATCCACTTGCCGTTGTCATCGAACACGCCTTCTTTCCAGACCGCAGGCGTTGGCTGGAACAGGCGGTTGGCGTCGGCGAACCAGTCATCGGTAACCGAAAGGATTTTTGTGCCCAGACGTGCGTCGGCCAGGTTCACGAACTTCTCGAACGGTGCGGCGTAAACTTTCATGCTTTTTGTCTGCCTTCTGAATACGGTTATGACTGCGACGCGTGAAGCGCCTGTAGACGAAACAGTGCGATCTTGTTGATCTCGGCCAGGGCGCAAGCGAACTCCGCCTCGGGCGAGTGATGGATGCGTTGCTCGAACGCCGCCAGAATTTTATGCCGGTCGCTGCCCTTGACCGCCATGATGAACGGAAAGCCGAAGCGGGCCTTGTAAGCCTCGTTCAGCTCGGTAAAGCGCTGAAATTCTTCAGGCGTGCAAAGGTGGATACCGGCACCCGCCTGTTCATCGGTACTGGCCTGAGTCAGTTCGCCCTGAACCGCAGCCTTGCCTGCCAGGTCCGGGTGAGCCTTGATCAGTGCCAACTGTTGTTCATAAGTGGCATTGAGCAGAATCTCGCTCATGCGCGCATGCAGGGTGGCAAGCTGATCCAGTTCCGGATCTGCGCCTTGGTCAAACGCTTGTTGGGCGATCCATGGCGAGTGCTCGTAGACATCGGCGAAGGTCGCGGTAAACGCATCGCGGCTGAGGGTCGAGGGCTTCAGGTTCTGCAACTCGCTCATAGCGCCGCCTTGGTAAAGGGATGTTCAGTGTGCCAGTGGCGAGCTATGTCCACACGGCGAGTGAACCATACCTGCTCGTGGCCTTTGGCGTATTCGATAAAGCGTTTGAGCGCAGCAAGGCGGGCAGGGCGGCCAATCAGGCGGCAGTGCAGGCCAATCGAAAGCATCTTCGGCGCGTCTTCACCTTCGGCGTACAGCACGTCGAAAGCGTCTTTCAAATACTGAAAGAACTGCTCGCCGTTGTTGAAGCCCTGCACCTGAGTGAAGCGCATGTCATTGGTGTCCAGCGTGTACGGGATCACCAGATGAGGCTTGCCGGTCGGGTTGTTCGGCTCCCAATAAGGCAGGTCGTCGTCATAGGTGTCGCAGTCGTAGAGAAAGCCGCCTTCCTCCATGACCAGCCGCCGTGTATTCGGCCCGGTGCGCCCGGTGTACCAGCCCAGCGGACGTTCACCGCTGATCTCGGTGAGGATCTGGATCGCCTGGCGCATATGCTCGCGCTCTTCGGCTTCGTCCATATTCTGGTAGTCGATCCAGCGGTAGCCATGGCTGCAAATTTCGTGACCGTCAGCAACCATGGCGCGGATCACGTCCGGGTGACGTTGCGCCGCCATGGCAACCGCGAAGATGGTCAGGGGAATGTCGAACTGCCTGAACAGTTTGAGAATGCGCCACACACCGGCACGGCTGCCGTACTCGTACAGCGACTCCATGCTCATGTTGCGCTGGCCTTGCAGCGGCTGCGCGGCGACCATTTCAGAGAGAAAGGCTTCGGACTCCTTGTCGCCGTGCAAGATATTGCGCTCGCCGCCTTCCTCGTAATTCAGCACGAACGACAAGGCGATGCGCGCATTGCCCGGCCAGCGGGGATGAGGCGGGTTGCTGCCGTAACCGATCAGGTCGCGAGGGTATTCAGCACTCACTGCAAGCTTCCTTATGTGCGTGGTATCAGGTGCAATGCGAGAAGCAGGCAAGGCACTGCAAAGTGAAGATTGTATACAATTTGTTTTGCAGGTTGTAACCCTGAACTATTCTTCATCAACGGTCATCGTTGCTCATCAGTTAAGCAAGAAACCTGCCTGACTGGTCAGTTAAAGCAAAAAAACCTGATGATTTTCCTTGGCTTCACTGAAACTGGCGTTCTATCGTCGTGCTTTGTTCAGGTTGATGATCAGCGGCGAATTCATTGTGTACAGGTTTTTGCAAAAGTGTCTTAATCGGTGGCAATTGCACACTGGCGGGCACCCGATTGGTGCGCTGCTTTCGATCACTCGCAGGCAAGGGGCGACGTTTTGGGAAAATTGACCACACACGTGCTGGACTCCGCCCATGGTTGTCCGGGCAGTTCGATTCGTATTGACCTGTATCGCGTCGACGATCAGCAGTTGCTGCACATCGTCAGCGTCGTGACCAACAGTGATGGACGCTGCGATGCGCCGTTGCTGCAAGGCGACGACTATCAGTCTGGCGTGTATCAGTTGCACTTTCAGGCGGGCGATTACTACCGCGCACGAGGCGTGGTGCTGAACGAACCCGCGTTTCTCGATGAGGTGGTGCTGCGCTTCGGTATTGATGCAGGTCAGGAACATTTTCATGTGCCGCTGTTAATCTCGCCCTACAGCTACTCGACTTACAGAGGCAGCTGACTCTCTTGCCCGCCCCACACTGCGGGCTTTTTTTCGCGCGCGTTTCCTGAGCCGCGTCCTGTTGCCGGCCTGTGTACAATGCGCCAGCCCCGACGCCGTCATCCATTCGCGCACGAGTATTCATGAACGATCAGTCCCTGCCCCTCAAGAAACAGCCGCGCAGCCTCGACAGTAGCCGCAGCGTTACTCAGGACGATGTCGTTTACGAGCACATTTTCGATGCAATTCTCGAGCAGCGCCTGGCGCCCGGCACCCGGTTGAGTGAAGAGGCACTGGGCGAAATTTTCGGTGTCAGCCGCACCATCATTCGTCGGGCGCTGTCGCGGCTGGGGCACGAAGGCGTTGTGCTGTTGCGCCCCAATCGCGGTGCAGTGGTCGCCAGCCCCAGTGTCGAAGAGGCGCGTCAGGTGTTCTTCGCCCGGCGCATGGTCGAGCAAGCCATCACTGAGCTGGCCGTCGAACATGCCACTGCCGAACAGCTGGCCGAGCTGCGCCAAATGGTCAGCGACGAGCGCGACAGCTTTGCCCGCGGTGACCGGGGCGCGGGCATTCGTTTGTCCGGGGAATTCCATCTGCAACTGGCGGTGGCTGCGAAGAACGCGCCATTGATCAGCTTTCAGCGCAGCCTGGTGTCGCAGACTTCACTGATCATTGCCCAGTACGAAACCGGCAGCCGCACGCACTGTTCCTATGATGAGCACACCCAACTCATCGATGCCATTGAAGCCCGCGATGCTCCGCTGGCCGTCGAATTGATGATGCATCACATGGACCATATCGACAGCAAACTCAACCTCGACCAGGACAGCGCCTCGGATGATTTGCAGGCGGTGTTTTCGCATGTGCTGGGCAAGAAAAGGCCGGGACGGTAAGGCTGCTCATCCGGAAATTTCTCGTTCCTCACGCTCTAGCGTGGGAATGCGTTGGGTGACGCGCCGCGTCACAGATCTGCGCAGCGCCACACACTCAAGATCGGACGCAGAGCGTCCAGAAATGCATGCCAACGCAGAGCATTGGCACGGTAGCCAATCACATTCGCTTCAACCCCGTTCATGCACCAACCGACCACCCGACCAAGTCTGTTTCACGGTCCGGTCGTCGCCAATTGTCATCAGCACAAACAGAATCTCTTCGATGCCTTTCGCCTGCTTAAGCCGATAGGACAGTAAAGGCGTGGCGTCGTAATCAAGCACCAGAAAGTCGGCCTCGTTGCCGGGTTTGAGGCTGCCGACCTTGTCTTCCAGGCGCAGCGCGCGTGCGCCGCCCAGCGTTGCCAGATGCAGCGATTTGAACGGGTTCAGGCGTGCGCCCTGCATCTGCATGACTTTGTAGGCTTCGTTCAGGGTCTGCAGAATCGAAAAGCTGGTGCCGCCGCCCACGTCGGTGCCCAGGCCGACATTGACCTTGTGCTTCTCGGCCATTGGCAGATTGAACAGGCCGCTGCCCAGAAACAGGTTGGAGGTCGGGCAGAAGGCGATGGCCGAGCCGGTCTGCGCGAGGCGCGCGCACTGTTCGTCGCACAGGTGTACGCCATGGGCAAATACCGAGCGCTCGCTCAGCAGGTTGAAGTGGTCATAGACGTCCAGGTAATGCTTGCGCTCTGGGAACAGGGCCTTGACCCACTCGATCTCCTGAAGGTTTTCGCTGATGTGGGTCTGCATGTACAGGCCGGGGTACTCGGTCAGCAACTGGCCAGCCAGACTCAACTGTTCCGGGCTGCTGGTCGGCGCGAAGCGCGGGGTCACGGCGTAGCTCAGGCGACCCTTGCCATGCCAGCGTTCGATCAACGCTTTGCTATCGGCGTAGCTGGAGGCTGGCGTATCGACCAGGTAATCCGGTGCGTTGCGGTCCATCATCACTTTGCCAGCGATCATGCGCAGATCGAGTGCTTGCGCCGCGCTGAAAAACGCTTCCACAGACTCCTTGTGTACGCTGCCGAATACCAGTGCCGTGGTGGTGCCGTTGCGCAGCAGCTCCTTGATGAAGATGTCCGCGACCTGCGCCGAATGCGCGGGGTCGGCAAACTGGCTTTCACAGGGAAACGTGTAGGTGTTGAGCCAGTCCAGCAGTTGCGCGCCATACGCGCCGATCATGCCGGTTTGCGGCAAATGAATATGCGTGTCGATGAAGCCCGGCGTGATCAGGGCGTTCTGATACTCGATCAGCTCGACCTCACTGTCGAGGCCGTCGAGCAGGTCAGCGGCATGGCCCACCGACACAATTTTACCGTCCTCGACCAGCAGCAGGCCGTCGGCGAAGTATTCATAAGACGCTTCGATCGCTACTTCAGCCGGGTCGGCAATGCTGTGGACGATGGCGGCGCGGTAGGCTTTACGGCTGGACACTGAACTCATGGCACTCTCGTTGTGACTGACTGCGGTCATTGCGACTGGCTGCGGCGTGAGGCAGGCAGCAGTCTGGCAATAGGTTTTGCGTTGGCACTCTGTTGGCCAAAGCTGACGTTGTAGGTGGCGATCACTTCTGCGGCGATAGACACTGCAATCTCGATGGGCAACTTGCCTTTGACCTCGGCCAGGCCCATAGGGCAACGCATGCGTTGCAGCAGGCTGGCGTCGAATCCGCGTTCACGCAAGCGATGCTCGAACTTGACCCGTTTCGTCTTCGAGCCGATCAACCCGAAATAACCGAAGTCACCTCGCGTGAGGATGGTGGCGGTCAGCTCCAGGTCGAGCTGATGGTTGTGAGTCATTACGATGCAGTAAGTGCCGACGGGCAACTGCGCAACTTCATCGACGGGCTCATCGTTGAGGATCTTCAGCACGCCCTCGGGCATTGTTTCCGGGAATTCGTGTTCACGGCTGTCGATCCAGCGCACGCGGCAGGGCAGGCTGGCCAGCAAGGGCACCAGCGCGCGGCCGACATGACCAGCGCCGAACACTGCGATCTGAGCAACGGGCTCGCCCATCGGTTCGAACAGCAGCACGTTGACGCCACCGCAACACTGACCGAGGCTTGCGCCCAGATTGAAGCGTTCGAGCCGGGTCTGCCGGGTGCCGCTGGCCAGCATCTCGCGGGCGATTTCCATGGCCTTGTATTCCAGATGCCCACCGCCGATGGTGTCGTAGATGCGCTCGGCACAGACCACCATTTTCGACCCGGCGTTCCGCGGCGTCGAACCCAGCTCCTCGATGATCGTTACCAGAATGCCAGGTTCCCTGCGGGCCTGAAGCTCGGCCAGGGCACTGATCCAGTTATTCATGACGGGTGCGCTCTGCAATGTGCAACTGACGCATCTGCTCGCACCCCCACAGCACTTTTTCCGGCGTCGCCGGGGCATCGATGTTCGGCTGATGACGGTAATCGCCCAGGCTCGCCACTGCGTCCTTGATTGCACACCATGCGGCGATGCCGAGCATGAAGGGCGGCTCGCCCACGGCTTTGGAATGGAACACCGTGTCTTCCGGATTCTTGCGGTTTTCGACCAGCTTGACCCGCAAGTCCAGCGGCATGTCGGCGACCGCCGGGATCTTGTACGACGCCGGGCCGCTGGTCATCAGTTTGCCTTTGTCATTCCACACCAGCTCCTCGGTAGTCAGCCAGCCTGCGCCCTGAATGTAGCCGCCTTCGACCTGGCCGATGTCGATGGCCGGGTTCAGCGAAGCGCCGACGTCGTGCAGGATGTCGGTGCGCAAGGTTTTGTATTCGCCGGTCAGGGTGTCGACGATCACCTCGACGCAGGCGGCACCAAACGCGTAGTAATAGAAAGGCCGGCCACGTGCCTGGCTGCGGTCATAAAAAATCTTCGGCGTCTTGTAGTAGCCGGTGCTGGACAGCGACACCTGCCCCATCCACGCCAGTTGCGCCAGCTCGGCAAAGGGCAAAACGATCTCACCGATCCGCACATGGCCGTTACGAAATTCGACTTCGGTTTCCGCCACCTCGTAATGCCGGGCGGCGAATTCGACCAGACGCTGCTTGAGGATTTCCGCAGCATTCTGCGCCGCCTTGCCATTCAGGTCGGTGCCGCTTGAGGCGGCAGTCGGCGAGGTGTTCGGCACCTTGTCGGTGTTGGTTGCCGTGATCTGAATGCGCTCGATATCCACTTGAAACACTTCCGCCACGACTTGCGCGACCTTGGTGTTCAGGCCCTGGCCCATTTCGGTGCCGCCGTGGTTCAGGTGGATGCTGCCGTCGGTGTAGATATGGATCAGCGCACCGGCCTGATTGAGGAAGCTGGCGGTAAAGGAAATGCCAAATTTGACCGGCGTCAGCGCCAGGCCTTTTTTCAGGATCGGACTGTTGGCGTTGAAGGTCCGAATGGCTGCGCGGCGCTCGACGTACTGGCTGCTTTGCTCCAGATCCGCGGTCATTTCTTCCAGCAGATTGTGCTCGACGGTCTGATAGTAATGAGTGACGTTGCGCTCGGTTTTGCCGTAGTAATTGGCTTTGCGCACCGCCAGCGGGTCCTTGCCCAGAAAGCGCGCAATGCAGTCCATGACTTCTTCGATCGCCACCATGCCTTGCGGGCCGCCGAAGCCTCGGTAGGCGGTGTTGGACGCCGTGTGGGTCTTGCAGCGATGACCATTGACCGTCGCTTCGCCCAGGTAATAGGCGTTGTCGGCATGGAACATGGCGCGGTCGACGATAGACGCCGACAGGTCTGGCGAATAGCCGCAGTTGGCGGCCAGATCCAGTTCGATGCCTTGCAGCCGGCCCTCGTCATCAAAGCCCACGTCGTATTCGATGTAAAACGGATGGCGCTTGCCGGTCATCTGCATGTCTTCGAAGCGTTGCAGGCGCATCTTGGTCGGCTGCCCGGTCAGGCGCGCAATCACCGCGCACAGGCAGGCCGGGCTGGCCGCCTGGGTTTCCTTGCCACCAAAGCCACCGCCCATGCGCCGCATGTCGACCACGATATGGTTCATCGGCACGTCCAGCACTTCGGCTACCAGTTTCTGGATCTCGGTGGGGTTCTGGGTCGAGCAGTAAACAATCATGCCGCCGTCTTCAGTCGGCATGACCGAAGAAATCTGCGTCTCCAGATAGAAATGTTCCTGGCCACCAATGTGCAGATTGCCTTGCAAACGATGGGTTGCAGCTTCCAGAGCCGCTGCAGAGTCGCCGCGCTTGTGGGTGTGGCTGTCGAGCACGAAATGCTTCTGGCGCAACGCCTGAACCACATCCAGTACGGGTTCCAGATCCTCGTACTCGATGATCGCCGCCATCGCCGCCTGGCGCGCGACATCCAGATCGCGCGCGGCCACAGCGAGCACTGGCTGGCCGAGGAACTCCACCTTGTCGATGGCCAGCAACGGGTCGCCCGGCAGCAGCGGCCCGATGTCCTTCAGGCCGGGAATATCCTCATGGGTGATCGCAATTCGTACGCCTTCAAAGGCGTAGCAGGGCGCCGTGTCGATGCTGATGATCCGCGCATGGGCGCGGTCCGACATTCGTGCATACACATGCAGCTGATTGGGAAACTCCAGGCGGTCGTCGATATACACCGCTTCGCCAGACACGTGTTTGTCGGCGCTGTCGTGCTTCACGCTACGGCCAACACCGGTGCTCAAGCCCTGTTGAAACAGCGCCAGCATCTCGGCCTGGGTCGGTTGCGGGCTGTGCTTAGACATAGTCGGTCACCCGCGTTGCTACGGCTGGATGCTGCACTTCGATGAAGTATTTGCGCAGCAGGTTCTGGGCGCTCAGCAAGCGGTATTCCTTGCTCGCGCGGAAATCCGACAGCGGGGTGAAATCTTCGCTCAGGGCCGCACAGGCATGCTCGACGGTTTCGTTGTTCCACTGCTTGCCGATCAAGGCCCGCTCGCAGGCCGCAGCGCGTTTCGGAATCGCCGCCATGCCGCCAAACGCCACGCGTGCTTCGCGAATCACGCCGTCTTCGAGGGTCAGGCGAAACGCCGCACAGACCGCCGAGATGTCATCGTCCAGTCGTTTGGAGACTTTGTAGGCGCGAAACGTCTGCCGGGGATTGGCGGTCGGCACGATGATCTTTTCGATGAACTCACTTGCCTGGCGTGCGGTGACCTTGTAATCGATGAAGTAGTCTTCCAGCGCTAGGGTGCGCTGAGTACTGCCCTTGCGCAGCACGATCTGTGCGCCGAGGGCGATCAGCAGCGGCGGGGAGTCACCAATCGGTGAGGCGTTGCCGATGTTGCCGCCCAGTGTGCCCTGATTGCGAATCTGCAACGAGGCGAAGCGCTGCAACAGCTCGCCAAAGTCCGGGTATTCAGCGTTCAGCGCCGCGTAGCAATCGGTCAGCGGCGTGGCCGCACCGATTTCCAGGCGGTCGTCAAAGCGCTCGACGCGCTTCATCTCGGCGATGTGCCCGACGTAAATCATGGCAGGCAATGGTTTGTGAAACTGGGTCACTTCCAGCGCCAGATCGGTGCCGCCTGCCAGCAGCCGGGCCTGCGGGTTGGCCTGATACAGGTTGGCAAGATCCGCCACAGTCAGCGGGATCAGGCAGTGTTTTTCGCCGTCGTCGAGTTCACCGGTCTGGTCTGGCGTGATCGCACGCAGGCGCTCGATGGTCTGCGCCTGGCGCTGATCGAACTGGTCAGGCAGACGCTGAGCGCAAGACTGCTCGGCAGCGGCCAGAATCGGTCGATAGCCGGTGCAACGACACAGGTTGCCGGCCAGCGCTTCGTGGGCCTGATGCGCGTCGGCGTCGGTGCTGTTCTTTTGCAAGGCAAACAGCGACATCACAAAGCCTGGCGTGCAGAAGCCGCATTGTGAGCCATGACACTCGACCATGGCCTTTTGCACGCTGTGCAACTGGCCCTGATGCTTGAGGTCTTCGACGCTGATCAATTGCTTGCCATGCAGCGACGCCACAAAGGTCAGGCACGAATTGAGGCTGCGGTAACGTAATTGTTGCCGGCCATCCGCGTCGCTGTGCAGCTCGCCGACGACCACCGTGCAGGCGCCACAGTCACCGCTGGCGCAACCTTCCTTGGTACCGGGCTTGTGTGCCTGCTCACGCAGGTAGGTCAGCACGGTCATGTTCGGATTCAGGGCGCGCTCGGTTTTTAGCTCTTGGTTCAAAAGGAACTGAATCACGGCGCAAAGCCCTCACATTTATTGTCATCAGACATGTCGATGAATCTATCAGCTCTGTTTATTGGGTCAATTTGTTTCTGACCTGAAAGTCAGGAAATTCAGTTTTTCGTCGATCTGCCGATCAAAGGCAGCGTGGTTCTTGCATCGTCCGCCGGGCGATGTCCAAGGTTTTGCTCATTTCGTGCCAGTTTCCGCGTTTATGGCCCTGCGCCACTCACGCCGGTTGCGATACACTTCGCGGCTAGCAGCAGAACTGGTCTTTTTGAAGGATAGTCATGACGTTCAAGGCACCGGACAGCCTCGCTGAGCAAATTGCTCATCACCTTGCCGAGCGAATCATTCGCGGTGAGCTCAAGCCTGGAGAGCGAATCCAGGAGCAGAAAGTCACGCAGGCGTTGAACGTCAGCCGTGGCTCCGTGCGTGAAGCATTACTGATTCTTGAACGCCGCCATCTGGTGGTGATTCTGCCGCGTCGTGGCGCGCAGGTGACGGTGCTCAACGCGCATAACGTCACCAGCCTGTGCACCTTGATGAGCGAGCTGTACATTTTGCTGGCCAACGCCGTGGTCGAGCGCTGGAAGACCGAAGACGATCTGCTGCCGTTCCTGCAGATTCAGCAGCGCCTGCAAGCCAGCTTCGAACAGCAGGATGCCAAGGCCTTCGTCGAGGAAAGTTTCAATGTCATGCGTGCGGCCTATCCGTTCGCCGACAACCCGTATCTTCAGGAAACCGTGGAGAACCTGCAGCCGTCCATGAGCCGCAGTTATTTCCTGGCGCTCGAACAGCGCAAGGCCGAAATGAGCGACTACCTGGCGCTGTTCGGCGACCTGCTCAATGCCGTGAAGGCGCGGGATCTGCCGCAGATTCGCACCGTGCTGGTCAGCTATGGCCAGCGCAGCTGTCAGCTCGTGCTGTCCGCGCTGGCAGCGGGCTGACGCCATGCGCCTGAAGTGCATCAAGCTGGCGGGGTTCAAATCTTTCGTCGATCCCACCACGGTGAACTTCCCCAGCAACATGGCGGCCGTTGTCGGCCCCAATGGGTGTGGCAAGTCCAACATCATCGACGCCGTGCGCTGGGTCATGGGCGAAAGCTCGGCCAAGAACCTGCGCGGCGAGTCGATGACCGATGTCATCTTCAATGGCTCGACCAGCCGCAAGCCGGTCAGCCAGGCGAGCATCGAGCTAGTGTTCGACAACTCCGACGGCACCCTGGTGGGCGAATACGCGGCCTACGCGGAAATTTCGATCCGCCGCAAGGTAACGCGCGACAGCCAGAACAGCTATTACCTCAACGGCACCAAATGCCGTCGACGTGACATTACCGATATCTTCCTCGGCACCGGCCTGGGACCACGCAGCTACTCGATCATCGAGCAGGGCATGATCTCCAAGCTGATCGAAGCCAAGCCCGAAGACCTGCGCAACTTCATCGAAGAGGCTGCCGGGATTTCCAAGTACAAGGAGCGCCGACGGGAAACCGAAAACCGCATTCGTCGCACCCATGAAAACCTGGCGCGTCTGACCGACCTTCGCGAAGAACTGGAGCGTCAGCTGGAGCGACTGCACCGCCAGGCGCAGGCCGCCGAGAAGTATCAGGAATACAAAGCCGAAGAGCGCCAGCTCAAGGCGCAGCTGTCGGCCTTGCGCTGGCAGGCGTTGAACGAGCAGGTCGGGCAGCGCGAAGCGGTGATAGGCAATCAGGAAGTCGGCTTTGAAGCGTTGGTGGCGGATCAACGCAGCGCTGACGCCAGCATCGAGCGCCTGCGTGACGGCCATCATGATTTGTCCGAGCGCTTCAACCTGGTGCAGGGGCGCTTCTATTCGGTCGGCGGCGACATTGCCCGGGTCGAGCAAAGCATCCAGCACGGCCAGCAACGTCTGCGTCAGTTGCAGGACGATCTGCGCGAAGCCGAACGCGCGCGCCAGGAAACCGAATCCCACCTGGGGCACGACACCACGTTGCTCGCTACCCTTGGTGAAGAGCTGGAAATGCTTGAGCCCGAGCAGGAAATGACCAGTGCTGCTGCCGAGGAATCAGCCATTGCGCTGGAAGACGCTGAAGCCGCCATGCAGGGCTGGCAGGAAAAGTGGGACGTCTTCAATCAGCAATCCGCCGAACCGCAGCGTCAGGCGCAGGTTCAGCAATCGCGTATTCAGCAATTGGAACAGAGCATCGAACGCCTGGCCGAGCGTCAGCGACGTCTGGCCGAGGAACGTCAATTGCTGGCGGCCGATCCGGAAGACGCGGCCATTCTCGAGCTCAGTGAAGACCTCGCCACCCGCGACCTGACCCTTGAAGAGCTGCACATGGGCGAAGAGCAGGCGGTCGAGCGTCTGGAGCAATTGCGCGACGCGCTGCAAAACGCCAGTCAGGCGCAGCAGCAGGCGCAGGGCGAACTGCAGCGGCTCAACGGCCGACTGGCCTCGCTGGAGGCTTTGCAGCAGGCGGCACTCGATCCCGATACCGGCACCGCCGAATGGCTGCGTGATCAGCACCTTGCCGAGCGCCCGCGTCTGGCCGAAGGGCTGAGTGTCGAGGCAGGCTGGGAGCTGGCCGTGGAAACCGTACTGGGTGCCGACTTGCAGGCGGTACTGGTCGATGACTTTGACGGACTCGATCTGGCCAGCTTCGAACAAGGCGATCTGCGCCTGCTCAGTGCCGGTGCGGACAACGTGCGCGTGGCTGGCAGCCTGCTGGAGAAGGTCGACAGTACGGTTGATCTGTCAGCCTGGCTGGGGCAGGTGATTCCGGTCGAAAATCTTGACGACGCGCTGGCGCGACGTGCGCAATTGAGCGCAGGACAAAGCCTGATCAGCCGTGATGGTTATTGGGTCGGGCGGCACTTTTTACGGGTCAGACGCGCCAGTGAAGCACAGAGCGGTGTACTGGCGCGTGGTCAGGAATTGCAGCGACTGGGGCTGGAACGTGACGAACGTGAAGCGACGCTGGCAACGCTGGAAGAGCAGCTGCTGAATCTGCGCGAGCAACAGTCGCAGCAGGAAGAGGCCCGTGAGCAACTGCGCCGTCGTGTGCAGGACGAGACCCGTCAGCAAAGCGAACTCAAGGCGCAGCTGTCGGCGGCCAGGGTCAAGGTCGAGCAGTTGACCCTGCGCCGCACGCGCCTGGACGAAGAACTGGCCGAGCTGGCCGAGCAGCGCGCTGCCGAGCATGAACAGCTTGGCGAGTCGCGCCTGCAATTGCAGGACGCGCTGGATGCCATGGCGCAGGACACCGAGCAGCGCGAAGTGCTGCAGGCCCAGCGTGACTCGCTGCGCGAGCGTCTGGACCGGATACGTCAGGATGCGCGCCAGCACAAGGACCACAGCCATCAACTGGCGGTGCGTCTGGGTTCGATCAAGGCGCAATACGATTCGACGCGTCAGGCGCTGGAGCGCCTGCGCATGCAGTCCGAGAGGCTTACCGAAAAGCGCGAGCAGCTCAGCCTCAATCTGGAGGAGGGCGAGGCACCGCTTGAAGAGCTGCGCCTCAAGCTTGAAGAGCTGCTGGAGCGGCGCATGGTGGTCGATGACGAAATGCGCATCGCCAAGAATGCGCTGGAAGACGCCGACCGCGAACTGCGTGAAGCCGAGAAGCGCCGCACCCAGGCCGAGCAGCAGTCGCAATTGCTGCGCGGTCAGCTGGAGCAGCAACGGCTGGAGTGGCAGTCGCTGACCGTGCGCCGTACGGCCTTGCAGGACCAGTTGCACGAAGACGGCTACGACTTGCACGGTGTGCTGGCCACGCTGACCCCGGAGGCCAGCGAACAAGCCGCCGAGCAGCAACTGGAAAGCATCGCCGGGCGTATTCAGCGGCTGGGCGCGATCAACCTCGCGGCCATCGACGAATACCAGCAGCAATCCGAGCGCAAACGCTATCTGGATGCGCAGGACGCCGATCTTGTGGAAGCGCTCGACACGCTGGAAAACGTCATCCGCAAGATTGACAAGGAAACCCGAAATCGCTTCAAGGATACCTTCGATCAGATAAATAGCGGAATTCAGGCACTTTTTCCGAAAGTTTTCGGTGGAGGCTCAGCTTATTTGGAACTGACGGGCGAAGATCTACTCGATACAGGGGTGACAATCATGGCGCGTCCCCCTGGCAAGAAAAACAGCACCATTCATTTGCTGTCGGGTGGAGAGAAAGCCCTGACTGCACTGGCGCTGGTTTTTGCGATTTTCAAGCTCAATCCTGCACCGTTCTGCATGCTCGATGAGGTTGATGCGCCGCTGGATGATGCCAACGTGGGCCGCTATGCACGTTTGGTGAAAGAAATGTCACAAACGGTGCAGTTCATCTACATCACCCACAACAAGATCGCCATGGAAATGGCTGATCAACTGATGGGGGTGACGATGCACGAGCCCGGTTGTTCGCGGCTTGTGGCCGTGGATGTGGAAGAGGCCATGGCGCTGGTGGATGCCTGAGTGAACGTTCACCGGCGCGGGGAAACCCCGTGAAAAAGCCGGAAAATGTCACAGTTGTGCGGTAGATGGCACTTCGGGCAACAAAGAGACGTAACAGACGGTGTAAAGTTACCTTTGGTCGTGCTAGTTTAGTGACCACTTTTTTATTTTCGCGTGGGCAAAATGCCAGTCAGAACATAGACTTGGCACCACGTATTAAAGGGGTTTAGGCCCTTATTTTCAGATTTCTTCATTAGAGGCACTGGATTACATGGAAATCGGTCTGCGCGAGTGGCTGATCGTCATCGGCATAATAGTCATCGCCGGTATTCTCTTTGATGGCTGGCGCCGTATGCGCGGCAGCAAAGGTAAATTGAAATTCAGGCTGGATCGAAGCTTTTCCAATCTTCCGGAGGAAGAGGAACCGACGACGGCCGAAGTGCTGGGGCCGCCCCGTGTGCTGGATACTCATAAAGAGCCGCAACTGGACGAGCACGACCTGCCGTCGATGAGCGCCAGCCCGCGTGACAAGAAGCGTGGCAGTGAAAAGCGCGGTGGTGACAAGAAACGCAAGGATGAACCGCAGCAGGGCGACCTGAATCTGGATGCCGACGGCCCGAGCCTGTTCACGGCGCACGACGATGATTTTCCGGATGACAAGCCTGCCCAGCGCATCACTGAAGACAAGGACCTGCCTCCGGTCGAAGAAGTACTTGTCATCAGCGTGATCTCGCGCACCGAAGGCGGCTTCAAGGGCCCTGCGTTGTTGCAGAACATTCTGGAGAGCGGCCTGCGTTTCGGCGAGATGGACATTTTCCATCGTCACGAAAGCATGGCAGGCAACGGCGAAGTACTGTTTTCGATGGCCAACGCAGTCAAGCCGGGCGTGTTCGATCTCGACGATATCGACCATTTCAGCACCCGTGCAGTCAGCTTCTTCCTTGGGCTGCCAGGTCCGCGTCATCCGAAGCAGGCTTTCGATGTCATGGTTGCGGCCGCTCGCAAGCTGGCCCACGAACTTGATGGCGAACTGAAAGATGACCAGCGCAGTGTCATGACCGCACAGACCATCGAGCATTACCGCCAGCGCATCGTTGAATTCGAGCGCCGTGCGCTGACCCAGCGTCGCGGCTAAGCGCTTCTTGGAGAGCTCCCTGACTGAAATCGCGCCTTGGCGTGCCTTCAGGGGGAGCTGGACCGCAACAGAACAGAACCAACAGATGAGCAGCCTCGGCTGCTTTTTTGCTTTTTGAGAGAACACCCGTATGAAGGCCGTCGAAACCCGAATCCTCGAACTGCGTGCAGAGCTGGATCAGCACAACTACCGCTATCACGTTCTGGATGAGCCAAGTATCCCGGATGTCGAGTACGACCGCCTGTTCCACGAACTCAAGGCCCTTGAAGCAGACAACCCGCATCTGGTGACCCCGGATTCACCCACGCAACGGGTGGGCAGCGCTGCATTGTCGGCATTCACCCAGGTGCGCCATGAAGTGCCGATGCTCAGCCTGGGCAACGCCTTCGAAGAGAACGACCTGCGCGAGTTCGACCGCCGGGTGACCGAGGGGCTGGACTTGCCTGCTGGTGATCTGTTCGGTTCAGGCAGCAAGGTCGAGTACAGCTGCGAGCCCAAGCTGGACGGTCTGGCGGTCAGCCTGCTGTATCGCGACGGCGCGCTGGTGCGCGGGGCAACGCGTGGCGACGGCACCACCGGCGAAGACATCAGCGTCAATGTGCGCACGGTGCGCAACATTCCGCTCAAGCTGCAAGGCAAGGGCTGGCCGGATGTGCTGGAAGTGCGCGGCGAAGTGTTTATGTCCAAGGCCGGTTTCGAGCGCCTCAATGCCAGCCAGCTGGAAATCGGCGGCAAAACCTTCGCCAACCCGCGTAACGCAGCAGCGGGCAGCCTGCGCCAGCTGGACTCCAAGATCACCGCCAACCGCCCGCTGGAGTTCTGCTGCTATGGCCTGGGTCAGACGTCGGCAGAAATTGCCGACACTCATATTGGTGTGCTTAACGCGCTTAAAAAATGGGGCATGCCGGTCAGCCGCGAACTGAAACTGGCTGATGGCGTCGAGGAGTGCCTGGCTTACTACAAAGACATTGGCGAACGACGTCTGTCGCTCAGCTATGAGATTGATGGCGTAGTGTTCAAGGTCAACAGCCTCGCGGCCCAGCGCGAACTGGGTTTTCGGGCGCGCGAGCCTCGCTGGGCCATCGCCCACAAATTCCCGGCAATGGAAGAACTGACCGAACTGCTGGACGTCGAGTTTCAGGTTGGCCGTACCGGTGCAGTGACGCCGGTTGCGCGCCTCAAACCGGTCAAGGTTGCCGGCGTCATGGTGGCCAATGCCACGTTGCACAACATGGACGAAGTGGCGCGGCTGGGGTTGATGATCGGCGATAGCGTGATCATTCGTCGCGCCGGTGACGTGATTCCTCAGGTGGTGCAAGTGGTGGTCGAACGTCGCCCGGAGACCGCGAAACCAGTCGAGGTCCCGCAGACCTGTCCGGTGTGCGGCTCGCAGGTCGAGCGCACGCAGTTGATCAAGCGCAGCAAGGGCAAGGAAACCATCAGCGAAGGCGCGGTGTACCGTTGCGTCGGGCGTCTGGCCTGCGGTGCGCAGTTGAAACAGGCGATCATTCATTACGTGTCGCGTCGCGCCATGGACATCGAAGGCCTGGGCGACAAGACCATCGAGCAACTGGTCGATGAAAAGCTTATTGGCTCGCCTGCCGACCTGTACAAGCTGAAATACGACCAGATCATCGACCTGGAAGGCTTCGCTGAAATCTCCAGCAACAAGCTGCTCAAGGCCATCGCCGACAGCAAGCAGCCGACCCTGGCGCGCTTCATCTATGCCTTGGGTATCCCTGACGTAGGTGAGGAGACGGCCAAGGTGCTGGCGCGTTCGCTGGCGTCGCTGGATCGCGTGAAGCAGGCGTTGCCGGAAGTGCTGACTTATCTGCCGGATGTCGGTCTGGAAGTGGCTCACGAGATTCACAGCTTTTTCGAGGATGAGCACAACCGCAATGTCATCGACGCGCTGCTCGGCGAATGCGGGCTGCAACTTCAGGATCAGGGCGAACTGGGTGCCGAATTTGCGGCCAGCACCACGCTGGAAGGGCTGATCGACAAGCTGCACATCCCGTCGGTAGGGCCGGGCGCTGCGCAGAAGCTGGCCGAGAAATTCGGCACGCTGGAAGCAATCATCAGCGCCGACTGGCTGGACATGCGCCAGGCGCTGCCGGAGAAGCAGGCCAAATCGGTCCGCGACTTCTTTGACGATAGCGCAAACGCCGAGCGCGCCCGCGCCATCGAAGCGCAGTTGAAAGACTTCGGCATGCATTGGCGCAGTGAGAAGAGGGCCGTCGAAGGCCTGCCTCTGGCGGGTCAGACCTGGGTGCTGACCGGTTCGCTGGAGCGCATGAGCCGCGACGTCGCCAAGGAAAAACTCGAAAGCCTCGGTGCCAAGGTCTCTGGCTCGGTATCGGCCAAGACCCACACCGTCGTCGCAGGGCCCGGTGCCGGCTCTAAATTGACCAAGGCCAACGAACTGGGACTGACCGTGCTGGACGAAGACGCGCTGCTCAAGCGCCTGACCGAGCTGGGCGTAGCGGTTGATTGAGGAAGGCCGACGCTCCGTATGCCCTGATTATCGTGCGACGCTCCGCGTCGCATGCAGTTCTGGACGCTCTGCGTCCGATCTTGAGTGTGATGGTGCGGCGTAGATCTGTGACGCGGAGCGTCACGCACTGCATTCCCACGCTGTGGACTACCCCCAAGCGTACCTGGAAGGCAACATTGGCTTTCGTAAGGTCGCCAGCCAGTTCTCTATCGATTTCAGTCTGCTTCGACGCTGGGTCGCTAATTACAAGAGCCATGGTCACACCGGCCATCGCAAGCCGGGTCTTCGGTACAGCAAAGCCTTCAAACGCTCAGTGCTTGAGCACAAGCGCGAGCACGGGCTGTCACTTCGCCAGACCGCAGCGCATTTTGGTATTGGTGATCCTGGCCAAATAGTCATTTGGGAACAGCAGCATTACAGTAACGATCTAGCCCCGTGTGTTCCCACGAGAAGAAAGCCTGCTGCCATGCCCAAGAAGCCTTATCCCACCGAACCCGTAACCGCCGACGATACGCAGAAGACGCGCGACCAGTTAATGGCCGAGCTTGAATACCTGCGCATGGAGAACGCTTACCTAAAAAAGTTGGAAGAGCTGAAGGAGCAGCAACGACGGCAAAAGAAAAAGTCCTGATCGTCAAACAACTGAAAAACCGGTTTCCGCTCTGCGCCCTTCTGAAGCTGGCGGGCTTGGCGCGCAGCACGTTTTACTATCAGGTTCAGGTGCAATCCAGGCCCGATCCAGATGCCGCTCTGAAGCAGGAGATAGAGCGTGTTTATCACGAGGAGAGAGGTCTTTATGGGGCTCGGCGTATCACGGCGGTCATTCGCAACTCAGGTACGTTGGTTAACAAGAAGGTTGTAGAGCGATTGATGGCTGAACTGGGCCTGAGATCAGTTGTGAGACCCAAAAAATACCGTTCCTATAAGGGACTTGTCGGAAAAATTGCGCCGAATTTGCTGGAGCGTAAATTCACCGCACAACGTCCGAACCAGAAATGGGTGACCGATGTGACCGAGTTTAAAGTGGCCAATCGAAAGCTGTATCTCTCGCCTGTGATGGACTTGTACAACGGTGAAATCGTGGCGTACGAAGTGTCTACCAGGCCGTGCTTTGAGCTGGTCACCAATATGCTGGACAAGGCGCTGCAGCAGCTGCAAGACGAGCCGAAGCTTGTGATGCATTCGGATCAGGGCTGGCAATATCAACACGCGCAGTACCGTCAAAAGCTGGCGGTAAAGGGCGTGAAGCAAAGCATGTCTCGTAAGGGAAATTGCTTGGACAATGCCGCAATGGAAAGCTTCTTTGGTACGCTGAAGTCCGAGTTTTTCTATTTGAAACGATTTGAAAGCATAGAAGAGCTGAAGGCAGGTCTGGATGAGTACATTCACTACTACAACATCAAGCTGAAGCTAAACGGTCTGAGCCCCGTAAAATACCGGGCTCAGGCAGCAAGCTAAAACCGTCCAACTTTTGGGGGGGCAGTCCACTGGAGCGTGAGGAACGATAATCTCGACTACCGTGCGACGCACCGTTTTCGCCCAAGCAAACGCGGTCGACGCTATCCGTCCCCGTCGCCCGATAATAACTGGGACTGAACATGCTGGACGAAGACGCGCTGCTCAAGCGCCTGACCGAGCTGGGCGTAGCGGTTGATTGAGGAAGGCCGACGCTCCGTGTGCCCTGATTATCGTGCGACGCTCCGCGTCGCATGCAGTTCTGGACGCTCTGCGTCCGATCTTGAGTGTGATGGTGCGGCGTAGATCTGTGACGCGGAGCGTCACGCACTGCATTCCCACGCTGGAGCGTGAGGAACGATAATCCGGACTACCGTGCGACGCACCTTTTTCGCCCAGGCAAACGCGGTCGACGCTATCCGTCCCTGTCGCCCGATAATAACTGGGGCTGAACGTGCTGGACGAAGACGCGCTGCTCAAGCGCCTGACCGAGCTGGGCGTGGCGGTTGATTGAGGAAGTCCGGCGCTCCGTATGCGCTGATTATCGTGCGACGCTCCGCGTCGCATGCAGTTCTGGACGCTCTGCGTCCGATCTTGAGTGTGATGGTGCGGCGTAGATCTGTGACGCGAAGCGTCACGCACTGCATTCCCACGCTGTAGCGTGAGGAACGATAATCCCTACTACCGTGCGACGCACCTTTTTCGCCCGAGCAAACGCGGTCGACGCTATCCGTCCCCGTCGCCCGATAATATTTTGAACCCCTGAACCGTCGGCATGATCTAGTCCATGCAAGGTCAACGGGAGATCGCCATGTATCGCTTTTTCGAGCAATTGAGTTCACGTATTACCGCCCCATTTGTTGGCGAGACCAAACGTAACAGCAAGGTCTGGCAGTGCACCTGTGGCCAGTCGGTGTTTTTCCCCAATTCGCAATGCCTTGCCTGTTCCGCAGCGCTGGGCTATCTGCCAGAGCAGGGGCGTGTCGCGACGCTCGAAGCGGGGCCTGCGCCGACCACCTGGCGTCTCAGTGACGAACCAGGTGCCGGGCTGTATCGACGTTGTGCCAACCTCGATACCCCGGCAGCCTGCAACTGGCTGTTCCCGGAACATAACGCGGGTGAGTTCTGCGTCGCTTGCAGTCTCAATCGCACCATTCCCGACCTGTCCGTCGCCGAAAACGGCGAGCGCTGGCGCAAGGTCGAGACCGCCAAGCGTCGTCTGGTTGCGCAACTGATCTCTCTGGGGCTGCAGGTCATCCCCAAGAGCATTGATGAAGAAACCGGCCTGGCCTTTGATTTTGTCGGCGTCGATCTGGAAGGCAAACTGCCGACCACCGGGCATGCCAATGGCCTGATCACCCTGAACATCGAAGAAGCCGACGATGCGCACCGCGAAGCGATGCGGGTGCAGATGCACGAACCGTATCGCACCTTGCTCGGCCACTTCCGCCACGAAGTCGGTCACTATTACTGGGACCGGTTGATTGCCGATACCTACTGGCAGGATGGCTACCGCAACCTGTTTGGCGACGAGCGTGCCAGCTATGCCGATGCGCTCGATCATCACTACAAGAACGGCGCGCCCGACAACTGGCAGGAAAGCTTCGTCAGCGCCTACGCCACCATGCACCCGTGGGAAGACTGGGCCGAAACCTGGGCTCACTACCTGCACATGATGGATGCGGTCGATACCGCGCTGGGTTTTGGCATGAGCGCCCGCGACATGGAACTCGACTACCAGCCATTCCCGCTGGAAGTGCTTTACGACCCGCAACACCCTGGCGGCCCGGCGTTCTTGTCGTTCGTCAACGCCTGGATCGAGCTGGCAAGTATGCTCAACGAACTGTCACGCAGCATGGGTCAGCCGGATTTCTATCCGTTCGTGCTGCCGCCAGCCGTGATTGCCAAGCTGCACTTCATCCATCTGGTGATTCAGGATGCAGGCGGCAAGGCTGACGAGGTCTTGCAGGCTCAGTAACAACCGGCACAGCGCCTGACACGCCAACGTGTCAGGCGCCCGTTCAGCAACCGCCTCAGAGCGTCAGCACCAGCCTTCGCTCAAAGCCGATCCGCCCGCGATAGGCCTCACCGGTGTCTATCCAGCCCTGACCTGTATACAGCCCGATGGCAGCGCTGTTGTCCGCGTCCACCGACAGCATCAACTGCGTGATGTCCGGCCATTTCAGTTTCAGTGCGGCAGGCAGCGCTTGCAGGCACGCCTTGCCAAGCCCCTTGCCCTGTTCACGACGATCGATCTGCAGCGCATGCAGCGTCGCAGCCAGGTCTTCCTCAGCCCAATGCGGCAGACAGTCGCCACGCTTGAGCAGGAAAAAGCCGACCGGCTTCTCGTCCGCCAGAAGCACAAAGCCACGCACATTCGGATTGGGGTTAACCAGCAGGGTATTGAGTGCGGTGTAAATGTCGCCGGAGAACTGCGTCTGTTCCTGCGTGACCTCCAGCTGTTCCAGTTGCTGGCACTGGGTGGGAGTGAGATCTTCGTAGCCGACCAATCGAGTCTGCATGAGCAACCTGCTGGCTGATGATTGTTGAGGCGCGCAGAGTACCTGATCATCACGGGGTGTTTCGAGGATTTGCAGAGCCACCGGCGAACATGGATTCCCGTTTCAGCCCCCGCACACAAGTGCTTGAGCGCTATCGAAATTTTTATCCGGGACAACGGTTGTAAACTCGCGCAAGACCGGTACAATGGCGCGGCTCGCCAACTGGTGAGTGTCGTTATGGTGACCCTATCGGTCCCCCCGCAACGATTACCCGTGAACCTGGTCAGATCCGGAAGGAAGCAGCCACAGCGGGAACATTGTGTGCCGGGGTGTGGCTGGTGGGGTTACCACCTATCTCTAGGTCCTTGAATTTACAGGGATATCTCAGTAAAGATCTCGAAGTTTGACAGCGTTCAGGCGTACCCGTCTGGTATAGACTTGATGACATATATAGTGTTCCTGAAAGTCACTGAAGCTCAAGCTTTGACTGCCTTCCTCCACAAGCCTGTGGTGGGTGACAATTCCTGGTTTTTTGGCTGACGTGCAATGTGCCTATTTCTTGAAGTGTGGTGTCCACGACTCAATTAGAGACTCCTCTTCTTCTTCGTCCTCTGGCTCAGGGACGTTGATGTCATAAAGCACGGTTAGTGTTTTGCCGTAGCGGCCAAGTCCAACTACATCTTCGCTGATCTCAATGCTTCTTCGTCCGCCAAACCAGTCCTGAAGGTTGGACGTTGCCTCGATTCGTTCAGCGTGCAAAACGTTTTCTGGCACTTGGTTGAAGGAGAAAGTAGCTGTGTTACGTGGGATTCCTGCCCGCTTCTTTAGCCAATCTATTCCTTCAACATTCTTAAGTGCCGATGACATGAAGCAGTGGTCGATGGTACTGCCCTGACTGATGATGAGTGCAACTGGTTCGCGGGTGCATTGGGTGTACCGTATGCCAGTAGCATGCAGCGACGTCTTGCAAAGCTCAGCGAGGTTCTCGATTGCCAAAAGTCCAGTACCGGCTTTTTGAATGGCTGGATAAAACAAATGTCTGGGCATCAGAAAGCTTGCGGCAAAACGGTCTGCTTCCGCTTCATACTTGTTTCCAGATGAAAATCCGGCTCGCGATTGGTGCGAGCCGCTATCACCCCTTATGACAGCATCCATGTGGCCTGGAAGGAAATAATGCCCCAGCTCATGTCCCACACTGAAGTTTTCAAAACCTTCGTTTTGAAGATGGGTAGCGTAAGCAATGGCGAAGTCGTTACCAAGGCGCACCAACATTCCTGAGACTCCTGCACTTTCCATTGGCTTTGCTATGACCTCGATGCCTCGGTCGCGAGCAATTGCTTTGGGGTCGATGGGCAAACTTACGACCCCCATCCCTTTGATGATTTGTTCAGCCGCCATCGAAGCTGAGGCGTAGGGGTCGTTCTTGGACATTACTTATCTTTTTCCAGTGCGCGTTTGGCCAGCATCATGATCAGGTCGTCAGCCATTTTTCTGTCGGAGCCATCAAGTGACTCATAGTGACGGTGCAGACGATCAGCACCAGCAAGGTCTTTGAACTCCTCAACGCGACCTAAAAGGTAGTCAGTGGTAACGTCAAGGCTATCTGCAAGGATGCGAAGGTTGTCGAAGGATGGTTTTCGAGTGCCAGTTTCAAAATGGGAAATTGCTGAAGGCTGCATACCCGTTTTTTTGCCGAGTTCGGCTTGATTTAGACCGCGATACTCGCGTGCGGTACGCAATCGACTCGGGAATGCCTCGGAGGGAGATAGGGGGGTTGACTGCTGCATGACGGAACCGTATAGTTTGAGTTGACTGTTTCGTCATTGTCTTCAAGGCCTTTTATTTTGGCCAAAAGCATGACGAATTCGTCAAACTATAGATGACGATACTTGCGCATGCAAGAAGGAAGGTAATTGTTATGGCTGATGTACAAGTGACCTGTATCACCAAACCCAATGCGCAGAGTGCGCATGAGCACATCACCCACCTGGGCAACCCTGCTGGGCAATGGGTGTGGACTCGTGAACAGGTGATTCAAAGCATCGACGATAAAACCAACACATTTTATGTGGTTGATCCTGTTAATGGTAAACGTGCAAATATCGGTGTAGTAAGGATGGTAGGGAAGGCGCCATATGTACGTACTTATTCAGATGGTGACTGGAACAACAACTTGCTATCCCTTAACCAGTGCCCACTGAAATAATCGAGGACATGCTTATGAGTACAAACAAAAAGCCAGGCGAAAGCACTGGAAGCAAGGGCGGGATTTATCAAGAGATCGGTCCACGTGGAGGTAAACTACCGAACTACACAACTGTGCCGGACAACCGTCAGCTTCCTCCAACGACAAAGCCTGGTCATGCATGGGTCCCGGTAAAAGTAACCCCCGATAGCAAGCGATAAGTCATGTACCTTTTCCACGGGTGGCTAGTCCACCCATTTTTTATCCGCCGCCAAAATTTCTGGTGCGCTTGGATAGCGGTTTAGGTTTCTAACTGGAAAAATAATTCTGGTAGTTTTGCCTGACCCGCTAAGCCATGTGCGAGGGAGCAAAATAATCGCTGTCAAAATCTAGAAATAAGCTTTGCGCCCTTTAGCTGCTGACGATACCAGCAGGCACAAGGCGAGTATCCATCACTCCACCTTTGTTTCTTTCTTGATCCTGTACGCAGTGGCAACACCACAGTCAGCCAGTCAGCTTGGCAATCTGCTCAGCGGCATGATTGGACGCTTGAGCATGAGCGACTGCATATCAGCCACTTGGCTGCGTTCCTGCTTTTACCTGTACCTGCGGGCTTCCATTCGGGATCAGCAGCACGCTTGTTTTCCAGATATTGCTTGACGCGTTCCACGCGTTTCTCTTGATCCAGTCTTGCCATGGTTGCCATCAGATAAATCAACATATTGTTGACCACATCCATGATTTGTCCCGTCATCCCCTTGGCCTCAACGAGCAGGTGGCTGGTAGGTAAATCAGCTACAACCAGACGTAACCCTCTACTTTTGATAGCTTCAGGGGATTGGAGCTCTCTCTGGAACCTAGCCTGCGAAAAACTTCGCTCCAAGCGCGAAGGACCCGACAACAAGTACTGCGATGGTGGCCAGCGTACCCCGCAGGTGAGCCGGTTTCATGTTATTGATAATCTCCCCAATTCTGAGCTCATCAGGGTTTTTGGCTAGGCTGGTTTTCTTAGATGGCTGCGTCAGCTTGTTCTTCCAGCTGGAAAGCACGCCGTTGAATTCTGGGCTAGCCAAAATGGAAGGATCAACCGGCACTGACTGAACATACCAATCATAACCTCGTTCCAGCAGCCCTTCGTTCTTCACCCCTGTTTCCACAATGACCATCAACGGATGGCCACGGCTATATGCCATAGCCGCCTCAATTTGATTCCAAGGTGTTGCTAGCTTCACATCCAAAACGGAAGATTCTTTCAAGCCTCCCCGCCTCTCAACACCATTAGGAAAATACATACGCTCTAGAGCGATTACCACCGTTCCAGAGCACTTATCTAGGAGCTCTGTCACTGTTTTCAACGGGGAGTCGACACTGAACGCATTCCGGCCAACAGTGTGTGGGATGAGCCCCTCACTGCGAAGGCGCTCTTCAACAGCACGAACAAAAGATTCCTGCTGTTCTGTTGCCGTTCCACCAACGCTGACGAAAACATTCAATTCGTTCATAACGGGAGTTCTTCCTTGGGTGATGTGGTGGGAGGCAGAGTAAGTGATCAGGCGCAGCAGCACACCCTCACATATTGTTCATCTCCAACGACTCAGCGTCGTGCAGTGTCCCGCGTCGGCCAATCACCCGCCAATCCGACTGAACCCTCACTCCCACACGCCACCTAATCCCCTTACGCGTCGCTTGAAACCGTTTTACGGCAAGGGGCAATTCAGGTCGCTGCGGGTGTCACGGGCTTTTCGGTCAGGCGTCTCGCAGCATTGGAGCCGGGGGCCGGATGGAACAGGACATCATCAGATTTTTCACAGACTCGCAATTTCTGGGCATTTCGCTCGCTAACTGGATACTCGCCATTTTCGCCTCGACCCTGAGTTTTATTCTGGTCAGGGGTGTCATCGGTTTTGTACTCAGGAAGATGCGCTCGCGACCGGATGCGCCGACTACGCATATGCGCTACATCGTCGTGCAAGTGTTGTCGGGCACCAGCAATACCTTATTGCTGCTGGCGTCGATTTTGATCGGGGTCGGCATGCTCGATTTGCCCGAGCGCTGGCTAGGGCGGGTCAGCAGCCTGTGGTTCGTGGTTGCGGCCTTGCAGGTCGGGTTGTGGGCGAACCGGGCGATTGCGCTGGCATTGCAGCGTTACTTCATCCGTCACAACGCGGGTGGGACGTTTCAGGGCAGTGCCCTTGCCACGTTGAGTATGTGGGGCGCGAAAGTGTTGCTGTGGGCCACGGTGGTCATGGCGATGCTGTCCAACGTCGGGGTCAACATCACGGCGTTTGTCGCCAGTCTCGGCGTGGGCGGCATCGCGGTGGCACTGGCGGTGCAGAACATTCTGGGTGATGTGTTCGCCTCGCTGTCCATCGCGGTGGACAAGCCGTTCGAGATCGGCGATTTCATTGTTGTTGGGGAGTTGGCGGGTACGGTGGAGCATATCGGTCTGAAGACCACGCGTATTCGCAGTCTGGGCGGCGAGCAGATTGTGATGGCCAATGCGGACATGATCAGCAACACCATCCAGAACTACAAACGCTTGCAGGAGCGGCGCATTGTGTTCGACTTCAGGCTGACCTATGACTGCTCGGTCGATCAGATTCGGGAGGTGCCGAAAAAGGTCGAGGCGATCATCAATGCGCAAAAGCTGGCGCGCTTCGACCGCTCGCATTTCCGGGGGTTTGGCGAGACATCGCTGGAGTTCGAGACCGTTTTCATCGTGCTCGACCCCAGCTACAACGTCTATATGGATGTGCAGCAGGCGATCAATCTCGAGATCATGGAAGCCTTCGCCGAGATGGAAGTGCGCTTCGCATTCCCGTCCCGCACGGTGTATGTGGCGTCCTTGCCACCCGTGAAAACCTCACGGCCTACCGCGCTGGAGGCTGCCGACGCGAACGCGTAAGGCCGCGTTTGTCAGGCGGGAAAGTGCAAGGCGTTGGTCAGGTCGCCCATGGGCGTCTGGCCACGCGCGATCATGGCGTCGTCGCGGCGTTTCAGGCCGTCGAGTTTTTCCAGGCCGTGGACGCGGGTAATCAGGCGCAGGATCGACGCGGTGTCGTAAACCGTGTGGTCCACCTTGCCCTTGCGGGCGAAGGGTGAAATGACCAGTGCCGGAATACGCGTGCCGGGGCCGAAGCGGTCGCCTTTTGGCGGTGCCACGTGGTCCCACCAGCCGCCGTTTTCGTCGACAGTGACGACGATCACCATGTTGTCCCACTGCGGGCTGTTGCGCAGTACCTTGATGACCCGGTCGATGTGTCGGTCACCCGACGCCACATCGGCATAACCGGCGTGCATGTTCAGGTTGCCCTGGGGTTTGTAGAAGGTCACGGCTGGCAACTTGCCCGCTTCGGCATCGGCCAGGAAGCGGTTAGTGCTTGACTCGTCACCCAGGCCACCGTCACGCAGACGCTTTTTGCGCTCGGTGGGGTTTTGCGGGCCTTGCTGTTTGAAGTAGTTGAACGGCTGGTGGTGGTATTGGAAGTTAGGGATTTTCGGGATGCCGGTAGAGTCCTTGAACTCGTCGAGCGTCACTTGCCAGGCGCCGGCGTACCAGGCCCAGTCGACATTCCTTTTCGACAGTTTGTCACCGATGTGCTCGTGGCTCTGCGGCACCAGCACGTTGGCCAGGTCAGGTTTCGAGTAATCAGGGTTTTGTGGGTCGCGCAACCATGTCGGCCAGTAAGGCGGGGCCATGGTGTTGACCGCGTAGCCATCCGGCGTGATCGCGCTGGGGCCGAATTGCGGCGGACCTTCCATGGCGCTGGCGGGTGACTTGTCCAGCGGTTTGAGGCGCGAGTCCAGCGGGTTCATGCTCTGCAGCGACGCGATCTGCGACTTTGCAACCGAATCGGCGGCGTTCGGATAGATCGGCGCGGTGGCCGAGATCAGGTATTGGTGGTTGAGGAACGAACCGCCAAATGCGCCCTGGAAGAAGTTGTCGCACAGCACGAACTCTCTGGCGACGTCCCACAGGCGCAGCGAGTACTGGCTCTGCGCGTAGTTGCCCATGGTCAGCCCGCCAGCATCGGCCCAGGCCACGAACCGGTCGTTCCTGCCATCGTTGATCTGCATCTGGTTCTGATAAAAGACATGCCAGAGGTCGCGGGTGACCAGGCTCAGCGGCAGGTCTTCGGCATTCGGGCCTTTCAGCGGGAAGGGCGCGTTGGGCAGATTTTCCTGAAACTGCACGCCGACCGGATAGGTCACGCCGTCGACCGTCTGAGGCCCGACCTGCAGCACGCCGCCCCAGGCTGGCGGCAGCTTGTCCAGCAAGGTGCCGTTGCGGTCGCGCTGCTGATACTCGGCAGGCCTGAGGGAAGACAGCGGCTTCTGCACCCCGGGGAAATCCCCGAACAGGTTATTGAAGCTGCGGTTTTCGGCGTAGATCACCACCACCGTTTTCACGTTTTCACGCAGAGCCCGGTCGAGTGCCGGTCCGGCAAGGTGATGCCGATCAGGTTCGGCAGGCGGCCGTTCGTGAGCCGATACATAACCGCTGAGCGTGACGCCTGCGCCCAAGGCTGCCATCCCGCCGAGAAAGCGACGACGGCTGGGGTTTTCGTTGTTGTCTTCGTCGTCTGGTCTGTCGCTCATCGCCTGATACCTGCCTGAGTTTATGTGTTACCAAAGATTTCAGGCGAGGTTAGCGGTGAAACATGACGGTTTTGCGACAGCGAAGCTGAAGGTCATGGCACCGGCAAGGCGGTGTAATGATCGATGATTTGTTGGAGTTCGCCTGACTGCTGCATCTGCACCAATGTGCGCAGAATCCTGCCGACCGGCAGGTTGGCTTCATTGCGGATCATGCAGGCGGCAGGTTGCTCGGAGACCAGCGAGATGGGCTTGAGTCGCTTGCCGGTCGGCAAGCTCTTGTTGACCCAGTCGAGGATCAACTCGCTGGTCACGGCGTAGTTGTAGCGTCCGGCCATGAGCTTGCCCAGGGTCTGAGTCTGGGTGCGTGCGTCCTCACGGACCAGTTGATGGTTGTCGAACAGATGTTGCAGGGCAGGGTAGTTGTAGCCGAGCACGGTGCCCACGGTTTCATTGTCGAACTGCTCGGGGTACGGACCGGCAGCCGTTTCGGCGGAGGCGACCAGCCAGTCGCGTTGGTAAAGGATTGGCGCACTCCAGAGGTAATCGCCGGACAGGTCCGGATACCACGCCTGGGCGCTGTAACAATACATGTCCACCTCGCCGCGCTCCAGCGCCTGCTGGATACGCGTGCGCGGCATGATGTGGTATTCGGCTTCAAGGCCGACGTGATGCGCGATGCTTTGCATGATGTCGAACAGGATTCCGGAGCGCGGCTGGTAGTTGACGATCTGTATCATCGGCATGGTCCAGCCCTCGTTCACCGCAAAACGAAGGGGAGGCTGTGCAGCATTGCCAGTGCAGGCACACAGCCACAGCAAAACCGCCGCGATTCCACGCAGTGGCCGCAGCATTGCAAAAGCCGGAATATGACGCGTCAATACATTCATTTGCCTAGCGTAGACACAATAGAGACGGACACCAGATGCAATTTTGCCCCTGCTCGGCTAGCATTGGCGGTCTTCCGCTTACCAGTCGCGACGGTTTTCAATGAGTTATCAGGTTCTTGCACGTAAATGGCGTCCGCGCTCGTTCCGCGAAATGGTCGGCCAGGCTCATGTGCTCAAGGCCCTGATCAACGCGCTGGACAGCCAGCGCCTGCATCACGCCTATCTGTTCACCGGTACACGGGGCGTCGGCAAGACGACCATTGCGCGGATCATCGCCAAGTGCCTGAACTGCGAAACCGGCATCACGTCGACGCCCTGCGGCACCTGTTCGGTGTGCAAGGAGATCGACGAAGGCCGCTTTGTCGACCTGATCGAGATCGACGCCGCCAGCCGCACCAAGGTCGAAGACACCCGCGAGCTGCTGGACAACGTGCAGTACGCGCCTAGTCGTGGCCGCTTCAAGGTCTACCTGATCGACGAAGTGCACATGCTGTCCAGTCACTCGTTCAACGCCTTGCTCAAGACACTCGAAGAGCCGCCGCCCTACGTCAAGTTCATCCTCGCCACCACTGACCCGCAAAAGCTGCCGGCGACCATCCTGTCGCGCTGCCTGCAGTTCTCCCTGAAAAACATGACGCCGGAGCGCGTGGTCGAGCATCTGACCCACGTGCTGGGCGTCGAGAACGTGCCTTTCGAAGATGACGCGCTGTGGCTGTTGGGCCGCGCTGCCGACGGTTCGATGCGCGATGCGATGAGCCTCACCGATCAGGCGATTGCCTTCGGCGAAGGCAAAGTCATGGCCGCCGATGTGCGCGCCATGCTCGGCACGCTGGATCATGGTCAGGTGTTCGATGTGCTGACCGCGCTGCTCGAAGGCGATGCGCGCGGTGTGCTGGAGGCGGTGCGCCATCTGGCCGAGCAGGGACCTGACTGGAGCGGCGTGCTCTCGGAAATACTCAACGTGCTGCACCGCGTGGCGATTGCCCAGGCCTTGCCTGAGGGCGTCGACAACGGGCATGGCGACCGCGAGCGGGTGCTGGCCCTGGCGCAGGCGCTGCCTGCCGAAGACGTACAGTTTTATTACCAGATGGGCCTGATCGGCCGACGCGACCTGCCGCTGGCGCCTGATCCGCGTGGCGGTTTCGAGATGGTCCTGTTGCGCATGCTCGCGTTCCGCCCGGCTGACAGCGAAGACGCGCCCAGGCAGCCACTAAAGCCGGTGGGGATCAGCCAGGCCACGGTTGATTCCCGAACAGCAGTGGCTGATGTGACGCCTGTTGCATCGGCAATGCAGGTAGCGCCAGTCATGGCGGCTCCCGATCCGGCATTCGAGGCGGTGGTGCCTGCGGCCGCTCCAGTGCAGGCCGCTGCGGTGAAACCCGAGCCGGTCGTGACGCCAGAACCCAAGCCCGAGCCGGTCGAAGAAATCGATCTGCCGTGGAATGAACCCAAAGCGCCGGTTGCCGATAAAACGCCCGAAGCAGAGCCAGATGTTGCGGCAGACGCAGAACCGCTAGCCGAGCCGGTGCTGGAAACTGTTTCTGAGCAGCCCGACCTCACGCCGATGCCTACCCCTGCGCCAGCCAGCCCGGTGCCGGATGCGCCGGAGGCCGAGGCTTCGCAACCGGTCGAGGAACCGCAGGCCACGCCAGCGATGCTCGAAGCGATTCCTGATTCCGCCTATATGTCAGCGCCGATGGATCGCGATGACGAGCCACCAGCGGACGACGATTACGTCGAGCCGGACATCGACATCGATCCGGCGTCCTACAGCTACCTTGACGAACTGGCGCATGAAAGCGTGGTCGAGCTGGAGGCGGTCGAGCCAGAACCGGCACCCGCTGCCATGCCTGCCACCGGTCTTGCTGCCGAATGGCTGGACGTGTTTCCGAAACTGCCGATTTCCGGCATGACCGGCAGCATCGCCGCCAACTGCACGCTGATCGCGGTCAATGGCGACCACTGGCTGCTGCACCTGGACCCGGCGCACAGCGCGCTGTTCAACTCGACCCAGCAGCGCCGCCTGAACGATGCGTTGAACCAGTACCATGGGCGCACGATCAACCTGAGTATCGAGCTGATCAAGCCCGAGCAGGAAACCCCTGCCCAGGCCGCCTCGCGCTTGCGTGCCGAACGCCAGCGTCAGGCCGAAGCCTCGATTCAGGCTGATCCGTATATCCAGCAGATGCTGCAACAATTTGGTGCTGTGATCCGGGAAGACACGATCAAACCGGTGGACGCGCCTGTGGTGCAGACTCAATAAACCAGATTTGGCGCCAATGGCGCCGTGCAAACGAACCATCCATTTTCGAGGAGATATCCCATGATGAAAGGTGGCATGGCTGGCCTGATGAAGCAGGCGCAGCAAATGCAGGAAAAAATGGCCAAGATGCAGGAAGAACTGGCCAACGCGGAAGTCACCGGTCAATCGGGCGCAGGCCTGGTGAGCGTAGTGATGACCGGTCGTCACGACGTCAAGCGCATCAATCTGGATGACAGCCTGATGCAGGAAGACAAGGAAGTACTGGAAGACCTGATCGCCGCTGCCGTCAACGACGCCGTGCGCAAGATCGAACAGGCCAGCCAGGACAAGACCGCTTCCATGACGGCGGGCATGCAACTGCCACCGGGCATGAAACTGCCGTTCTGACGGCGGGTTGCGCGATGATCAATGCCAGGCCAGGTGCCTGGCATTTTTCTGCCTGCGTTTCTTGATACACAGATCTGAAACCTGGCTGACTCTCGTGCCAATGCTCCGCGTTGGCATGCATTGGGTGACGCTCCGCGCCACACATCTGCGTCGCGCGGCATTGCTCAAGACTGGACGCGGAGCGTCGCACGATAGTTGAGGTAGCCCGATTTTTCGGGCTCATCGAGCCTCAGGTATAACGCTGAGCGCGGAGTATCAGCACAAGTGTTAGCTCGGTCAAACCGCACCAAAGCCGACAATTGCCTTGATCTCCAGATACTCTTCGAACCCATGCACGCCATATTCGCGGCCATTGCCCGAGCGTTTGTAGCCGCCGAACGGGGCCATCGGGTTCCAGGCGGGGTAGTTCAGGTGAACCTGGCCGGCACGGATGCGCGAAGCCACCGAGCGCGCCTGTTCAAGGTCCTGACCTTGCACGTGTGCGCCCAGCCCGTACACCGTGTCGTTGGCAATCGCGACCGCTTCATCAATGGTGTCGTAGGCAATCAGGCACAGCACCGGGCCGAAGATTTCTTCCTGGGCAATACGCATCGACGATTCCACCTCGGAAAACACCGTTGGCCGGGTATAGAAACCTTGCTCGTGGCCCTGCACACGCCCCGGACCGCCGCAGACCAGTTTCGCGCCTTCACTGATCCCTGCATCGATCATCGCCTGCACGCGATGAAACTGTGCTTCGTTGGCGATAGGGCCCAACACAGTGTCTTCCGACTGCGGGTCGCCGACGATAATTGTTTTCGCCGTCTCGGCAGCCAGTGCTTCGACTTCTGCCAGGCGGTCTCTCGGTACGATCATGCGGGTGGGTGCGCTGCATGACTGGCCGACATTACGGAAGGCAGCCATCACGCCCGGTGGCACCGCCTTGGCGAAGTCGGCATCCGGCAGCAGAATGTTCGGTGATTTACCGCCCAGTTCCTGCGTGACCCGCTTCACGGTCGGCGCTGCGGCCTGAGCGACCAGTGCGCCTGCGCGGTTGGAGCCGGTGATCGAAATCATGTCGATATCCGGGTGCGCAGCCATCGCCCCACCCACTTCCGCGCCGCTGCCGTTGACCAGGTTGAACACCCCCGGCGGCAGACCGGCGTCATGCACCAGTTGCGCGAACAGCAGGGCGCTCAACGGTGACAGCTCGCTGGGCTTGAGCACCACGGTGCAACCCGCTGCGATAGCCGGTGCGACTTTGGCGGTGATTTGATAGAGCGGCCAGTTCCACGGCGTGATCAGCGCGCAGACGCCAATAGGTTCGCGGTTGATGGCCGTACCGTTTTCCACCGTCTGGAAGCGATAGGTCGCCAGCAGATCGCGCGCGACCCGCACATGTTCGGCAGCCAGTGGCACCTGCATGGCGCGGGCCGAGCTGATGGCGGCGCCCATTTCCAGCGAGATCGCCTGTGCCAGTTCTTCCTTGCGCTCGATGATCAACGCATGAATGCGGCCGATAATCTGCGCCCGAGCCTCGGGTGAAGTGGCGGACCAGCCCGCAAACGCCGCACGCGCTGCTGCCACTGCACGATCCACATCGGCGGCAGAACCACTGGCGACATGCGCCACCACTTGTTCGGTCGCCGGGTTGATCACCGGAATACTGGCCGGGGCGAGCGGGGCGCACCATTGACCGTCGATATAGAATTTCTGCGAGGTGTGCGGATCAACGCGGTGGCTGTTCAAGGACTGAGTGGTCATCCAGCGGGCTCCCCGGAGCAATGATGATTTGATATCAATAAGCTAACAAAGGGTTCTGGCTAAAAAGCGTCTAACTTCAGGGCCGCAAAGAATAATCTGCTGTATGCAGCCCGCTGACATGGCGGACCTGTTTCGGCCCGCAATTCGCCCTTGTTTCAGCCAATGGCCTGCGTCACCAGGGCAAACTGCTGCACGTCGGGGCTCGCTGGCGGAGGCGTGCCGAGTACCATGCGCGGCGCGCGGTCGACACAGGGCAAACCGAGGCTTTCCAGCCATGACGCCAGCCCGCAGTCAGCCAGAATGTCGAAGCGCACAAACTGTTCAGGTATTAGTCGCAGCAAGTGGCTGATCAACTGCCTGGCCTGCCCGACATCCCGCGCGACCACCGGGCCGATGATATGCCCACGACCAAAGCGCCTCAGCAGGGCGATGCCCTGCAACTGGCCGTCATGTTCGATACCCACCGCCTGCTCGGCATCCCGCAGCAGATCGGTCAGCACGACAGTACGGTCCAGGCCGCTGCCTGCGTTGGCCAGCCGGATCAGTTGCGGATGATCATCCGGGCCTAACGTCCGAAGCTGCAAACCGTCGCTCAGTGTTTCGGTTTCAGGCAACCGAGGAATGCCCTGATGTTGCTGAATTCGGGCGAAATCGACAAACCCAAGACTCCGGTAAAGCGGCGCGCCCAGTTCCGTGGCATTGAGGATCGGCGTGCGTGGTGCTGTGGCTTGCAGACAGCTATTCATCAGTCGACGACCAATGCCCTTGCCCTGATGCTCGTCGCTGACAATCACCAGGCCAATCGACGACCAATCGCCCTGATGGCAGGTGAAGGCTACGCCAACCAGTTGCCCGTCACATTCGGCGACAAAGCCTTCGGAGGTGCGCTGCACCATCGCCCAGTCTTCTTCACGATGTGGCCATTTGAGGTGAACCGAGAGCGCATGGGCTGCCGGCATATCCGCAGCAGTCACTGGGCGATACTGATAACGGGATTCTGACGTGGCGGGCATGGCGCCTCCTTGAACATGAATTAGGTGATCGGTCGGGCTCATATCAGCTTGCCTGCACTCATCAGGCTGGAGACAAAGGGCATCTCTATGGCGCCGGGGTCGGTAAAACGGCGGATATCGAACGGGCTGATCAGCGTGCGGGTGCTGCCGGTGCTGATCAGCTCGGCCATCACGTCGCCCACGCCTGGGCCGAGCTGGAAACCGTGGCCGCAGAAACCGAACGCGTAGAACAGGCCGTCCACCTTGCCGCTGCGGCCCATGATCGGCAGCGAGTCCGGCGTGTAGCTTTCAATGCCGCTCCAGACGCGGATGATGTTCAGCTTCTCTGCGCCAGGCAGCAGGCGGCTCATCTGCTTCATCTGATTGATCAGGCTTTCCGGTTTGAAATAGGCGCGGCGGTTGAGCATGTCCGGCTTGTTGCGATTGCCGCCGCCGATGATGATGTTGCCGCGCGGGATCTGCCGGAAATAGATCACCTCTTCCTTGATCTTGGTGAACACGCCGATCACTGTGGGCAGGGCGTAGGGCACCGGTTCGGTCACCGACATCTGCGGGCCGTTCGGTTCAAGGGGCACCGGCTCGCCGAACTGCTCGGCCAGCTTCGCCGCCCACGCCCCGGCAGTGATCAGCAGTTGCTCGGCGATGAACAATTGCCCGTCGGTGGTGGTGACCTGAAACTCGCCGCCGACCTTCTGCACCTCGGCCACTTCAGTGCGTTCCTCGATCCGTGCCCCGGCGCGGATTGCTGCCCGGGCGAAGGCGGGCGCTGCCAGACGCGGGTTGGCGTGCCCGTCATGAGGCGCATAGGAGCCGCCTTTGACGTGCGGGCCGAGAAACGGGAAACGCTCATGCAGCGCCGTGCCCCTGATCACCTGCAAATCCAGTTCGCGGGCTTCCGGGGCAGCGGCGTAGGCTTCCAGTTCGGCGATCTCGTCTTCGCGATAACAGACCCGCATGTGGCCGCTGGGGATGAACTCCAGGTCTTCGCCGATCAGTTGCGGCAGGCGCTTCCACAACGCCCAGGAGCGATTGGACAGCTCCAGCTGGCCGAGAAACCGCCCTTGGCGGCGCACGTTGCCGAAGTTCACGCCGCTGGCGTACTGGCCGATCTGGTCACGTTCCAGCAAGGTCACCGAGCGGCCGTGCTGGCGCAGAAAAAACGCCGATGACGCGCCCATGAAGCCGCCCCCGATAATCAGAACATCGCTTTTCTGTGGGTTCATCTGGTGCTCCCGATTCTGTTCATTGTGCGGCGCGTGCCAGGGCTTCGATCTCGATCAGGTAGCCGTGGTGCAATTCGGGAACCGGCACCACCGCGCGGGCCGGGCGATGTTCACCCAGATAACCCGCGTAGATCCGGTCGAAGGCGGGCCAGTGCCGGATGCCTGCGACGTACACCGTGACTTTGAGCAGATCATCCGCACCACAGCCCGCCGCGCCGAGGATGGCGAACAGGTTATCCAGTGCGATGGCCGCCTGAATTTCAAACGGTTCATCAACACTGTGGCTGCCGTCGGCGCGGACCGGCAATTGCCCGGAAACATGCAGCGTGCCCTGATGCAGCACCGCATGGGAATAATGCCCGCCCGGCGCTGCGGCCGAGGGCGTGCAGATCAGTTCGATATCACCAGCCATGCAGACGACTCCAGGTGTGCACTGCGCCTTCGGCGTCGCAGGCGTGGTAGTCCGGGAATTGCGCACCGGTCGCGCACGCGTGATTGGGCAGAATGCGCAAACGGCTGCCGATGGGGAAGCGGCCCGTGAGGTTCGCGCTGTCGCCTGCCGCCAGGGTGATAATGCCGTGCTCCTGATTGGCCCCGGTCACCCGTGCGCCGTCGATCCATTCACCGCTGTCAGTGCAGACCTGACCGTAACCGAAATCCTGCCGCTGGCGCTGGGTGCCGCGATCCCGGCTCATGGCCATCCAGCCTGCGTCGACAATGATCCAGCCTTTGTCCTGCTGATGACCGATAACCGTGGTCAGCACGCTCAAGGCCAGTTCGTCCGCCCGGCACACGCCGATGTTGTGCATCACCAGATCGAAGAACACATACACGCCAGCCCGTACTTCGGTGACGCCTTCCAGACCCTGCGCAGATAACGCCGTGGGCGTGGAGCCGATGCTGACGTCAGGGCAGGGCAGCCCGGCGTCACGAATGCGTTCGGCGGCGCTGACACACAGCACACGTTCCTGCTCGGCCAGGGCCTGCAAGGCTTCCGGCGTGTCGAGGTCGTAGCTGGAGCCTGCGTGGGTCATGACCCCGCGCAATTGCATGCCGCCGTCGACCAGTATTTTCGCCACATCGATGAGCGCGCTGTCGGCGACGGTCAGCCCGGAACGGTGGCCGTCGCAATCGATTTCAATCCACACCTCGAAGCGCTCGTCATGCTGCTGGCCAAAGGCGACGATGGCCTGAGCCGCGACCACGCTGTCAGTCAGGATGCTCAGGCGGCAGCCGTTGCGCCGCAACCTGAAGGCCTGATCCAGTTTGCCGGGCGCAATGGCGACGGCATAGAACACATCGTGGATGCCTTCGGCAAAGCAGTGCTCGGCTTCTTTCAAGGTAGAAACCGTCACGCCGCTGGCGCCTGCGGCAATCTGCGCCTGAATGACCGGCAGTGACTTGCTGGTCTTGACGTGCGGACGCAAACGCACGCCCAGTTCATTCATGCGCTGCTGCATGCGCTGGATATTGCGCTGCATGCGTGGCACATCCAGCAGGGCGACGGGCGTATCAAGAGAGGACAGAGAGGCTGACATGGGCAGGGCTCGCATGGCGGGGTACGAGCAGCACTCTACTCACGGATGATGAAGCTGTGGTTCAATGAATTGTCATCAATCCTTAAGCTGAACTGAATGATTGCCATCGAAGACCTGCGCCTGGCTGTGACCCTGTCGCGTTGTGAGTCCCTCAGCGCTGCTGCTCGCGTCCTGAATGTGTCGCCGCCAGCACTGTCGATGCGCCTGCGCAAGCTGGAGACGCAGTTGGGCATCACCTTGGCCAATCGTGACGCCAGACGCCTGAGCCTGACCGCCGATGGCGAGCGGTTCGCCCGGGAAAGCGCGCATCTACTGGAACAACTGGAAGCGCTGCCGGAGTCCTTCAAACAGCGCGACGAGCGACTGGTGGGCACCCTGCGTCTGGCCGCGCCGTTCGGGTATGGGCGTCAGCGTATCGCGCCGCTGCTGTCGCGCTTCGCCAAACTGCATCCGCAGCTGTGCCTGCATCTGGACCTTCGCGAAACGCCGTGGCCAGATCGTCACGACAGCGATGCCGTGATTCATATCGGCAGCCTCAATGACAGCCTGTGGATCGCCAAACCTCTGGCACAGAACCACCGCTGGCTGTGCGCCAGCCCGTCCTACCTTGAGCAGCACGGCGTGCCTTCGACGCCGGACGAGCTGGGTGGCCATCGCTGTATCTGCATCCGCGAAAACGACGAGGACGTCACCCTCTGGCACCTGAGCAAAGGCCAGGCGAAAAAGACCCTGCGCATCGAGCCCGCGCTACTCAGCAACGATGGCTCGGTGGCGCGGCGCTGGGCCGAGCAGGGGCAGGGCATCGTGTTGCGTTCGCAATGGGATGTCAGTGATGCCATCGCCAGCGGCACTCTGCGGCGGGTGCTTGCTGACTGGCAGCTGGCTAGCGCGCCGATCAATCTGCTGGTTCCGTTGCGCAAGCACCGCAGTGCTCGAGTTCAGGCGCTGACGGAGTTTCTGGAGACGGCGTTGAAGGGCTGATCAAAGTAATCGTGTATGCGCTATTGGTCGCAGCGTTGCACACCTCAATTGACGCTCACAGCAACGCACGGGTATAAACCGCGTCTTGTGTTTTTGTCGGATTTTTCTCCATGAGCTTCAGCCCCCTGATTCGCCAGTTGATCGATGCCTTCCGCGTACTGCCGGGTGTCGGTCAGAAAACCGCTCAACGCATGGCGTTGCAGCTGCTGGAGCGCGACCGCAGCGGCGGCTCCCGGCTGGCGCTGGCGTTGGGCAAGGCGATGGATGGCGTCGGGCACTGCCGCTCGTGCCGCACCTTGACTGAAGAAGAACTCTGCCCGCAATGCGCCGATCCACGTCGCGACGACACGCTATTGTGCGTGGTCGAGGGACCAACCGATGTGTACGCAGTGGAGCAGACGGGGTATCGCGGTCGCTATTTCGTACTCAAGGGCCACCTGTCGCCCCTGGATGGTCTGGGCCCGGACGCCATCGGTATTCCACAACTGATGGAGCGCATCGCTCAGCAGGGCACGTTCACCGAAGTGATTCTGGCCACCAACCCCACGGTGGAGGGTGAGGCCACTGCGCACTACATCGCCCAGTTGCTCAACGACAAAGGCCTGGTCGCTTCGCGTATTGCCCACGGCGTACCGTTGGGTGGCGAACTGGATCTGGTCGACGGCGGCACCCTGGCGCACTCATTTGCCGGACGCAAGCCGATTGCGCTGTGAAGCCGGGGAGCGCTTCTGCTGTCACCAGCGTGGCGTGATGTCGCGTTCCACGGGCGGCGCGTCCGGGTCCTGACCCACCGGAAACTTGCCTTTCAGGTGCCAGGCAAACGCGATGATTTCGGCGATTGTGCGGTATAGCGGCTCGGGAATGCTGTCACCCAGCTCCATGCGGGCCAGCAGTTTGACCAGCTCGGCATTCTCGTAGATCGGCACTTCGTATTCCCGGGCAATCGCCAGAATGGCTTCGGCCAACTGGTCGTCACCCTTGGCGCTGAGGGTCGGCGCGCTCTGGCCGTCATAGCTGAGGGCGATTGCCTGGCGCGGGCTGTGGTCAGGTTGGGTCATCAGGCGTTCTCGTCGATCCAGCGTTGTTCAAGGGCAGTGCGGGGTCCCTGCGGCGGCGTGCCGTGGTTGCATGCCAGCTCGCCGACCGTCAGACCACAGGCTGTCAGCCGCTCGCGCAAATGCCCCAGTTCATGTTCGATCAGCGCCGCGCTGTCGGGGCGTTCGGCCCACAGTTGGCTGGACAGCGTGCCACGCAGCAGTTGCGCATTGACCTGCATAGGCCCGAGTGGCTCGAGATCGAACGCCAGATCGACTTTCCAGAGCCTTTCGCGGTTCTCGGTGATCTCAATGTTGTCCCGCTCTTCGCCGGTTTCCGGGTCCGGCTTGTCTTCGCGCTGCACTTTTACCTGCAATGGCACGATGTCATGGGCGTTGCGCATCGGCACTTCAAGTTGCCAGGTGGTCACCTGGGTGCCGTCGGCATTGGTCCGGGTCTGCTCCAGCCCGCCCAGTTGATGGCTTTGCAGGCGTGAAACGGCGGCGGCGGCCAGCTTCAGCAGGATCTCCAGATCGTCTTCTTTCTCGCCGCCGACATTGCGCGACGGCAGCGGGAAGCTGCCTGGCGGCGTGCGTGCGGCAACCATGCCCAGCGTTCCCAGTGCATAGCGCATCGCATTGGGCATGGCGCGCGCCAGGGTATTCGAAGCTGCTGCTGCACCATAAGACTGATTTTCCGGCAGCCCCGGCAGAATCTGACTGATCAGGCGCATCAGATTGGCCTTCATGTCCGGGGCTTGCATCGGGTTCAGACCGGCCAGCAGTTTGGCCTCTAGAAACGCGCCGCTGGCGTTGAGGGCCTGAGCGACACCTTTAGGCGTGGTCATTTGCTGAATGTCGGGCAGGTCGTCGAGCAACTGGGCGATGCTGGCCTGCAGCTGTGCGCTGATCGGGGAGCTGGCCGGGTTGCCATTGAGCGGGTTACTGCCCGGCAGGTTCTGCAGGGCGTTGATCAGGTTTTCCAGCGAGCCCTGACGATTTTGCTGGGTGGCCAGCTGCTGGGCCAGCGCCAGTTGATCGAAACGGCCGGGCAGGGCGACGAAGTTCAAGGCCTGGCTGCCCTGCACCTGGGCGCTGAGCAGGCTGCCGACGGTCAGGGGTTGCGGGCTTTCGATGGTCAGGCTGGAACCCGCCAGGGCGGTGTTGAGCAGCATGACGATGGAGCGATAAGTGGGCGCCGTGGCCGCCGGGTTGGTTACGGTCGCCGGATTGACCGCCGGGCTGAGTTCCTGGCTGGTCAGCACCTTGCCCTGCAACAGGGTGCCAGGGGGCAACTGCCGAGTGTCGAGGCTGGTCATCGAGTTCTTCAGCGCGTTGTTAAGTTGTTGCAGGCTCAGGGTCAGTTCGTTGGACGACGCCTGCGCCACTTGCAGCAGGCTGCCGGGCGTGAACGGTACGCTGCTGCTGACCGGCAGATTGGTCTGGGTGCCGTTGGCCAGCACCAGGCGCAGCAGCAACTGGAAATTCTGGTTGACCTGCTTGAGGGTCAGCACTTCGGCGTCGACGGTTTCGCCTTCGGGAATCAGGTTTTCCGAAGAATGCAGCAGGGTCAGGACCTGCGCAGGAGAGACGCCGGCGCGCAGCAGTGTCGTGATGGGGGTTGTCGCCGGAACGCTGGTGATGTCGCCTGTCATTGAAATGTCGACCTGAGGAAATTGCCCCTTTGATAACAGGACTCGCATGTATAATACCGGCCGAAACCGGGCCGGGCGCCATTAACTTCTCTTCATGTAACGGCTGCATCAATCCCGACTTGAACCGTCCTTCAATCCGTATGTGTCTGTTTTGGCACATTTCGCGACGCAACAGCACTGGAAATGCTCAATGATCCCGGTCTCCCCATTTTTGCAAGCGAAGGCTCTGGCCTGTGAGCGGGACTGGCGGGTGCTGTTCGAAAACCTCGATCTGCAACTGCGTGCCGGTGAGATGCTGCAGGTCAGCGGCCCCAATGGCTGCGGCAAGACCAGCCTGCTGCGGGTGTTGTGCGGGTTGATGCAGCCCACCGCCGGGCAGGTACTGCTCAACGGCCAGCCGCTGGACCGGCAGCGTGCAGAGCCCGGCCGCAACCTGCTGTGGATCGGCCATGCGCCAGCGCTCAAGGACCTGCTTACGCCGCTGGAAAACCTCGCATGGCTGTGTGCCTTGCATCAGCCAGCCAGTGCCGACGCTATTGTGCAGGCGCTGGGTTCGGTCGGGCTGACCGGTTTCGAGGACGCGCCCTGCCACACGTTATCGGCCGGGCAACAGCGTCGTGTGGCGCTGGCACGCCTGTATTTGCCTGGCCCGCCGTTGTGGATGCTCGATGAGCCTTTTACCGCGCTCGACCGGCAAGGCATCACCCAGCTGGAAAATCACCTGGCAGAACACTGTGAGAACGGCGGTATGGTCGTCATGACCACTCACCACACCTTGAGTCGCGTGCCTGCGGGTTATCGCGACTTCGATCTGGCGCAGTGTTCAGCATGAACAGTGTCTTTATATTGTTGGTGGTGCGTGAAGCAAGGCTGCTGGCGCGTGGTCCGGCAGAACTGCTTAATCCCTTGGTGTTCTTTGCGCTGGTGATTGCCTTGTTCCCGCTGGCCATCGGCCCGGACGCGCAATTGTTGCAAACCTTGTCGCCCGGACTGGTCTGGGTCGCGGCCCTGCTGGCCGTGTTGCTCTCGCTGGACGGGCTGTTTCGCAGCGATTTCGAGGACGGCTCGCTGGAACAGTGGGTCCTTTCGCCGCACCCTTTGGCGCTTCTGGTTCTGAGCAAAGTGCTGGCACACTGGGTTTTTTCCGGGCTGGCGCTGGTACTGTTGTCGCCCGTGCTGGCGTTGATGCTCGGTTTGCCGGTGAGCTGCCTGCCGGTGCTGATGCTTTCGCTGCTGCTGGGCACGCCGGTACTCAGCCTGATGGGCGCAGTGGGCGCAGCGTTGACGGTCGGATTGAAGCGCGGTGGCCTGTTGCTCGCCTTGCTGATCCTGCCGCTGTATATCCCGGTGCTGATTCTGGGCAGTGCGGCGCTGCAAGCCGCCCTGCAGGGCATGCCCGCGACCGGCTACCTGTTATGGCTGGGCAGCCTGACGGTGCTGGCGATCACCCTGACACCCTTTGCAATAGCTGCCGGCCTGAAGATCAGCGTCGGTGAATAATCGAGGTTCCGGGATCGGTACTGCCGATGCCCTGCAAAACCCTGGAAACACCTGATGAAAAGCGATGCCATGAAAAGCAGCATTGGTTGGGCCTGGTTTCATACCCTCGGCTCGCCGAAAGGGTTTTACCGGATCAGCGCACGCCTGCTGCCTTGGCTGAGCGTCGCCGCCTGTCTGTTGCTGGGTATCGGCATCGTCTGGGGCCTGGCGTTCGCGCCGCCGGATTACCAGCAGGGCAACAGTTTCCGGATCATCTACATCCATGTGCCTGCCGCGCTGCTCGCGCAGTCCTGCTACGTGATGCTGGCCGCGTGCGGCGTGGTCGGGCTGGTGTGGAAGATGAAACTGGCCGATGTCGCGCTGCAATGCGCCGCGCCCATCGGCGCCTGGATGACCGCGCTGGCGCTGGCGACCGGCGCTATCTGGGGCAAGCCGACCTGGGGCGCCTGGTGGGTCTGGGATGCGCGGCTGACCTCGATGCTGATTCTGCTGTTCCTGTATTTCGGCCTGATCGCGTTGGGCAATGCGATCAGCAACCGCGACAGCGCCGCCAAGGCCTGCGCAGTACTGGCCATCGTTGGCGTGGTGAATATCCCGATCATCAAATACTCGGTGGAGTGGTGGAACACCCTGCATCAGGGCGCCACGTTCAGCCTCACGGAAAAACCGGCGATGCCTGCCGAAATGTGGCTGCCGTTGCTGTTTACGGTCCTGGGTTTCTACTGTTTCTTTGGCGTCGTGCTGATGTTGCGCATGCGCCTGGAAGTGCTGCGTCGCGAGGCGCGGACCCAATGGGCCAAGGCGGAGATCATGCGCAGCCTGGGGCAACCGCCTGCGCAGCCGGAGAACAGGCCTTGAGCTTCGAATCGTTCAGCGATTTTCTCGCCATGGGTCGTCACGGGCTGTTCGTCTGGTCGGCTTACGGCGTATGTATGTGGGTGTTGCTGCTCAATGTGGCGTTGCCAGTACTGGCGCGGCGGCGGTACTTGAAGCAACAGGCGCAGCGCTTGAAACGGGAGCACAGGCCGTGAAGACGCTGCGCAAAAAACGTTTGCTGATCATTCTTGCCGTGCTGGCCGGTGTCGGCCTGGCCTTGAGCCTGGCGCTCAGCGCGCTGAAGGAAAACATCAATCTGTTCTACACACCGAGCCAGATCGCCAATGGCGAAGCGCCGCAGAATGTGCGTATTCGGGCCGGTGGCATGGTGGAAAAAGGCTCGTTGCAGCGCTCCGCCGACTCGCTGGACGTGCGCTTTGTGGTCACCGATTTCAACAAGTCGGTGACGATCACCTATCGCGGTATCCTGCCTGACCTGTTCCGCGAAGGGCAGGGCATCGTGGCGTTGGGCAAGCTCGATGCTCAGGGTGTGGTGGTGGCCGATGAAGTGCTGGCCAAACACGACGAGAAATACATGCCGCCGGAAGTGACCAAGGCGCTGCGTGAAAGCGGCCAGCCAGCACCGGCTGCGTCCCCTGCGCCTGCGAGCATGCCCGCAAGGCAGGCTGACAAATGATTCCCGAACTCGGCCATCTGGCCATGATTCTGGCGCTGGGCTTTGCGCTGGTGCAGGCCATCATTCCACTGATCGGTGCCTGGCGGGGCGATCATTTGTGGATGAGCCTGGCGCGCCCGGCAGCCTGGGGGCAGTTCGGTTTTCTGATATTCGCCTTCGGTTGCCTGACCTACGCCTTCATGGTCGATGACTTTTCCGTCGCGTATGTGGCGCAGAATTCCAATACCGCGCTGCCGTGGTACTACAAGTTCAGCGCCGTGTGGGGCGCGCATGAAGGCTCGTTGCTGCTCTGGGCGCTGATCCTCGGCGGCTGGACCTTCGCCGTGTCGGTATTTTCCCGGCAATTGCCACACGTGATGCTGGCACGGGTGCTGGCAGTGATGGGCATGATCAGCCTGGGTTTCCTGCTGTTTCTGATCCTCACCTCTAACCCGTTCGCACGTCTGTTACCGCAGATGCCCGCCAACGGTCGCGATCTCAACCCGTTATTGCAGGACATCGGCCTGATTGTGCATCCACCGATGCTGTACATGGGTTACGTCGGTTTTTCGGTGGCCTTCGCGTTTGCCATTGCGGCCTTGCTTGGCGGGCGACTCGACGCTGCCTGGGCACGCTGGTCAAGGCCGTGGACGCTGGTGGCCTGGGCCTTTCTCGGCATCGGCATCAGCCTCGGTTCATGGTGGGCCTATTACGAACTCGGCTGGGGCGGCTGGTGGTTCTGGGACCCGGTGGAAAATGCCTCGTTCATGCCGTGGCTGGTCGGCACCGCGTTGATCCACTCGCTGGCGGTCACGGAAAAGCGCGGCGTGTTCAAGAGCTGGACGGTATTGCTGGCGATTGCGGCGTTTTCCCTGAGCCTGCTGGGCACCTTTCTGGTCCGTTCCGGGGTGCTCACTTCGGTGCATGCCTTTGCCTCGGACCCGGCGCGTGGCGTGTTTATCCTGATGTTCCTGCTGGTCGTGGTCGGTGGCTCACTGACTCTGTTCGCGATTCGTGCGCCGGTGGTGAAAAGCCACGTCGGCTTTGGCCTGTGGTCGCGGGAAACCTTGCTGCTCGGCAATAATCTGCTGCTGGTGGTTGCCGCTTCGACGATCCTGCTCGGCACGCTCTATCCACTGGTCATCGACGCCCTGAGCGGCGCCAAGATGTCGGTCGGCCCGCCGTATTTCAACGCGTTGTTCGTGCCGTTGATGGGCGTGTTGCTGGCGGTCATGGCGGTCGGCGTAGTGGTGCGCTGGAAGGACACGCCGCTGAAGTGGCTGCTGGGCATGCTCGCCCCGGTGCTGATCGGCAGCGCGCTGCTGGCGGTGATCGCCGGGCTGGTCATGGGCGATTTTCAGTGGGCGGTGCTGGCGACCTTCATGCTCGCCGCCTGGGTGCTGCTGGCCGGGCTTCGCGACCTGTTCGACAAGACACGTCACAAGGGCCTGCTCAAGGGCGCGCGCAGCCTGACCCGCAGTTATTGGGGTATGCAGTTGGCGCACCTTGGCATTGTGGTGTGCGCGCTGGGTGTGGTCTTGTCCAGCCAGAACAGCGCCGAGCGCGACCTGCGTATGGCCCCCGGCGAGTCCACCGAGCTGGGCGGTTACGTGTTCGTGTTCGAGGGCGCAAAGCACTATGAAGGGCCAAATTTCATCTCGGACCGTGGCACTGTTCGTGTGTTGCGCGGCGGCGTGCAGCTCACCGAATTGCACCCGGAAAAACGCCTGTACACCGTGCAACAGTCGATGATGACCGAAGCAGGCATCGACGCCGGTTTCAGCCGTGATCTGTACGTGGCGCTGGGTGAACCATTGGGCAATGGCGCCTGGGCGGTGCGGGTTCACGTCAAACCCTTCGTACGCTGGATCTGGTTCGGCGGGTTGCTGACCGGGCTGGGCGGTGTACTGGCGGCGCTGGACCGCCGTTATCGCACCCGAGTCAAAAGCAGGGTGCGTGAAGCGCTGGGCCTGTCGGGAGCTACGCTATGAAACGCTGGATCATGTTACTGCCGCTGGTGCTGTTTCTCGGCGTGGCGGCGTTTCTGTATCGCGGCTTGTACCTGGACCCTGCCGAACTGCCCTCGGCGCTGATCGGCAAGCCGTTTCCGGCGTTTTCGTTGCGCGAAGTGCAGGGCGAACGAGTGTTGAGCCGTGCCGATCTGCTGGGCAAACCGGCGTTGGTCAACGTCTGGGGCACCTGGTGCGTGGCGTGTCGGGAGGAACATCCAGTGCTCACTCGTCTGGCGCAACAGGGCGTGTTGATTTACGGCGTGAACTACAAAGACGTCAACACCGATGCAATCAAATGGCTCAAGGAGTTTCATAATCCTTACCAGCTCAATATCCGTGACGACGAGGGCTCGTTGGGCCTGAACCTCGGGGTTTACGGCGCACCGGAAACCTTCCTGATCGACAGTCAGGGCATCATTCGTTACAAGCATGTCGGGGTTGTCGACGATGCGGTCTGGCGTGAAAAACTCGCGCCGCGCTATCAGGCGCTGGTTGACGAGGGGCGGCCATGAAGCGCTGGCTTTTCGTCTTGCTGCTGAACCTGTTGCCGTACGGTATCGCCCAGGCGGCCATTGATGCCTACACCTTTCGTGACGACGCCGAGCGTGCTCGTTACAGCGAACTGACCCGCGAGCTGCGTTGCCCCAAATGCCAGAATCAGGACATCGCCGATTCCAACGCGCCAATTGCCGCCGACCTGCGCAAGGAAATCTACCGCATGCTGGGTGAAGGGCAGAGCAATCAGCAGATCATCGATTTCATGGTCGACCGCTACGGCGACTTCGTGCGCTACAAACCGAGCCTCAATGCGCGCACCTGGCTGTTGTGGTTCGGCCCGGCCGGTCTGTTGCTCGGTGGCGTTGTGGTGATCGGTTTTATCGTCGTGCGTCGTCGCAAGCAGCGCTCTGAACACGCGGCGCAGTTATCTGACGACGAGCAACAACGCCTCGCCAGACTGCTGGACGAGCACCGCACATGATTGATTTCTGGATGGCGATCGGCGCGTTGCTGCTGGTGGCACTGGGCTTTTTACTGATCCCGGTGCTGCGCGGCCATCGTGCGCAGCGGGAAGAAGACCGCACCGCGCTGAATGTCGCGTTGTATCAGGAGCGACTGGCCGAGTTGCAGGCGCAACAGCAGCAGGGCGTGCTGTCGGCAGATCAGTTGCAGGACGCGCGCGCCGAAGCTGCCCGGGAGTTGCTTGCCGACACCGAAGGCGCTGAACCCGCTCGCAGCTCCCGGCTGGGCAGGCCTGCCTTGTTGCTGGCTTCGGTACTGGTGCCGCTGCTCGGGCTGGCGGGTTATCTGACTCTGGGGGCGAGTGACCGCGTCGAGCTGAGTCGTGAATTTGCTCAGCCGCCGACCTCGCTGGCCGACATGACCCGGCGGCTGGAGCGTAGCGTGCAGGCCCAGCCGGATTCGGCCGAGAACCTGTATTTTCTGGCGCGCAGCTATATGGCGCAGAATCGTCCCGGCGATGCTGCACGCCTGTTCGAGCGTTCGGTTGCCTTGGCCGGAAGGCAGCCGGAGTTGCTCGGGCAATGGGCACAGGCCCTGTATTTCGCCAGCGACAAGCACTTCACCCCACAGGTGCAAGCGCTGACCGATGAAGCGCTGCAGGCCGATCCCAAGGAAGTCACCAGTCTCGGTTTGCTGGGTATCGCTGCGTTTGAAACACAGCGTTATCAGGCAGCGGTGGATTACTGGACCCGGCTGCTGGCGGCGTTGCCGGCGCAGGATGCATCGCGTTCAGCGCTGGAGGGCGGTATTGCCCGCGCTCGGGAGCACCTTGCCGGGCAGCCGCTCAAGGCAAAGGCACTCAACGTGCGTGTCGAACTGGCTGCGTCGCTGAGAGGTAAAGTACAGCCGACTGACAGCGTGTTCATCTTTGCCCGTGCCATCAATGGCCCTGCCGCGCCACTGGCGGTCAAGCGCATCACCGTGGCTGACCTGCCTGCCGAAGTTGAACTCAGTGATTCGGATGCAATGCTGCCACAACTGAAACTGTCGACCTTTGCGCAAGTCCAACTGGTTGCGCGAGTGTCTCGCGCGGGGCAGCCAACCACCGGTGAGTGGGTCGGCCGCAGTCAGCCGCTGGCCAGCAATACCTCTGCGCAGCAGGTGTTGACCATCGAAAGTCCGGATAACTAGAGAATCGCTTATGTACCGTACCGCACGCATCACCTTGTTGGGTTTGGTCGTTGGCCTGAGTGCCTGTGCCGTCCAGCATCCGGCACCGCCGCACAGCCAGGAACCGATCCCGACTCTACCGGGCGGCCAGCAGCCCGGCGCTCCACGGCCGACGCCGACACCTGCGGAGCCCGCGAAGGCACCTCCTGCCGGGCCTAAAACCTCGGCCAGTTTCGCGCCGCCGCCGGGGGGTGGCAGCCATTGGGATGCGCGTCTGGGCGTGTACGTCATGGATGATCAGCCCAATACGTTCTACCGCCAGCGCACCTATTACCAGTGGAACAACGGCTGGAGCTGGGCAACCAGTCCCGATGGCCCATGGCAGGCGACCGACGCCAGCGGCGTACCGGCGGGGCTGGGTAAACAGTTCAGTAACTGAGTGGCGCCTTAACAAAAACGGCGACCTTGAAGGTCGCCGTTTTGCATTGCGCGAGACGTTTATTTGCCCGGATAGATCTGATCGAACACGCCACCGTCAATGAAGTGGGTCTTCTGCACGGTGCGCCAGTCGCCGAACGTTTTCTCCACTGACAGGAAGTCCACTTTCGGGAAGCGATCCTGGTACTTGGCGAGAACCTGCGGATCGCGCGGGCGCAGGTAGTTGTTGGCGGCGATTTCCTGGCCTTCTGGTGACCATAGGTACTTAAGGTATTCCTCGGCCAGTGAGCGGGAGTTCTTCCTGTCCACCACTTTGTCGACGACACTCACCGGCGGCTCGGCTTCTGCCGACACGGACGGGTAGACCACTTCGAACTGATCGCGACCGAATTCGCGGGCGATCATCTCGGCCTCGTTTTCGAAGGTGACCAGCACATCACCGATCTGGTTGGTCATGAACGTGGTGGTCGCGCCACGACCGCCCGTGTCGAGGACCGGCACGTGGCGGAACAGATCGCCGACGAACTTCTTCGCTGCGGCTTCATCGCCGCCGTTTTTCAGGGTGTAGCCCCAGGCCGAGAGGTAGGTGTAGCGGCCGTTACCCGAGGTTTTCGGGTTGGGCACGATCACTTCGACGCCATCCTTGACCAGGTCCGGCCAGTCTTTCAGGGCCTTGGGGTTGCCCTTGCGTACGATAAACACCGTGGCCGAAGTGAACGGCGCGCTGTTGTTCGGCAGGCGGGTGACCCAGTCCTTAGGCACCAGCCCGCCGTTGTCGGCCAGCGCATTGATGTCGGTGGCCATGTTCATGGTGATCACGTCGGCCGGCAGCCCGTCGATGACCGAACGCGCCTGCTTGCTCGACCCGCCAAACGACATCTGCACCGTCACGTCTTCGTTCTTTTCGGCTTTCCAGTGCTTCTGGAAGGCGCTGTTATAGTCCTTGTAGAAATCACGCATCACGTCGTAGGAGACGTTGAGCAGCGTCGGAGCTGCCTGGGCGGCGCTGGCAAAAGCCAGGCCTGCGGCCAGTAGCGAGGCGGCGAAGAGTTTATTCACTGCAGGGTCCTTGAGAGTGGTGTGACAAAAGAGTGGTGTGACAAAGCCTGATGGCGTAATGCCGCGACACTATCAGCATCGCGCCTGCGGTTTAAAGACCGAAAAGGTCTTTGCTTATGCCTTGTGCTCCAGTTTCGCAAACAACTGATTTCCGCAACGCGAACAAAACGCCGCATCGTGCTCATGGACGTTCTTCGAGCAGACCGGGCAATCGTGCTTCAACTGTTCGCCGCGCATGGCATTGGCCAGTTCGGCGGTGAATATTCCGGTGGGCACGGCGATGATCGAGTAACCGATGATCATCACCAGCGACGAGAGCATCTGACCGACCGGCGTTTTGGGCACGATATCGCCGAAACCCACGGTGGTAAGGGTCACGATAGCCCAGTAAATGCCTTTGGGAATGCTGGTGAAGCCATGCTCCGGGCCTTCGATCACATACATCAGCGTGCCGAACACCGTGACCAGGGTCGAAACGGTGACCAGAAACACGATAATCTTCTGTTTGCTGCCGCGCAGCGCTGCCAGCAGGTAGTTGGCCTGACGCAGGTAGGTGCCGAGCTTGAGCACCCGGAAAATCCGCAGCATACGGATGATCCGCACGATCAGCAGGTACTGGGCGTCGCTGTAATAAATCGACAGCACGCCCGGCACAATCGCCAGCAGGTCCACCAGGCCATAGAAGCTGAAGGCGTACTTCAGCGGCCGGGGTGAACAGTACAGGCGCAGGATGTATTCAATCGCGAACAGCAGCGTGAACCCCCATTCGACCCAGGCGAACAGCATCGCGTAATCGCGATGAATGCTCTCGATGCTGTCGATGACCGTGACCAGCAGACTGAGCAGAATCGCCACCAGCACAATCTTGTCAAACATCCGCCCGGCAGGCGTATCGGCTTCAAAGATAACGATATGCAGCCGCTCGCGACGGCTGAGAGAGGTGTCCATGGTGCTTCCCGATGCAAAGATCGGCAGAGCCTAGGAGTATTGGGTGGGTGAGTGCAAGTAGGGTGGCGAAGATCGGACGCGGAGCGTGAGGAACGATAACCTCAGCTATCGTGCGACGCTCCGCGTCGTCATGCCGTTCGGGACGCTCCGCGTCTTCTTGCCACTCAAACTCGTATGACAAACCAGGTGGAGAGCGTCGGCTATGACTGACGCGGGAGGACACATGCAGTATTCAGGCGAGGGCTTTTCTCTCAGGGTGTTGACGTTTGATGATTCTGAGTTGATCCACCGTTACGAAAATGCCAATCGCAGGCATCTGCAGCCTTGGGAACCGTTGAGAGGCGAGGACTACTTCATCCTCGAAAACGCCCGATCACGGGTTCAGCAGCAGTGGGAAAGCATGCAGGCCTGCAGCGCGTTTTTTTTCCTGATCACGGAGCCCGAGCGCGGCGAGCTGCTGGGGCGGTGCAGTTATACGAATATCGTGAGGGGGGCTTTCCAGGCCTGCCACCTTGGTTTCTCGCTGGCCGAAACGGCTCAGGGCCGGGGATTGATGAAACGGGCGCTTGAGGTGACCAATCGTTACTGTTTCGAGCAGATGGGCCTGCACCGGATTATGGCCAATCACATGCCGGCCAATGTGCAAAGCGAGCGACTGCTGCAGTCGCTGGGCTTTGAAAAAGAGGGCTATGCGCGTGCCTACCTGAACATTGCCGGGGTCTGGGAAGATCATGTTCTGAGGTCGTTGATTAACCCGGGAGTGACCTGATGACGGAGCGGAAAGTGACTTGAGTCGGGCTTTGATCTTTCTCATGACTCTCGTGCCAATCGCTCCGCGTTGGCATGCATTTCGTGACGCTCTGCGTCGCAATTCTGCGTCCATCACATGTGTTCAAGATCGGACGCAGAGCGTCCAGAACTGCATTCCTACGCTGGAGCGCGAGGAACGAGAATCTTGTAACTATCGTGCCAATCGCTCCGCGTTGGCATGCATTTCGTGACGCTCTGCGTCGCAATCCTGCGCCGCAGTATGCGCCCAGCATCAGACGCGAAGCATCCAGAAAGACGCTACCACGCTGGTGCGCTGATCGTTCAGGCTTCTGCCCGCAGGGCGTCGGAGCGAACTTGTTCGCGAAGGGGCCGGGATATTCTTTGAAAATGTATCGTCTGTATTACCGTCTTCGCGAACAAGTTCGCTCCTATGGCCTTCGGCCAGAATCAAAGGCGGACTGGTGTATAAAGATGAGCGCTGGAGCGTGGGAACGAGAGTAAAGCGTAGCATTGCCGGGCGCATCTTACTTCCCGGCCACGCCATCCTTCTCCCAACCGCCGCCCAGTGCCAGAAACAGGTTGATCTGCCCCATGGCCACTTCGGTGTTGGCCTCGGCCAGTTGCGCGCGGACGTCGGTGTAGGTCCGGGTCGCTTGCAGATCTGCGAGGAACGATGCGCGTCCGGCCTGATAGAAACGGTGGGTCTGGTCAGCCGCCTCCCTGGCCGATTGCTCGGCGTCTTTCAGCGCATCGCGGCGGTCGAGCAGGGCGGTGTATTGCGCCAGCCCGGTCTGGGTTTCGCGGATGGCGTTGAGCACCACACCATCGAAGCGTGCCAAGGATGCCTGGGCAGATGCTTCAGCCTGATGGATACGCGCCCGCGACCCATTCGACGGGAGGGTCCAGTTCAACAGCGGCCCGAAGCCCCAGCGGTTGGCGGCCGGTTTGCCGAGGTTTTCGATAAGGCCCGTGGTGCCAATGCTCGCGCCGATGCTGATGTCCGGGTAAAGCTCGCCGGTAGCCACACCAATCTCGGCCGTGGACATCGCCAGATGCCGTTCGGCCTGACGCACGTCGGGGCGGCGTTTGAGCAGCGCGGCGCCATCGCCTATCGGCATCACCTGGGCAATGTGTGGCAGCTCGTTGCAGGTGTTGACCCCGGCCGGCAATTGCTCGACCGGTCTGGCGAGCAGCATCGACAGGCGGAACATCGCCGCCTGACGGCGAGCTTCGTAACGTGGCATTTCAGCGCGCAACGATTTGAACTGGGTCTGCGAGCGTGTGACCTGGGTTTCATCGCCACGTCCGGCATCACGCAGGCGCTGGTTGAGGGTCACGCTCTGCTGTTGCAGATCCAGCGATTCGCGGGCGATATCAAGTTCTTCGTTGGCCGCGCAGATCTGTGTGTAGGCGCGCACGACATCGGCGACCACTGTGATGCGTGCTGTATCGACCGCCGCCTGATTGGCATCGACGTTGGCCTGCGCTGCCTCGATGCCACGCTGCAAGGTGCCGAACAGATCGAACTGGTAGGACGTGGTGATACCCACATCGCCGACATTGGACACCGGCACCTTGTCGGTCAGCAGAAACGACTCGCCCGATTCCTGCACCCGTTGCGCGCCGATCTTCGCACCGTTGGTGAAACCGCCCGCTGCCTCGGCTTCTGAGTTCTGATAGCGAGAGCGTTGCAGGTTGGCGGCAGCGACGCGCAGATCGGTATTGGACGCCATCGCCTGGCGCACCAGTTCATCTACACGCGGGTCCTGATACAGACGCCACCAGTGCGCAGGCACCGGCGCCGAGACGGTGTTGACCGAACGGCCCGCCAGTTCGCCCTGCAAATCCGGGCGATTGATCGCGCCGTCTTCCGGCAATCGGTAATCCGGCCCGACTGTCTGACAGGCTGACAGCAGGACGCTCAAACCGAGCGCACTCAGGCGTGCGGCGTGTTTCATCGGCTGGTCTCCTGGGTATCCGCGATGATCGACACCGTCGCGGTCCGCCCGGCGATCATGCGGAAGTCCTTGGGCACATCGTCGAAGGCGATCCGCACTGGAATCCGCTGCGCCAGCCGCACCCAACTGAACGCCGGGTTGACGTTGGGCAGCAGGTTCGAGCCGCTGGTGCGGTCGCGGTCTTCGATACCGGCGACGATGCTCACTACATGGCCGGTCAGCCGGGCGTTGTCGCCGATGACGCGAATGTCCACGCCCTGGCCGACATGAATGCCGTCCAGCTTGGTTTCCTCGAAATAGCCGTCGATGTGGAACGAAGCCGCATCGACCACCGACAGCACCGGACGCCCGGCAGTGACGAACTCATGCTCGCGGGGCGCGCGGTCGTTGAGGTAGCCGTCTACCGGGCTGCGAATCACCGAGCGATCCAGATTCAGTTGCGCAGCGTCCACGGCCACCCGTGCCTCACCCAGCGCTGACAGTGCGCGGGCTTCCCGGGACTGGCTTTCTTCCAGTTGCTCACGGGCGACCAGATTGCCGAGGCTGCGGTTACGCGTGTTCTCGCGCCGCGCCTGCTGCCAGGTTTCCTGGCGCTCGGCGACCGTGGCCTGAGCCTGACGCAACGACAGGCGGAAGCGGTCCTGATCGATGGTGAACAGCACCTGGCCTTTGTGTACCGGCTGGTTGTCAGTCACCTCGACCTTTTGAATCAGCCCGGACACGTCCGGCGCGATCTGCACGACATCGGCGCGAATGTGGCCGTCTCGGGTCCACGGCGCATACATGTAATACATCACCATCCGCCACACGACGACGGCGGCCAGGGTGACAACCAGCAGGGTCAGGACCACGCGGCCCAGTGTCAGTATCGGTTTTTTCATGTCATCAGGTATCGACTGAGAGTATCCACGGCGCCGAGCAACAAAGCGTATAGACCTACGTTGAATAAAGCCCGGTGCCAGACCAGGCGGTAGAAGTGCGCACGCAGCAGCACTGCGTGCACTCCGAGAAACAGCAGATAGGCGATGCCCATCATCGCCAGGAACGTGGGAATGAAGATCCCGCTGATGTCCAGATCACCGATCACAGGGGCGCTCCATCGATGTTGTGCGGCAGTTGCTCGGTCATTTCCCCGCCCACGGTGACGATCTCTACGCCCGGCAACAACGCCAGACGCAGGCCGCTGAGCGCGTGCAGCAGGTGGACACGGGCCGGGTTGTCGCCCATTTCCTGATCGGTCAGCGCGCGGCGCGCGCGGTCCATGGCCATCAACAGGCCTCGCGGTGCGGGCAGTCGTTCACCGGCTTTGCTGCAGTGCTTGAAATAACCGCTGACCTCATCGATCACCTGACGCAACTGCGCTTGGGCAGCGGGTGTGGCACGCCGGGTGTAGGCAAGCAGGTCGAGCATGTTCAGCGCCACTCGCAGTTCGCGCAGGGCAATGCCGGTGTCCTGCGCGGTGAGCGTCAGACGCGGCAGTTGCTGCATCAGACGGTCGAGCATCTGCACGCCCATGCGCCGGTGCTCGGCCAGCGATGATTCCTCGCTGAGGCTGGCAATGTCGCGCCAGCTGAAGCGGGTCAGGCGTTTGACTGCCAGTTCAACCCCGAACGGGCGAAACACCAGTGTCCAGATAAAGGCAAACAACAGCCCGGCCGGACCCGCCAGGTTGGAGTTGAGGAAGTTCATGAAGTCCGCATCGTAGGCGCTCTGGATGCTGATGAAGGACGAGGTGTTGACGATGGTCAGCAGCGTGCCGAGAAAGAAGCGCGGCTGCACGGTCAGGGTGCCGACACAAATGAACGGCACGGCGAAGGCCAGCACCAGCATCGGGAAGTCGTGCAGGTTGGGCAGCACCACGAACAGGTACAGGCTGGCAAACACCACCGACAGCATGGTCCAGAAAAAGAACCGGTAGATTTGCGGGGCCGGGTCGTCCATCGCTGCAAAGAAGCTGCACGACACTGCCGCCAGCGCCACCGCACTGGCGCCGTCCTTCCAGCCGAGCAGAATCCACAGCACCGATGCGGCGATGATCGCCAGCACGGTCGAGGCCACCGAATAGAGCATCAGGCCGCGATCAAGAAACGGCGTCAGCCGGCCCAGTCGCCAATGGCGATACACCGCACGCCAGGGTGTCTGATCGTCGGTCTTGATCGCGTATTGCAGGGTGCGGCAGTCCTGCCACAGATCAATCCATTCGCTGAGGCGGAACAGGGTGTTGGACAGCAGCAACTGATCACGATCGTCCAGTTGCACGGAGTCCGGTTGCAAGCGCTCCAGCTCAGCGTGCAACTGCTGCCATTGCTCGTCTTGCGGACCTTCGGCGGTATTTTTCAGCCAGTCGTAGACGTGCTGCAACAACGGCGAGACGCTAGCCAGAAGCTCGGGCGTGCGCCGTTCCAGCGCCCATAGCGCGTCGTCAAGTGCATCAATGACCGGCAGCAGATGGATCATCCGGCCGCGCAGTTCGTTGGCGTTGCGCACGGTTTGCTTGCGTGCGCCTTCGTGGCGTAACTGGCCGATCATCATTTCCAGCGAGTTGAAACTGCCGACCATCGCGTTGCGCAGTGCGCCGATTTCCTCGGCCTGACAGCTGCGACTGATGAAGCGCTCGCTGTAGGTCGAGGCGTCACTGAACCACTTCTCCGTAGTGGCCTGAAACACCGGTGCCAGGCGGCGCGGCCAGAACATCGCGCCGATGACCGCAGCGCAAATGATGCCGAGGAAGATTTCCTCGGTGCGCGACACGGCGATATCGAATACCGCCTGTGGATTGTCGACCACCGGCAGGGAAATCAGCGGCATGGTGTAGCCGGCCAGCATCAGCGCATAGCTGTTCGCGGTGCGCAGGTGCAGGGACAGAAACAGCAGCGTACCGGTCCACAGCCCGACCACGATGGCCAATAACAGCGGTGTTTGCACGAACATCGGCACCAGCAGTACGGAAGCCGCCGCACCGGCCAGCGTTCCGGCAGCGCGGTACAGCGCTTTGGAGCTGGTCGGGCCTACGAACGGGCTGGAGACGATGTACACGGTGGCCATCGCCCAGTACGGGCGGGGCATTTCCATCAGCAGCGCGATATAAAGCGCCAGCATCGACGCGCCGAAGGTGCGCACACCGTAGAACCAGTCGCGTGCCGGTGGCACGCTGGAGAAAAAACCGTTCAAACCGGGCTCCCGTGTTCACGCTGCGCGGCATCGGCAAATGCCTGCAACACTCGCACAGTGGCTTCCAGGTCGGCGGGTTGCAGGCCTTGAAGTACGTCGGCGCGCAAGCGGGTCAATTCCGCCTCGATGGCGCTGGCCAGTGCGCGGCCTTTCTCCGTCAGGCTCAAGGCCTTGGCGCGGCGGTCGTTGGGATCTTCAGTACGGCAGACGATGCCGGCCTTGCACAGCTGATCGAGCAGGCGGACCAGCGTCGGGCTTTCCATGCCAGCCGCCTGGGCCACTTTCACCTGGTGCGCGCCGTCGCCCAAGCGCGCGATGGCCAGCAGCGGCCCTGCGCAGGCTTCGGAAATGCCATAGGTCACCAGCGTGTTCTGACAGATGCGTCGCCATTGACGAGAGGCCGCCACCAGACCACTGCTGATTGCCCGATGCAGTGATTCGACAGACATGAAGGCACCAGAGATTTAGTTAGGAGCGATATTGTTAGCAAGGAGATAAATAGCTTGCTAACTAATATCCCGTAACAACTGCTTACAGTCAACCCGAAGCTGCCCGATGGCAGTGAGGTTCTTGAATCAGCGTTGAGGTAAGCCTTCGCAAAATGCCGATTTTGACGCACCTGCGCTTCTTGAAAAGGGGCGCTTTGTCAGTGTCAGGCGCGTTAAGTTCACTCAGACTGAAAATAATCGCGACCGTCTGTCGGTAATTTGCATGATTTTGTTCTGTATGGGTCGCGATACATTCAAAAAAATGACGCCGATCGCGAGAACAGTTCTCACGTTAATCGCAGTCTGCAGGCCAGTAGTGGCACTTGGCTTGGTTACGAAGTTTGATATCGAAGTAGTGGCATTTGGGCGATTTAGGCATTTTGTTGACGCCAATGTGTTGTCGTTGCTGTTTAATAATTAAACGATTAAGCCGATAGTCTCCCTGAACGCAACGGGCTTGCATGCCCGTTCCAGAGCCATCCTGCTGGTGCGCAACGCGTGCCCTGCGAGCTACTCCATGATCGACCTTGCCACCTGGAATCTTTCCGTACCCGTCGGTAGTCCTGCGACCATCATTGAGACCCCCAAATTGGTAAAGGGCTATCGGGACGGCTATTTTCAATCGGGAGACACGCTGTTTTTCTGGGCGCCGGTGACCGGGTCGACCACCGAGAACGCCAAGTACCCGCGTTCCGAGTTACGCGAGACAACGGCCGACGGCAGGGTTTTCAACTGGGCCTATTCCAGTGCCAACAATTTTCTGCGCGCTACGCTGGAAGTCGATCAAGTGCCGTCCAGTGGCAAGATCGTGATCGGCCAGATTCACTGCTACCAGAGCACCGAGCCGCTGTTGAAGGTGGAATACCAGTACAAGGAGAAGCTGAAGACAGGCAACATTGTCGCCAAGTTTCGCCGCACGCCGGATTCGGAAATCGAAGTCATCACCATCGCGCAGGGCGTGCCGCTCGATCAGCAGTTCAACTACACCATCAACCTGTCGAGTACCGGTGATCTGACGGTCAATGCTTTTGACGCGGTCTGGTACGCCAAGCTGGATTCAGCCTGGGGCAGCAAGCTGTTCTACTTCAAGGCAGGGGTCTACACCCAGGACAACACGGGCTACACCACTGAAGGCGGCTCGGCCACGTTCTACAAGCTGGCCATCGCTCACGAAAAGAAGACGTGATCTTTGCGGGCCGGAACATTTACGCCACTGGAAATATCAGGCTGAAGCGGATTCTGCCCGCGGCGGGTTGAGCGACTTCGACCCGGCCGCCATGCAGGTGCATGATCGCCGTGACAATCGCCAGGCCCAGGCCATTGGAGTCAGAGCTTTCATGGCGTGAGGCGTCGCCACGATAGAAACGATCGAACAGCCGGGCGAGGGTGGTCTCCGGCAGCACCGGCCCGCAATTTTCCACATCGATTCTCCAGTGTCGATCAACCGCAGCGACACGCATCAGAATCTCGCTGTCTTCATCGGCATAGCGAATGGCGTTGGCCACCAGATTGCTCAATGCACGGCGCAGCAGGATCGGATCGGCCAGCAGCGTCCCTTGCCCGCGGGTGCTCAGGGTCAGATTGCGTTCTTCTGCCAACCCTTCGAAATAGCCCGCCACTCGTTGCAGTTCATCGTGCAGGTCCAGCGACTGACGTTCCAGCGCGGCCTGGGCTTCATCGGCGCGGGCCAGAAACAGAATGCTTTCCACCAGCCGCGAGATGCGCTCCAGCTCTTCCAGATTCGAGGCCAGCAGCGCCTGATACTCGTCGACGCTGCGGTTCTGGCGCAGGGCAACCTGACAATGGCCCATCAGCGAGCCGACCGGGGTGCGAATCTCGTGGGCCAGGTCGGCAGAAAACTGCGTCAAACGCCGATAACCGTCGTCCAGCCGGTCGAGCATGGCATTGAAGGCGTCGCTCAATTGTTGCAATTCGACCGGCGTATCGCGGCTGTCGAGCCGCTTGTGCAGGCTGGCCGGGGTGATTGCCGCTGCGTGCGCCGCCATCCTGCGCAACGGCCGCAGACCGCGCCGCAGCAGTACATAACCCAGCAGCGCGGTGATCAGAAACACCAGCACCACAGCTATATAGATGCGTTGACGGAAGCTGGCGAGCATGGCCATTTCCTTGACCATCAGGTGCGCCGCCTGCAAGCGCACCTCGACGCCATTGGACACGACCTGTGCCGCCGCAGCACGCAAAGGCACGCCTTGCAGACTCATGCCGCTGCGCAGGTCATCGACTTGTAACGGCTGGTCCTGCGCCACGGTGGGCAGTTCCGGTAGCGGTGCATGTTGCGGGTTGACCGAAATCACCGGCGGCTTGCCCGGTTCGCCGATGATGAAGATGTCTTCCTCGCTGTCGAGCATGTTCTCGAACAGTTGCGGGCTGCCTTTGAGGTTGTCCATGGTCAGGTCGTAGCGCAGCAGCTTGCGAAAATGGTCGAGGCGCGCCAGCACCGCATGGTCGCTGCGTTGCATGACGGTCTGTTCGATGGACTGGTACAGGTAAAGGCCCGCACCGCTGACGGTCAACATTGCCACCAGCGCGAAGGCGAGGGTCGAGCGCAGGGTCAGGGAAGGCTGACGTCGCATGGCCGTACCTCGCACACGTAACCGATGCCGCGCACCGTGTGGATGAGTTTGACCGGATAGGGCAGGTCGACCTTGCTGCGCAGGCGCTTGATGGCAACGTCCACCACGTTGGTGTCGCTGTCGAAATTCATGTCCCAGACTTCCGAGGCGATCTGCGCTCGTGACAGCACATCACCTTCGCGACGCAGCAATAGATGCAGCAGGGCGAACTCCTTGTTGGTCAGCACGATGACTTGTTGCTGACGCGTCACGCGGCGACGCAGCAGATCGAGCTCCAGATCGGCCAGGTGAAAATGATCGGCCTCGCGGACCACGCCACGGCGCAGGATGGTGCGGATGCGCAGCAGCAGTTCGGTGAAGGAAAACGGCTTGACCAGGTAGTCGTCAGCGCCCAGCTCCAGGCCGCGAATCCGGTCCTGCAACTGGTCGCGGGCGGTGAGGAACAGCACGGGCACGTCCTGCCGGGCGCGCAGTACTTCGATGATCTGCCAGCCGTCGATGCCGGGCAGCATCACGTCCAGCACGATCAGGTCGTAACGGTTTTCCAGCGCCAGGTGCAGGCCGTCGGCACCGTGCTGGGTCCAGTCGACCCCGTAGCCGGATTCGCCGAGGCCCTTCTTCAGGTACTCGCCGGTTTTGGTGTCGTCTTCAATTAGCAGGATATGCATCGTTTTGTCCGCTACGCTTTTGCAGGCGCCCTTTTTGCGCCGATGCCGGAGTCTAACCAGTTGCCGACAAGGTGTCCGGCGAATGACAAAAATGTCATTGCCCGGTCATTCTACGGTGCCGGTAGCGGTGCAAGGATGGTTCTCAGATCTCAACTGCCAAGGAAGTACTGATGAAGACTGCACTCTCCACTACGTTTGGCCTGCTGTTGCTCAGCGCCGCTGTCATGACTCAAGCCGCCGATATGAAGGTGGTCAAACCGATGCGCGGGACTGTCGACAGCGTGAGCGCCGACACCCTCGATTTCACCACCCGTTCGGGTCAGCACGAAAGTATCAAACTGACTGACAAGACCGGTATCCGTCTGGTGTCCGAAGCTGACTTCAAGCAAATCAAAGGCGACAGTTTTGTCGGTTCGGCTGCCATACCCCAGGCTGACGGCACGTTGAAAGCGCTGGAAGTGACCGTTTTTGAAGCGAGCCTCAAAGGCAGCGGCGAAGGCCATTACGGCTGGGAAAACGCTGATGGCAGCACCGGCACTATGACCAATGGCACTGTCGGTACGTTGGCCGGGACCGATGGGCGTACGCTGACCGTCAAGTATGAAGGCGGCGAGAAGAAACTGGTGGTGCCACAGGACGTGCCTATCGCCTACGTCGAACCAGGCAAGGTCGATCAACTGACCAAAGGCGCCAAAGTCGTGGTGTTCCCGGCTGACGACGGCAAGTCGGCGCGCGGCGTTGCGGTCGGCAAAAACGGTTTCACACCGCCGATGTAATTGCAGCCGACCACGCGAGGGCAGGTGCCTCCGGTCGCCTGCCCTCGTTACATTCCGGCTATGCCTGATTCAGAGGGATCTCGACATGAAAACCCGTCCCATTCATCCGTGGCCGGTGCGTTTGACTCATTGGGTCAACGCGGTGGGCATGGTCTGCATGTTCATGAGCGGTTGGGCCATCTACAACGCGTCGCCGCTGATGCCGTTCACCTTTCCCAAATTCCTGACACTCGGCGGCTGGCTGGGCGGCTCCATTGCCTGGCACTTCGCGGTGATGTGGCTATTGGTCATCAACGGCCTGGTGTATGTGCTGTATGGCGTGCTCAGTCGCCATTTCAAGCGCGATCTGCTGCCGGTTCGGCCTTCCGAGGTGAAGCGCGATGCTGTTGATGCGATGCGTTTTCGACTGGTGCACGTCAAAGGCCAGTACAACGCCGTGCAACGCCTGATGTATTGGCTGGTGCTGCTCATGGGCGCGCTGGTGGTGGTGTCGGGGCTCGCCATCTGGAAGCCGGTGCAGTTCCAGGAGCTGGTGGCCTTGCTGGGTGGTTTTGATTTTGCCCGCTGGGTGCATTTTGGTGCGATGACGGCGATCGGCGCGTTTGTTGTGGTGCATCTGCTGCTGGTGGTGCTGGTGCCGAGCACCTTGTTACCGATGATTACCGGCGGCCGCCAGCCGAACGAAGAAGGGGCTGCCAAGCCATGAATGAACCTCGTAAACGCATTACCCAGCGCATCCGCCTGGAGCCTGCGCAGCAAAGCCAGTTGATCGATATTCAGCGGCGTTCGTTTCTGCGTGCCGGGCTGACCGTGGGGGCGATGTCAATGCTCACCGGCTGCAACCTGCAGGACGGCGATCAGGTGGACAAGGTGTTGTGGGCCATGTCGCGCTGGAACGACCGGGTTCAGGCCTGGCTGTTCAATGGCCAGAAACTGGCGCGGACCTATAGCAAGGCGCAGTTGACCAATCCGTTCCCGTTCAATGCGTTCTACCCTGAGTACAACGTGCCCGAGCTTGAAATTGCCGACTACCGGCTGGCCGTTTCAGGGCTGGTACGTGACAAGCAGCCGTGGACGCTGGAAGCGTTGCGCAAGTTGCCGCAACGTACCGACATCACGCGACTGATCTGTATCGAAGGCTGGAGTGCAGTAGGGCAGTGGGGCGGCGTGCCACTGAAGACATTTCTGGAGTACATCGGCGCGGACACCACAGCGCGATTCGTCGGCTTCAAGTGCGCCGACCGCTATTACTCAAGCCTGGACATGCCCACCGCATTGCACCCGCAGACCCTGTTGGCGCTGGACTTTGGGGAAGTCGCCCTGCCACCGGACTACGGCTACCCGCTGCGCGTGCGAGTCCCGACCAAACTGGGCTTCAAGAACCCCAAGCACATCGTCGAGATCTTCGTCAGCAACGAAAATCCCGGCGGGTACTGGGAGGATCAGGGTTATAACTGGTTCAGCGGGATCTAAGGGCGGGACGCAGAGCGTCCAGAACGGCATGGCGACGCGGAGCGTCGCACGATAGTTGAGGTTATCGTTCCGCACGCTGCGGAGGGAATACCTGGCGTGACGCTCTGCGTCACAAGAGGATGCAGAGCGTCCAGAGCGGCATGGCGACGCGGAGCGTCGCACGATAGTTGAGGTTATCGTTCCGCACGCTCCAGCGTGGGAATGCCTGTCGTGACGCTTTGCGTCACAAGAGGACGCAGAGCGTCCAGAACGGCATGGCGACGCGGAGCGTCGCACGGTAGTTGAGGTTATCGTTCCGCACGCTCCAGCGTGGGAATGCCGTTCGTGACGCTCTGCGTCACTTGTCTGCGTGGCGCCTTGAGCTTCAGATCAGTTCAAGCCCAGCTTGCCGCGCAGGGTCGAGAGGTCTTCGGCCAGGGTGTTGACCGGACCGACCAGCGCTTTGCGGTCGTTCTCTTTCACTTTGTCGTAGGTTTCAAAGCCGCCGTCTTTGGTCTTGTACTTGGCCAGGATTTTTTCCACGGTGGCGAAGTTCTTGTCGACTTTGGCCGAGAAGGCCTTGTCCTGCTGTTCGATCTGCGGACGGAACAGGTCGACGATTTTCTTCGCGCCGTCGATGTTGCCCTGGAAGTCGTACAGGTCGGTGTGGCTGTAACGGTCTTCCTCTCCGGAGATCTTGGTTGCGGCCACTTCTTCCAGCAGCGCGGCGGCACCGCCGACGACTTTTTCAGGCGGGAAGGTCAGTTCGGCCACACGTTTTTCCAGGTCCTTGACGTCGCTCATCAGTTTGTCGGCGATAGGGCCCTGGTCTTTGGTGCTGTTCTGCGAAAACAGCGCATATTCCAGGCGATGGAAGCCGGTGAAGTCTTCTGCCGTCACGCCCTTTTCGTGGTCATCGACACGCGAGTCGATGGAGGCATCCAGATCACTGAACAGTTCAGCAATCGGCTCGACCGACTCGTAGTACACGCGGGTGGGTGCGTACAGCTTTTTAGCCGTCGCGATGTCGCCCTTTTTAACGGCATCAGTGAATTGCTGAGTGTGGCTGACCAGCTCTTCGATGTTTTCGGTCACGTAAATCTTGTAGTCCGACACCGGGCCTACCAGGTCCAGTGGCGCGGTGGCGGCGAAGGCGGCCAGTGGGGTCTGGAGCAGGCCAAGCGTCAGGAGCAAAGCCAGAGGCGTCTTTTTCATGAGGGTCTTCCGGGTCAGGAGTGGGTAGGTCATGCGGTTTGCTTGGTCGATGCGGCCGCCAGCAGCGAGCGGCCGATGAAATCCTGGTCGCCGGTTACCCCCGGCAGGGTGAAGAAATAGCCGCCGCCGACCGGCTTGAGCTATTCCTCAAGCGGCTCGCCATTGAGACGGCTCTGCACCGTGATAAAGCCTTTTTCCAGATCGGCCTGATAGCAGATGAACAGCAGGCCCATGTCCAGCTGGCCGTTCTTGTTCACGCCGTTGGAGTAATTGAACGGGCGACGCAGAATCAGGTTGCGCTGAGTTTCGGCGGTGCGCGGGTTGGCCAAGCGGATGTGCGAGTCGAGTCGGGTTTTCTTGCCTTCCGGGTCGGCCGCGTAGTTCGGCACGTCCGTCTCGACCTTGCCGTCCATGGGCGCGCCCGTGGTTTTGCTGCGGCCGAAAATCGATTCCTGTTCCTGCAGCGGCGTGCGATCCCAGCGTTCGACGAAATTACGGATGATGCGCACCGCCTGATAGCTGCCATTGGCGGCCCAGGCCGGCTCGTCGCTGCCCGGCTGCACCCAGACCAGTTCGTTCATGGTCTTCTGGTTGTTAGAGTCCGGATTGGCCGAGCCATCGCGGAAACCCAGGAAGTTGCGCGCGCTTTCAGGCGGCTGGCCAGGTTTTTTCGGTGCCTGAGGCGGCACGGTGCCTTCCTGCTTCCAGCGCACCAGCAACAGGTCGGGCAGGTTCTTGACGATGTCGCGCAGGGCGTGAATGTTGCTGTCTGCGGTGTTAGCGCAGAACTGAATGCTCAGGTCGCCATGGCAACTGGCCGGGTCCAGCGCATCGTTGGGGAAGCCGGTCATGCGGCTCAGGCGTTTTGGCTTCACCGAATCCAGACCGAAGCGCTCATCGAACAGCGACTCACCCACCGAGACCGTGATGGTCAGGTTATCCGGGGTGACCACCGGGCCAAGGATGCCCGAGTCCAGTGGCGGCAGCTTCGGGTCGACTTCCGGGACCGGGCCGCCGGTCATCAGGAAGGCGATGCGCTCGTTCAGCGTGCGGAACAGGCGCTGCAGATCATCACGATCAGCGGCCAGTACATCGAATGCCACGAGCATGCCAGCTGCCGGGCGCGGGTTGACGATGCCGGTCTGATGCACGCCGTAATAGGTGTTGTGATCCTCGGTCTTTTCGCTGTTCGGCGCTTCGGTAACCTGTGCCGGTGCTGCGGCAAGCACATTGCCACTCAGGCTGCTGCCTGCCAGCGCGGCACCGGCAGCGCCGAGGCCCATCAGGACACGACGACGCTGAATGGAAGCAGGGGCGTTATTGGCGTCTGGATTGCTGTCCGGGTTTTTCATGGTGATGTGCTGTGCTCCAGTGGATCAGAGGTCAGAAAGGCCGAGTGCCGAGTCGATACCATTGAGTGCGTCAGCCAGCACGCCAGCCTTTTTCGCGATCTGCTGACGTTGCGCCGCGTCCACCTGGTCGTAAGGGCGATACCCGTCAGCGGTGCTCAACGCATCAAGCGTGGTGTCCAGGTCAGCCATCGCGGCATCGATCTTCTGCAACAGATCGCCTGCGCTGCGGGTCAGTAGCGGACGCAGCAGATCGACGATCTTGCGTGTGCCGTCTAGGTTGGCGGCAAAACCGTTGAGGTCGCTGTGGCTGTAGCGTTCTTCCTCGCCGTTGCTGCGCACATCGGCCAGGCTGCGCAGCGTGCGGGTTGCAATGGCGGGCAGTTGCTCCGGCTTCAGGGATTGCGCCAGCAATTGCTGTTTGAGTTGGGTGACATCGGCCTGCAAACGCTGCGCGACCTTCGACAGGCCCTCGACGCTGTGTTGCTCGAACAATGCGTATTCGATGCGGTGGAAGCCGGTAAAGCCCGGGTCCTGCTCACGCTTCTCGTAATAATCGGCGCGGGCGTTGATGGCGTTGTCCAGTTCAGACAGGCGTTGCGCGGCAGGTGCAATGCGCTGATAGGCAGCGCGGGCTGGCAGATACGCCGCTTGCGCTGCGCTCAGGTCGCCAGCGTCGATGGCCTGCTGCAGTGCGGTGACGGCTTTGATCAGCGCCGAGCCTTGCAGGCTCAGGTACACCCGGTATTCGGAAAGCGGGCCGATGAATGCCGTCATTGACGGGCGTGCCTTGGCCTTGGCGTCAGACTCGGCGGTCGGCGTGACGTGCAGGGTGCCTCGCGGGTTGCTGAGCAAGCCGCAGGTGATCGCATAATCGCCGGGTGCCAGGTTGGCGTTGATCACCTGGCTCAGGCCCGGCGCAATGTTTTCCCGTTCTTCGATCACCAGCACGCCGTCGAGAATTTCCCATTCAACGGCCCGCTCGGAGCGGTTGACGATGCGGAACGCGTTCTTGCCTGCCGCCACGGTCAGGGCGTTCGGCTCGCAATTGCGCGCGTGAATATTGACCACGGTTTCAGTACCGGCATTGGCGGCGCGCTTTTTGGCGGCCACCTGCGAGGCGTAATAGAACAGCCCGCCTGCGGCAATCATCAGGATCACGGAGCCTGCGACTGCCAATCGCAGGACATGCGGCGGCCGGGCTTTACCGGAAAGCCCTGAGGGACGGTTAGACATGAGTGCCCTTATTCGTTTGTCACGGAAGATGGGTGTGGCTGTACCGGTTTGCCGGCTTTCGGGGAGTGCGGCATGAAAAACAGCACCAGTGCCCCGATCAGGTAAATCAGATAGACGCTCAGCGTGCTGACCGTCGGCGCGTCCTGGTAACCGAACATACCGGCGAGCACCGAGCCTGTCGGCCCGTCCATCGGCAGCAGCGCGCTGATGTCGAAGACCACACCTTGCAGATGATTCCAGACCCCCGCTTCATGCAGTGCCTGCACCGAGTTGGCGAGGATGCCAGCGGCCACGACCAGAATGAACAGCCCGGTCCAGCGGAAAAACAGACTCAGGTTGAGGCGCATGCTGCCGCTGTAGATCGCCACGCCGAACCCGACCGCCAGTAACAGGCCGAGCAGGGCACCCAGCGGCGCGCCCGACCCTTCGCTCTGTTGAAACACGGCGAGCAGAAAAAATACGGTTTCCAGCCCTTCGCGGGCCACGGCAAAGAAAACCATGGCGATCAGCGCGTAGGTCTGGTTTTTTGAGCCGGCGAGGGCGGCGTCCAGTGATTCGTGCAGCGCATGCTTGATCGAACGCGCCACTTTGCGCATCCAGAACACCATCGAACTGAGGATGCCTACCGCGATAAGGCCGACAATGCCTTCGAACAATTCCTGCTGTTTCTGCGGAAACTCGGCGCTCATCAGTTCCAGCCCGCCACCGACGAACAGCGACAGGGCTGCAGCGAGAAAGACGCCAATCCACACCGCAGGCATCCACTCGCCGCGACCGGTCTGTTTCAGATAACTGGCGATGATGCCAACAATAAGCGCAGCTTCGATGCCTTCGCGCAGCATGATCAAAAACGGAACGAGCATATTCCACCGGGTCGAGACTGAAGAGTGAGCGTGCGTGCTTCGGCGAGCGATCAGCCAGAAACACTGCGTAACATAATGATACTCATTCTTGAATGGGGATAGTTGTTTTTTGTCCGCTGCTCATTTTTAGCCGGTTGTTCAGGTCAGGTTCAGCTATACGGTTTCTGGTTTTTGAACTTTTTCTGGCCCTTTGAAAACCAAACGATCATTTTCGACATCATGCGAAACCGGGGATGGCCACTGACTGGCTGTCCGGCTACCCAACCTGGAACTCACAATGGCATCAGAATCAGACGTCCTCGGCCGCGAGCCCCTGCCCAGGGATTACCCGGCAGAAGATGCGCATGCTCAGGCTGTCGAATCGCTCAAGGCTGTCGACAGGCAATGGGCGTTGCTTATCGAGCACGTCGGCCCCTGCCTGCACCCGCTGACGGCGGCACAGGATCCGTTTCAGGCGCTGGTCAAGGCCGTTGCCTATCAGCAATTGCACGCTAAAGCGGGGGACGCGATGGTCACGCGGCTGCGCGCCCTGTTCCCGGACGTCAGCTTTCCAGGCGCTCAAGCATTGATCGATCTGGATGATCAGGCACTGCGTTCCTGCGGATTCTCGGCATCAAAGTGCCGGGCAATCAAGGCGATTGCTACTGCACGGGTAGAGGGTATCGTCCCTGATGTCAGTGATGCGCTGGCGATGAGCAATGACGAGCTCGTCGAGCGTCTCATTCAGCTACCGGGGGTGGGCCGCTGGACGGTAGAGATGATGCTCATTTACGGGCTTGGCCAGCGGGATGTCATGCCCGCCAGCGACTTCGGCGTGTGCGAAGGCTACAGGCGACTGTATGCTCTCGAACGCAAACCGGGCCACCGGGAGATGGCCCGGCTTGCCGAGCGGTTTGCGCCTTACCGAACGATTGCCGCCTGGTATCTGTGGCGAGTGCCGACCGGCTTCAGCGAGATCGATCGATCTCGAATTTGAAAGCAAGACTCGGAGTGCCTGTCGGATCTGACAAGGATAGGCTCATGGAAACTCAAGGCGAGCAACAACATGGCCAGCACAGACGACACGAAAAAAGCACGTGCTCCGCGAACCGAAGACGACCCGCGCTGGGAGGTCCTCATCAACCGTCGCTCGGGGGCTGATTTTGTCTACGGCGTGCTGACCACCGGCATCTATTGCAAACCTTGCAGCCCCACCCGACTTCCGCGTCCGGAGAACGTCGTTTTCTTTGATACGGCAAGCGAAGCCGAAGCCGCTGGTTTTCGTCCGTCCAGGCGCAGCAGCGATCAGCAAGCGCTGGAACTCAAACATGCTGCAGCGGTTTCCGAAGCCTGTAGAGTGATCGATACGTCCGATTCAATGCCCAACCTTACAGCGCTTGCGGAACAGGTTGGCATGAGCAGTTTTCATTTCCATCGTACGTTCAAGAAGCTGACCGGGTTGACACCCAAAGCCTACAGCGTCGCTTCGATGCGCTCGCGGGTGAAGGTCGAGCTTGCCCATGATGTGACCATCACCCGCGCGCTGTACCAGGCGGGCTACAACTCCAACAGTCGTTTCTATGAGGCTTCGCAGCACATGCTGGGCATGAAACCTTCCGAATACCGGGCGGGCGGCGCCAATGTCGAGATCAGATTCGCCCTGGGTGAAACTTCGCTGGGGTCGATTCTGGTGGCCACCAGCAGCAAGGGCATCTGCGCCATTTCGCTCGGCGATGATCCCGACGCGCTGATTGAAGGTTTTCAGGATCAGTTCCCCAATGCCAATCTGATCGGCGCAGACGCCGGGTTCGAAGCGCTGATCGCTGTGGTCGTGGGCTTTGTGGAGTCGCCTGCGACCGGCCTTGCGCTGCCGCTGGATATTCGCGGCACGGTTTTCCAGGAGCGGGTATGGCAGGCGCTCAGGAATATCCCGGCCGGAACGACCGCCACCTACACCGAAATCGCGACGCAGTTGGGTATGCCCAGTGCCGTCCGTGCGGTAGCCAATGCCTGCGGCGCGAACAGGCTTGCGGTGGCCATTCCCTGCCATCGCGTGGTGCGCAGCGATGGCTCGTTGTCCGGTTATCGCTGGGGTGTCGAGCGCAAGCGCAAGCTGCTGGAAATCGAGTCTGACGGTGCGGCGGGGCTCTTCTCAGGGCGTTGAGCAGCAGCCTGACTGCTCGAGAATCCGGTAAGCCAGCTTCACCCGTTCTTCGTTCGGGTAGTTTCGGTTGGCAAGAATCGCGATACCTAGCTGCTTTTCCGGAATGAACGCCACGTAGCCGCCGAAACCGTTGGTTGAGCCGGTCTTGTTAACCCAGACCGCAGATTGCGCGGCCTGCGGCGGGTCGATGACTTCGGCTTTGCGGGTGTTCAGCATGGCGCTGGCGTTGCCCTCCAGCAGTTGGGGCAAGCGCGCCGGCATCGAATACTGTTCCCAGATCAGGTCCTGAGTCATGTCACCGATTTTGAAATAGCCGGTCCGTGTGTCGTTGAGGGCACGGCGCAGTGGCGCGTCGTATTGACCGAGCCCCATGTTCGCCTCAATGAAACGGATCAGGTCCCGGCTGCTCGATTTCACGCCGTAGGCTTCAGCCGCCAGCGGACCAGGGTTGACCCTGACCGGTTCATCGAGCTTGTTATAGCCCTGCGCGTAAAGCGTCTGCTTTTCGTCGGGCACCTTGACGTAAGTGCTGTTCAGACCCAGCGCCGGAAACAGCCGCTGTTGCAGGGCTTCTTCATAGGGCATGTTCATGCTGCGCGCCGCGACCATGCCGAGCAGACCGACACTGGGGTTGGCATACGTGCGGTGGGTGCCGGGCAGATACTCGGGCTGCCAGGCCTTGAAATAAGCCATCAGCTGGCGAGTGTTCTGCACCTGGTCGGGCACTTGAAGCGGGAAGCCGCCTGCAGTGTGGGTGCCCAGATGAAAAACCGGCACTTTGCCCAGGCGCGTTGCCTGCAACTGCGGCAGGTAAGTGTCGATGCTCTGCGTCAGTGACAGTTGCCCATCGGCCTGCGCCCAGGTGGCGAGTGTGGCGGTGAAGGTCTTGCTGATCGAGCCGAGTTCGAACAGCGTATCACTGGTCACCGGCTGGCCAGTGGCTTTTGAGGCAACGCCGTAGTTGTAGAACTGCTGTTTGCCATTGTGTGTGATGGCGATGGACAAGCCCGCGATGCGGTTTTCCTGCATCACCTTGCTGGCTTCTGCCTGCACAAAAGCGTCAAAGGTGGCAGGCTTGTCCTCGGCAAAAGCGATTGAACTGACCAGCACAAGCCCCGTGCAGAGCAGCGTTCCATTGCGTGACATTCGATAATTCCTTGTTGTTTTGGGTGTATGCCGATCATCAGGAGGTGTGTATCGCAGCCCTGCCGCGGTGGTCGGTCGTCAAAGGTTTGCGTAATATGCCCCCTTTTTTGCGCTTCCTCCATGGAGCGCGGCTCAGGTAAACCATGAAAACTATCCGTATGCGTGCCGAAGTGCTGGCCGGGCTGACCACATCCTTTGCGCTGGTGCCCGAGTGCATTGCCTTTGCGCTGGTTGCCCATCTCAATCCGCTGATGGGGCTTTACGGTGCGTTCATTATCTGCACGCTGACGGCCTTGTTCGGCGGGCGTCCGGGCATGGTCTCGGGTGCGGCCGGTTCGATGGCCGTGGTCATCGTCGCGCTGGTGGTGCAGCAGGGCGTGCAGTATCTGCTGGCCACCGTGCTGCTCGGCGGCTTGATCATGATCCTGTTCGGGCTGTTGCGGCTGGGCAAACTGGTGCGACTGGTGCCGTATTCGGTGATGCTGGGCTTCGTCAACGGCCTGGCGATCGTGATCGCGATGGCGCAACTCGAGCACTTCAAGGTCGGTGAGTCATGGCTCAGCGGCACGCCGCTGTACGTGATGCTTGGCCTGGTGGCGCTGACCATGGCGATTGTCTACCTGCTGCCGCGCATCACCCGCGTTGCACCGCCTGCGCTGGTGGCGATTCTCAGTGTCGGGCTGGCGGTGTACCTGCTTGGCTTGCCGACCCGCACCCTGGGCGACATGGCGCACATTGCCGGCGGTCTGCCGGTGTTCGCCTTGCCGGACATTCCGTGGAACCTGGAGACCCTGCGGATCATCGCGCCTTACGCGATTCTGATGGCATTGGTCGGCCTGCTGGAAACCCTGCTGACCCTGAACCTGACTGACGAGATCACCGAAACCCGTGGCTACCCGGATCGCGAGTGCGTGGCGCTGGGCGCGGCCAACATGGTGTCGGGTGCATTCGGTGGTATGGGCGGTTGCGCGATGATCGGCCAGACCGTCATCAACCTCAGCTCCGGCGGCCGCGGTCGGGTGTCCGGCATTGTGGCGGGCTTGATGATCCTGATGTTCGTGCTGTTTCTGTCGCCGCTGATCGAGCGTATTCCGCTGGCGGCGCTGGTCGGGGTGATGTTCGTGGTCGCCCAGCAGACTTTCGCCTGGGCGTCCCTGCGTGTGCTGCGCAAGGTGCCGGTCAACGATGTGCTGGCGATCATTGCCGTGACCGTGGTCACGGTGCTGACCGATCTGGCCACCGCCGTGGTGTTCGGCATCATCATCGCCGCGATCAACTTTGCCTGGCAGCAGGCCCGCGAGCTGTATGCCGACAGCCATGTCGAAGCCGATGGCAGCAAGGTCTACCACCTGCACGGCACGCTGTTCTTTGCCTCGACCACGCCGTTTCTGGCCCAGTTCGACCCTGCCGAAGACCCGGCACAGGTAACACTGGACTGCCGTCATCTGCGATTTGTCGACTACTCGGCCATTGCCGCGTTGAAAACCCTGCGCGAGCGCTACGCCAAGGCGGGCAAGCATTTGCGTGTGGTACACCTGTCCGAGCGCTGCAAACGACTGCTCAAGCGTGCCGGTGTGCAGCACGCTTGATTGACGTCGCCAGGCCTAGTCTCGTATAGGCTGAATATCGATCCCTGACCCAAGGTGTGTGCCTGATGGATGCCGTCTCTCCGCTGGATGCTTACGAACGTGCGGTGCAGCGTGGTTTTCAGCCCGATCAGGCGCAGTTGCAGGCGGTGCAGCAGTTGCAGGCGTGCTATCTGGCGCTGGCCGAGTCTCGCGGTCGGGCGCGGGGCGTCTATCTGTGGGGGCCGGTCGGGCGTGGCAAGACCTGGCTGATGGACCGCTTTTTCGAAAGCCTGACGGTGCCCGCCCGGCGTCAGCATTTCCATCACTTCATGCGCTGGGTCCACAAACGCATGTTCGAACTGATGGGCACGCCTCAGCCGCTGACGGTCGTCGCCAAGGAGCTGGCGCGTGACGTGCGGGTGATGTGTTTCGACGAACTGTTTGTGACCGACATCGGCGATGCGGTGATCCTCGGCGGGCTGCTGCAAGTGATGTTCGAACAGGGCGTGGTGCTGGTCTGCACCTCCAACCAGCCGCCGGATCAGTTGTACAGCCATGGGCACAACCGCGAGCGCTTTCTGCCTGCCGTTGCTGCCATCCAGAAATACATGGACGTCGTTGCGGTGGACGGAGGCGAGGATCACCGTCTGCATCCCGGCCAGTTGCACCAGCGCTACTGGATTGCCGAAGCCGGTCGGCCTAGTGCCCTGCAGGGCATATTCGAGGCCCTGAGCGCAGGCCAGCCGGTTCACGACTCGCAGGTCATGCTGGGTTACCGCAGCATCAATGTGCTTCAGCATTCCGACACGGTGGTGTGGTGCCGCTATCGCGACCTGTGCGAGCAACCGCTGGCGGCCATGGACTTCATTGCCCTGTGTGATCGCTTTTCAGTGATTCTGCTCAGCGACGTGCCGGTCCTCGGCGCTGCACAGCGCGAAGCGAAGATTGCCCGTGGCACCGAGGATGGCGTGGAGCAGGTGACCGCAGGGGATCGCGAACTGCCGCAGTTGTCGCCCAACGACGATGGCGTGCGGCGTTTCATTGCGTTGGTAGACGAGTGTTACGACCGACGCATTCCACTGTACGTCGAGGCGCCGGTGCCCATGGACGAGCTCTACACTCAAGGTTATCTATCGTTCGCCTTCCGCCGTACCCTGAGCCGACTTCAGGAAATGCAACTGGAGCGTTTCGCCGGGTCGTGATGCTCAGGCCGCATCCCGGCGACGCTGGGCCAGCATATGCTTGGCGCCTTCGATCATCAGCACCACGACCGCCAGCCAGATCGGCAGGTAAGTCAGCCATTCATCGCGGCTGATGCTTTCACCCAGCAACAGCGCGACGCCCACCAGCAGGATCGGTTCGACATAACTGAGCAGCCCGAACAGGCTGAACGGCAGCAAGCGGCTGGCGATGATGTAGCTGACCAGCGCCGAGGCGCTGATGACTCCCAGCAATGGAATCAGCAGGTACAGCAACGGTGCCTGCTGGATCGCTTGCGGATGACCGTTACTGATGAACCACAGGCCGATCGGCAGCATGAGCAGCATGTCAAACCACAGCCCGCCCAAATGGTCGGTCTTGAGCTTGCGGCGTAACACGAAATACAGCGGATAGCCGCCCGCGACCAGCAGGGTTTCCCAGGAAAAGCTGCCCAGCCGCCATATTTCATGGCCGACCCCGATCACGGCAAACCCGGCGGCGACTTTTTGCAGGTACGAGAGGTGTTCGCCATACACCAGGCGGCCGGTAAAGATCATGCTCAACGGCAACAGAAAATAACCCAGCGACACCTCCAGGCTGCGCCCGTGCAGGGGTGCCCACATGAAGATCAGCAACTGCGCGCCGAGCAACAATGACGACAGCAGCAGCCCGAAGATCAGCAGCGGTTGCTGCCTGAGCCGGGCCGCCAGATCGCGGACTAGCCGCCAGTCACCGCTGACCAGCATGAACAGCGTCGCGCACGGCACTGTCAGCAGCATGCGCCAGCCGAAGATCTCCTCGCCATCCAGCGGGCTCATCAGCGAGGTATAGAAATACATGACTCCGAACAGCACGGAAGCCAGGACCGACAGCACGACACCTTTGTACACAACGGCCTCTTGAAATTGATTTGCCCCGGAAGGGAGCAGGCGGCCGCCATTTTAGTGCGCCGGTGTATAAAAAGCTGTAGCTCCAGCCTCTATGAAGGCATGTTCTTTAAAGTTCTTTGACCGGGCAGTTGCGGCCTCAGCCAGCCGTTTCCAGAAACGGCCAGAGGGCGCTCGCGTTGAGATCAGGGATCACATCGCGCGTCCCGGCTTGTCGAAGCCGATGCAATAGCAACGGAACGCGCTCCATTTCGGCGCATCAGAGGGTTTGGTTAAACGATCAGCTTTGTTAGGCTGTTGCGCTGGCTGGTGCGCCCCTGGTCCAGTAATCACAAGGAGCATGCATGACCTCTTTCAGCACCGCAGCCCAGGATGCCAAGGCTCGGGCGGAACAGTCTTCGACGCGTATTGCGTTTTTCATTGCCGGTTTCAGTGTGGCGTCATGGGCGCCGCTGGTGCCTTACGTCAAACAGCGGATGGGGCTTGATGAGGGAACCCTCGGCCTGCTGTTACTATGCCTCGGCGTCGGTTCGATTCTTTCCATGCCGCTGGCGGGGGCGCTGGCAGCGCGGTTCGGTTGTCGGCGGTTGCTGGTCTGTTCGACGCTGTTGATCTGTCTGTGCCTGCCGCTGCTGGCGACGATATCCAGTTTGCCGCTGTTGATCGCCATTCTGTTTCTGTTCGGCGCGAGCATGGGCGGGGTGGATTGCACCGCCAACGTGCAGGCGGTGATTGTCGAGCGTGCCAGTGGCAAGACCATGATGTCGGGGTTTCATGGTCTGTTCAGTCTCGGCGGGATCGTCGGCGCTGCCGGTGTCGCGGGCTTGCTCAGCCTGGGCATCTCGCCGTTTGCGGCGATGCTGATTGTGGTGTTGCTGACGTTGATTGCGCTGGCAAAAGCGGCGCCGAACCTATTGCCCTACGGCAGTCCGTCCGATGGACCGGCCTTTGCGATTCCGCGGGGTGTGGTGCTGTTTATCGGCCTGCTGTGCTTCACGGTATTTCTGGCCGAAGGTGCGATGCTCGACTGGAGCGCGGTGTTCCTGACCTCGTTGCGCGGCGTCGAAGCATCCTATGCCGGGCTGGGCTACGCCGTGTTCGCCGCGACCATGACCCTCGGCCGGCTGTTTGGCGATGCGATCGTCAAGCGGGTCGGCTCTAACCGGGTCATCATTCTCGGCGGGCTGTGTGCCGCCGCCGGTCTGGCCGTCGCCACGCTGATCCCGGTCTGGCAGGCGGCACTGCTAGGTTACGCGCTGGTGGGCGCTGGCTGTTCGAACATCGTGCCGGTCTGCTACAGCGCGGTCGGCAGGCAGAAAACCATGCCGGAAAGCGTGGCAATCCCGGCGATCACCACCGTGGGTTACGCCGGGATTCTGATCGGTCCTGCGGCAATCGGCTTTATCGCCCACATCAGCAGCCTTGAGCTGGCGTTCATGATCGTCGCGGTGATGCTGTTGGGCGTGGCGATTGGCGGCAGCAAGCTGAGGACCTGATCGCGCTTACAACCTGCGCGCCATCCCCGAGACCCGGATCGAACTGCCCGGTTGCCCGGAAATTTCGGCGCGCAGGCGAGAAGGGCTGCCCATGTCTTCGCCTTGCAGGATGTCGATCAGCCCGCCATGTGGCCAGCGGATATCGCGTAGATAACCGCCCAGCGCTGCTGTGGCGGCACCCGTGGCCGGATCTTCGTAAACCCCGCCGAACGCAAAAGGGTTGCGGGTATGAAACAGCTGATCGGTCTCCGCCCAGGCCAGCAGAATGGTTGCCCAGCCCTCACGTGCCATCACTTCGCGTCCGGCCTGTTGGTCGTAATGCATGGCTTTGAGCGCAGCACGACTGTTCAGCGCCAGCATCAGATGCCCGGCACCGCCGTTGATGTGCGCTGGCGCGATGCGCTGATCCAGGTCGTGATGTGTATAGCCGAACAGAGCCAGGGCTTCTTCCAGCAACTGCGCGCTGACCGGTTTACTGAGGGTGGGCGGTGACTGCAATGCTGCCGAGGTCAGCGAACCCTGAGCATGCCCTTCGACTGTGATCTGCGCCTGGTTGAGTGTCAGGTTGAACACGCCGTCGCCTTGCTGCATCGCCAGCGCCGCGCCCAGCGCGATGGTCGCGTGCCCGCAGAACGGCACTTCGGCCAGCGGCGAAAAGTAACGTACCCGCCAGCCGTTCTCTAAAGGGGCGGCAAAAGCAGTTTCGGAAAAACCGACGTCGGCGGCGATCTGCTGCATCACAACATCATCAGGCAGCGAATCGCCAATCCACACGCCTGCCGGGTTGCCGCCCCGGTCTCCATCGCTGAACGCGGCCAGTTTTATTATTTCAGTCATGGGTCGGGGTCCTTGCCGTGTTGGTCAGAGGCCGACAGTGTGCTCTGGGGGCAGTGGGATAATCCAGTGAGAAAGGCTGATGCCGTGCATCTACAACGTTGATGCCTGAAAGCGCTGACGACCAGCCTCAAAGCACCTCGCATCTCGACTCGCGCCGCTCGACCAGCCTCTCGCGCAGTCTGTCGTAGGCCCAGTTGAACAGCAGGGTGTACGGCAGAAACATCAGCAGCAGGCCGATGTCCAGCAGGAAGGCTTGCAGCAGGCTGATCGACAGCCACCATGCGGCCAGTGGCACCACGGCGAGGATCAGTCCGGCTTCGAACCCCATGGCGTGCAGAACACGGGTCATCAGGTTCATGGCGAAGCCGCAGCGTTTCCGGAAGCGGTCGAACAGGGCGTTATAGAGCATGTTCCAGAGCATGGCGATGGTGGAAATCATCACCGTCATGATGCCCATCATTGCCAGTGAATGGTCCATCAGCCAGGCGAGCAGCGGCGCGACCAGAATCACGCCGCCGATTTCGAACAGGGTGGCATGCAGGGCACGTTCGCGGAGGGTTTTGTGCGGCACTGTGGTTGACTGCTCAGCGTGCTGTTGGCGGTGACTCATGATCGGGCTGTCCTTGATGTCCATTCGTGGCAGCATTGTCATCGGTATTTGCGCTAATCTGAAAATCACTACCATCGGTAAAGCCGATAAGAGACTGCCATGAGTTATTCCCCCGAAGCGCTGGAAGCGTTTGTCCAGATTGCCGCACTGGGTTCGTTCAGCGCGGCTGCACGTCGCCTGGGCAAAAGCCAGTCGACCATCAGTGAAGCGATTGCCCGTCTGGAGATCGATCTGGGGCTGGAGTTGTTTGATCGTTCGTCGCGGCAACCGGTGTTGAGCGAGGCGGGGCGGGTCATGCTCGGTCGCGTCGATGATCTGCTGTGCGCCTCCGACCGTCTGCGCCGGGCCGCGGCGCGCCTGTCAGCGGGTGTCGAGCCTCGGCTGACGCTGGTGTTGTCCGACGCCAATCAGTTTGCGGATTTCGAGCGGCTGATGAGCGAACTGGACCAGCGTTTTCCGGAGCTGGAAATGGAGTGTGTGTTTGCCGAGCACGGTGATGCGATCAGCCTGGTGCAATCGGGCAGAGCGTCGCTGGGGTTGTTGTCGGCACAGGCCAGCTATCCGCCGGAGATTGGCCACGCGACCATCGATGAGAGTGCCGATTTCGGTCTGTTCGTGTCGCACAAGCATCCGCTCGCCGCGCTGGAGCGGGTCGATTATCAGCAACTGGCTCGCTATCGCGCACTGCGCCTTAATACGCTGGTCGAGCACAGCATCCCTACCGACGACCTGCCCACCAGCGGCCACCGGCACTGGTCAGCACCGAATTATCTGTTGCTGATGGACATGGCGGCGTTCGGCTTTGGCTGGTCGGCGTTGCCGCGCTGGTTGGTGTCGCGCTACTCGGGCGGGCTGTTGAAGGAACTGACTGTCTCCGGTTGGCCACGTCGCTCGGCGGTCGACGTCATCTGGTCATTCCAGCGCAGTCTGGGGCCGGCGGGTGCGTGGTTGCTGGATTCGCTGGTGCCGTTCGCGGGGGAGTGAGGCGCAATTCAGCGTCGCGACGGTCCTGCAAATCCGCTATAAAAGAGTCTTTCCAACTGACCAAACGGGCACTGCGTATGGCATTCGATTGGCACTCAGACCAGATCACCCGTGACACTCCGGTGGACAGCCACTATCGAAACACACAGAACGTGCGCCGTTTCATGGTCGAGGAGTGCGGCCCGCTGTTCAGATTCGATCGACCATTCATGGCGTGGATCAAGGACGGCAGGCCCAAAGACATGGGGCAGGTTGCGGACCACTGGTTGCAGAGGCGTGCGCAGGCGACAGAAGCAGGTTAACACCGGACCTGCGCGCTGTTAAAAAGTACCAGCCCACCGATGTCATCGTGTGGGCGGTGCCTGAAATTCGCCTTTGGACAAACCCTGTACGTCATTGCCCATGCTGTCACGGAGGCTCAGGTCCGCGCCCTTGTCGGTCAATTCCTTGAGCACTTCGGTGCGTTTGAAGAGGGCTGCATACATGGCTGCCGTCTGCCCGGCATTGTTGGTCAGGTTAGCGCCGCAGTCAGCCTGCACCAGACGCTTGGCAATGCTCAGTTCACCTTTGAAAATGGCGCCCATGAGCGCGGTATTGCCGCGGTTGTCCTTGGCGCAGGGATCAGCCCCGGCGTCGATCAGGCGCACCACTGAGTCTTCATGGCCATGGTAAGCGGCCAGAATCAGGCCGGTGTAGCCTTGCGGGTCACGTACGTTGAGGTCGTAATGAGCTTCGATGAAGGTGTCCAGCATTGGATTGTTGCCTTCACGTGAGGCGTCGAAGAACAACGTGCGAAGCTGGCTGGCGGTCTGTTCGGCTGTGAGTTCCGGAGGCGGTGCAGGTTGCGTGGCGCTGGCGGTTGCGGCAAACAGCAGCAAACCGTAGATGAGGTTTTTCACTGGCGTTCTCCTGGCTGGAACCGTCCCGGCGCACGAGGCACCGGGACGGGACTTCAGCTCATCAGTCCTTCAGGCTGGCAGCCAGCGACTTGACCTTGGCCAGGTCGCCTTTTGCCACTTCGGTTACCCGAGTGCCGTAGGTAGGGTCAGCCTTGTACAGGTACGACAGCATGATGTTTTTGCTTTCGGTATCGGTGTCAGCCAACGATTCGCCGAAGCTCTGCACCAGGTCGGTCTGCTCTTTCGCGGTGTAGGAGCGATACACGTCGCCAGCCTGCTTGAAGTTCTGCTCGCGCGTGATCTTCGCCTGCTGGGTGGTGCCACTGATCGGCAGTTCGCTATAGCGCGCCTTGTCATCGGATGGGCGTGGTTCCAGACGGCTTGGCTCGTAATTCACGCCGCTGGTGGTGTGGCCGCTGTTCATCGCGCCATCCTGGTTGCCGTTATTCACTGCAACTTTAGGCTGGTTGACCGGCAGGCTCAGGCCGTTGGCGCCAAGGCGATACATCTGGGTGTCGGCGTAGGAGAACACACGACCTTGCAGCAGACGGTCTTCCGAAGGCTCGATGCCTGGCACCAGGTTGGCCGGAGCCATGGCGACCTGTTCGGTCTCCTGAAAGAAGTTGTCGACGTTCTTGTTCAGTACCATCTGCCCGATCTTTTTCTCCGGCACGTCAGGCCAGATCTTGGTGGCATCCAGAGGATCGAATTCGAACTTGGCAAGGTCTTCAGGCTTCAGCACCTGGATGTACAGATCCCATTTCGGGAAGTCGCCTTTCTTGATCGCGCCGACCAGGTCATTGGTCAAGTGGCTGTAGTCCTTGGACTGAACCTGAGCGACTTCTTTCGGATCAAGGTTCTTGATGCCCTGCAGCGTCTTCCAGTGGAACTTGACGTAATGCACTTCACCCTTGGCGTTGACCAGTTTGTAGGCGTGCACACCGTTGCCGTCCATGAAGCGATAGCCGGCTGGCGTACCTTCGTTGGAATACAGCAGGGTCAGCGTACGGGTAGCTTCCGGTACGTGGGAGAAGAAGTCGAAGCGACGTGAATCGTTGTCGAGGTTGGTGCGCGGGTCAGGCTTGAAGGCGTGCACCATGTCCGGGAACTTGATGGCATCGCGGATGAAAAAGGTCGGGAAGTTGTTGCCCACCAGGTCCCAGTTGCCATCGGCTGTGTAGAACTTGGTGGCGAAACCGTGGGGGTCGCGCAGGGTTTCAGGCGAATGATTGCCGTGAACCACAGAAGAGAAACGCACGAACACCGGGGTTTTTTCGCCGGATTTGAAAACCGTCGCCTTGCTCAGGTCGCTGATATCGGCCGATGCCGTGAATTCGCCTTTGACGCCCGTGCCGCGGGCGTGAACAACGCGTTCCGGGATGCGTTCGCGATCGAAGCGCTGCAGCTTTTGCAGCAACTGCACGTCTTGCAGCAGGACCGGCCCTTGGGCGCCTGCTGTCTGGGAATTCTGGTTATCGCCGACGTCGGCGCCATTGTCGCGAGTCAGGGTGTCGGCTGCATAGGCGGCCGGCATGCTGATAAGGCCGACTGCAGTTAAACGAACCATGTGTCTGGACCAGTTTAATAACGGCATTTTGAATCCCTCATATTTTTTTAGTAGGCGAAATAATTTTAAGCGGGCGAGGGCAAAACTGTGATTATAAAAATGCATCGGGTTGATTGAAATAAATGCGAGCGAAAGTGCGGGGGACCGCTTCTCTTTTTTGAGAATAGTTGAAATAGCGATCAGTCAGAATCATGGCATAAAGCCGCAGCTTGCATTTTGCTACTTTGCTATCTCTATGAAAGCACGATGCTTTTTATTGAATGTCGATGTTCATTAGAAACGTTATTTCTTCAGCACATGAGCGTTACATAAAAAAGATTATCAACTTCTTCGCCGCGTGGCCATTCGCCAATTCTGTATTCTGATATGGAACGAACGTACTGGATATTGGCCAGTAAAGCTATTGGGTAGTGGCTATTTGATGTTTTATTTGCACCATGAGATGTCTGTTTATGGCACTGATTAATCCATCGCATACCGACTCGGCCTTGCGCACCCGGAAGCGTTATCATGTCCCGTTAGCCTGAGCAGGCAACCTTCACATTCCGGAGTCCGCCGTCCCATGTCCACCGTCATGCTGCTCCAAACCCCGCCACCGGAGTTCATCCGCAGCCAGATTCAGCAAATGGTTGTCGATTATGTGACCGACATCAGCCTGGTCGCCATTGTGCCGGACAACCCGCTGTACAACCTTTATCAGTATGGCGTGGGCTATGAGGTGCATCTTTACCTGAACGCCATGGACGGGTCACAGAGTCTGACCGTCGAGCTGATCGTTGCGCTGGATGAGAACGACCCGGAGATCGTGTTGGGTTTTCTGCTTTACCTGCCGGTACAGGACGATCCGCAGGCGTGTGCCGTGGCCTATATGGCGGTACGCGAAAGCCACCGTCGTCAAGGCATTGCAAGCTCGATGCTGGAAAAAATGGTCGCTCGTTATCCGCATGCCGAGCTGTATTGCGCAGTCGACAAGGTGCCGTACTTTGAATCACAGGGTTTTCAGGTGCTGGGCGCACGTGGACCGCAGGTGATCATGAATACCCGGGACCATGGCACTGACGGCTTGCTGGCAGTCATGGATATCGCACCCATCTACAGCTCGGTGGAGGTGCGCCAGATTCATGCCTATTTGCTCAAACAGCATGGTGAGCAGGCGATGCTCGATGCGGAGGAACAGCGTGATCGCCATCTCGATGAATTGACGCGCCAGGCCAAGACGTTTGCCGGTCAGCGCCTCGCGGGAACCACGACGAAGGCGTTCCGGTTGCATTGACCGCTGGATGATTATTAGAGCGAAGTGCGCTTGATTCTCATCCTTTAGTAGCAGTTTTTGCGTTTGTCAAAGTTATTTTAAAAATAATTCCGAGGGTGGCTGAACGAATTCATATGGGGTGAAGTCATTATGACATCACTGCTGTTCGACACGTCAGTTCAGCGCCAATTTCAGCCTTCACACCCTCGGGTAAGCCTCATGAATTTCCTGCGTCAGTTAACGTTTTCGACCAAGCTCCTATCAGCGTTCATCGCGTGTGCACTGATCACGCTGGCTGTTGGCGGCCTGGGTATGACGGGTGTTACACGTTTGGCCAATGCACTTGAGCTTACTTTTTCCAATAATCTGGTATCGGTCGGTAATACCAATGAGACGCTCTCCAGTCTCACGGCGCATAACCGTGGCCTTTACCGCTTGCTGGATGCGCAGCAGGGGGGAGTACCCGAGGCAGACAAGGAACGTGTTCGTCAGGCGCTGGGCGACGACCTTGCACGTGCGCAGAAAGTCTTCGCAATCTACCGCGCCACCCCCCTGGAAGATGACGAGCGCGCCGCCGGTGATCAGCTTGAGCAAATACTGCCTGCTTATATAGCGGGCACTCAGCAGGTGGTCGAATTGATGAGGGCTGGCGATCTGGATAACGCCCGTACCCGCCTTAACGCGCTTTCCGCAGATGGCTTCACCAAGGCCCGCAGTTACCTGCGGATCATGATCGATTCCAACAATCGCCAGATCAAGGAAGGCGCGGCGGCGGCTGCCGAACTCAAGGCCAATTCGGTGCTGATGCTGGAGGCCGGTGTGGTGATCGCCTTTCTGGTGGCAATCATGATGGGCGTTTTTATCACTCGCATGATCACCCGTCCATTGGCGGTGGCCGTTGCAAGCGCCCGGCGCATTGCCGGTGGTGACCTGACTCAGCCGATCGTTTCTACCAGTGGTGATGAGGCCGGGCAGTTGCTCGACGCGTTGTCCGGCATGCAGACCGGTCTGAAAAGTACCATTCTGCAGATCGCCAGTGCCGCCGACCAACTCGCCTCCGCAGCCGAAGAACTGAGCGCGGTGACTGATGAGAGCACGCGCGGGCTGACTCGCCAGAACGACGAAATCCAGCAGGCGGCTACGGCGGTGAACCAGATGACTGCGGCTGTCGAGGAAGTGGCGCGCAACGCGGTGTCGACCTCTGAAGCCTCGAAGACCGCTACCGAGGATGCGGTTGATGGTCGTGGTCAGGTTGATCACACCGTCAAAGGCATCACCACCATGGTGCACGAGATCACTCAGTCTACCGGTGCCGTTTCCGAACTGGCCGGGCATGTGCGCGAAATCAGCAAGGTGCTGGACGTGATTCGCAGTATTGCCGAGCAGACCAACCTGCTGGCGCTCAACGCTGCCATTGAGGCCGCACGTGCCGGTGAACAGGGGCGCGGTTTTGCGGTGGTGGCTGACGAGGTCCGTGCACTGGCCCACCGTACCCAGGCGTCGACCGTCGAGATCGAAGGCATGATCAGCACCGTGCAATCCGGTGCCGACGGTGCCGTGGCGGCGATGGGCAAAAGCCTGTCGCTGGCCACCAACACTCAGGATCTGGCACTGCGTGCCGGTGCGGCGCTGGAAAAAATCACCCAAGGCGTGGCGACCATCAACGAACGCAACCTGGTCATCGCCTCGGCATCCGAAGAGCAGGCCCAGGTGGCTCGCGAAGTAGACCGCAACCTGCTGAACATTCAGGACCTCTCTACGCAGAGCGCTGCGGGGGCCAATCAGACCAGCGCTTCCAGCCAGGAATTGTCGCGTCTGGCAACGTCGTTCAATACGCTGGTTGCCAACTTCAAGCTTTGAGTGGGGTGCATTTGCCGGTTTGAACGGGCGACAGAATTTGCTGCAGAACGAAAAAGGCGTTGCGCTTGACCGGGTGATTTCGCGCATCATAGGCGTAATCAGCCCGAGAGAGACTTTTCATGCCTGTCATTACCTTCGTTCTGCGCCTGTCATTGCTGTCATTTGGAATGATGTGTGCCAACGCTGTGTTGGCCAGTGAAGAGACGCAACTGGTCGACTCCCTTAACGCCTATCGGGGGCAGGCGCAACGCTGTGGCGAGCAGGTGTCCATGGAGTTGCCGCCATTGGCGACCGATACGCGACTGGTTCTGCCTGCCAACGGCAACCTCGACCTGCAGCAGTCACTGGCCCGGGCGGCCTACCCGATGGTCACCGTGCAGGCGATAAGTCTGTCCGGCCCGCGTGATTCTGCCGCGGCCATGAAGGCGGTTCAGGAAAGCTTCTGCCAGGTGGTGCTGGACCCGCAATTCGTCGATATAGGTGTGAGCCGGGAAGGGCGCGACTGGCGCATCGTGCTGGCGCGTTCTCTGATAGCGTCGCGTCTTGGCGACTGGCAAGCCGAGGGGCAGAAGGTTCTGGAGATGATCAACACGGCTCGTACCCAGGCGCGCCAGTGCGGCGCGCAATCCTATGCGGCCACCACGCCACTGGCCTGGAACCTGACCCTGGGCACGGCTGCGCAAAGCCACTCACAGGCCATGGCCAACAATAATTTCTTCGACCACAAGGATCGGGAAGGCCGCACGCCGGGGGATCGCGCCGAGCTGGCCGGGTATGTCGGCCAGCAGGTCGGCGAGAATATCGCAGCTGGTCAGGACACCGCACGCAAGGTGGTTGACGGCTGGCTGGCCAGCCCCGGTCATTGCGCCAATCTCATGAACCCCGGCTTTCGCGAACTGGGCGCGGCGTATGCAATGGACCCTAAAAGCGATGCAGGCATTTACTGGACAGCGATGTTCGGTACGCAGCAGTGAGTGCGCTCGCTGGCTGCGACGAACAGGGTGAAACCTAGAAGCGGAATGCCTGACGGCCAATCAACTGCCACTGGCCTTTCTGCTTCTGCCAGATCTGGAAGTTTTCGATCTCGGTCGGTACCACCTTGCCGCTGTTGACCGCCTGCGCCGAGAAGTGATTGCGGACCATTGCGACGTCGCCAGAGAGAGTGATTTTCTGATTGAGCATCTTCAGATCATTGAACGCGCTCTTGCCGGTTTCGATGTCGGCGATAAAAGCCTGTTTGTCCTGGATCGTGCCGCTGGAGTGGCCATAGGTGAGGTTATCTGCAGTCAGCGCCTTGAGTTGCTCGATGTCCTTGTGCCACATGGCCTGAGTCAGCTTGTCCACGGCCTTGGCAACATCAGCTTCATCGGAAGGCGCGGCTGCGACGTAACCGGTAAACAGGCATAGAAAACCTATCAGCAGTGTCAGCTTTTTCATGATCGTCCCTTTTTCTTGTCATTGTTGGATGGCTAAGCGCACTCAAACAGACGACTATTTCATCTGTTGTCGTACAACTTAGAGCAGGGTTGCCGATCTGACAAGAAGGCGAGCCGGAAAGCGGGCTTTCCGGCTCGCGATGGTTACACGCGGAACTGTTTGGTCAGGCGGTTCAGGCCGGATGCCAGCTTCGACAATTCGGCGGTGGCGATAGCCGTCTGGTTCGAACCTTCGGACGTCTGGCTGGACAGGTCGCGGATGCTGACCAGGCTTCGGTCGACTTCACGTGCCACCTGAGCCTGTTCTTCGGCGGCGGTGGCGATCATCAGGTTACGTTCGTTGATCTGACTGATGGAGTTGGTGATTTCAAGCAGCGCCTTGCCGGCGCCGTTGGCCATTTCCAGCGTCTTGTGGGCCTGAACGCTGGTCTGCTCCATTGCCGTCACGGCATTACCGGTGCCGGTCTGGATCGAGCCGACCATCTGTTCGATTTCCCGGGTCGATTGTTGAGTCCGGTGCGCCAGTGCGCGTACTTCATCCGCAACCACCGCGAAACCTCGCCCGGCTTCCCCGGCGCGAGCGGCTTCGATGGCCGCGTTGAGCGCCAACAGGTTGGTCTGCTCGGCGATGGCGCGGATCACATCCAGGACCTTGCTGATGTCGGTGGCCATGACCGCCAGCCCTTGCACTTCGGTCGACGTGATCTGCACCCTGGAGACCATCAGGTTGATCGCGGTGACGGTTTCATCGACCTGCGCACGCCCGGCGATGGCCGCTGTGCTGGATTGCGAGGTCACTTCCGATGCCGATGCTGCGTTACTGGCCACTTCTTCGACTGCCGCGCTCATCTGATTGACGGCGGTGGCAGCCATTTCAATCTCGTTGCTCTGACGCTGAATGGTGCGTGAGGCGTCTTCAGTCACCGCATGCATTTCTTCTGTCGTGGCGGCCAGCTGTGTGGAGGAGTCGCCAATCAACGTCAGGGCGCTGCGCAGGTTGGTTTGCATGGTCGCGAGCGCAGCAATCAGTTTCGCCGCCTCATCGGTGCCATTCTGTGGAATGTCCTTGCTCAGGTCATTGGTAGCAATACGTTGCGCGATGATCAGCGATTCGCCAATCGGTCCGGTCAGGCTGCGGGTGTACATCCAGGCGAGGAGCAGGGTGGTGAGCACGCCCACTGCAATGAAGATACCGACCATCCACAACGTTTGCTGATAGGCCGTTTCTGCAGCATCGCCTGCTTTATTTGCTTTGGCATCATTGATACCGATGAGTTTTTTCAGCGTGCTCTCGACCTGATCGGCCGCGCTTTTCATCTCGCCATTGGATATGGCGACTGCTGCTTCAAGATTGCCGGCAGCAACCAACGTCAGGTAGCGATCCTGGGCCACTTGGTAATCGGCGTTTGCTTTGGAGAGCTCATCGAATGCCTGACGCCCTTGCGGGGTGACGATCAATTTGCCAAGCGCATCAGAATAACCGGCGATCAGCGAGCGTGACTGCTGAATGTCGCTGAGCGCCTTGGTCTTTCGATCCTGTGGTTCGATAGGGTTTCGCACGCGGGCATTGTTACCCCTGATGGCAACAAACTCCCGGTCCAGAGAACCGAGCAGTTTGACGCTCGGTAGCACATTGGTTTCGATGAATTTTTCGGCGGCGTTGAGTTCCGCCGCCTGCCGCAAGGCAAGTAACCCCAGGGCAATGATCATCAGGCAGAAAACACCGAAACAAAGTGCCGAGCGTGGGGCCAGGTTGAGTTTTCGCAAGATCATGGGTGTTACTCCGTTGAGGGCAAAAGGCTATCGCCCTCAAACGGATTAACTTGTTTGCAGAAGAGTGAGCAAATGTTTCAGGGTGTTGCAAACAGGGTTGCCAAGTGACAAGTCTTCAGCGCGTTATCAGCGTTTCTCCATACCCAGCATGAATGTGTCCACCGCACGCTCGACCATGGCGCGGATCTCTTCAATGCTTAGCGGCATGGGTGCCTGTTGGTAAAGCCGAATTTCGGTTTCCGCCGTCAACAGCGAGGTAAGCTGCAACGCTGCGATGTGCGGATCGGTGTCGCGAAGCTGTCCTCGCTGCATGGCCAGGGTCATCAGCGAAGTAACGGTCTGCAGGCACTCGCTGGGGCCAGACTCGTAGAACATCATGCCGATATCCGAATGCCCTGATTCAGCGACCACCATGCGATACACCGCGAGTGCTTTGTCATCATTGATAAGCACCATCAACATACGCTCTCCAAAACGGGTGAACAGCGTTCTCAATTCAATCTCTGCGTCGTCGCGGATCGCCAGCTCGGAAACCGCCTCCGCCAGATGGGCTGTCGCCAGTCTGTTGACCACCGCGATGAACAGCACCTCCTTGGAAGGGAAGTAACTGTAGATGGTTGCTTTGGAACCACCCATTCGCTTGGTGACTTCGTTCATCGAAGCGCGCTCGTAGCCCATTTCGAGAAAGACGCTTGCAGCCGCATCGATAATGGCTTCGCGGCGAGCTTCAGTACGCACCTTCATGTATATCCTCAATCCCTTAGTGAACCGTTCGGTACAGTAAGCACAAAATTCTCTAGACTGGAACTGAACCGTTCGGTACGATTTCCGTCGACTCCGTGGAGCTTACTGGAAAAGGAGGCCCAGATAAATGCTGATAGATGGATGCCCCCTTTATTCTGCCAATTGGCCATGCATTGTCAGAATGTACTCAACGATGGAGTTAACAGGCCCATGAATATCATCGATTTCAAGAAACCCGCGAAAAGCGCTCTTCGTGGACATCCGTCAGCGCCCGTGCTCGAAAAAGTACTGACCGTCGTTCTGAAAACAGATGTTCCTGTGCTCATGGGCATATGCAGCGATGGCCTGCGCAGCAACAGCATGATCCTGGGTGGCGAATTTCGCGGTGAGTTCATCAGCGGTTCGGTACTCTCCGGCGGTAGTAGTTCGCTTGTCGAGCTGTCAGCCGAGCTGATCTTTCTGGACACTCGCTTCACCCTGATCACGCAACTGGGCGAGTTGATCAATGTTGAAAGCCGGGGCGTGATGCTGATGGATGAAGCGGGGCAGCAGGAACTGCAAAACGGCATCTGGCCGATCAGCGAAGACCATTACCAATGCACCTGTACGCCGCGCTTTCAGGTTTCCCTGGGCGCTAATGAATGGCTGGATAAAAGCGCCTTCATCGGCAAGATCGAATACATCCATGCCAATGAAACGTTAATGAGCTTTTATAGAATGAAGTTCTGATCCCGGGCACGGCAAGCAATAAACGCCTGAACTCGTCGTTCAGGCGTTAAACAGAGCAAGCCTTCGGGCCTGCTCTTCCGGGTCAACCTTCTGTACGAAAAGTCGGCGAGCGAAGGTCAGGCAAGGCAAAAACAGGCGAGGACCGGCCGGGGTCGCGTTCGACTCTACGTGTTGTAAATGAGCATTCCGATCGGACTCGCGCACGAGCCTGTTTTTAACGCAGCATCACCGAGCGCAGCCACTTTACGTACAGAGCCTAGAACGTGACGCTGGCGCTGAGGCGCGCCGTGCGGGGTTCGCCTACGTTGACCTGCAGCGGGCTGTCGGTGCTGGACGGGTAGTATTGCTTGTCGAACAGGTTATCGACGTTCAATTGCAGACGGGTTTTATAACCTGCCATCGGCACATCCCAGCGCAGGAATGCATCGGCCACGGTGTAACTGCTCATGTAGAACGTGTTGGCGTTGTCACCCGCCCGTTCGCCCACATAGCGCGCGCCACCACCGGCATGCCATTCGCCCAGCCCGGACGGGACTTGCAGGTGATGGGTGAGGTACAGGCTGGCGGTATGTTTCGGTGCCTGACTCAGACGGTTGCCCTCGTTTTTCGGATCATCGAGCACTTCGGTGTGGGTGTAGGCGTAAGTGCCGATCATGTCCCAGCGCTCGGCGATGCGCCCGGTCACGTCCAGTTCCACGCCCTGTGAGCCCACCTTGCCAGCCGCTTCGCTGACGCCGGTAGCGACGGTGGTCACGACGTTTTTCTTCTCGATGTCGAACACGGCGAGGTTGACGTTGAGCTCCGGTGCCAGCGCATATTTGGCACCGACCTCGTAACTGCGGCCTTCTTCCGGGTCGAAGGTGGTGCCATCGTCGTTCACATCCTGGTTAGGCACGAAGGAACGGCTGTAATTGCCGTACAACGAGAGGTCTTCATTGACCTTGAACACCAGACCCGCCATCGGCAGGAATATATCGTCATTTTTGTCCAGGTTAGTGTTGCGGCTGGCACCCATGCCTTGGGCGATGTACTGGTCATAATGCTGATAGCGGCCGCCGAGCACCAGAATCCAGCGGTCATTCAGGTGCCAATTGTCTTTAAGGTAGACCGAAGAAGACGTCAGCTGATTGCTCAGGTTGCTGTTGGCCGCGCTGACAACACTGGGTTCAGCCAGGCCGCCATAGCTCGGCGAGAAAATATTGAAGCCGCCCTGTGCCGTGTTGCGATAGGTCTTGCCGCGATACTTGTCGGAGTCTTCCTGCTCGGCACCGATCAGCAGATCATGTTGCTGGCCAAGAATGTCCTGTTTGCCGATGAAGTCCCAGCTGGCATAACGCGTTTCGTAATCGTAATGGCCGCCATTGGCCTGCCGACGTAGCACGCCACTGCTCGACAGGGTGCTGGGCTGAGCAATCGAAAGGCTGTAACGGTCGTTGTTCCAGCCGTAGGTCAAACGGGTTTTCCAGTCATCGCTGAGTTGGTACTCGAACCGCGCGGTCGCCGTTTCGCTGATGCCGACCGTGTTTGCCCATTTTTCGTCCAGGCGCTTGTTGTAACTGATATCGGCCGGGTGGCCGTTAGTGAAGACCGTGCCGCGGTCGAACGGGCTGATGTAATCGTTGTATTCATAGGCCAGCGTCAGGCTGGCGCGCTCGCCGGTCCATGACAGGGACGGCGCTATAAGGGTGTGTTGATCAACGCCATAGTTACGCCAGTAGTCTTCACTCTGACGTTCGGCCACCAAACGATAGGCCAGCCCCGAGTCGCCCAGCGGACCGGTGGTGTCGATGCCGAGACTGCCGCCGCCTTCGCTGTAGGAAGAACCGCTCAGGGTCGTGCTTTGAACATACTGCGGCTGCTTGCTGATCACATTGATCACGCCGCCGGGTTCCATCGCGCCGTAGAGCAACGAGGCCGGACCCTTGAGCACTTCGACGCGCTCGGTGGTCGCACCGAAGTTCTTCGACACCACCGAGCGCACGCCGTCGCGCAGGATCGAGCCATCGTCGTTGGTGCCGAAACCGCGCTTGACCAGTGAGTCCTTGGTGTTGCCCAGCGTGTTGCCCTGACTGACGCCGCTGACGAACTTCATGGCATCGTCCAGCGAGCGCACGTTGTAATCGGCGATGGTCTGTGGCGTCACGACGTTGACCGACTGAGCTTCTTCCTTGACAGGAACATCACTCTTGCTCGCAGTGCTGGTGCTCTTTGCGCTGTAGCCTTCCTGGCCTTCGGTAGCGACGGCGGAAACCTGCGTGGCGGGCAGCATGGCGGTTTCTGCGGCGCTTACGGCGCCGCTGGACAGCAGCGCCAGCGACAATGCGGACAGCAGAAAGGGGCCGTTACGGCGAGTGCGTTGGGAGGAGGTGCTCAAGGGAGATGCTCTGTCAGGACGTTAATAGCAATAATTGTAATTTGATATTAATTCTCATGTAAATAAATGAATCACCCTGTGTCCCGTTTAATTGATCGCCGAGCGGACGCCGATTGCTCAGGACGGCGCGCAGACGTTGGCGTCAATCCGTCTGCCCATGCTGATGATCGCCTCCTCGGTGTAGCCCAGGGTCTTGTAAAAAGCCTGCACCGCTTCATTGAACGTGTGGATCTGCAGATTGATCTTCACGCAGCCACGTTCGATCAAGGCCTGTTCGGCGTGTTTCACCAGCGCTGACCCCAGGCCCTTGCCACGCTGTTGCGGGTCTACTGCAACCGAATACAGCCAGCCACGATGGCCGTCGTAGCCGGCAAGAATGGTCCCGGCTACAGCGTCGTTCACCATGGACACGAAGAACAGTCGATCCTCGACGGCCAGTTTCTTGTCGATCGACAGGTCCGGGCGGTTATGTGGCTGGCTGTCGTTGAAGACGGTTTTCCAGAGCTGGATGACAGAGAGGCGGTGATGCAGGTCGGAATACTCGACAATGGCGCTCATTGCACAGTCCTTGAGTGATGGGCTGCCAGATTACTGCCCGGTGCCCGAGGCTGTCTAACCGGCATCCTGCCGGGCCTGACCGTGCCTGCTGACTTGCGGTAGCGATGCTGGTGTCCTGAGCAGCGTCTGAATGGCCTGGCCGTAGGCCGGCTGTCCAAGTTGCATGCTGTTGTTGTGCGTGCCGCCGGGGACCAGCAAGAGTCTTTTCGGCTCTCTGGCCGCGTCGAACAGTTGCTCGCTGAAGCGGGAGGGCACGTAGCGATCGTCGGTGCCATGGACGATCAGTACCGGCATGTGGATGTCGGCGATCTTGTCCAGCGAGTCGAACTTCTGTGACAGCAGCCAGCGCACAGGCAACGACGTGTTGGCAAGCGCAGTGGCTACGTCGGCCAGATTGGTGAAGGTCGATTCTATGATCAGACCGCGAGCCTGAATGGGCGTCTGGTCTTTCTCGGTGTCCTGGCCCAGTTCGGCAGCCAGATCAACCGCGACCGCTCCGCCTAGAGAATGGCCGTAGATCAGCCGGCGTTGCGGGTCAGGCTGCAATTGCTTCAGGCGTGCCCAGGCAATGCGTGCGTCTTCATACACGGATTTTTCCGACGGCAACTGGCCCATGCTTTGACCGAAGCCCCGGTAATCGATGGCTAGTATCGAAAAGCCCTGTGCCTTGAGTTGCTGGATACGAAACAGCTGACCGGTCAGGTTCCAGCGTGAACCGTGCAGGTACAGCACGGCGGGTGCATTTTTGTCCGCGGCCGGCCACCACCAGGCATGAATGTTCTGCGCCGTGCCGAATGCCGGGGTACTGAGTTCGATCTCCTGCACATCGGCAGGCAACCCGCTGTACCAGCTGGCTGTTCCGGGCTCGATGCGAAACACGAGCTCGCGTTCTTTATGTTCAAGAACCGAACAGCCGACCGGCAGACCGAGAAGAATCGCCGCAACGCAGATCCATCGAAACGGACGGGCCCTGAAGCGAGCCACAGGTGAGATCGGCATAAAATGAATGTTCCAGTCAATGAAGTGAAATAAATGCCGGTTATGCGTTCGGGTTGCAAGACGAGCCTTGAAACATCGGTTACAGGATATTGCGCGGTTCGGCAACGCGTGGCCTGGTTCTTCCCGCTCACCGAAAAGTGTGCCTGAAGATGCTCGCTCCGCAGCGCAAGGATTATTCTCGACGCTTCAATACCTTGCATCGCGGGCTGGAGAGCAGCGTCAACAAAGCCACTCATTAGCACGATTTGTTATGGAGGTAGCCCTTTTAGATAGCCGGGGATTATGCTGTCGCAGTGCGAGCGCTGTGTTTTTGTCATTGCCGACGCTCGATTCGCTGGCTCACCTACGCTGCCAATTACGGTTTTTTCAGTTTCTTCAAGAGGTTACCGCCTTATGTTCAATCACCGTCCCCTGGAAGAAAAAGACATTCCCGCCGTCTGCGAGTTGCCACAGAACGCCGACGAACTGTTCTACATGTTCCCCAGAGCGACTTACCCGCTGGACGCCTCGCAGTTGCGCGATGCGCTGGAGACCCGTCACGATTCAACCGTCATCGAGATGGATGGCGAAGTCGTAGGGTTTGCCAATTTCGCGCAGTGCCATTTCCGGGGTCGTTGCACGCTGGGAAACGTGATCATCGCGCCAAAAGCGCGATCCAAGGGCGTAGGGCGCTACATGATCACCACCATGATGGGTATCGCGTTCGACAAGCATGAAGCCACCGAGCTGATTGCTTCCTGCTACAACCATAATGTGCCCGGACTTTTGTTCTACCCGCGAATGGGTTTTCGCCCCTATGCCATAGAAGAACGGCGTGACAAGCAAGGCGCCCGTGTGGCATTGATCCATTTGCGGCTTTCCGGGTCGGACCAGTAAGCCAGGCAACTTTTCTGATCGCAGCCAGGTGAGAACCTGGCTGCTGCCATGCAATCCCTCCTGACGTTTTGCACATGAAATCATCGACCGTTCGTCGCTCTTTTTTTAAAAGGCAGAGGCACTTTTATGTGGATTGATCCCCGTCATGTGATGGGTCGCTGAATAACATTAAGGTGAATCGTTTTTTCTATTAACTCTGTCAATGATTGCTTATAAACGGGCTGTTTATATTTGCGTGTACAAGTTGCCTGCCTGTCTGTTTTAGGCGTATAAAGGTTGTAAGAATCAGGCAAGTGGCGACGGATAATTGGCAAGCCTTTACTGGCTGCGTTAAAGCGTCAATTAATAACAAAAAAACGCAAGCGACCACTGTTCGATTGAGTGTTACACATAAGGAGATAAAAATGATTGCCAGTGGATTGTCTACGTTGGAACTTCGCAGCATTGTCGAAGGTGCTTTCCTGCCTTTGCAGTGTACTTGCACCATTGCACACGATCAGTCGATGACGGTGCAGGTTAAAGACCCGTCATCCGGACGAGTGGAATTGCTGGAAACAGGTATTTCGTTGAATCACCTGAAGAACAGTCGCGACATCTCTGCTCTGGTGGCCAAGCTCCGTGGCGGGCTTGCTCACGATGGAGTGGTTCAGGTTCACTACCGCACCGCCTGAATCTGCGCAAACCCGCTGGAAACGCCTGGTTGCGCTCAGGTAGCTCAAAGCCCTTGTCTTTGTTGATCGGGGCTTTTTCGTGTCTGTTTTGCGTGCTGTCTCCCCGACCACCCGATGACCTTCTGGCGTAGCGTTGCGGATCCAGCCACGGGGTGCCTCGTCAGATGGACGGCTGCGCAATACTGCGCTTTTCAACTGCGCCGACAAGAAAACAAGAACACCTCTGCCGCGGCGGCACGTCGCCAGTCACATACCATCGCGCGTTATAAAAACAACAACACCATTCAAATCATGAGCTTGCCAATCGAACAAAAGGCTTGCTCAACGAAACGCCTTGTTTGACACATTCGGTATTGTTTGCACGCATTAACGCGGTGTTGCACGGGCACTACCTTGCGAGCATCCAATAGTTGCAAAAAACATTAATCTAAATGATTGGCGGTGTCCTCGGTTTTTGTTTGGCCAACCTTGCAGTCTGGTCATCAGTTGCCTGCCAGGCTGTTACCGCAAGTGCCCTTATGTTCGAACATGTAACATCCTATTACTTCAGTGCCAGCGCTCTGATACTTCGGAGCTGCTTTGTCTTCCCGTTTGATCGTGCAGGCGCACTGTTTCGTCTCGATCATCCAGCCTGCTGGATGGCGCCAACGTATGAAACGACGGTGGAGCACAACCCTGTCTACAAATCGTGTGGAAACAGCCGTTCGGCCTGTGAGCCAGGCTTGGGGGCAATTCAAGATCGGGCAGCTAACTGACGTTTGAGGGTCGTATCAGCGTGTGGTCATTTCATCATGACGCCAGCCGAGCGGTGCTGGAGGCTGTCATCGCACGGGTGCATCAAAAACCAGCTTCAAGATGCCCATAAAAAACGGCGCCCCAAGGGCGCCGTACGACAGATCCGCCAAAGGCTGGCAGGTCTGCATTGAATAAGGTGTTGGCAGGATTTATTGTGGGTCCTGGTTAGGAGCCAGTTCTGCCTGGATACGTTTGTAGATTTCTTCGCGATGCACAGAAACATTTTTTGGCGCGTTGATGCCCAGGCGGACCTGCAGCCCTTGAACGCCAAGAATGGTGACGGTGATTTCGTCACCAATGTTTATGCTTTCGCCTACTTTGCGAGTGAGTATCAACATAATCTTTTCCTTGATGGCCTCTTGAAAACGCCTCTATCAAGAGGCTGGCGTTTGCCTTTGCGTGGTGATTGTTGCCGAGTGCATCCAGATGCATCCGTCATATGACGTTGCACAGGTGAATTTAATTCCCTCGGTTCATTTTCCTGTCATCGAGATTTGCATGCCCGATACGACGAGTGCGCCAATTCTGCCCGTTTTGACGTGAAAATGCCCGCGTTTACTGGCGCTACATAAAAAGTAACGTGAACAGGGGGCACGTTCAGGCAGCCATTGCCTTGCCGGACGAGATCGGACGGCTCAAATTCCAGATACTTATAAGCGTAGGCTCGACTTGAGAACCTTGCCCGAGCTTTCTGAAAAATCAAATGGAATGCAGTGCGGGGAGGCGTAGGAAGGGGGTGTTGTCGCGTAGCCAATATGAACGCAGGTGGCGTTCTACCGGCCCTGTCGCAGCCCGCAAGCTGCAGTCTAAACCTGTGCCTTCGCGGGTTGTGGCCCGCGAAGGCCTGGTTTTTCGGGCTATACCAGTGTCGACAGCAGCATGATGAAGATCAGGCCGACCACCGAGAGCAGTGTTTCCATCACTGTCCAGGTCTTGAACGTTTCGGCAACGGTCATGTTGAAGTATTGCTTCACAAGCCAGAAGCCGGCGTCGTTGACGTGCGACAGGATCAACGACCCTGCGCCGGTTGCCAGCACCAGCAGCTCACGATTGACGCCAGGAATCAGGCCGACCACCGGGGCGACGATTCCTGCGCCTGTGATGGTTGCGACCGTGGCCGAACCGGTTGCCACGCGAATCACCGCCGCCACCAGCCAGGCCAGCATGATCGGGTTGATCTGTGCCTGCACTGCCATGTGACCGATGACATCACCTACGCCACTGGCTACCAGCATCTGCTTGAAACCACCGCCCGCGCCGACGATCAGCACGATGGCCGCTACCGGTGCAAGGCTCTGGTCAAGCAGCTTCATGATTTTCGAGCGGTCGAAGCCGCGTGCCGCGCCGAAGGTGTAGAACGCCAGCAACAGGGCTGCCAGCAGGGCGGTGATCGGGTGGCCGATCAGGTCCATCCAGATGCGGAACATGTTGTTTTCGGGCAACACCACGTCAGCGAAGGTTTTGAGCAGCATCAGGAATACAGGCAGCAGGATGGTGATCAGCGTAATGGCGAAGCCCGGGAGATTCTCGGTGCTCGATTCCTTGGCGATCTGGTCCATCAGTTCCTGGGAAGGGGTGCCCGGGATGCGCTTGGAAATCCAGTTGCCGAAAATCGGGCCAGCGATGATTGCGGTCGGCAATGCAACGATCAGTCCGTAGAAAATCGTTTTGCCGATGTCGGCACCGAAGATACCGATGGCCAGCAACGGACCCGGATGCGGCGGAACCAGACCGTGTACGGCCGAAAGACCTGCCAGCAGCGGGATACCGATCTTGACGATGGACACGCCGGTGCGGCGCGCGACGATGAACACCAGTGGAATCAGCAGCACAAAGCCGATCTCGAAGAACAGCGGGATGCCCACGAGAAACGCCGCGAACATCATTGCCCAGTGTACTTTCTGCTTGCCGAAGAGGCGGATCAGGGTCTGCGCGATCTGGTCGGCACCGCCCGAATCGGCCATCAGCTTGCCGAGCATGGTGCCCAGCCCAAGGATGATGCCGACAAAGCCCAGCACGCCGCCGAAACCGTCCTGAAACGACTTCATGACTTTTTCCACCGGCATGCCGGAGGTCAGGCCAAGAAAGCCTGCCGCCAGCGTCAGTGCGACAAAGGGGTGAACCTTGAACGTGGTGATCAACAGCACAAGGCCGACGATGGTCACCAGCGCATCGACGAGTAAGAACGTCTCATGGGTCATACCGAACATGGGTGTCTCTCCGGTTATTATTTTAGGTCGCTGCAAACAGCGCCGTGGTTTTATCGTGTGTGCCAAAGACAGCGCTGTCTTTCGCGTTCACACCTTTATCAGGCGTGAGAGTCTTTCCACCATGCTGCGGCTTGTTTGCCAATCACATCGATCGGTTGGGTTGCATCGACCACCAGCGTCAGCGGCTCGCCGGCCGGGGATTCGAGTGTTGCGAACTGACTGTCGACCAGGCTGGCGGGCATGAAATGTCCGGGTCGATGCGAGCAGCGTTCGGTCGCGAGTTCTTTGGTCAGTTCCAGAAAGACGAATCCCAGACCCGGTACGGCGTCGCGCAAGCGCTGACGATAGATGAGCTTGAGGGCAGAGCAGGTCAGGACCGGGTGTTCGCCATTGGCGAGGGCCGCCGCCATCTCTTCACCGAGGCGGGTCAGCCAGCCAGCGCGGTCTTCGTCATTGAGGGGGGTACCGGCGCTCATCTTGTCGATGTTGGCCTGAGGGTGGAACGCATCGCCTTCGATCAGGCGACCGCCACTGTTGAGGGCAATTTCGGCACCGACGGCACTTTTGCCGCAGCCCGACACACCCATCACCACGATGGCGGAAATAGCAGTATTCGCAGTTGTCACAGTAGGCACCTCATCTGGAGACAGCGCTGTCTTTGTCCGGTGGACATCAGGCTCGGCCTGGGCTGTTCCAGTTCTTGTCGTTGTTTTGGGTTCATCATTGATCATCGGAGGCTGTTCTCCGGGGCAACCTGGCAGGGCTCCCGAATGTGAAACCAGCGATAAAGCATTGTCACGTTCCATGAGACAGCGCTACCTTATGGGGCATTCAACACATTTGGCAACCCTTATGTTAGTTGGCAACGCATGACACGCATTGGTTCCCGCTCTACGGGTCGGCCGACCCTCAACGAGGTTGCACGGTTGGCAGCCGTCTCCCCGATTACTGCCTCCCGCGCCTTGCGGGGTGTTGCCACTGTGGCGCCGGAGCTGGCCGAAAAGGTGCGCGCTGCGGCGCAGAGCCTGGGTTACGTGGCCAATCCTGCGGCCAGAGCGTTGGCATCATCCTTCAGCCAGACGGTCGTGGTGCTGGTGCCGTCGCTATCCAACCAGTTGTTCATCGAAACGCTGGAAGCCATTCAGAACGTGCTGCGCGTGCGCGGTCTGGATGTGGTGATCGGCAATTACCATTACTCGCCCGAAGAAGAAGAGAAGCTGCTGCGCAACCATCTGGTCAATCGGCCGCGGGGCATTCTGCTGACCGGCTTCGACCACACGCCTGCTTCGCGGCAGATGCTGGAAACCAGCGGCGTGCCCTGCGTCCACATGATGGAACTGGACACCCGGCTGGGCGCTTATTGCGTCGGTTTCTCCCAGCAGCAGGCGGGGGCCGAGGCCGCGCGTCACCTGTTGGGGCGCGGGCGCCGTCGGCTTACCTACATGGCCGCGCAACTCGACCCGCGCGTGTTGCAACGTGGCGATGGTTTTCGTCAGGTGCTGGAAGAGGCGGGGGTGTTTGACCCCCGCTTGCAGGTCATGACGCGCGAGTCTTCATCGATCGGGCTGGGCGGGGAGCTGTTCGCGCGTTTGCTCGATGAGCATCCGGATGTCGACGGCGTGTTCTTCTGTAACGATGACCTGGCACAGGGCGCGGCGCTGGAGGCCTTGCGGCTGGGCATCGCGATTCCCGAGCGGGTGTCGCTGGTGGGTTTCAATGACCTGCCAGGTTCTGCGCACATGGTTCCACGCCTGACGTCTATCCGCACACCCAGACAGGAGGTGGGACAGCGCGCAGCCCAGCTATTGCTGGGGCTGCTGGATGGCATTGCTCAGGATTCGCAGGTGGATCTCGGGTTCGAACTGGTGATACGGCAAAGCTCCTGAGCGGCGCAGCGGGTCCGGCATGCGCCTGACCAATGGTTACCACGCTTCGCACGTCAGGTGCCGTGGCTGAAAGCCCCGGCACTAAGGCTTCCATTGCATTCTGCACTTACCGCTCAGGGGCATCGACTGTGATTTATGACAGTACCCAACCCCTCCTGTTGAGTATTCAATGACCGTGTGTTTTTGGATCCGAGCGGCATACCAGTCTTGGCCGCATCATTGAATGATGGGGACCTTTCCGGGTATCCAGTCCCCATTCTGGCCGTCTTGCAAGACCTATTGACTGGTGGGAAAAAATGCACAAAAGAGCATCTCAGGACGTTAGCGCTTTGATTCATATCGCCAACCCGGTCAGTGCAGGCATAGCCCTCGATATTGCGTGGTTGACCGGCATCATTCCGCTGGACTTCATGCCCGCAGAGATCGTCATCAGCCCGGATGAAACAACCCTGTATGTCGCCCACGAAAGCGGTAACCAAATCAGCGTGGTCGATATCGACTCATCCAGTGTGGTGGGTACCGTAAAGCGAGCAGGGTCAGGTGCTATCACGCTCAGTCCTGATGGAAAGCGGCTCTACACCATCGGCCAGAAGAAATGTTACGTGGTCGATACCGCCTTGCGTGAAGTGATCCGCATCATCCCGGCGGTCAGCGTGAACAGGATCCTGTGCAGCCCGGACGGCCGATTCATCTGCCTGTCTTTTCAGGACGCGGCAGGGGGGCTGATCAGGATTATTGAAACGGAAAACTACACGGTCGAAAACGATTTCGATCTGGGCTCTCTGTCCATGGCTTCACTGGCGCTGGCGGTCAATCCCGAGAGCAATCGGATTTACGCCACGACCGTGCTGGATCGACAGGCGCCCACGGATGTTTCGGCCATCGGTACGCTCGATTACATGCAGGATGATATTCCCGGCTTTGCCGACCCTCGTTCGATGGTCATCAGTTCCGGGGGTGACCTGTTGTACGTCGGCGGTATCGATGAGGTCTATGTTGTGGACGCCACCACCCACAGGATGATCTGTCGGGAAACGCTGGGAGAGGAGGGTTATCCGGTCAAAGTCGTGGGTATTTCCCCGGATAATCGCTACGTCTACGCCGTTTACACCCGCGATTACGACGTATACAGAATCGATACGGTGAAGGGGATCACAACCTGTATCGCGTGTTTCCCTTCAGCGGGTAGCTCGGCGTTGAACAAGTCGGGCAGCTACATCTACACGACCCATGCCGATATGAACTGGATTTCCATTTACACGCTGTAAACCTCCCGCGGTACAGCGAGCTATTGCATTGCTTTGATTTTCACGCCGAATACTTGCTCGTCCCCGACAGTAGGGCACGAGCACGTATTCGGCGTTGGGGTGGCTGTCGGTGTGCTCAGTCCGGTTGCTTGAAGGTAAGCCGGAACTCATGCAGCAGCGGCTCGGTATACCCGGATGGCTGTTCGACACCTTTGAACACCAGGGCGCACGCGGCCTTGAATGCACTGGAGTTCTTGAAGTCTCTGGCCATGGGGCGGTAATGCGAATCCCCGGCGTTCTGTTTGTCCACCACCTTGGCCATGCGCTCCAGCACGTTCTGCAGGTCTTCCTTGCCTACAATATCGTGCAGCAGCCAGTTGGCCATGTGCTGACTGGAAATACGCAGCGTCGCCCGGTCTTCCATCAGGCCGACGTTATGGATGTCCGGCACCTTGGAACAGCCGATACCCTGTTCGATCCAGCGCACCACATAGCCAAGCAGGCCCTGAGCGTTGTTTTCCAGCTCTTCGATAATCTGCTCGTGGGTCCATTCGGGTTTGGCCACCACCGGAATGCTCAGCAAGTCGTCGAGAAAGGGATCACTGTGGTCGGTCAGTGCCTGTTGCTCGAGCTTTTGCTGGATCTGGGCGACATCGACCTGTTGGTAATGCAAGGCATGCAGCGTAGCGGCGGTAGGTGAGGGCACCCAGGCGGTCGTCGCGCCGGATGTGGGGTGAGCGATTTTCTGTTCCAGCATGTCGGCCATGCGATCAGGCATCGCCCACATGCCCTTGCCGATCTGCGCCCGACCGCGCAGGCCGCACGCCAGGCCGACCAGCACGTTGTTGCGTTCGTACGCCTTGATCCACGCAGCGTTTTTCATCTCGCCCTTGCGCAGTACCGGACCGGCCTGCATGGCGCTGTGGATTTCATCGCCGGTCCGGTCGAGGAAACCGGTATTGATGAACGCCACCCGTGCCGCCGCAGCCTCGATGCAGGCCTTGAGGTTGACACTGGTGCGTCGCTCTTCGTCCATGATGCCCATTTTCAGGGTGTTGCGCGGCAGCTTGAGCAGGTCCTCGATGCTGCTGAACAACTGATCGGCGAATGCCACTTCGGCCGGTCCGTGCATTTTCGGTTTGACGATATAAATGCTGCCCGCCCGTGAATTGCCGCGGCGGCTCAGGTCGTGCAAACCAATCAGGCTGGTGATCACTCCGTCGAGGATGCCTTCGGGAATCTGCTGAGCGTCCTGATCGACAATAGCCGGATGGGTCATTAAATGGCCCACGTTACGAATGAACAGCAGCGCGCGCCCTCGCAACGTGATTTTGCCACCGGACGCTGCGTGGTAGGTGCGGTCAGGGTTGAGGCGACGGGTGACAGGCTTGCCGCCCTTGTCCAGTATTTCGCTCAGGTCGCCCTTCATCAGGCCCAGCCAGTTGCGGTAGACCAACACCTTGTCGTCGGCATCCACGGCGGCGACCGAGTCTTCGCAATCGATAATGGTCGAGAGGGCCGACTCCAGCAGCAGGTCCTTGATTCCGGCAGCGTCCGTGCTGCCGACCGGGTGCTGTGGATCGAACTGGATCTCGATATGCAAACCGTGGTGCTTGAGCAGAATCGCTTCTGGCTGGCCCGGTTCGCCTTTGAAACCGAGATACTTTTCCGGTTGTTGCAGAACCGTCGCCGAGCCATCGGCCAAGGTGATGCGCAGTTCGCTGTCTTCGATGTGATACCTGCTGGCATGGCTATGGCTGCCATGGGCAAGTGGCGCACTGGCGTCAAGCAGGTGACGGGCAAAGGCAATCACCTTGGCACCGCGCAACGGGTTGTAACCGGCACGGATCTCAGCGCCGTTGGCGGTGGAAATCACATCGCTGCCATACAGGGCATCGTACAGCGAACCCCAGCGTGCGTTCGCCGCGTTGAGCGCATAACGGGCATTGCTGGCAGGCACGACCAGTTGCGGACCGGCCTGGTCGCTGATTTCCAGATCGACATTGGCGGTGGTCGCACTGACCTGTTGTGGCACGGGCTGCAGATAGCCGATCGAACTCAAAAAGTCGCGGTACGCGGGCATATCACTGATGGGGCCTGGATGCGCCTTGTGCCACTTGTCCAGCTCGGCCTGCAAGCGCTTGCGTTCAGCGAGCAGTTCGCGGTTGCGCGGGACAAGGTCGTGAACCAGCGCATCGAAACCTTCCCAGAATGCTGCCGGGTCCAGGCCGGTGCCGGGCAATACTTCCTCTTCGATGAATCGGTGCAGATTGACGGCTACCTTGAGGCGGTGGCATGTGACGAAATCGGTCATTCAGTGGGCTCCGTGTAGAGGTCACGCTATTTTGTTGTCTGACGGGCAGTCTTCATCAGTCGGCATTCAGCGCGGCAATGCCGGCTTTGGCCACCTGGGCATCCTGCTCGGCTTTCACACCGGAAACACCCACTGCACCGATCACCTGACCGTCGACGATGACCGGCACGCCGCCTTCCAGCGAGGTCAGCAGCGGAGCACTGAGGAATGCGCTGCGGCCGCCGTTGACCATGTCTTCGTAGCCCTTGGATTCGCGTTTGCCCAGTGCCGAGGTGCGGGCCTTTTCAATCGAGATGTAGCTGCTGATCGGCGCAGCATCGTCCAGTCGCTCGAATGCCAACAGATGGCCGCCGTCGTCGACAATCGCGATGGACACCGCCCAGCCATTGGCCTGGGCTTCGTCACGCGCAGCGCCAAGCATCAGGCTGACTTCGGTCTGGGTGAGGACGGCTTTGATTTTCATGAGGGTGCTCCGTAGCAGGGGTTATTCAATAGGAGTTCAGCGCGATTCAGGAGTGCCAATGGCCTCATCAATCAGTTCGATCCAGTGCCGCACGGGCGTTCGCTTGGCGCTTGCCAGGTGAGTCTGGCAGCCGATGTTGGCCGTGGCGATGACCTGTGGCTTGCCGCTTTCCAGCGCGTGCATGCGGTTGTCGCGTAACTGGCGTGCCAACAGCGGTTGGGTCATGGAATAAGTGCCCGCCGAACCACAGCATAGATGACTGTCCGGCACGCTGGTCAGGTTGAAACCCAGTCGCACCAGAACACGCTCGACCTCGCCGCCGAGTTTCTGGGCATGCTGCAAGGTACACGGGCAGTGAAACGCCAGCCGGGTGTCCGCTTTCAGGCCAAGGGCTTCCAGCGGCTCGTCGCGCAGCACTTCGACCAGATCCTTTGCCCGGGCGCTGACAACGGCGGCTTTGTTCGCATAGCGCGGGTCGTTGCGCAGCAGATGGCCGTAATCCTTGATGAACGCCCCGCAACCGCTGGCCGTCTGGACGATACTTTCGGCACCGTCTTCGATGGCTGGCCACCAGGCGTCGATATTGCGTCGTGCGCGATCAAGGCCTGCATCCTGTGCGTTCAGATGATAATCCACCGCACCGCAACAGCCTGCCTCGCCGACCGGGCTGACGCTGATGCCCATACGGTCCAGCACGCGCGCCGTTGCCGCGTTGGTATTGGGTGACAGGCCGGGCTGCACGCAGCCTTCAAGCATCAGCACCCGCCGCGCGTGGCGTGGAACCGGACGCAAACCGGCCGCCTGCGTCGTGGCAGGCAGCTTGTCTTGCAGGTTGCCCGGCAGCAGTGGGCGAAAAGCAGTGCCCAGCCCGATCAGCGCCTTGAACAGGCCGGCGTTGGGCACGATCCGGCGCAAGCCTTCGCGCAGCAATCGTTGGCCTGGTGAACGCGGCACAACGGCGTCCACCGCCGCGCGTCCGATGTCCAGCAGGTTGTGGTAATCGACCCCGGACGGGCAGGTGGTTTCGCAGTTGCGGCAGCTCAGGCAGCGGTCCAGGTGCAGTTGGGTTTTCGCGGTGACCTCGTGGCCTTCCAGCACCTGCTTGATCAGATAGATCCGCCCGCGCGGGCCGTCCAGTTCGTCGCCCAGCAATTGATAGGTGGGGCAGGTGGCATTGCAGAAACCGCAATGCACGCAACTGCGCAGGATGCGCTCGGCTTCTTCGGCGCGCGGCAGAGTTCTGGCGTGTTCGCTCAAGGTGGTCTGCATGCTTCAAAGCTCCGCGTACAGTCGGCCGGGGTTGAAAATGCCCTGTGGGTCGAGCCGGGTCTTGAGTGCCTGGTGATAGCGCAGCAGCGGCAGGGTCAAGGGCTGAAAAGGGCTGTCGACGTGGTTCTGGCGTAACAGGTCGCGTGCCCGCCGACAGTGGTCGCCATGGTTCGAATGACCTCGCTGTCAGCGTCTGATTTCAGCCAGCGTTGCGCGCCGCCCCAATCGATCAATTGCTCGCCCGGTAGGCCCAGCACGCCGGTGTCGGCAGGCACGCAAATGCGCCACAAGGGGCGAGGGTCTTCGAAAAACGCCAGGCGCTGCTCGTTCAATTGCTGCCAGTACGCGGCGTCGATCAGTTCGCCGCCGAGTCGCTGATGCGCTGCCGCCACCGATCCTTCGCCGCCCTCAAGACGCAACCGCAACACCCGGCCGTCTTGGCTGGCGGCGCTGATCGGCATGGGTTGCTGGCCCCATTCCGTCAGGCAGTTCAGGGCGCGGGCGCTGTCCATCTCCAGTGCGATGCTGCTGCACAGGCGTGGTTTGGGCAGCACCTTGAGCGACACTTCGGTCAACAGCCCGAGGCAGCCGAAACTGCCAGCCATCAGACGCGAGACGTCATAGCCAGCGACGTTTTTCATGACTTCGCCGCCGAAGCGCAGGTGCTTGCCAAGGCCGGTGATGACCCGCGTGCCCAGTACGAAGTCGCGCACCGATCCGCTCCATGGGCGGCGCGGTCCTGACAACCCGGCAGCGACCATGCCGCCAAGCGTCGCGGTGCCAGAATCAGGTGGCTCGCAGGGCAACATCTGGCCCGCCGCGTCCAGCGCCTGCATCATTTCGCTCAACGGCGTGCCGGCGCGGGCGGTGATCACCAGTTCGGTGGGGTCATAGCTGACGATGCCTCGATGTTCGCGAGTATCGAGGGGTTCTCCGGTCACCGGGCGGCCGAGAAACGCCTTGCTGTTGCCGCCTTGAATGCGCAGCGGCGTAGCGTCATGCAGCGCCTGGCTGACCTGTTCGAGCAGCGTCTGGCTGGCATCCTTGTCGTTCATCAGAAACGCTCCAGTTCAGGAAAGGGCAACTGCCCGGCGTGAATGTGCATGGCGCCGAATTCCGCACAGCGCTGCAGGGTCGGAATGTTCTTGCCGGGATTGAGCAGGCCGCTGGCGTCGAACGCCGCCTTGATAGCGTGGAAAAAGGTCAATTCGTCGCTGTTGAACTGCGCGCACATCTGATTGATCTTTTCGCGCCCGACCCCGTGCTCCCCGGTGATGCTGCCGCCGACCTTGACGCACAGCTCCAGAATGCTGCCGCCCAGAGCCTCGGCGCGCTCCAGTTCGCCGGGTTGATTGGCGTCGAACAGGATCAGCGGGTGCATGTTGCCGTCACCGGCATGGAACACATTGGCGACGCGCAGGCCGTATCGCTCGGAAAGCTCGCTGATGCCGCGCAGTACACCCGGCAGTTCGCGCCTCGGGATGGTCCCGTCCATGCAGTAATAGTCGGGCGACAGGCGGCCGACGGCGGGGAAGGCGTTCTTGCGTCCGGCCCAGAAACGAACGCGTTCGGCTTCGTCCTTTGCCTGGCGCACCTCGGTGGCGCCAGCGCGCTCCAGCACCTCGCGGACGCGTTCGCAATCGGCATGCACATCGGCTTCGACGCCATCGAGTTCGCACAGCAGAATGGCTTCGGCGTCGACCGGATAGCCTGCGTGAATGAAGTCCTCGGCGGCACGGATCGCCAGGTTGTCCATCATCTCCAGGCCGCCGGGAATAATGCCCGCAGCGATGATATCGGCCACTGCACGCCCGGCTTTCTCTACCGAGTCGAAGGCGGCGAGCAGCACCTTGGCCACCTGCGGGCGAGGCAGCAGCTTGACGGTGACTTCAGTGATGATGCCAAGCATGCCTTCGGAACCGGTGAACAGCGCCAGCAAGTCGAAGCCCGGTGAATCCAGCGTGTCGCCGCCCAGGGTCATGGGCTCTCCCTCAATCGTCAGGATGTCGACCTTGAGCAGGTTATGCACGGTCAGCCCGTATTTAAGGCAATGCACGCCGCCTGCGTTTTCCGCCACGTTGCCGCCGATTGAGCAGGCTATTTGCGAGGACGGGTCCGGCGCGTAATACAAGCCGTGTGGCGCGGCTGCCTGGGAAATGGCCAGGTTGCGCACGCCAGGTTGTACGCGTGCCAAGCGCGCGGCGGGGTTGATGTCGAGGATCTGATTGAAGCGCGCCATCACCAGCAGTACGCCTTTTTCCAGCGGCAGCGCGCCCCCTGACAAACCGGTGCCCGCGCCACGCGCAACCACCGGCACGCCGCGCGCGTGGCACAGCTTGAGCAGCGTCTGTACTTCTTCAAGATGGCGCGGCAGGACCACGAGCATGGGCGTGGTGCGATAGGCCGACAAACCGTCGCACTCGTAAGGCCGCAGCTCTTCGGCGCGATGCAGGATATCCAGATCGGGCAACAGGCGTTGCAGGTCACGCAACAGGTGTTGCTTGTCGACAGCCGGCAGCGCGCCATCGATGCGTTCGTCGTACAGAATATTCATCAAGCCACCCTGGGTTGTTTTTATCGGGTTATCGCATCCTAGCTCATTCGGCGTACGGCTTGAGTTGACAGCGCTGGATGGATCACGCAGCTTACGCATTACGTAATCGGGTTACGAAAATAACAACGGGCAGCACCCGCCCTTTCAAAAGGCACATCCTGATGCACAATCGGACACGCCGGAGTAGGCTGCGCTCATGAAGATTCTTGGTCTGCAACTGATTTTCGGTGATTTTCTCGCGCGCAGCGTGCGAGGGATTCCGTGTGCGCCGCCCGCAGGACAGTGATGCGTTGTTTGTTCACCCTCACTTTCCTGCAAGGAGCCAGTCATGGCTGATCTCTACGAAAATCCTATGGGCCTGATGGGCTTTGAATTCATCGAGTTCGCATCACCGACCCCCAATTCCCTTGAGCCTGTGTTCGAGATGATGGGCTTTACCAAGGTCGCGACTCACCGCTCCAAAGATGTGACGTTGTACCGCCAGGGCGCGATCAACCTGATCCTCAACAACGAACCGCACAGCCTGGCCTCCTACTTTGCCGCTGAGCACGGTCCATCAGTGTGCGGCATGGCGTTTCGCGTCAAGGACGCCCAGCAGGCCTACAACCGGGCGCTGGAACTGGGCGCGCAACCGCTGGAAATCGCTACCGGGCCCATGGAATTGCGCCTGCCAGCGATCAAGGGCATCGGTGGCGCGCCGTTGTACCTGATCGACCGGTTCGGCGAAGGCACGTCGATCTATGACATTGACTTCAATTTCATCGAAGGCGTGGACCGCCATCCGGTCGGTGCGGGCCTGAAATTCATCGATCACCTGACCCACAACGTGTATCGCGGTCGCATGGCCTACTGGGCGAACTTCTATGAAAAACTGTTCAACTTTCGTGAGCTGCGTTACTTCGACATCAAGGGCGAATACACCGGCCTGACGTCCAAGGCCATGAGCGCGCCGGATGGCATGATCCGCATCCCGCTGAACGAAGAATCATCGAAAGGCGCCGGGCAGATCGAAGAGTTCCTGATGCAGTTCAATGGTGAAGGCATTCAGCACGTCGCCTTCTTCACCGATGACCTGATCCAGACCTGGGACGCGCTGAAAGCCACCGGCATGCGCTTCATGACGGCACCGCCGGACACGTACTACGAAATGCTGCAAGGGCGTCTGCCTGATCACGGCGAGCCTGAAGCCGAACTCAAGTCACGCGGCATCCTGCTGGACGGCTCCTCGGAGGGCGGCGAACGTCGACTGCTGTTGCAGATATTCTCCGCCACCCTGATGGGGCCGGTGTTCTTCGAATTCATTCAGCGCAAGGGCGACGACGGCTTCGGCGAAGGCAACTTCAAGGCACTGTTCGAATCCATCGAACGCGACCAGATCCAGCGCGGTGTATTGACACCGGATTGAGCGGCGGTGACGGCGCACTAGAGGTTTTAAAAGAGCCTGCTCACGCGGGCTCTGCGTTATTGATGATCCAGCACACCCGATAGTTGCTCATGGCTCGAGATATAACGCGCAGTGAATTCATGAGCCGTCATAGGACGACCATACAGATAGCCTTGGGCCTCATCGCACAAGTAATGCCGCATCAAATTTTCCTGCTCGCGGGTTTCGATGCCTTCTGCAGTGACTTGCAGGTTAAAGCCGGCCGCCAGCCTGATAACAGCCTCGATGATGACTTCGTCTTTTTTGCTGCGTTCGACGCCACTGACAAACGAGCGGTCAATCTTCAGGCGGGTGACCGGATAGTCTTTCAGAAGGCTCAAGGACGCATAGCCCGTACCAAAATCATCGAACGCAATGCCTACACCCAATGAGCGAAGGTGGCGCAGGGGCTCCATGATTCGCTGCTCGTTTCGCAAAATGGTGTTTTCTGTAATTTCCAGTTCGAGTGAGCAGGCGGGCAAAGAAAAGTCGTTAAGCGCACTTTCAACCATTTCAGCAAAGTCGCGCATGCGAAACTGAGCGGCGAACAAATTGACGCCGATCCTGAACCCGTTACAGCCGTTGTTTCGCCATTGAGCTGCCTGCTCACAGGCTGAACGCAGTATCCATTCGCCCACCGGTATCGCGAGAAGGCCTGCTTCCAGAACAGGTAAAAACACCGCTGGGGACACGACGCCCAGTGTCGGATGGTTCCATCGTATAAGGGCCTCCGCCCCGGTAATAGCGCCATCGGCCAGTCGTATCTGGGGTTGGTAGTACAGCTCAAACTCGTTGTTCGCCCATGCCTGGCGCATTGATGAACTGAGCGCCCCTCTCTTTGACGCTGTCTGTCGATGCTCGGCGGTGAACATACGCACCAGGGATCGCCCGTCAGACTTGGCTTGATAGAGCGCCAAATCCGCGTTGCCCAGCATTTGCTCCCCATCGTAGTCGGAGCCCGACCTTACGGACACGCCGATACTGGCCCCGATATAAATGGAGTTGTCTTCAAACTCTATGGGTTCCTCGATGACTGCAATGAGCGCCAGACCCAGCTCGATCGCTTTGGGCTGATCTGCGGTGTCTGCTATGAAGACTACAAATTCGTCGCCACCCAGACGGGCGACCATATGAAGCGTCGGCACGTGTTCGCGAAGACGATTTGATGTCACTTTGAGGACAAAATCCCCCGCAGCATGGCCCAGCGTGTCGTTGACATCCTTGAAACCATCCAGGTCTATCAGAAGAATTACCGCTGATATTTGTGCGTCACACGCCTCCTTGATCCGCCTTTTGAGTGTTGATCGATTGGCGAGGCCCGTCAGATGATCGTATTCAGCCGCGTGCTTCAGCAGTTTGTCTGCCGCGACCCGTTGAGTGACGTCACGAATGATCGCCCCGAATTGTGGCTCGCCAGCAGCACTCCATTGCGAAAGCGATAGTTCGATGGGTATTTTATGGCCGTCGCGATGTATGGCCGTCAGGTTGACGGATTTTCCAATGATGCTGGCCGGGCCGCCGGCGACCACCCTCGAGAAACCTGCATTGTGTCGGGAGCGCATCTCTGGCGGAATAATGATGTCGAGCGGCTTTCCCACTGCGTCTTCGGATGTATGCCCGAAAATAAGCTCGGCTGCCTGATTCCATGAGGTGATTTGATTTTTGCTGTTTGAGCAGATAATGGCATCAGGTGAAGTCGCCGTGATGTTCATGAACCGGGTATGACTGTCCTCATTCTCGAGCTGGAGCCGACGCAACTCCATTTTTTCAATGACCATGACGGCCAGGTCCTGAAGAACACGCTGGTCACGGTCCGGGAATATCGCTCGGGGCTTATTGTCGATCACGCATAGGCTGCCCAAAACATGACCGGTGGCGGTGATCAGCGGCGCACCCGCGTAAAAGCGAATATGGGGCGCTCCGACAACCAGAGCGTTGGCGCTGAATCTGGCATCCTGCGACGCATCCGGTACCCAGAAAACGTTAGGGCTCATGAGCGCATAGTTACAAAACGAGACATCACGACCCGTTTCGCACACATCGAGGCCGACTCGTGCTTTGAAGAATTGTCGGTCGCGATGGACCAAAGAAACCAGCGCAATGGGTGCATCAAAAATGCGCGATGCCATTTGCACGATCTGATCGTATTCGTGCTCAGGTGGCGTATCCATCAACGCGAAAGCGTTCAACGTCTGAATGCGCTCTTCGTCGTTATCGCTTACTGGGTAAGTGCTCATTCGAGGTTATCGCTAAACGCTGACCGCACATAAAATGCGAAGCGATTGATCGGGATTGTCACTGCTTCAGCACCGATGAAAGTAAACTGCCAGCCTGCGCTTTTATCACGCAAAAAAAGGAAGTTTCGATACATCGCAACACCTCTCAGTAGCGTATCGGCAGCTATTTCAGACAGCTTAGAAACTGTATCGTCCAGAAAGCGGATACCTGTAAAAATCTCTTTCAGCCGAGAAACGTATGCGTCAAGCCCGGGTCCGGGCCTGGTGTCTGGAAGGTACGGAAACTGCATAGGCCGTCTTACCGCCAATTTGATGACAGCCCTATGACGCATCTCTCCTTTATGTCGACGAGGCTCACAGCCTCGGCGCTCACCAAAGCGTTGATTGGCTTCATCGTTCTGGTCTGTCTATCGTTGATTCTGGCTACCGCCTGGCAGATGAACCAGTCCAAACGTGAGCGCGTCGCCACCGCCAGAATTGCGGTTTCCAACATCGTTCTTGCCGCGGAGCAGCAAGCCCAGGACACGATAAAGCAGGCTGATAACACGTTGCGCGATCTTGTCGAGCGTGTTGAACATGACGGGGTCGCAGATGAGCAGCAAGCCCGATTGACGAAGCTGATGGCTCAAGACCTGGTGAACGTGAAAGCGCTTCAAGGGCTCTTTATCTACGATGCGCAGGGCAACTGGGTCGCCAACTCTTCCGCCAAGGGCATACAGACGAAAAACAATGACGATCGCGGGTACTTCATCTATCACCGCGATAACACGGATGAGTCCATCCACGTAGGGTCCATTGTGCAAAGCCGCAATACGGGAGACATGGTCATCCCGATCAGTCGGCGTATCAACGCTGCTGATGGCAGTTTTGCAGGCGTCGCCCTGGCTACGGTCCCCGTGGCGTATTTTCAAACGTTTTTCGAGCGCATGGATGTAGACGACAAGGGCGTCATCTTCCTCGCGCTGAACAATGGCGACCTGCTGGCCCGGCGACCTACATTGACCGCACTGATGACCACCAATGTGGCCAAGGGCGATATCTTCACGCGCTATCTGCCTTACAGCGATAGCGGTACGGCCACGATCAAGTCTGTGGTCGATGGCGTAGAAAGGATATATGCCTATCGGCGGGTGTCCGGATTACCCATCGTCGCCGCTGCTGGCGTCTCCTTCCAGCATGTGTTGGCGCCCTGGCAGGCTTATGCGCAACGGTCCATGACCATAACCGGCATCATTATTCTGGCCTTGGCGTTTTTGGGCGTCTTGTTATACCGGCAAATCCGGCAGTTGATCACTGCGGAAGGCGAACTGAACATCGCTAGAAACGAGCTGGAGATCATCGCTCACACTGACAGCTTGACGCATCTGGCCAATCGACGCGGCTTCGATGCTGCCTTGCAACAGGAGTGGGAACGAGCAAGCCGGGAGCACTCGACTATCGCAATCATCTTGTTGGATATTGACTGGTTCAAGCAATACAACGACATCTATGGCCATCTGCGAGGTGACGACTGCCTGAGGCAGGTAGCGGGGCTCATCGGCAGCAGTATCAACCGGGCCGGGCATATCGCAGCACGTTACGGCGGTGAGGAGTTCGTCATTCTGCTGCCTGAAACGGATTTGGCGGGGGCGCTGAGCGTCGCCGAAAAAGTCAAATCATCCATCTCGGACACTTGTATAGAACACTCCGCCAGCCCGCTGGGCAAACTGACGATCAGTTCGGGCGTGGTGGCGATCAACGCACCCGAGAAAGAGGGGTATACAGCCGCCCTGGAGGAAGCAGATCGACTCCTCTACTTCGCTAAAACCAGAGGTCGCAACCGGGTCGAGAGTCGATTGATTCATGATGTGCAGGGAGCGGGTCGTCTTGCCAAGGTATGACGCGTTATCCCGGATATTTGAGCGTGATGGACTTCTGCACCCAGGCATGTAACGCGCTGAGTGTGGCCATCAGTCGCTCACCTTTTACCGGATCAGGGACTTGTGCCACCGCCCATACGCCCGCTGATCGCCATCGCTGTTTCCAGAAGACGTCTGGCCGCCACGCTCTGCGCCGCGTCATTCAACACTGATCCCGGCCCGACCACCGTAATCACCCCCACCAGCTTGTCGCCCATGGCGAATAGGGGCGAGGACGCCGCGTTGATGCCCGGCATCAGCATGCCCTGAATCTGATGGACGCCGGTGCTGCGGATCTGCTCGATGTGGCGCTCGATTTCGCGCAGTCGAGCAGCATCCAGATGCGGCGTTTCCTGCTCGCGCAGTAGCGCCGTTTCGCGCTTGTCCAGAAAGCTGTCGAACACCAGCCCGGTAGACGAGCTGAGCAGCGGCAGCACCGAACCGATCTGCGTGACCAGCGTTACCGCGCCCCTCGACGGTTCGACGTACACCACCGTCGGGCCTTTGTTGCCCCACACGGCCAGGAAGCAGGTCTGGTTCAGTTCGTCGCGCAGGTTGGCCAGCCACGGCGCAGACACCTTCAGCACGTCCAGCTTGCCCAGCGATGCCAGCCCGACCTGCAACGCTTCTCGCCCCAGCCCGTAATGGTTGTTGACGGCATCCTGTTCGGCAAAGCCGCTGGCAATCAGCGCCTGCAGGTAACGGTGGACCTTGCTCGGTGGCATGCCCAGATGCTCGGCCAGTTTCGACAGCGAGGTGGAAGGCGACAATTCAGCCAGCGCCTTGAGCACGCCCAGGCCGGTTTCGGCAGCCTGAACCTTCTGCTGGCGCCCACCCGCAGGGCTTTCGGTTTCTTGGGTCATGGGAGCATCGCGCCGCTCTGGAAAGGCAGCTTTTATAGCTTGACCGGCTTTCAAACTCAAATTACGTTAATCGTAATCAATTTACGCAAAGTGACATTCCGCTAACCGCTGCGTGACCGAATAACAACAAGAGGTCCAGATGGCAATTCATTCCAGCGCCGACGTACTGGTTTACCAGTCCGGTTTCGGCAACCAGTTCAGCAGCGAAGCCCTGCCAGGCGCTTTGCCGGTGGGTCAGAACTCGCCGCAAAGGCATTCGCTGGGCCTGTACGCCGAGCAATTCTCGGGAACCGCCTTTACTGTGACGCGTAGCGAAGCCCGACGCAGTTGGCTGTACCGGATCAAGCCCTCCGCAGCCCATCCGCGCTATCAACGCATGGACCGGCAGATCGTCGGCCGCGCTCAAGGCCCGATCAACCCCAATCGCCTGCGCTGGAATGCCTTCGAGGTGCCGGCCGAACCCACCGACTTCATTGATGGCCTGATTTCTCTGGCCAGCACCTCGGCGGCGGATCAGGCTGATGGCGTCAGTGTGTACGTGTACGCAGCCAACACCTCGATGCAGCGCGCATTCTTCAGTGCCGATGGCGAATGGCTGATCGTGCCGCAGCAAGGGCGGCTGAGGATCATTACCGAACTGGGCCTGCTGGACATCGAGCCACTGGAAATAGCCGTGCTGCCGCGGGGTCTGAAATTCAGCGTGCAACTGCTTGATGGCGACGCACGCGGTTACCTCTGCGAGAACCACGGCTGTGCCTTGCGCCTGCCTGAACTCGGGCCGATCGGCAGCAACGGGCTGGCCAACCCGCGTGATTTCCTGACCCCGGTGGCCTGGTTCGAAGAACGCGACGAGCCGCTGCAACTGGTGCAGAAATTCCTCGGCGAACTGTGGGCGACGCAACTGGAACATTCGCCGTTCGACGTGGTGGGCTGGCATGGCAACAATGTGCCGTACAAATACGATCTGCGGCGTTTCAATACCCTCGGCACAGTCAGCTACGATCACCCGGACCCGTCGATCTTCACCGTGCTGACCTCGCCAGGTGTCTTCCACGGGCAGGCCAACATCGATTTCGTGATCTTCCCGCCGCGCTGGATGGTGGCAGAGAACACTTTCCGGCCGCCGTGGTTTCATCGCAACCAGATGAACGAGTTCATGGGCCTGATCGATGGCGCCTACGATGCCAAGGCCGAAGGCTTCATGCCAGGCGGCGCGTCGCTGCACAACTGCATGAGCGCCCATGGCCCGGATAACGTCACCGCGGAAAAAGCCATCGCTGCGGACCTGAAACCCCACAAAATCGAAAACACCATGGCCTTCATGTTCGAAACCGGCAAAGTTTTGCGCCCCAGTCGGCATGCGCTGGACTGCCCGCAACTGCAAGCCGATTACGATGCCTGCTGGAATGGCATGGCCAGAACGTTCAACAAGGAACCGTTTTGATGAACAGCGCTTCGAATCGTCGTAGTTGGGTCGCGTCAGCCAACGGTCATGCTGATTTTCCGCTACAGAATCTGCCGCTGGGAGTATTCAGCCACAAGGGCTCCGAGCCGTGCGGCGGTGTGGCGATTGGTGATTTGATTGTGGATCTGCGCGCGGCTTTGCGAGGTGGCTTTTTTCACGGGCCAGCCGCGCACGCTGCCGACGTCGCGAGCCGCGATCAACTCAATGACTTCTTCGCGCTCGGCGCTGCTACGCGGCGGATTCTGCGCTCGGCGCTGCTGCAATTGCTCGATGAAGACAGCCCGCAACGCGCAGCCTTGCAGGCTGTATCGAACGTGCTGCTGCCGATGAACGAATGCACGTTGCACATGCCGGCGCGGGTCGGCGACTACACCGATTTCTATGTTGGCATTCACCACGCGCTGAACGTCGGCAAACTGTTCCGTCCGGATAATCCGCTGCTGCCTAACTACAAGTTCGTGCCCGTCGGCTATCACGGCCGGGCGTCTACCTTGTGCGCCTCCGGTACGCCGATTAAACGGCCCAACGGCCAGACCCTCGCGCCAGGTCAGCAAGTGCCTGAATTCGGCCCTTGCAAACGGCTGGATTACGAACTGGAACTGGGCGTCTGGATTGGCCCTGGCAATACGCAAGGCGACGCCATCGGCATTGATCGCGCCGCCGAGCATATCGCCGGGTTCTGCCTGCTCAACGACTGGTCGGCACGCGACATACAAGCCTGGGAATACCAGCCGTTGGGGCCGTTTCTGTCCAAGAGCTTTGCGACCACTATTTCGCCCTGGGTGGTGACCGCCGAAGCCCTCGAACCGTTTCGCAGCCCCCAGCCGCCGCGACCTGAAGGTGATCCGCAGCCGCTGGCGTATCTGCTGGATCAGAACGATCAGCAGAATGGTGCGCTGGATATCGAGCTGGAGGTCTTGCTGCTCACTGAGCAGATGAAAGCTCAGGGGCAGGTGCCACATCGATTGGGGCTGAGCAATTCACTGCACATGTACTGGACCGTCGCGCAGATGGTTGCGCATCACAGCGTCAACGGTTGCAAGCTGCAACCGGGTGATCTGCTGGGCACCGGCACCTTGTCCGGCCCGCAACCGGGTCAGTTCGGCAGCCTGCTGGAGATGACCGAAGGTGGCAAACAGGTGCTTACGTTGCCAGGCGGTGAGCAGCGAACGTTTCTGCAAAGTGGTGACGAAGTGATCCTGCGTGCCCGTTGTCATCGAGAAGGGCAGGTGTCCATAGGTTTTGGCGAGTGCCGAGGCACAGTGCTGGGTTGAACGAGCGCATCTGCCGAGTCAACGAGTGACTTCATACCAGCCGAGGAACATGTTCAGGGCCGACTCGACAACGTTGCTTTGCTCTTCGGGGGTAAGCAATGGTGCGTTGAACGTGACCTGTGGCCAGAATGCGAATGACTTGAGCAGCGCGTGCATCTGCGTCGCGGCAAAGCCGGGATCGACAGGCTTCAGACGACTGTCCTTCTGCGCGGCGCGAATCCAGGCGCTGAAGGTTTCTTCGCGTTCATTGATGCGGGCCATCCACACCTGCGCGCGCTCGGGCGAATGGATGGTGGCACCGACCACGACCCGTGCCAGATCAACGAAACTGCTGTTGGTGAGGTTACGCATCTTGCCCCACAGCAAGTCCCGCAATTGCTCGCGCAGGCTGGCGTCTGCGTGATAGATCACTTCCGATTGCGGCGGGGCGCAGCTCCACAGGCGCTGGAGCATTTCCGCGAACAGCTCTTCCTTGCTCGGGAAATGGTTATAGACCGTCCGCTTCGAAACCTCGGCCCGCGCCGCAATGCGGTCCATACTGGTGATCTCGAAGCCACGGTCACCGAATTCGGCAATGGCTGCCAGAACAATGGCTTCGCGTTTCTGATCGGTAAGGCGCATGGGTGCGGTCATAGGTTCGCTTCAAACGTGCGTTTAGAGAAAGTTACACTCGACAGTTTACTTGTCGCCGAGGATCATGCAAGCTTAAAACTACACCGTGTAGTGTAAAACACTGTTACATATTTTTCAGCGGACGTCCTGCAACGGGATTCACGTACAAAGTATGCACGGCTGGAGCCTTAACCTGTCCTCAGGAGTCAGCAAACCATGGCCTCGATCCATCAGAAAAAGGATGTCTCTGCACTGCCTGTCCTGTCTCGGCACGAGGGGCGCTACCGCAATCATGCGCCTGTAAAGCCGCTGGGTTTTTTCCGCACGCTCGGTATCTTCTGGAACCAGACCTTCAACAAACCCAAGGACACGCGCCCGGCAGGCGAGATTCCGGTGCAGCCGCTGTCGCGCCAGCAATTGCTCGCGGCGCCGAATAACACGGTGTATCGCCTTGGGCATTCGACGGTGCTGCTGAAGCTGCGCGACCGCTTCTGGATCACCGACCCGGTATTTGCCGAGCGCGCTTCGCCCGTGCAGTGGGCGGGGCCGCAGCGCTTTCACCAGCCGCCGATCAGCCTGGAAGACCTGCCGCCGATTACCGGGGTGATTCTTTCGCACAACCATTACGACCACCTGGACCGCATGGCGATCAAGGCCCTGACCGACAAGACCGAGCACTTCCTGGCGCCGCTGGGCGTGGGCGACACGCTGATCGAGTGGGGTGTGCCTGCGTACAAGGTCCGGCAACTCGACTGGTGGCAGTCCACCGTGGTTGAAGGCATCGAGTTTGTCGCCACGCCATCCCAGCATTTTTCCGGTCGCACGTTGCTCGACAGTAACCGCACCTTGTGGGCGTCCTGGGTGATTGTCGATGCTGACCAGCGTATCTTTTTCAGTGGTGACACCGGTTATTTCGACGGTTTCAAGACCATTGGCGAGCAATACGGACCGTTCGATCTGACCCTGATGGAGACCGGCGCCTACAACGTCGAATGGCCGCAGGTACACATGCAGCCCGAGCAAACCTTGCAGGCGCACCTGGACCTGCGCGGCCGCTGGCTGTTGCCGATCCACAACGGTACGTTCGACCTGGCGATGCATGCCTGGCACGAGCCGTTCGACCGGATTCTGGCACTGGCCTGGGAGCAGAACGTGTCGATCACCACGCCGATGATGGGGCAGCCGTTCTATGTGCAATTCCCGTGTCGCGGCATGACCTGGTGGCTGGGTGTCGATGAGGCCATTGAGCCCGATGCAAAGCGTGCAGACAAGGTCAGGTCTTGCAGCGAACGCCGCCAGAATGCCTGAAATAGCCAGCGAAGAGGGCTGCCTGATTGCATTTTGATGCTATCTTGCTCACGCAGATCTGATCGTCCGGTCGCAGCACCCGCGAGATGCCTCGATGCTCAACAGTAATGCCTTGAGAAAGCTGGACATGCAGGACCTGATGGTCTTTGTCTCGGTGTATGAACAACGCAATCTGACCCTGGTCGCAGATGCGTTGCATGTCAGCCAGTCGACGGTCAGTTACTGCCTGAAAAAGCTGCGCGCCAATTTCGAAGATGACCTGTTCATCAGTACCCGCAACGGCATGCGCCCGACCCGCAAGGCGTTGGCCATGCACGATCATGTGCAGCTGATCCTGCAGACCGTCAATCTATGCCATGACGGCCTGAAGCTGTTCGACCCCACGCGCAGGCCAACCACTTTCAACGTCTGTGCGCCCGAGTATTTCGAGCTGCTGGTATTACCTCACCTGATGCGCGACTTCATTGCGGCAGGTTTCGCAGTGACAGTCAATGTGCAGAAACTGGACAGGCAACTGCCAGTCGAGCAGCTCAACGATGGCCGCATCGATCTTGTCCTGTGTCTGGGGCCAGGTTTTCACCACATGCCTGAAAGCCTGTTTTCGCAAGTCCTGCTGGAAGACGACCTGGTCTGCGTGATGGACACTCGGTTCGCGCCCCAGAGTGCGTTGATCGACACGGCAACCTTCGTCGAGCGACGCCATGTGTACCCAAGGCCGTGGATATCCGACAGCAACATGGTCGAGGGCTGGTTGCATCGCCAGGGGCTGGAGCGGCAAATCGTCGCTCGCGCCGATAGCTACCGCGCGGCGTTGCAGCTGCTGGAAGGCACTGATTTCATGCTTGTGCTGCCACGACGTATCCAGACGCTGCTGGGCAATGAGCCTTGGATTTCGGTTTTCGAGCTGCCGCCGGACTTGCCGGGTTTCAGTCTGGACATGGTCTGGAGCGGGCAGGCTGACCAGGAAGAGGCCAGCGCCTGGCTGCGTGAGCAGATCGTCAAGGTGTGTGCAGAGCGCGGTCTGCTCTGAGTCGTGCCAGGCGCTCGCCGCTGTACACATTCTGACTGACCCTCGTGCCAATGCGCTGAGCGCCGTTTTTCGAGCCTGTCAGGACTTGTCTTTCTGCGGGTCGGGGGAGGTTGCAGGTCGCGCCTGTTCACCTTGCTGATTGAGCGCTTTGTTCTTCTCGCCCACTTTGCCGGCGTTTTCCGGTTTGTGATCGAGGTCTTCGCGTTGGGATTCATCTTTCATGACTGTTCTCCAGATGGACGGGCTATCTGGATATTGGGCTGTGGCGGATCAGCAAGATTCGATTTATATGACGCGCGGTCCGGTGCGGTGTTGTCAGGCACCGAACCACGCAAACCGCATCAGCCAAGCAAGGTCAGCACGTCTTTGGCTGCCTGGGCAGAGCTGGCCGGGTTTTGCCCGGTGACCAGCTTGCCGTCGGTCAGCACGTAAACGCTCCAGTCATCACCCTTGGAGTAATCGCCTCCCAGTTCCTTGAGTGCGTCTTCCACCAGAAAAGGTACGACGTCGGTCAGGCCGACGGCTTCTTCTTCGCTGTTGGTGAAGCCAGTGACACGGCGACCTTTGACCAGTGGCTCGCCATTCTGTGCTTTGACTTTACGCAGCACGCCGGGTGCATGGCACACCAGACCGTGTGGCTTGTCTGCCGCCGCGAAAGCTTCTATCAGGGCAATCGAGTGCTTGTCTTCGGCCAGGTCCCACAGCGGGCCGTGGCCGCCTGGATAGAACACGGCATCGAAATCGGCGGCGTTGACGTCAGCCAGACGGCCGGTAGTGGCCAGCACTTTCTTGGCATCGGCGTCTTTGGCGAAACGCTCGGTCTCAGGTGTCTGTGCGTCAGGCTCATCACTTTTCGGGTCAAGCGGTGGTTGACCGCCAGCAGGCGAAACCAGCGTGACCTCGGCACCGGCATCCTTGAACACGTAGTACGGTGCAGCAAACTCTTCGAGCCAGAAACCGGTTTTCTTGCCGGTATCGCCCAGTTGGTCATGGGAAGTCAAAACCATCAGGATTTTCATATTCATGCTCGTCTTTGAAGGGTTGAGAGGGTGTAGACAGGCGAGAGTCGCAAGTGTTGGGTAAATTTTTCAGCCTCAACGAATCAAGGCCGGATTTCGACGTAATGGCTTGCGTCGAAATCCGGCCTTGCTTCAGAAGCGTTGCTGAAAAGCCTCAGGTAACCCTTATTGCTCTTTGGTCAGGTCCACCAGCGGTTCCTTGCGGACTTCGGTCTCGCGCCCGTCCTGAATCGTCTTGATCTGCCCAAGTGCCTTGTCGACTGCACCTTTATCGGCCAGCAGGCTGTAGCTGATCTGGAACTGACGCTGCTCTTTCGGCGCAATGGTCGGCACCAGATTCAGCGGGCGCTGGAAGCGGCGGTTGTAGGAGAAACTGGTGCCTGGCTCCAGCCCGGTCACGTAGCCCTGGCCTTTGGTGTCAGTGTTTTTCCACAGCGAGAACACTGGCAACTGTTTTGTATTGAAACCGACGGACACACCCAGACTGCCGGCCTTGTTGTGCAGCACGGTCAGCGTGTCACCCTTGGCATCGCCATACGGCACGACGTTGTAGACCGTCTCGTCGTAATCCGGGGTCGGTGCGCGGTAGGTCTGCCAATCGCCCAGATCACCCTTGGCGTTCTCGTTGAACGGCGACACCTGCTTGACCGGCGCCTCGAAGCGCGCGCCTTGTTCCAGGAACGGTGTGCTGAAATTGCTGTGGTACAGCGCCTGGTATTCCTTCGGATAGTCGCCGTTGTTGGTCAGCGTATCGTTGAGCGAGAAACTCGTGCTGCCAGGCTCGGTGACCAGTTCGGTCTGCACCGAAAAGTCGACTTTCTTGAATGCCTGTTCTTTCAGTTCGCCCTTGAGACGGATCGCATACGGCGGTTTTTCGTCGATCTGCAGCGTCACCTTGCTTGCCGGAATGTTGGCGGCGCGACCGTGCAAGGTCAGCAACTCGCCGTTGTCCATGCCCGGATGGCCGACCCATTCGTAGCCGCAGCGCGCGACCAGCTCATTGAAACCTTCCAGCCAACCCAGCCCGCCGCGCCCGTTGAGCTCGATGAACGCCGGGTTGACCACGTCCTTGACTGGCGAATCCCAGCCCATGCGCACATCGCCAACCGACGCCTGCAATACGTTCATGCCGCGCGTCGGCACCACCGACAGCTTCATCGTGCCATTGTCGATGTCGATAATGCTCACGCCTTCCTGCCGACCACCGTGCAACGTGCGCAGGGTGATGGTGAACGGCTTGTCTGTCTTGACGCCCAATTGCTGGCTGGTGATCTGCTGATTCTGGGCAGCCTTGTCGGTATCGAGCAGCACGTAATCCCAGGCAAAAACACTGGAAGCTGCAGTCAATGCGCCGAGGCCTACGAGCAGGGGAAGGGATTTCATGGCGGTGGTCCTTCAGAAATTATTGGAATTATGTTTTTGCAAGAATCGTTCAATCGTGGAGTTAAACGATTCAGCAATCGATTGAGTCTAGCCAAAATGCGGGCGGCTGTGGAGCGGTATTTCAGGGGGGGTGGTGGCGTTGCTCAAAGCGCGAATAAATTGCCCGAGACGACGCCTTCGCAAACAATGCGGATCGCCGCCCCGGTCGCTCCTACAGACGCCCGGCTCCCTTTAGCTCAATGTCTGATTCAACAGCCTCACGCAGCAATCGCTGGATCTGCGCAGCTTCCCAGCCACTGAGCAAGCTGACCGGGTCGGTGCGCAACCAGCTTTCCAACGAGCCCTTCCGGCCATCCGGGCAGAGGCAATACAGGCAGCGATTGGGGCTGTTCTCAGTGACTTCGAGCGTCAACAGCCAGCCGTCGATATCGACATTCTGCAGTCCGTCTTGCGGAGGCTGGCCGACACGCTGTAACGGCCGCGTGCCCATCGCTGCATCTCGCAGTTGCTGGTACACCTCACGAGTAGTCAGCGTTTCCATTGGCTTCACCTAACGCTCTGTTCTTCAACGGGGATACGCTCCGTACTCAGCTCAGCCCATAACCAGGTCAGGCTGGCAGGCGCGTGTCAGACCCCGGATTGCGCCCCAAACAGGCTTTCGATCTCGGGGCGGGTCTGGTTGATTGCGCCCAATTGACGGATCAACTGCGCCTGGCGGCTGCCGCGTATCCCTGCGGTGGTCATGATCGCGTCGCGCACATAGGTGTAGACACCACTGACACCAAACGGCGTTATATAGCGTACATGCTCGCTGATGCCTTCGGTGATCGTCTTGAACTGCTCGCTGGCATACCAGGTTCTGCGCGTCCAGGCCGATTCAAAGACCAGCTCCATCATGACCACATGCAGGCGGGATGCTTCGATTTCATGATTAACGTCCGGCGCAGGCGGGGCTGGCTGGGCGTTGTCGTAGGGCTCCGCGAGGTGCAGACGCAACTTGAGCACGGCATCGGAAGCGGCCATGTCGCGAGCGAGCTTTGCAACCGCTTCGCGTGCGGCAGGCAGGTTATCACTGGCAAGGTGCACGTGCAGGTGCATCTTGTCCTGCATGGCTGTTTCGTTGGGGATCGGATCAGGCAGGCGATCCACCAGCGTGCTGGAGCCATCCAGCACGTCGTAGGCGATGGTTTCCTCGAACATGTTCTGCTCGTCGGAAAACAGCAGCGAGCTGGCGTCCTTGAACTGCTTCTGGTCTTCGGCAGACAGAAAACCGATTTCCACACCGCCATCCAGCACGTAACCCGGCAAAGGCTTGACGCCTTCGATGACCGGCCACTGATGCGCATCCTTTTCTCGGGTCAGGTGATGCTGGACATACCAGCCCAGGCCTGGAAGCCTTGCGCACAACGGGCCGTGAACGTCGCGCCAGTAAGTGGCGAACAGCTCGTGCGGGACGCCATTCCTGCGCAGTACGGTGGTGTAAGAGTTGATAACGATGTTCTGGTCACGGGCGCCGTAATTGTCGGCAAGTGCTGAGGTATGCATGAATACTCTCTGTCCGGAAGGTGTCTGTCTCAGGCGCCTTGCTCTTCAACTTAGTTCAAGGCGATTGACCGACCGGCGCACACTCGTGCGGCAATGCAGGGCGAGACGAACAAGTGACCCCGCCAGGCACCCGCCACCGTATGCACCGCCACGATCGACCACATCACGGCCAGCAGCGCGACCAGTCCCACGCCGAAGACATCGAAGAAACCCAGGTGCAACGTGGCGCCGAGCTTGAGGGTTGCCAGCGCGTACACACCGAGCGGAAAGGTAAACGCCCACCAGCCCAGATTGAATGTCAGGCCCTGCCTGAAATAACGTGCGGTGATCAGCACGGCCAGCGCCATCCACCACAGGCCCAGCCCCCAGAAAAGTAGACCGACCACCACGCCGATGCCTGCCGCCACGCTGCCGACTGACGCCAGCCCATGCGCGGCAAAGATCGCCGGGGCGTCGCTGCCCATCACCAGCATGCCCAATGCGCCCGTACCAATCGGCCCGAGGGCCAGCCAGCTCGACGCCGCCATGCTTTCGTGCGGCAGTTTGTCGCAACACCAGACGCAACAGCAGGATCACCAGAATGCTCAGCGCCACCCGCACCGAATAGGCCCACAGCACATAGCTGGTGATCAGCACGGTGAACTGCGAGTCGGCAGCGGCAAGATGCGTTGTCAGCGACCCGCCACAAGCAGCGGCCACCTCCGCTGCGACCACGGGGAGCAGCCACACAGCGGTCATCTTTTCGATGCTGTGTTCCTGACGGGTGAACATCATGAACGGGATCAGCACACCGCACGCCATGGCCATCGCCACATCCAGCCACCACAACGCTTCGGCAACCGGCACCACGGCATCGCCCCAGCGCGCTGGCCCGAATACCAGCAGGCCGTTGATGAGGGTAGCCAGCCCCATCGGGATGGTGCCGAAGAACATCGAGACCGTTGAATGGCCGAATATCTGCCGGGCTTCGTCGAAGAACAATATCCAGCGGCTCGCATACATCACGCTGAACAGAACAAACAGCGCGATATTCAGAAACCACAGCGCCTCACCTGCGTCGCGCAAGAAGGCCAGATTCCCCGGCAGTTGCGCGAGAGCCAGCGACAGAATGCCGGTGCCCATGGTGACGGCGAACCAGTTGGGGGTGAATTGGCGAATGGCTTCGCGCGGGCTCGCCAGGGCGGCGAAGGGCGCATGGCGCGTGATGACAGTGGCGAAGCTGCTCATGAAGTTCTCCTGCGGGCGGCGGTGGAAGCTGTCAGCAGTTTAAAGATCGACAATGAATTCTCTAAACGGGTAATCTCGGTCTTTGTTACCTTATTTTCAGGTAGATATCACGGAGCTCACCCTTGAGGCTCAGTCTGCGTCAGCTACAGATTTTCTGTGCGATCACCCGCTTTGGCAGTACCACCAGCGCAGGCAACGCGCTGGCGCTGTCCCAGTCGGCAACCAGTGCGGCATTGAACGAACTGGAAAGCGCGCTGGGCACTCGCCTGTTCGACCGGGTGGGCAAGCGCCTGGTACTCAACGACAGCGGCCAGACCTTATTGCCGCGCGCCATGCAAATGCTGGAAAACGCGCAGCAGATCGAAGACAGCTTTCTGTTGCCCGACGCTGCGTTGAATGCCCGTTTGCGCATCGGCAGTAGCAGCACCATCGGCAATTACGAGTTGCCGTCGATTGTCGGCGCACTGCGCGCTTCGGCCCCCTTGCTGCGGGTGGACGTAGACATCGGCAACAGCGCACTGATCGCTCGCAAGGTTGCGCAGTTCGAGATCGACATGGGGCTGATCGAGGCGCCCTGTCACTTGCCGGAACTGATCGCCGAGCCATGGCGGGTCGATGAGATGGTCATTGTTGCTGGCAGCACTCATCCGCTGGCCCGCCAGAAACAGGTGTCACTGAGTGATTTGCAGAACGCCGAATGGCTGTTGCGCGAGCCGGGCTCGGGCACTCGTGAGGAAGTCGAGCACCTGCTGCTCAGGCACCTGCATGACCTGAAAGACATGCGTCAGATAGGCAGCTCCGAAGCGATAAAACGCACCCTGGCGCAGGGCATTGGCATCAGTTGCCTGTCCCGCCGGGTGGTGGCTGACTTGCTGGCGAGCGGGCAACTGCAGACGCTTGCCAGCCCGCTGCCGCCGCTGAATCGCCGCTTCTTCATGATTCGCCATCGCGACAAGTTCATCTCGCCGAGCCTGGAACGTTTCCGGGACACCTGTCGCCAGGCCGCCGATCAGACCGCCACGTTGCGCCAGGGCTTGAGCCACAGCGCCAGCCCGACCAGCAGCGTCGCACCGTAAGCGCAACTCAGCCCCAGTTGCAGCCAGGTGTTTTGCAGTGGATGCAGCAGCAGGGCAGCGATCACCATCAACAGGCTGGCCAGCAGCCAGTGACTGCGCCACGGCAGCACGCTCAACAGCGCCTGACGGCGCATCAGCAGCAGACCGGTGACCAGCGCGCCGCCGAGCGCGGCAATGGCGATGCCGGTCAGGCCGAACACAAAAGGCAGTGTCCCGAGTAGCAGTGCATTACACAGGCTGCCGATCAGCTCACAGTTGAGCGGCAGACGCGTGTCACCGGCGGCGTAGGCATAGCGTGCCAGCAACGCATTCCACGCGCCGAACATCAGCGGTACGGCAAACCACGCCAGCAGCCCCGGCAGCGGGCCATCGTGGGTCTGACCGGGCAACAGCAGGGTGACCAGCGCGCCCGCTGCACCGATCAGACCGGCGACGGCTGGCAAGGTCAACAAGGTGGCACTGCCCAGCCCGCGCCTCAGTAACGACAGGCGCTGATCGCCTGCGCTGCCGCTCATCAGCCCGAGCACTACCTGATTCAGACTCATCAGGGCGATCAGCGGCAGATTGATCAGCTTGCGCGCCAGGTTGACCCAGGTCACCGCGCCCTCACCGAGCAGCGAAGCGACCATTCGCTCAAGCAGTGCCAGGCCCTGACTGGCCAGATTACTGCTCAACAACGGCCCGATACGTTGCAACAGCTCGCGCACCGCACCGGCCTCCGATTGCCACTGCCAGGGTCGCCAGCCCGAGCGATACACGGCTGGCAACAAGACGGCCGGCATCAATACGCTGCCCAGCACGCAGGCGCTGGCCAGGCCGGTGGACGTGGACGCGTGGCCGAATACGGCGAGGTAGATCACCGGCGGCAGGTTGAATAACAGCGAGCCCAGGCCTGCCAGCACAAAGCGTGAACGGGCCTGCAACGGCACGCAAAACAGTGCATGCAGCAGGAAGCCCGGCGCGCTCCACGCCAGCCAGCGCAGACCACTGGCAGACTGCGCATAGCCATCTGCATCAAGCCCTGGCCCGATCAGACGCACCAGCCCATCGGCACCCATTGCCAGCAACAGACTCAAGCCCACGCCAACCAGCATCAGACGCGGCGCCATGCCGCCCAGCCAGCGCTGTTGCCGATCGGCAGAACGCTGCTGATACAGCGGCAAGGCGGCAGCACTGAGCAAACCCGCCGCCAGCGACATGCGCAGCGCTTCAGGCAAAAACATCGAGACCAGAAACGCATCGCTCTGGCTGCCTGCACCCCAGACCGCGACCAGCAGCCATTCACGGGCAAAACCGGCTGCCAGGCCGGTGAGGGTGGCCAGTGTCAGCCAAAGTGTCGAACCCAGCATCGCGCGCGCCGCTGATCAGTGGAACAAGGTGAACAGGCCTTTGCCGCCCACCTTGTAATTGAGGTGACGGGCGCGTTCACCTTTGACCTCGGCATTCGGGCCGCTGACGATGGTGTAGGGCGCGACGGGTTTGGACACCACGCTGTTGCCACCGACCACCGCGCCTTCACCGATGTCGGCGCCAAATGAGAGCAGGGCACGGCTGCAGATCCAGGCGTAATCGTGAATAAACACCGGCCCGCCGACGGCCCAGAATTCAGGCTCGTTGAGGTCGTGTCCACCCGCGATGATCAGCACGTGCGAGGCAATGGTGACGTGATCGCCGATCACCAGCCCGCCGCGGGCATCGAGCTGACAGTGCCAGCCCACCGTGGTGTCACTGCCGATGCGCAGGCTGTCGACGCCCAGCACTTCGGTGTTGCGCCAGACCGTCGAGCCCTTGCCGATCTTCGCCCCGCCAATGCGCAGCCACAGCAGGCGCAGGGTATGGCTCGGAATCTTGCAGATCAGGATGTTATAGGCCTGCTCCCAGACGCGCAGCATGCGGTCGCGCAGGGTCGGCCAGTTGATCCCGTACAAGGGGATCAGTGCGCCGAGGGTTTCGCTGGCCAACAGTTTGTAGAAGCGTCGCGCCAGCGGATGTTCGATTCGCGGCTCGATATTCAGGTAGCAGATGAACGACAGCGTGCGCTCCTTGATACGCGTCTCGAAACACACTTCGTTGTCCAGCATCCACTGGTAAGCCGCTTCCAGCTCTTCAAGCGGCACGGCCATCTTGCGTGCGTAATCAGGCAGCGCCTCTCGGAGGTTATGTGAGTGCAGCATGCGGTGTTTCATACGGAGGCTTCCAGCTCGGGTGAGGCAACGGAGTGTCTAGGGTTTTTTGCAGCATCGGTTTTTGCGGCCAGCGCGCGCAGGCGTCTGGTTTCATGCAGGCTGATGCCGACAAACAGCCAGAACAGCGCGGCCAGCACGCTGGTAAAACTGAAATAGTGATCGAACAGGCCGCTGAACAGGGCCGACAGCACGCCAATCATGCACCCCAACGCGATGGCGTTGTCCCGGGTCAGGACGATTCGCCCGGGTGCCGGGCGTACTTCCTTCCACCAACTGACGGTAACGGCGATGAACAGCAACATGCCGGGCAGGCCGATCTTGTAGATGAAGTTCAACCACAGGTTGGAGATACCGAATTGGGTATAGCCGACTACCGGCGGGTCGGTCTTGAAGCCGATGCCGAACGGGAACGTGGCCATGGCGTCCGGGAAGTGGCTGTACTCCAGGAAACGGATTGCCGTGCTGACGTCGTCATTGGTGAACAGCCCCATCAGCCGCTCTTGCAGCGGGGGATAGAACATCAACAGCAAGACACCGGCCACCATGCCGCCCATCAACAAGCGTCCGAGGTGCGGAACACGTCGGCGGGCCATCCACAGCATGACCGCCACCAGACTCACCAGTGCACCGCGTGAGCCGGTCAGCAACAGGCCGATGGCGCCCAGCGCGGCTACCGCAAGGCCCAGCCTGCGCGCCGATCCGCTGCGGGTCATGCCGAAGCAGAACGCCAGTGGCATCAGCATCGCCAGCGCACCGCCGGCCACGTTGGGGTGCATCCACGGCGAGCCCATGCGGCTGGAAAACGATTGCAGACTTTCGCTCAGGGTATCCGCGCCGCTGTACCCCAGGCTGCCAAGGATCGGGATGATGGCGGTCGCCGAGCCTTTGGTGACATAAATCGAAATCGACAGCAGGAGCATCAGCAGGGTCCCGCCGAGCAGGGCCATGACCACCTTTTCAAGGCTTTTGCGGTCGGTCAGCAGGCGCGGCACCAGAAACAGGATTGACAGGTTGAACAGCCAGCGAACCCAGTTGATCGGGCCGTTGCCCTCGGCGACCACGGTCAACTGGCCGACCAGAAACGGGAAGGCACTGAACAGCATCAGCGCCACCAGCAGTTTCTCGGTGCGCAGCATGCCTGGCACGCGAGGCTGTTCCTGAAACATCGCCTGCAACAGGTAACTGCCCCACGTCAGCATGATCAGCGCTTCGGAGACCGTGGTGCGAACGCCGATCTGCACGGTCGAGTAGGGCAGGAATGTACCGATCAGGCAGAACAGCAACAGGCCCCAGAGCGGACGACGAATCACCGTGGCCGCCGCCGCGAGGCCGACCGCGGCCAGCAGCACGAACGGTGCCGGCAGCAGCCAGATCATCACGCCGAACATCAGGCTGAACAGTAAGCCCAAAGGCATGGCCAGCGGCATCAGCGCAACTCCTCCAGCGCGTCGTGCACGCGTTTGCAAAAAGCGTCCAGGTGATAGCGCTCGGTCCAGTCGCGGGCGACGCCGGGATCATCTTCCGCTGCCTGCGACAGGGTGCCCATCAGGCGAATCAGGTTGCCGCTGTCGGTGGGCGAAAAACGCGGACTGTCGGGCGGTGCCACCTCATCCAGCGACGAACCTGTGGCGACCGCGACCGGTGTCCCGACATTGAGCGCCTCGATCACCGGCAAGCCGAAGCCTTCGCACCACGATGGCTGCCAGAGCCGCTCGGCATTGCGGTACACCGTGTGCAGTTCAGCATCGCTCAAGCCGGTCAGCACGTGCAGGCCCGGCAACTGCCGCTGGGCTTCGGTCAACGGCTCATCGCCACCCACCAGCACCAGCTCGGGGGTGTCGACAAACTGCATGCGTGCGGTCTGCCAGGCATCGACGAACCATTTGATGTTCTTGCGCGGCTCGCGTGTGCCCACGCACAGCCAATAGCGCTGAGGCAGGCGCAACTGGCTGATATCGGCCGGTTCACCAGTAAAGTTCTCTACCAGCAACGGTATGACGCGCAGCTTGTGCTTGATCTGCGGGAACAGTCGCGCGGCTTCATCTGCGGTGAATTGTGACGGCGTCCAGATCTGGTCGGCCACTTTCAACGACCACCTGATCGACAGGTAATCGGTCAACCGGTAGACCCGGGCCTTCAGGCGTGAGCCGTGATTGTTCTGCTGGGTGAGCTGGAACAGGTCATGCAGTTGTAATACGTAGCGCATTCCGGCCGGTTTGCGGCCCAGCGGCAGGCCCATATTGATGTTGGCGACGTAAATCTCGATCCCGGCATCGCGCAGCGCCTCCGGCAGGTAAGCGCCCTCGAAGCGCAGCCGGTCAGGCAGGCGATGCACCGAGTCCAGCGGCGCTGCCCAGCGCGGCGCATGCATCAGGCGACGCACCGGATGGTCATAAGGGGCCACGCCGAACAGTTGCAGCTGGACGTCCGGCTGTGCGCGAAAGGCCCGTTCAAGGGCGAAATTCTGGCGACCGATGCCGCTGATGGGATAACCGGCTGCAGCGCGGTAATCAAGTCCTATACGCATGAGCGCGATCCTTGCTTGGGGAGCGAAAAACGGGTGTAGATCACTTCCAGTTGAGCGGCCGAAACAGACCAGTCATGGCGGGTGCGCACGTCTATGCGGCCCGCCTCACCGATCTGATCGAGCCGGGCAGGTTTGTCGATGTATTCGACGATCAGCGTAGCCAGCCCGGAGGCTTCTTCGCTGCCCAGATAATGCTCGCCGTTGGTAACGAAGAGTCCGGAAACACCCTGCGCGGTAGTCACCACCGGCAGACCGGCAGCCATGGCTTCCAGGGTCTTGAGCTTGGAACCGCCGCCTTGGCGCAAGGGCGCGAAAAACATCGCGGCGGTGGCCTGCACGGTACGCAGGTCCGGGACAAAGCCCAGCCATTCGATACGCGGATCTGGCCAGCGCTCGCGCCAGGTGTCAGGCATGCCAAAACCGCCGATGGCAAAGCGCACCTCCGGCGCCTGCGCCCAGACCCTGGGCATGATGTCGTCCAGCGCCCACTCGACGGCGTCGATATTGGGGCCGTATTCGTAGTTGCCGATGAACAGCAGACGCTGGCTGCTGCGGTCGGCGTGAACGCTGGCGTAGTGGCCGCAATCGACGCTGTTGACCACGTAAGACGTTGCCCTGCCGCTCAGGCGTGAGAGCGCCTTGGCGTCGTCTTCGGTGACGGCAATCAGCTCGCTGCTCTGTTTGAATACGCGTTTCTCCCAGCGCCGGTAACGCCAGCGGTCATACACGGCGAACAGGCTGGCCCAGCGTGGCAGGCGGTCGTAACTGGCTGCACCCAGGTCTGATTCAACGTTGTGCTCGGTGAGCACGAACGGCTTGCCCGAGCGCTTGAGCGCGCGTTCGAAAGGCTGGAAGGAATAGGTGTGCTGCAACTGGATGATGTCCCAGTCTTCCTTGAGCAAGTCTTCGAAAACCTGCTCCAGTTGCGGCGCATAGCCGTTGACGCTGGCCAGCATAGGGGGCGATGCGAAGGCGACAGCCAGCAAAGTGCGCAGGCTGAGCAGCGGGCGTCGGTCGACCACGATCAGGCGTTCCAGCCAGGGCTCCAGCGCGGCGCGGCAACTGTCATCGAGTGGGGTCTTGGACTGCACCAGCAAGGTGATGTGATGCCCGCGCGCGGCCAGGTTGCGCAGCAAATGGTATTCCCGGGTCTTGCCGCCACTGGTGGTTGGCCAGGGCAGGTAGGGGATTGTCCATAGAATTCGCATGGATCAGGGTTTCCATTCCAGAATCTGTAGCGTCGGCTTGAGCAGCAACGTAATGCCTTCGCTGCCTGACAGCGGAACACGCCCGCCGGTGAGTGGGTCATGCAATACGGCGGCCTTGATGTCCGGAAAGGTCAGCGAGGTGCCGGCGGCGCTCCAGAACATCAGCAGGCGCGTGCCGTCGGCACGGCTCCATGGCACGGCATACAGATCGTCCGGCACCCGGCTCACGGCAGGCGCATCGGCAGGCAGCAAACGCGGGCCGGTGATGGACAAAAAGTTTTGTAACGCGGTGTAGACCGGCTTCGGATTGGCTTGCAGATCAAGCAAACCATAGCCCTGGTCGCGGGCCGAGGCGCGTTCATCGAGATCGCTGAGGTTGAAAAGAAAGATGCGCTGGAAATCCATGGCGCTCATCATTGCCAGGCGGCGCAGTGTGAAATCCGCCTGGCCGTCGGTGCCGATCAGCCGCTGCATTTCCACCGGACCCGAATAGCTCGACCAGCCCCATTCGGTGGCCCACACCTGACTGACGCCGTTGCCGTGCAGCAGGTTGTTCATGGCGTTGGCGCGCACCAGAAAATCCCGGTCGGGCACCGAGTCGCCTTCCGGGTACTCGGAGTAGGGGTGGTAGGCGGCCACGATATTCTGTTTGCCAAGGCCGTTTTCGATCAGCGTCTGCAGCATATAACCGGAGGTGCTATGCATCTGGCTGTAATACGCCATGCCTGCGGTCACAATGGTCTTGTCCGGCAGCACAGAGCGAATCGCATTGGCGGTGGTGGTCAGCAACCGAGCGTAGGCTGCCGGGTCTTCCTTGGGCAGCCAGATGATGTTCGGTTCGTTCCACACCTGCCAGTTGCCGACCTGCGGATAGCGTTGGGCGAGGGCGGTCATGCGGGCGGCAAAGAGGTTGAAGTCCATCGGCGGGTACTGATCGCGGCTGGCCGCGTCGGCCGGTGCACTGCTGGCGAAGGGCGCCGAGCCCACCAGGTACGCCAGTGTGTTGTAGTGGCGGGTCTTGATGGCCGCCCTCGCGGCATCCAGTTCGGTCAGCGCGTCTTGATCCTTCTTCGGCTCGATGATCGGCCAGTGGATGGTCAGCCTCACCCAGTTCAGGCCCAGTTCGTCGAGACGGTTCATCTGTTGCTGATAGATGTCCGGAGCAAAGTACTGAAACTGCACGTTCACGCCCAGAAAATCCTTCCAGACCACCTCGCGAGGCGCTTTCAGGACGGTCGCTGCCTGAACGGCGCAGCTCAGCATCGCGGTCATCAGCGCTGCGGTGAGGGTCTGTCGGAATCTGGACGCACGTTGCATGTCATTTCACCTCGCAGGCCTGTCGGAAGACATCCCGAAAACGTTCAGCGGTGAGGCCCCAGACCCGGGACTTGCCCATGTCCAGGGCCTTTACCGCCCATTGCACCACCAGATCCGGCGTCGCGCAGACATGCGTCAGAGCGTTTGCCAGGCCTTCGACGTCGCCTTGCGGATAGATCATGCCGTTGCCGTGTGAGACTTCTTCGGCAAACGAACGGGCGTCCGACGTAATCACGCCGCGCCCGCAGGCCACCGCCCAGGACAAGGCGCCACTGGTACCGCGCAACTGACCGAGAATCTTCAGTTTGCTTGATTCACGATAGGGCAAAACCATCACATGATGCGCCTGAATCACCTGCGGGATCTGTTCGGCCGGCAAGTCCAGTTGCCAGTCGACGAGGTCGGTCAGGCCCAGCCGGCGAATGTGCAGCCGCAACTGCTCCAGGTAGCTGCCGGACGGGCCGAAGGCCATTTCCGGCTCGCTGCCGCCTGCAAGTGTAAGGCGCACGCTTGAACGCAGCGCCGGCTGGGCGGTGAACACGCTGGCCAGCGCATCCAGCAGGTCTTCGATGCCCTTGCCGCGATAGATAAATCCAAAGTACAGCAGGCGCAGTGGTTGCAAGGGCGGCAGGGGCACGGGTTCAATGGCCACATTTCCGTGGTTGATCACCACCATTTGCTCTGGCTTGAGACCCATGCGCTGCCTGAGGCTGCGGCTTCCGGCCTGGGTCAGGGTGATCAGCCGGGTCATGTGCCGGGCCAGCTGCCGTTCTTCGTGCAGGCACAATGGATCGGCCAGCACCGTGGCGATTTCCGGCAACGGCGAACGCATGCCACTGGCCAAGGACAACGGCCAGGGCAGCTTTTCCCGACGCCAGACCAGGCGCTCGGGGTCATGAACGGTGGCGGTCAGTGGCAGCTTTGGAAAACGCCGACGCAGCGCGCGCAGCGCCTGAAACTCTGCGAGCCGCCCGCCGCCCAGTTCGGCATGCACCAGATCAATGCTGCTCCAGTCGGTTTCCCTCACGCGCTGCTCAGCGGCCCGAGGGTCGTTGCCGATCCCTTGCAGCGGCGTGCTGATCTGCAGACCGAGGCCTTCCAGCGCCTGACGAAGGTGCCCGGCATAGTCGGCGATACCGTTTTGTTCAGGTGGCAGCGGGGCCAGCAGGGCAATGCGCATCAGCCTCGGCTCCCGATCCGTTTGAGGAACTTCAGAACCCGCTCCGGCACTTCGAAACGGCGGCGGTTGATGATGATGCCGTCGACTTTCTTGAAGGCGGTATTAAGGTTGTTCAAGGTGTCTTCGAGCATCGGTATCGTGGTTTCCTGAGCCCGCACCACCAGCACGATCAGGTTGGCCTTGCGCAGCAGCACGAAGGCGTCCTGATTGGCGGCCAGGGCCGAGGCATTGATCAGCACGATTTCGCCTGGGCTGGCGGGGCCGCGGCCTTCGGTGCGCACCCGGTGACCCTGTTCCGTCAATAGGGTGCTCAGCCGTTCGATCACGAATGACACACCCGCGCCGGATTTGACCGAGGTGAAGCCGATGGTCAGCCCGCGCTCATCGACCTGATCCAGCGGCAGAATGCCGTACACCCGGTGCAGGTTGGAGGTGAACGCGGCACTGCGTTCCTGCGCTCTTTCCAGATCCGGCAAGCTGGTCCAGACCGGCACGCCGAAGCTGCTTTCGATCTTGTCGCCATCATGAATGCGCTGGTCGAGGAGGTAGAAGAAGTACAGCGCCAGAGCGCCTACCACCATGCTCAGCGGAACGGCCAGAAGCAGCATCAGCATGCTTTTCGGGAAGACCCGGCTGGGATTGAAGGTCGCTTCTTCAATCGACGCGATGTTACTGATCTGGCTATTGTCCAGCTCGCGGTCGATACGTGATTTTTCCAGGCTGTCCTTGTACAGCGCATAGCTTTTTTCTGACGCATCCAGCTCGTTCTGCAGGCGCGAAAGTTCGGGCTCCAGGTTCAATGCCTGCTGACGGTCGCTTTCCAGTTGCGCAATCTGTGCGTTCTGCTGGGCGAGCTGGGTCTGCAGGCGGGCGTAGCTGGTCTGCTGGTCGGCATACACGTTCTGCATGCGGTTGTAGATCGGGTTGGGCGTGATGCTTTCCGAACGCTGGACGGTCGCGTCCTGTTCGTTGAGCAGCTTTTTCAGGTTGGCGATTTCTTCATTGACCGCACGGATCGGCGGCGCCTGTTCCTTGAACGAGCGCAACATTTCCTGACGTTCCACTTCCTTGCCATTGATGCGGTTCTGCAAGTCCTGGCGATTGGGGTTGAGCGCCAGTTCGCGTCCGGCCGAAACTGTCTTGGGCTGCTCGGCCAGCTGTTTTTTCAACAGGTCCAGACCTGCCTTGGTCGAAGCGATGGAGCGGATCGTGTTGTTGCGCTCGGTGCGCAGGTCGTTGAGCCCCTGCGAAGTATCCGCCAGGCGCTGGGAAATGCTCACGGCGCTCAGTTGGTTGAGGTAGTTCTGGATCTGCTTCTTGTACTCGATGATGTTCTCGGCGGTGGTTTTCACTTCCGACTCGTAGAACGCATACAAACTGACCCGGCCCAGGGTTTTGGTCCGTTGCAGCTGGTATTCCTCGATCCAGGTCCGGAGCACGGTCTGTGCGGTGCTCGGATCGTTCCAGGTGAAGGTCAGCTCCATCACCGATGAACCCGGTTCATGGCGCACCTTGAAGTTTTTCTCGAGGTCTTCGGCCAATCGCTCGGCCTGCGCGCGTTTTTCCGCCAGACCGATGAATTGCAGAACGCTGCGAATGCCTTCCACGATGCCGCCAACGACCGCCTTGAGGCCGTTTTTTACCGAGGCCAATACGCCGGTTTCGGGTTGTGCCATGGACAATTCAGCGAGGTATTTCTCGGACACGGCGCGCATGATCGGTCGCCCGGTCAGCATGCGCTCTTCGTCCAGCAAGGGGTCGCGCAGGCCGCTGGGCAATACGATGGCCTGGCGGTCGGAAAGCTCGATCGGCACGGTGTTGCTGTCACGGCCGGGTTTGACCAGCAACAGCGCGGTCGATTCATAGCGATTCGGGAGCAGAAACGCGCCCAGCAGAATGATGACGAAGGTCGCCAGCACAGTAATCTTGACTTCGCGCTTGAAGATGAAGAACAGGCGCAGCAGGTCGCGGAATGAGCGGATGTTGATCATGTCTGTTTCCCTGACAATTAATTGTTGTTGCGCAGCTCGTAGTTCAAGCCCAGGCCGATCGACTTCGCAAAGGGGATCAACTGGTTGAAATACAGGGAAACGCCGTCAACCTTGTTGCCGACCGATGATTTGGGAACAAACACGATGTCGCCGCGCTTCAACAGCACCGGCGCCGTGGGGCCTCCTGCACCTGCCCAGAGGAACTTGCTGTAGTCGAACAGGTAGGTCTTGTAGAGGCCGTTTTCTTCCTGACGCAATAACGCGACCTGACCGGCATCCGCATCCAGCGCCACACCGCCAGCCCCGACGATGGCCTGCTCCAGGTTGGTAGCAATGCTGGTGGACAGGGTGACCGAGTTGCGCACGGCACCGCCCACGAACACGGTATTGCCCGGCGACTGCGAGATATTGATGGTCAGCGCCGTCTCGCGGTAGACGTTCTGCAGCTTGCTTTCCAGCAGGTCATTCAATTGTGGCAACGTAAGACCGGCAGCCTTGACCGTGCCGATGTAGGGGTAGGAAAACGTGCCGTCGTTGAGCACCTGAAACAGCGTCAGCTCATAGATGGAGTTGGCCGTGAACGCTGAAATAGAAGGCGCCTCGCCACTGTTACGCACGATCCTCAGCGTATCGCCGGCCCGAATGCGCTCCGGTGGCAAAGGCTTGCCGGCCAGCGCCCGGCCCGCCGCCTGGCTGGCCTCGATCTGTGCACGATCATCGGGCAGGCCGATTCTCGAAGGGGTATTGCACGCGCTCAACAGCAATAAGCTGGCGATCAGCATCATGCTCTTCATTGTTCCTGAACTCCTGTCATGCACAAATACGGCTCCCTTACGGGTAATAAATTCATGGTGGCGGGGTGCTAATCAGCTCTTTACAGCCTGCTCGGGTACACGTCCGTAAATGTCGGTGAAGCGCACGATGTCGTCTTCGCCCAGGTACTCGCCGCTCTGGACTTCGATCATGACCAGATCGATCACGCCCGGATTGACCAGCCGGTGGGTAAAGCCCGGTTTGATGAACGTCGATTCGTTGGTGTCGAGCATGAATTCGCGCTCGCCATTGGTGACCGTGGCCATGCCGCTGACGACGATCCAGTGTTCGCTGCGGTGATGGTGCATCTGCAGTGACAGGGACGCCTGCGGGCGAACCACAATCCTCTTGATCTTGAACCGCTTGCCTTCTTCCAGCACGGTGTAAGTGCCCCAGGGCCGGGTGACGGTACGGTGCAGACGATAGGCATCGTGGCCCTGACGCTTGAGTTCCTGAGCAATGATCTTCACGTCCTGACTGCGTCGGCCGTCTGCGATCAACAGGGCGTCCGGGGTGTCGACGATGATCAGATTATCGACACCTATGGCGCCGACCAGCCGCTTCGGCGAGTCGATGTAGCAATTAGTGACATCGTGCAGCACGGTTTCGCCATTGCACTGGTTGCCGTGCGCGTCGGCGGCGGTCAGTTCACGTACCGCCTTCCACGAACCGATGTCGCTCCAGCCGAGGTCGCACGGTACGACGGCGACTTTTTCGGAGCGCTCCATCAGCGCGTAATCGATGGAAATGTCCGGCACTAGGCCAAATGCATCGCTGTCCAGCTCGATTTGCAGCTCGCGGTTACCTTCCTTGCGCTGGCTGGATTCCAGGCAGGCCAGCACTGCGCTCAGCACGTCAGGGGCGTGGGTTTGAAATTCGCGCAACACGGCATCGGCGCGCATGCAGAACATCCCGGCGTTCCACAGGTGCTGGCCGCCATCCAGCCAGGCCTGAGCGGTGGCGGCGTCGGGTTTCTCCACAAAACGCGCTACCTGGCAGCCATCCGCGTTGAGCGCCTGGCCTTTCTCGATGTAACCAAAGCCGGTTTCCGGCGCGCTCGGCAGGATGCCAAAGGTGACCAGCCAACCCTCGGCAGCCAGTTGCTGCGCGGCGCTCACCGCCCTGGAAAACGCATCAAGATTGGTGATCAGGTGATCGGCAGGCAGCACCAGCAATTGCGCATCATCCCCATATTGCTGGCTGACATGCAGGGCCGCGGCGGCCACGGCGGCGGCCGTATTGCGTCCGAAGGGTTCGAGGATGAAATCCAGACGCGCCTTGCCTTTGTTGAGCTGGCGATAGTCATCCACGGTACGGAAGTACACTTCCCGGTTGGTGACGGTCAGCAGGCGATCGACGCCAGGCAGGCCGACTGCGCGCAGGAAGGTTTTCTGTAACAGGCTTTCACCGTCCGGAAGGCGCATGAACGGTTTTGGCATGGCTTCGCGCGAGACTGGCCACAGACGGGTGCCGGAGCCACCGGCGATGATGCAGGGAATGAGAGTGCTCATCAGTAAGCCTCGCGGGTGAAGATCACTGCCGGAACAGTGCGCATAAGGATGTACAGGTCGAACCAGACGGACCAGTTTTCGATGTACTCGAGATCGAACTCGACGCGTTTTTCGATTTTTTCAACGGTGTCTGTTTCACCCCGATAGCCATTGATCTGCGCCAGCCCGGTGATGCCGGGTTTGACGCGATGGCGCGACGTGTACTCCTTCACCGCCTGTTCGAACAGAATGCCTGCCGCCTTGGTGGCGGTCGCATGCGGACGCGGACCGACCATCGACATACTGCCGGCGACCACGTTGAACAACTGGGGCAATTCATCCAAGCTGGTCTTGCGAATGAAGCGGCCAACCCGGGTGATTCTGGAATCGCCGCGAGTGGTCTGTTGTTCGGCGGTCGCATCGGCCTGGTGCTGATGCATGGAGCGGAACTTGAACACTTCGATCAAGCGGTTGTTGTAGCCATAGCGTTTCTGGCGAAACAACACCGGGCCCGGCGAGTCGAGCTTGATCGCCAGCGCCACCAGCAGCATGACCGGCGACAACGCCAGCACTGCCAGCGAAGACAGGACGATGTCCTCGGCCCGCTTGATGAATGGCGACCAGCCATTGAGCGGCACGTCCGAGGCATTGAACATCGGCAGCCTGGCGACTTCTGTGATGCGGTTGTGGGTGTGCCGAAAGGCAATCATGTCCGGCACCAGCAGTACGTTCACCGGCAGCCTGCGCAACTCGCGAATGATGTAGTCCATGCGGTTTTCCGCCGTCCAGGGCAGGGCGACCAGTACCTGGGTGACTTTCTCTTCGCGAATCAGCCGCTCCAGATCGCTGGTGTTGCCCAACATGGGCAGATTGGCCACGGTCTTGGGCAGGCGCCCGATGCGGTCATCGATGAAACCGGTCACGCCCGAGCGAATGTCCTGATGCTCGAGCAGGTATTCGGCCAGACGCTGGCCGTTTTCCGTGGCCCCCAGAATGACTGCGTGCTGCAAGAACACACCCTTGCGCATCTGGTGCTTGAATAACATCAGCAGCAGCAGGCGAGTGATGCCGAACAGGGCGAGGCTGCCCAGGTACCAGATGAGCAGTTCTTCGTTGGAAAGGTAGCCGAACATGCCCAGCGCCTGTTGCATGAACAGCAGCAGGCCGAATGCAGCAGACCAAGCCAGGGCCATCGTTCCCATGCGCAAGTCGTTACTGAACAGGGCTTCGGAATAGACCCCCATGGCCTGGAACATCAGTACGCCGACAAAACCGAAGAACAGCATGATCGCCAGATAGCTCTCTGGCGCTTCCGGTCTGCTGTCCTTGGTCAGCAGCATGATCATCAGCCCGGGGAGCATGCAGGCGATGCCGTGGGTCAGACGAATACCGAAGAGAAAGTACTCGACCAGACTGGTGCGGGTGAGCGAAAGACTGTCAACCGGCTGTAACCTCATAAAACTTCTTCACTCCCTGTAGGCGTCCGGTCTCAGCTGACTTCCGAGTTTCTGACTGCCTGTATGCAGCGTCGGAAAAGCATCGTTGTGCTGATTTTCGTTTCAAGCGTAGTCATTGACGTGTCAAGGTGATGGCTAATTGGGACTGTCTTTTGTGAATAACACTTTATATATGTCGTCCGTTTCCGAATTTTATTTAAGACTTTTCAATCGTTTGTGAATGAAAAACCCCTCAAATGAGTGATTTCGTTGTCAGTAAAGCTCATGCAGCGAAAAGTGTTCGGCGAAACGTGTTTCATTCCTGACACACGCCATGATTCAGGCACACTTCTCTGTCGTCAGGCATAGCAATAGCGGGGCCTCAAGCCCGCCTGACTGGCTGAAAAAATTTTCCTCGAACGATGGGCTTTTTTCCGCTGGATGGGGTCACACTCATGCGCCGCGCAAAATGCGGTCGGGCGCTGACAGGCATTGAAAAGAGCATTGCTCACCGGGTTTCATCTGCACGGTTCATCAGAGGAGGTGTCATGACACAACGCAGGGCAATGCTCATTCTTCACGGCAAGCAGTCAGTCAACGAAGACGTGCGTGATGCTGTCGCCGACAAGCGCCAGCAAGGCTGGGAGCTGGACGTCAGGGTCACCTGGGAGGGCGGTGATGCAGCGCGTCTGGTCAATGAAGCGCTGGCCGCCGGGCATCGCCATATCGTAGCGGGCGGCGGCGACGGCACTTTGCGTGATATCGCCGAGGCACTGGCGCTGGCCAACGAACCTGAAGCCAGCCTGACCATTCTGCCGCTGGGCACCGCCAACGATTTTGCCCGTGCTGCCGGTGTGTCGCTCGAGGTATCGCAAGCCTTGCGACTCATGGACGTGGAGCCAAGCGCTGTTGATCTGGGTGAGGTGGGTGGCAAGCTGTTCCTGAATATGGCGACTGGCGGCTTCGGCAGTCAGGTCACCGCCAACACGTCGGAAGACCTGAAAAAGGTGCTGGGTGGCGCGGCCTATCTGTTCACCGGCCTGACGCGTTTCAGTGAGCTGCATGCCGCGCATGGCGAACTCACCGGTCCCGATTTTCACTGGCGCGGCGACCTGCTGGCGTTGGGTATCGGCAACGGCCGGCAAGCGGGTGGCGGTCATGAACTTTGCCCGAATGCGCTGGCCGATGATGGCCTGCTCGACATCAGCATCCTGCCAGCGCCTCAAGAGGTGGTCGGTACGTTCAGGCGGCTGCTGGAAGGGGGGCTGGGCATCGACAACATGTTCATTCGGGCGCGTTTGCCATGGGTAGAACTCAAGTCTGCCCAAGGACTGGACATCAACCTGGACGGCGAGCCATTGTCCGGTGAAGACCTGCGTTTTGTTGCCCGTCCGGGCGCGTTACGCATCCATTTGCCTTTGGATTCACCGTTATTGAGCCGCACGCCGCTGCTCAATCATCCAGACTGATGATCCGTTCGCGCACGCAAAACAGCACCAGGCCGGCGACCTCGTAGATCTGCAAGCGCTTCATGATCTGCGAGCGATGAGTTTCGACGGTCTTGATGCTGAGCCCCAGGCCGCTGGCTATCTCTCGGGTGGATTTGCCGCGCACGATCAGGCGCAGGATTTCGAGCTGGCGCGCCGTGAGGTTGTACCGCTGTTTCGATGCCAGGCGTTTTTCGTGTTGAGTGGCACCGTGGGTGTGCTCGATCACGATGTGCGCAATCGCCGGGCTCAGGTAGCACTCATTGCTGCGCACGGTATCCAGTGCCTGTTTCAGGTCGGTGATCGTGGCGTCCTTGAGCAGGTAGCCATGAGCACCTGCTTCCAGCGCACGCTGGATCATGTCCGGGTCGCTGCACATCGAAAGAATCAGAACCTTGCAGTGTGGATGCGCTTGCCGCAGTTGCTTCAGTACACAGAGGCCGTCGACGTTTTTCATGCAGATGTCGAGCAGGATGATGTCAGGCTGGAGTCTCTGCGCAAGACTCGTCAACTGAGCGCCGTCGGCAGTTTCGCCAACGATGGCATAGCCCGGAATGTTCGACACCAGCGCTCGCACACCGGCTCTGATCAGGGCATGGTCATCGATCAGTAACAGATTGCAGGTCATCGAGGCTCTTCGTGTAAATGGGCCGACTCATGCTGGCGAGCGGCCTCTCTCCAATACTGACGGCAGCGTTCGGGGTAATACTACCCCAGTGATGCCGTTAATCAGTGTTCACCTGTCGGACACCGAATGACGTTCCTGCGACAGCTCACTGAGCTGCACGCAGCCGTGATGATCGATACGGGGGCGGCGGTCCGCTGGCTGGGGGTTACGGTTACTGGCGGGTAGCATCAGCAGGAGAGGCAGGCGATCTGGACGCGCTGGCGAGTTTTTCCAGCAGTTCCAGCTGTTCTTCGTTGTCCATTTTCAACTCTCCCGTGTTCGGGTCGAGCAACTCGACCTGCCATGAAATAAGCGTCAGGCAGTTTTTGACCGTCAACAATGCTTCCTGAGAGAGCTCGTGGGGCTGGCTGCCCATCTCAAGACGCTGACACAGTTGCCTGGAGAAATCGGCGATGCAGGGCACCGAAGCGGCCTGTGCCTCTTGGGCGAGCTTTCGCAGGCTGGTCACCAGGCAGCCAATGGCGTCCTCGTCGTTGGAGATCAGCTCCAGATGCGCCAGGCATTCTTCGGACTTGTACAGGAGTGCCTGAGACGTACTCAGGAACTGGTCATGTTTGTGCTGCCAATCGTTGCTGCTCAACATCCTTTGTCTCCACAGATCATGGATAGCAAACTTCCGCCCAAGGCGGATGGCTGACAGTTAATGTCGATTCCAAACGAAAGTCTGTAGGGCGTTTCTGAATGTTGCAGATAACGAGAATATGGGTGTTTCATACAGGCAGCCCTGAGTAACTCGATTGCTTCGCCGTTGTCGGCATCAGGCCTTCCAAAGGCTGCGTAACACTCAGCAGGTCCGAGGCACCGCGCTACGACGCCGCTCGATTGCATGGACAGGAAAGCTGGCACGGGGCTGGCTCCCTGCAGGCAATGGGAATACGGTCACGATAGTGGCAATTATATGTCGATCATATCAGGTGATCCCTGATTGACTTTTCAGGGATGATCGATGGATGCCCGTTCAAGGCGCGTGATGTGTCACAGATGCAGATGGTTTTGCGAGCGTGTCCGCTCGACGGCGGTGCGACACAAGTAGACCATGATGTTAAAGTGATATCAATGTCTGGGCAAGGTCTTCATTGCTATTAAGGTCCGGCCTTTTCAGCCGATACAGCGTCTACAGACTCATCATGACCATTGCTTCTGGAGCTAAAATGGCAGGCATTCTCGACACAGTAGATCAACGCACACAGCTGGTGGGCGAGAATCGCCTGGAAATCCTCATGTTTCGCCTTGCCGGTCGGCAATTGTTCGCGATCAACGTGTTCAAGGTCCAGGAAGTACTTCAACTGCCCAAGCTGACCCTTATGCCGCAACGTCATTCGTTCGTGTGCGGCGTGGTCAACCTGCGCGGCCAGACGCTCCCGGTGATTGACCTGTCCCAGGCCATCGGTATGCGTCCGCTGGTGCCGGGGCCTGGCAGCACCATCATCGTTACCGAATACAACCGCTCTGTTCAGGCATTCCTGGTCGGCGGCGTGGATCGCATCGTCAATATGAACTGGGATGCGATCATGCCGCCACCGGCCAGTGCCGGCCGCCAGCATTACCTGACCGCGATCAGCAAGGTCGATGATCAACTGGTCGAGATCATCGACGTTGAAAAAGTCCTCGCCGAAATCGTGCCTTACAACGCCAAGGTCTCCCGCGAAAAACTCGAAGATCCGGTGCTGGAACATGCCCGCGGCCGTGAAGTGCTGCTGGTTGACGACTCCAAGGTGGCGCTGGCTCAGTTGCGCGACACCCTGTCGCAACTGGGTTTGAAGCTGCACGTGGCCAGCGATGGCCTCAAAGCGCTGAACATGCTCAAGGGCTGGGCAGACGCTGGCGAAAACGTGCAGGAAAAACTGCTGATGGTCTTCACCGATGCGGAAATGCCGGAAATGGACGGTTATCGTCTGACGACCGAGATTCGTAACGATCCGCGCCTGCGTGCACTGTATATCGTGCTGCACACCTCGCTGTCCGGCAGCTTCAACGAGTCGATGGTCAAGAAGGTCGGCTGCGACAATTTCCTGTCCAAATTCCAGCCCGACAAGTTGGTCGAGGTCGTGCGCGAACGTCTGCTGATGATCATCTGAAAACAGCCCGACCCGTCCATCCATGATGCCTGCCGGAACCGCTTCGTATAAGCTTTGATACCTGCATCAAAGCTTATCGCGCCATTCAAGGAACCGGCCCTCATGTTACGTCTCAGCTCGCTCTATCGCTTCCCGCTCAAGTCCTGCAAGGCCGAGACGTTGCAACGTGCATCGTTTGACTCGATGGGGCTGGCGGGTGACCGGCGCTGGATGCTGGTCGACGCAAGCACTGGCCGGTTCTTCACGCAGCGCGCCATCGCGCATATGTCGCAGTTGTCAGTGCTGTGGAATGCCGGTGGCGGCGTGACCCTTTCTGCGCCCGGTTTCGACTCTCTGGATGTGGCGGTTCCGCTGGATGTCGAGGCCAGCCTGCGTGGCGTGACGGTCTGGCGTGATTCCCTGCAAGTGCCGGATGCGGGTGAGGTGGCGGCCGAGTGGGTCAGTCGCTTCATCGGCAAGCCCACGCGTATGGTGTACATGCCTGTTGAACGCGCGCGCTGGATGCCTGGCGGCCACGGTCACGATGAAGGTCGGGTAAATTTCGCCGATGGTTTTCCGCTGTTGCTGATCGGTCAGGGTTCGCTCGATGACCTGTCCGCGCGCATGGGCAGGCCGATGGAGATGCTGCGCTTCAGGCCCAATCTGGTAATCGAAGGTGCCGAGGCCTTCGCTGAAGATGGCTGGAAGCGCATTCGTATCGGCGATATCGAGTTTCATCTGCTCAAGGCATGCGCACGCTGCATTCTGACCACCATCGATCCTGCCACCGGCGAACGCAGTGCGGACCGCGAGCCTTTCGCCACGCTCAAGACGTACCGCGAAGTGGAGGGCAATGTGATGTTCGGCCAGAACATGGTCAACGACGGGCCAGGAGAGCTTGAAGTGGGAATGCCGGTCGAGGTGCTGGAGTAGCATCGTCGATTCTGGGAAAGCGCTCGACTGGGCGCTTCCCCCGACAGATCTGCCGGGCGATCAGAGGTCGTCGAAGAAACGCTCGTGCCAGTCCACCAGGGGCTGGGGGGAATTGAGCTTCTGGCCGTAGATCACCGAATAAGACAGCACGTTCTGCACATACTGCCGGGTTTCGTCGAACGGGATGCTTTCTACCCAGACATCGAATGCCAGGTGGTTGGCGCCCTTCAGCCACTGCCGCACGCGGCCGGGGCCTGCGTTGTAGGCAGCCGAGGCGAGTACGCGGTTGCCGTTGAACTGGGCGTGTACCGAGCTCAGGTAGGCAGCGCCCAGCTGGATATTGGTGTCCGGGTCCAGTACCTGCTGGGGTGAGGCGAGCGGGATACTGTATTTGCGCGCCGTTTCCTTGGCGGTCGCCGGCATCAATTGCATCAGGCCAGCAGCGCCGACACCCGAGCGGGCGTCGTCCATGAACGCGCTTTCCTGCCGGGTAATTGCAAACACCCAGCTTGAATGCAGGCCCCGTACCCTGGCTTCGCGTACCAGTGTGTCGCGATGCGCCATCGGGAAGCGGATATCCAGATCGTCCCAGTACTGCGCCTGGCTGATGGTGCGGATCGCCGGGAAATACCACTGCATGTCATAGGCCAGTTTGGCCTGGGCAACCATTTCGTCACGATTGAACAAGCGGCTGACGTGATACCACTCGCGTCGGCCGTTGACGATTTCGCCCCGATCATGAAACTCCAGTGCGCGACGCACGCCAGGCGTGTTGCGCACCTTGTTGATCAGCGCCTGGCTGAGCAACAGCGGCTTGTTATTGAGCTGGTACGGGCTCTGGGTGCGGTCGGCGGCCAGGAAGCCATAGAAATCACGCTCCTTGGCGACATCCTTGTACAGCGAGGCAATCAGCGGGCTGTTCGGTTGCGCCAGTTCCAGCGAGCGGGCTTCCCAATAGCGCCAGCGATTGGTCGCTGCCAGATCCTTGGGCAGTCGACGCGCCAGTTCGTAAGCGTCCTCCCAGCGACCCAGGCGCAGCAGCAGGCGCATACGCCACTCGGTGACCGTGTCGTCGCGCAGTTCGGGATCGTATCGGGTCATGACCTCAAGTGCGCGGTCGTCATAGCGACGGGCCAGGGTCAGGCCGATTTGCTTGGCGATCTCGACCTGCTCTTCGCGAGAGAAATGCATGGTCGCGGCATAGCCGTCCAGCATCGACAGGGCTTTCTGCGGGTCCTGTTTGGCGAGGCGGCGCAGACCGAGCCCGACCACGTCGGACATGGCTTCATCTACCGGGGCAAACTGCGAAGGGTTGTTGACCAGTTCCGGCTTCTGCGCGACAGCTAGCAGCAGGCGTCCCTGCGGAGCCAGCGAGTTGAGGCTGTTGACCAGCGTGTTGGCCAGACTGTAATTGGCCGCCTGGGCCGCCAGCTTGGCGCGCTGCCAGCGCTTCTGTTCGGTCAATTGACCCGCTGCCGCCCACTGGGCGAAAAACCCGTCACAGGCAGCCGGTAATGTCTTGCCGGTCATCCAGAGCTTTTCGGCACTGGCATAGCCTTCGGCGCGTTTGTTGTTGTTCAACTGATACTGCCCGTAAAGGCAGTCCAGTTCGACGAACTTCATCTTCGGGTCGTAATACTTGACGAAGGGCTGCCAGTCGCCACGTTCCGCCAGCCAGCGCAACCAGCGCAGCTTCATCCAGTTGGCCTGCGGCAGGTCGCCATGTTCGGCCAGAAACTTTTCGATTTCGGCATTGCTCGCCGTTTTCAGGCGCGCGGTCAGTTCGTCGTACTCAAGGTACGGTTCCAGCGGGTAGTCGGCCAGCGCCGTGCTGTACATCTGATAGGGGCCTGAATCGCCCTTGGCCAGTGCGCGCTTTGCTTCGTCGTAATATTTGCGTTGTTGGTTGAGGTCTACCGCATGAGCAGTCTGGACGGCGGTGGCGGAGAGGAGCAGGCACGATAAAAAGCTGAAAAAACGACTGCGCATGAGACTTCCGAGCAGATGAGTCGGTGAAAAGTACAGCTAGCTTAGCCTTTTGCCAGCTCTTGGTGAAAGCATTGCCGACAAGCTTGACTCATGTAGAAATAATTGGCGGTTATAAAGGTGTCTTGATGTCGATACGGGTGCCACGAAACCCGACATCCGCATGCTATCTCAGGTAGAATGCGCGCCCGGTTTTTGGAGAAGCTCATGACCCTGCTCAAATTCAGCGATGTGTCCCTTGCTTTCGGCGCCATGCCGTTATTGGACAAGGTGTCCTGGCAGATCGCCCGTGGTGAGCGGGTGTGCATCATCGGCCGTAACGGCACAGGCAAATCCAGCATGTTGAAGCTGGTAAAAGGCGTTCAGAAGCCCGACGAAGGCGCTGTCTGGCGCGCGCCAGGTCTCAAGATCGGCGAATTGCCCCAGGAACTGCCGGTAGCCGACGAACGGACAGTGTTCGATGTGGTGGCCGAAGGTCTGGACGGCGTCGGTGCCTTGCTCGCTGAATATCATCATCTGGCGCAGAACTGCGTCACCGAGGAAGACCTGAACAAGCTGATGCATGTTCAGCAGGACCTCGAAGCCCGCGATGGCTGGCGTTTGCAGCAACTGGTCGACAGCACCCTGAGCCGTTTGCAGTTGCCTGCCGACAAGACCCTCGCCGAACTGTCCGGCGGCTGGCGTCGTCGCGTTCTATTGGCTCAGGCGCTGGTTTCCGAACCGGACCTGCTGCTGCTCGACGAACCGACCAACCACCTGGACATCGGCGCCATCGCCTGGCTTGAAGAAGCCCTCAAGGATTTCCAGGGCGCCGTGCTGTTCATCACGCACGACCGGGCGTTCCTGCAAAACCTTGCCACCCGCATTCTGGAGCTGGACCGCGGTGGCCTGATCGACTGGAACGGCGATTACGCCAGCTTCCTGGTTCACAAGGAAGCCGCACTGGCCGCCGAAGAGACTGCCAACGCACTCTTCGACAAGCGTCTGGCGCAGGAAGAGGTGTGGATTCGTCAGGGCATCAAGGCCCGCCGCACCCGTAACGAAGGCCGTGTGCGCGCACTGAAAGAACTGCGGGTAGAGCGCAGCGAGCGCCGTGAACGCACCGGCAAGGCCAACATCCAGCTGGACACTGCCGAGAAATCCGGCAAGCAGGTCATGATCCTTGAGAACGTCAGCTTCGCTCATCCGGGCGGGCCGACGCTGATCAAGGACTTCTCCATGGTCCTGCAGCGTGAAGACCGTATCGGTCTGCTCGGTGCCAACGGTACTGGCAAGACCACGTTGCTCAAGCTGATGCTCGACAATCTGCAGCCGACTGCCGGCAAGGTTGAAGTGGGCACGCGTCTCGACGTTGCTTACTTCGACCAGTTGCGTCACCAGCTCGATCTGGAAAAAACCGTGATCGACAACGTTGCCGAAGGTCGTGATTTCATCGACATCGATGGCCAGAGCCGTCATGTGCTGAGCTACCTGGGTGACTTCCTGTTCAGCCCGCAGCGTGCCCGCACGCCGGTCAAGGCGCTGTCCGGTGGCGAGCGTGCCCGTCTGTTGCTGGCCAAGCTGTTCAGCAAACCGGCCAACCTGCTGGTACTCGACGAACCGACCAACGACCTGGACGTGGAAACGCTGGAGCTGCTCGAAGAGGTGCTGCTGACCTTCAAGGGCACTGTGTTGATGGTCAGTCACGACCGGGCATTCCTCGACAACGTCGTCACCAGTACCCTGGTGTTCGAAGGTGAAGGCAAGGTTCGCGAGTATGTGGGCGGCTATCAGGACTGGCTGCGTCAGGGCGGTTCGCCGCGTCTGCTGGGCGTTGCCGACACCAAGTCAGGCAAGGCCGAGCTGGCCAGTGCAGTGGTCCAAGCGGCTCCGGTCGCCGCGCAGGACATGCCGGTGGCAAAAAAGAAACTCAGCTACAAGCATCAGCGCGAGCTGGAAGCCTTGCCGGCACAGATCGATGAAGTGGAAGGGAAGATGGCTGCCCTGAATGCGGAAATGGCCGAGCCGGATTTCTATCAGCGTTCGGCCGAGCAGACGGCTGCGGTACTGGCGCAGCTGGAAAACCTCCAGGCTGAACTGGATACGCTGCTGGGGCGTTGGGCCGAGCTGGACGAGTAATCGTCCACGGCGTTGACGAGATGCAAAAAAGCCCGGGTAACCGGGCTTTTTGCTATTGCCGCATCAGGTCATTCAGGCTTCTTGAGACGGACCGCCAGCACATCGCACGGGGCGCCATGCACAACGTCGTTGGTGGTTGAACCAAGCAGCAATGCCAGGCCATGACGACCATGGCTGCCGACGACTATCACGTCGCAGCCCTGATTCTTGGCCAGTTGATGGATTTCCTGACGTGGCTGTCCGTAGACCAGATGGCTTTCGCCTTCGTCGACTTCCAGGTCCTTGTATTTGGCCTGCACTTGCTTGAGTTTTTCCTTGGCCTGATCGAACTGCTGCTGTTGCAGTTGCGAAAGGTCCATCGGTACGTCGCCACCGAAGGCCATGGCCATGGGCTCGACGATATGCACGATCGACAACTTCGCGCCGCTGGTTTTTGCCAGCATGCTGGCGCGGCGGATGACCGGGTCACACTCATCGGTGAGGTCAATGGCAACCAGAACGTGTTTATACGGCATGAAGGTGTCCTCCGGGAGAATTGCGATGCTGGGAGTATGGCGCTTTCGTGCGCATCTGGGCAGACCCCAGAGCGGCTTCTTGTGCAAGCCACTGTTTTCAAAAATGTTATGAAAGGTCTGACGAGAGACCGGGGGCAAGAAATATGACGGTCTGGATAATCCTGTCAATCATTTGTGTCATGTTGAGTCCACTGGTCTGGTTGCGTCCCTCGCGCCATCAGAACGGCAGGATGGCGCTGCGCATGGAGGCGCGCCTTATGGGCATGGGCATGCAATTGACGCCGCAAGAGTGGCCGCACTGGCTCGCCAAGGAGCCGCCCAGCCCTTGCGCGCAGTACCATCGCCCGCGCCTGGGTTCGCATGCCGACGCCTGGGCGTATTGGCAGACCGAGCCAGGCGTGTGGCTCAATCGCTGGCGCGAAGTCTGCGAAGACGAGAAGCTGCTGAGCCATTTTCGCACGCTGCCTTCCGATGTCTTCAAGGTCGAAGCCGACTCGCAGATGATCGCAGTGTACTGGGCGGAGAGGGGCGAGCCGCTGGTCCTGCAGCACATCAATGCAGTGCTCAAGGCACTGGCCTGAGCCTGAATCGCAGGCAATAAAAAGCCCGATAACAACATCGGGCCGGGGTTGGCCAGGCAGGCCGATAATTCGTCGCGTGCCGACAGGCTGTAATTGCCATGTCGGCCATCGCTGTTGCGCACCCGCAAATCAGCTGCATTGCGAGCCTCTTGTGGCGCAGTATTGCGACTCTAGACCCTTTGCTTCTTTTTGTCGCGGTTCCTGCCAATATTTTTTGCTGATGCTCTATGGTGGTGCGTTTTAAGCTTGATTGACGGGCTCATCCCGGCTCATCAGCGCTAACGCATGACGCTGCGCATTGTGCGGGACAATCCACTATCACTTCGGCGAATGATGGCGGATCGGAGGCGGTCGGGGGCATCATTATGAAGCGCTCACACCTTGCGGCAGACACGCAATTTCCTGAGTGTTTTGTCGAATTGACAATCGTCCGGTTTTGCCCGATGGTGTGCGTACCCAAATCAAACGGGCGTATGAAATGAGCGTTTGGTCGCCAGACGGCTCTTACAGAATCCTGGCTACCACGTCGCAGCGGGTATACGTGTGATTTGGCGTGTTCATCGACGGCGACGTCGTAGCCTCGTCGAACGTTAACGTTCGGCGAGTATTGTTCAGCTTCCATATCGTGGAGATCAGTTGATGATTTACGAAGGTAAAGCCATCACGGTTAAGGCTCTTGAAAGTGGCATCGTCGAATTGAATTTCGACCTCAAGGGTGAGTCCGTCAACAAGTTCAACCGCCTCACCCTCAATGAACTGCGCCAGGCGGTGGATGCCATCAAGGCAGACACGTCGGTCAAGGGCGTGATTGTCAGCAGTGGCAAGGATTCATTCATTGTCGGCGCCGACATCACCGAGTTCGTCGACAACTTCAAGTTGCCGGAAGCCGAACTGGTGGCGGGCAATCTTGAAGCCAACAGAATCTTCAGTGATTTCGAAGACCTTGGCGTACCTACTGTGGTCGCCATCAATGGCATCGCGCTGGGTGGCGGGCTGGAAATGTGCCTGGCCGCCGATTACCGCGTCATATCCAGCAGCGCGCGTATCGGCCTGCCTGAAGTCAAACTGGGTCTGTACCCGGGCTTCGGCGGCACCGTGCGTCTGCCACGCATCATCGGCGCTGATAACGCGATCGAATGGATCGCATCCGGCAAGGAAAACGCAGCAGAAGACGCTTTGAAAGTCGGTGCTGTCGATGCTGTGGTTGCACCTGAAAAACTCCAGGCAGCGGCACTTGACCTGATCCAGCGCGCCATTTCCGGCGAGTTCGATTACAAGGCCAAGCGCCAGCCAAAACTGGACAAGCTCAAGCTGAATGCCATCGAGCAGATGATGGCATTCGAGACCGCCAAGGGTTTTGTCGCAGGTCAGGCCGGGCCCAACTATCCAGCCCCTGTCGAAGCCATCAAGACCATCCAGAAAGCCGCCAACTTCGGCCGTGACAAGGCGCTGGAAATCGAAGCCGCCGGTTTCGTGAAAATGGCCAAAACCTCCGCCGCACACAGCCTGATCGGCCTGTTCCTGAACGATCAGGAGCTGAAGAAGAAAGCCAAGGGCTACGACCAGGTCGCCCGCGACGTGAAACAGGCAGCCGTACTGGGTGCCGGGATCATGGGCGGTGGCATTGCCTATCAGTCGGCGGTCAAAGGCACGCCGATCCTGATGAAGGACATCCGCGAAGAAGCCATCCAGCTGGGCCTGAACGAAGCCTCCAAGCTGTTGGGTGGTCGTCTGGAAAAAGGCCGTCTGACCGCTGCGAAGATGGCCGAAGCGCTAAACGCGATTCGTCCTACGCTGTCCTACGGCGATTTCGGCACTGTCGATCTGGTGGTTGAAGCGGTAGTAGAAAATCCGAAGGTCAAGCAGGCCGTGCTGGCTGAAGTCGAAGCCAACGTGGGTGAAAACACCATCCTCGCTTCCAACACCTCGACCATCTCGATCAGCCTGCTGGCCAAGGCCCTCAAGCGTCCGGAAAACTTCGTCGGCATGCACTTCTTCAATCCGGTGCACATGATGCCGCTGGTTGAAGTCATTCGTGGCGAGAAATCCAGCGAAGAAGCAGTCGCGACGACCGTTGCCTACGCCAAGAAAATGGGCAAGAACCCGATCGTGGTCAACGACTGCCCGGGCTTTTTGGTCAATCGCGTACTGTTCCCGTACTTCGGCGGTTTCGCCAGGCTGGTCAGCGCAGGTGTGGACTTCGTGCGCATCGACAAGGTCATGGAAAAATTCGGCTGGCCGATGGGGCCTGCCTACCTGATGGACGTTGTCGGTATCGACACCGGCCACCATGGCCGTGACGTGATGGCGGAAGGTTTCCCGGACCGCATGAAGGACGACCGCCGCTCGGCCATCGACGCCTTGTACGAAGGCAATCGTCTGGGCCAGAAGAACGGCAAGGGTTTCTACGCCTACGAGACGGACAAGAAGGGCAAGCCGAAAAAGGTCAACGACCCGGCGGTGCTGGAAGTGCTCAAGCCGATTGTCTACGAACAGCGCGAAGTGACTGACGAAGACATCGTCAACTGGATGATGATCCCGCTCTGCCTGGAAACGGTCCGCTGCCTGGAAGACGGCATCGTCGAGACGGCTGCCGAAGCCGACATGGGCCTGATCTACGGCATTGGCTTCCCTCCGTTCCGTGGCGGTGCGCTGCGCTATATCGATTCCATCGGTGTGGCTGAATTCGTAGCCCTGGCTGACCAATACGCCGAGCTGGGTGCCCTGTATCAACCGACCGCGAAGCTGCGCGAAATGGCCGCTAACGGCCAGAGCTTCTTCGGTCAAGCGTCTTCCGAGGTATGAACGTATGAGCCTTAATCCAAGAGACGTCGTGATTGTCGACTTCGGTCGCACACCGATGGGCCGCTCCAAGGGCGGCATGCACCGCAACACCCGCGCCGAAGACATGTCCGCGCACCTGATCAGCAAGCTGCTGGAGCGCAATGACAAGGTCGACCCGGCAGAAGTCGAAGACGTGATCTGGGGCTGCGTCAACCAGACCCTGGAGCAGGGCTGGAACATCGCGCGCATGGCGTCGCTGCTGACCCAGATCCCGCACACCTCGGCTGCGCAGACCGTCAGTCGCCTGTGTGGTTCGTCCATGAGCGCGCTGCACACGGCGGCGCAGGCCATCATGACCAATAACGGCGACGTGTTCGTGATTGGCGGCGTGGAGCACATGGGCCACGTCAGTATGATGCATGGCGTAGACCCCAATCCGCACATGTCCCTGTATGCCGCCAAGGCTTCCGGGATGATGGGCCTGACTGCCGAAATGCTGGGCAAGATGCACGGCATCACCCGCGAGCAGCAGGATGCTTTCGGCCTGCGCTCCCACCAGCTTGCCCACAAGGCGACGCTGGAAGGCAAGTTCAAGGACGAGATCATCCCGATGCAGGGCTACGACGAAAATGGCTTCCTCAAGGTCTTCGACTACGACGAAACCATCCGTCCGGATACCACGCTGGAAAGTCTTGCTGCGCTCAAACCGGCGTTCAATCCAAAAGGCGGGACCGTCACGGCGGGGACTTCCTCACAGATCACCGACGGCGCATCGTGCATGATTGTCATGTCTGCGCAGCGTGCCCAGGACCTCGGGATCCAGCCGATGGCAGTGATTCGTTCGATGGCAGTAGCGGGCGTCGACCCCGCAATTATGGGCTATGGCCCGGTTCCGGCAACGCAGAAAGCACTCAAGCGCGCCGGTCTGAGCATCGCCGATATCGACTTCTTCGAGCTCAATGAGGCCTTCGCTGCACAGGCCTTGCCGGTGCTCAAAGATCTGAAAGTACTCGACAAGATGAATGAGAAGGTTAACCTGCACGGCGGCGCCATCGCTCTGGGCCATCCATTTGGATGTTCCGGTGCGCGCATCTCCGGCACCTTGCTCAATGTCATGAAGCAGAATGGCGGCACCTTCGGTGTGTCCACCATGTGTATTGGTCTGGGTCAGGGCATCGCGACCGTTTTCGAACGCGTCTGATTGCCGAGCGTGATGCAAGCCGGGGCTTTGTGCCCCGGCTTTTGTTTTTTGGAAAAAAACAGTTTTTTAACCAAATGTTTTGAACGTGTTACAAGAGGACGGCAGCATGCGATTGCAACCAGGGCTTTATCGCCACTATAAAGGCCCGCAGTACCGGGTTTTCAGTGTTGCCAGGCATTCCGAGACCGAAGAAGAAGTCGTGTTCTATCAGGCTTTGTACGGTGATTTCGGCATGTGGGTGCGCCCCTTGAACATGTTTCTCGAGTCGGTCCAGGTTGACGGGGAGCAGGTCCCGCGCTTTGCTCTGGTTGAGGCCGAACCGAGCCTGTTTTCCCGAACGTGAGACGGAATGGCACAACAGGCTGTGCTTGACCTCACCTTGTAGCCACTATATATAGCGTGGCCTTTACAAGCTCCTCATTGTCTTTCATCTAGTATTCAGGAATTTTCTGATCCATGGGCAAATCGCTGGTCATCGTGGAATCCCCGGCTAAGGCCAAGACCATCAACAAGTATTTGGGCAACCAGTACGTGGTGAAGTCGAGTATCGGCCATATCCGAGACCTGCCCACCAGCGGTTCGGCTAGTGCTGCCAAAGATCCTGCCGCCAAGCGTGGCAAGGCCGCTGCGGGCGAGGGCCCGGTACTGACGCCGAAAGAAAAGGCTCAGCGCCAGCTGGTATCGCGCATGGGAGTCGATCCGGAACATGGCTGGAAAGCCAAATACGAGATCCTTCCAGGCAAGGAAAAGGTCATCGAAGAGCTGCGCAAGCTCGCCAAGGATGCTGACACCATCTATCTCGCGACGGACTTGGACCGCGAAGGGGAAGCCATTGCCTGGCACCTGCGCGAAGCCATCGGTGGCGATGACAGCCGCTACAAGCGCGTGGTGTTCAACGAAATCACCAAGAAAGCCATTCAGGAAGCATTTTCCCGGCCGGGCGAGCTGGACATTGCACGGGTCAACGCTCAACAGGCGCGTCGCTTCCTCGACCGCGTTGTGGGCTACATGGTGTCGCCACTGCTCTGGCAGAAGGTTGCCCGTGGTCTGTCCGCCGGACGTGTGCAGTCGGTGGCCGTGAAGCTGGTGGTCGAACGCGAGCGCGAGATTCGTGCCTTCAACCCCGAAGAGTATTGGGAAATCCATGCTGATCTGGGCACGGCCAAGGGCGCCAATGTGCGCTTCGAAGTCGCCAGAGAGAAGGGCGAAGCGTTCAAGCCGTTGAACGAAGCTCAGGCCATGGCGGCCCTGGAAAAGCTCAAGGCTTCCAGCTACAGCATCGTCAAGCGTGAAGACAAGCCGACCAGCAGCAAACCATCGGCTCCGTTCATAACGTCGACTTTGCAACAGGCAGCCAGCAACCGCCTTGGCTACGGCGTGAAAAAGACCATGATGATGGCTCAGCGCTTGTACGAAGCGGGCTACATCACCTACATGCGTACCGACTCGACGAACCTGTCGAGCGACGCAGTCAGCATGGCGCGCGACTACATCGAAAGCGAGTTCGGCAAGAAGTACCTGCCGGAAGCGCCGAACGTCTACAGCAGCAAGGAAGGCGCGCAAGAGGCGCACGAAGCGATCCGGCCTTCCGACGTCAACACTCACCCGTCCAAGCTGACCGGTATGGAGCGTGACGCCGAGCGCCTTTACGAACTCATCTGGCGTCAGTTTGTGGCCTGTCAGATGCTGCCGGCGCAATACCTGTCGACCACCGTCACCGTTGCCGCCAGCGATTTCGAATTGCGTGCCAAAGGCCGCATCCTGAAGTTTGACGGTTACACCCGTGCGCTGCCGCAGATGGCCAAGCCTGGCGATGACGACGTGCTGCCGGACATGGCGCAGGGCGAAGTACTGAAGCTGAACACGCTCGATCCGAGCCAGCACTTCACCAAGCCGCCTGCGCGTTACTCGGAAGCGAGCCTGGTCAAGGAAATGGAAAAACGCGGTATCGGTCGCCCGTCGACTTATGCGGCGATTATTTCGACCATCCAGGACCGTGGCTACGTGGCGCTGCATAACCGCCGCTTCTACTCGGAAAAGATGGGCGATATCGTCACCGGACGCCTGTCCGAGAGCTTCTCCAACCTGATGGACTACGGCTTTACCGCCGGGATGGAAGAAAACCTCGACGACGTGGCCAAAGGTCAGCGCGACTGGAAAAACGTACTCGATGAGTTCTACGGCGATTTCCGCAAAAAGCTGGAAGTAGCTGAAGCACCGGACAGCGGCATGCGCGCCAACCAGCCCGTGATGACCGACATTCCGTGCAAGGTGTGCGGCCGTCCGATGCAGATCCGTACCGCTTCGACAGGTGTGTTCCTCGGCTGCTCCGGCTACAGCCTGCCGCCCAAGGAGCGCTGCAAGGCGACCGTCAATCTCACCCCCGGCGACGAGATTGCCGATGACGATGAGGGTGAATCCGAGTCGCGAGTACTGCGCGGCAAGCATCGCTGCCCGATCTGCAGCACGGCGATGGATGCCTACCTGCTCGACGAGAAGCACAAGCTGCACATCTGCGGTAACAACCCCGATTGCACTGGCTACGAGATTGAAGAAGGGACTTATCGCATCAAGGGCTATGAAGGTCCGAGCCTTGAGTGCGACAAGTGCGGCAGCGAGATGCAGCTCAAGACCGGCCGCTTCGGCAAGTTCTTCGGCTGCACCAACGCGGAGTGCAAGAACACTCGCAAGCTGCTGAAAAGCGGTGATGCTGCACCACCGAAGATGGACCCGGTGAAAATGCCGGAGCTCAAGTGCGACAAGGTCGACGACACCTACATCCTGCGTGACGGCGCTTCGGGGCTGTTCCTGGCTGCCAGCCAGTTCCCGAAAAACCGCGAAACCCGCGCCCCGCTGGTCATGGAGATCGCGCCGCACAAGGATGAAATCGATCCCAAGTATCACTTCCTCTGCGAAGCGCCGAAGAAAGACCCGGACGGTCGCCCGACCGTCATCCGCTACAGTCGCAAGACCAAAGAGCAATACGTCCAGACTGAAGTGGAAGGCAAACCTACTGGCTGGCGTGCGTTCTACGACGGCAGTGCCTGGAAGGTTGAAGACAAGCGTTGATCGTAGGCGTCCGGCACTCCCGTGCCGGACACCGGTTTCAATGCGGCTGTGGTCGGTGCCATGCGCAGGTCATGATGGCACCGGCTATGCTGGTCTTATCCCATCGTTATGGAGCGTATCGCCATGGCTCGTGAACTCTATACCCGCACCAACCAGAAGATCTATTTCGCAGGGCTCGCGCTTGAAGCGCTGGGCAGGGCAGAGCAGGGGCAGTTGGTTAACTCTCCGGCGCTGCTGCAGGCCGAGCGTGAATCGGCATTGTTCCACCTGTACGGTGCGTTGCTGGGCCTGTGTCACGAAATCGCCGGGTACTACCGCCTGCCTCAGGCGAGCGCGCGTCGTGCCGAAGACGTACTGACACAAGACGTGTTGAACAGCCTGGCGATTCCCGAACTGGCTGAGCTGGTCGAGCTTGCCCAGCATCGTCATACCTGGCTGGCGCAACTGATTGCAGCCTACAACGCGCTTTTCGAGCCGCCGCGAGCGCCCAGAAAGCCAAAGGGTGATGTTACCCAGCCAATGATTCTGGCGGTGAACCTGGACGACGAGCCGGAGTCTGAACTGGGACGTGAAGAGCTGGAAAGTTGGCGCCAACAGTTGAAAGGGTTGGCGATTCGCTTTCGCGAAGGCTTGAGCGAGTGCTGAAAACCCATGAAGTACAGGCTGGCAGGCTGTTACAATGCCCGCCTATTGCGGAGTAACTGTAACAATGCCTACCTCTTTTCTTGAAATTGTCGAATTACCGGACGGCCGTATAGAACTGCGTCGTGCTGACGACGAAGGTTCGCTGGTCACGCTGGATTTTTCGGCTGACGCCAAGGCGTTCATGCACGGTCAGCATGTTGAAGTTGCCAAGGCCATGCTGAGCGTGGGCGTGCAAATGGCTGGACGCCTGGCTGAAGGTGAAATCGAGAAAGATGACGTTCCACACGTCCTGCACTGAACACACACACACACACAGTGATGACCGGGCTATCAGCCCAGTCGGATGTTCAGGCTTTGAGCTTCACCGATTTTAGCTGCATTGATCAATTGCTGACGCGCTGCTGTGCCAAGCGGGTTGATCCAGCTCACCACCGTATGACTCCTGCCTAGTCTGAGCGCCTCGCGAGTCAGCTCCAGCACGCTCTGTGTGCCGCGCGGCTGGAGCAGCAGGATTCGCTCCCGGTTCAGCCCCGCATCGCGCAGCCAGGTTTGTGTCAGGCTTGAGGGTGGGGCGATCAGGGTCAGCCAGCGAGCGTCTGTCTCTTCACTCAAGTCTCTGAGAATGGGTGCCAGAAGGTTGAGGCAGTTCCCGGCTGCACCGCGCAAAGACAGCTCACTGAAAACTTCTGGATCGTTGCTCCAGGGTGTTTCGACTGCGTCTGCAAGCATCGGGGCGATAGGCTGAGCCATAAACGCCTCGAACAATGGCAATTGCGAATGCGGTGCTTGGTGGAACTGCATAACGTCTCCTTAGCGGCGAATGACGCCGACGCTCAAACCTTCGATAACCAGTTCCTGATCCTTGAGATCCACCTCGATGGGTGCGAAATCAGGGTTTTCAGCCAGCAGCCAGACCTTGCTGCCTTCACGTTTGAAGCGCTTGACGGTTACTTCGTCACCAATCCGGGCCACCACGATCTGGCCATTGCGGGCCTCACGGGTGGTGTGCACGGCCAGCAGGTCGCCATCAAGGATGCCGACGTCCTTCATGCTCATGCCGTGAACGCGCAGCAGGTAGTTGGCGCTCGGGTGAAAAAAGGCAGGATTGATGTTGCAGGACTCTTCTATGTGCTGCTGAGCCAGAATCGGGGCACCCGCAGCGACACGACCGATGACCGGCAGGCTGCTTTCGTCGGCACGGGCTTCGAAGCCGGGGATGCGGATACCGCGTGAGGCGCCGGGGGTCATTTCGATGGCGCCCTTGCGAGCCAGTGCCTTGAGGTGTTCTTCCGCTGCGTTGGGTGATTTGAATCCCAGTTCCTGAGCAATTTCCGCACGTGTCGGCGGGAAGCCATTGTCTTCGAGGCAGCGTTTGATGAAACCCAGGATTTCAGCCTGGCGTGGCGTCAGTTTGATCATGAGGGGCGCTCTGGCTTTTTATACAGTGACTGGGATTATATACAGTGAAAGCCCATTGGCAATCATCCATTTCACTTTCGCCGCCGAGTGGTTGCAAATGCGTGCGCCAAAGTGCGTATATAGAGAAGCCGCTTTAACTGCATTCCACGCTTCAAAGCCGGTTTTCGTGACTGTTCGGCCATAAAATGAACGTGTCTGCTTGACAAGCAGGCGGCCTGATACGTATGTTTCAAACGTTCGTTTGTTAGGCGGAGAGCCATGGCCCAGTCGGAAACCGTTGAACGCATTCTCGATGCTGCGGAACAGCTGTTCGCAGAGAAAGGATTTGCTGAAACCTCTTTGCGTCTCATCACCAGCAAGGCTTCGGTCAATCTGGCTGCGGTGAACTATCACTTCGGCTCGAAAAAGGCGCTCATCCAGGCGGTTTTCTCGCGCTTTCTCGGTCCATTCTGCATCAGTCTCGATCGCGAGCTGGAGCGTCGGCAGGCCAGACCCGAGCACAAGCCGAGTCTTGAAGAGTTGCTGGAAATCCTTGTCGAGCAGGCGCTGGTCGTGCAGCCGCGCAGCAACAATGATCTGTCGATTTTCATGCGTTTGCTGGGACTGGCATTCAGCCAGAGCCAGGGCCACTTGCGTCGCTATCTGGAAGACATGTACGGCAAGGTGTTTCGTCGCTACATGACGCTGGTCAACGAAGCCGCCCCTCGTATCCCGCCTATCGAGCTGTTCTGGCGTGTGCATTTCATGCTCGGCGCTGCCGCGTTCAGCATGTCCGGTATCAAGGCCTTGCGGGCGATCGCCGAGACCGATTTTGGCGTCAACACGTCCATCGAACAGGTCATGCGCCTGATGGTGCCGTTTCTGGCTGCCGGTATGCGTGCCGACACCGGCGTTACCGATCCCGGCATGATCGCCGCCCAGCTCAGGCCGCGTACCAAAAGCAGCTCCAGCACGCCTGCGGTCGCCAAGGCCTGAGGACTGCACTGCCTCTCGCACTGCCTCTCCCATCGCACTGACGCATAGCACTTGCGAATAGCCCGGTCGCATTGCGTCGTGCTTCAGGATCAAGCACCATGCCCGGATTGGACATAGGCACTGGTGTGTAAGGGTTTTTCTATGAGTTCTGGCCTGCAAGGCTCCCTGATGGTCGACGTCGCCGGTACATGGCTGACCAGCGAAGACCGTCAGTTTCTGCGTCAGCCCGAAGTGGGCGGTCTGATCATCTTCGCCCGAAATATCGAGCATCCGCGTCAGGTGCGTGAGCTGAGCGCGTCGATTCGTGCCATTCGCCCGGACCTGCTGCTGGCCGTGGACCAGGAGGGCGGTCGTGTGCAGCGCCTGCGTCAGGGCTTTGTGCGCCTGCCGCCGATGCGCGCAATTGCCGACCGGCCTGATGCCGAATTGCTGGCCGAGCAGTGCGGCTGGGTGATGGCAACTGAAGTGCTGGCCGTCGGGCTGGACCTGAGTTTTGCTCCGGTACTGGATCTGGACTATCAGCGTAGCGCAGTCGTCGGGACGCGGTCGTTCGAGGGCGATCCCGAGCGTGCCGCCTTGCTGGCAGGTGCCTTTATTCGCGGCATGAACGCGGCGGGCATGGCGGCCACCGGCAAGCATTTCCCCGGGCATGGCTGGGCCGAGGCCGATTCTCACGTGGCCATCCCCAATGATGAGCGCAGCCTGGAGCAGATCCGCGCCAATGACCTGGTGCCGTTTGCGCGCTTGAGCCAGCAACTGGCGGCCGTGATGCCCGCCCATGTCATCTACCCGAAAGTCGACGCCCAGCCAGCCGGTTTTTCAAGGCGCTGGCTGCAGGACATCCTGCGCGACGAACTGAAATTCGACGGTGTTATCTTCAGTGACGATCTGTCGATGGCCGGTGCCCACGTGGTGGGTGATGCTGCCAGCCGGATCGAAGCTGCACTGACTGCCGGCTGTGACATGGGGCTGGTGTGTAACGACCGTGCGGCCGCAGAGCTGGCGCTCAGTGCGGCGCAACGCATGAAGGTCAAACCTTCGCCGCGTATCGCCCGCATGCAGGGTCAGGCAACGGCCGGCACTGAATATCGGCAACATCCGCGCTGGCTGGCTGCGCTACAGGCGCTGCGCGCTGCTCAACTGATCGATTAAGGATTTGCGATGACTGTTTACGCGATTATTGGCGGTACTGGCCTGACCCAGCTGGAAGGCTTGAATATCAGGCAGTCGCTGCCGATGAACACACCGTACGGGATGCCGTCCGGAGAAATCCAGATCGGCGACTATGCCGGTCGTGAAGTGATGTTTCTGGCACGCCACGGTCATCCGCACCGCCTGCCGCCGCATCAGGTCAACTACCGGGCCAATATCTGGGCCTTGAAGCAGGCCGGTGCCGAAGCCATTCTGGCCGTGAACGCGGTGGGCGGGATTCATCCTGCGATGGGCACCGGGCATTTTTGCGTACCGCATGATCTGGTCGATTACACCAGTGGCCGTCAGCACACCTTCTTCGCCGATGATCTGGAGCAGGTCACGCACATCGATTTCAGCTACCCATACAGTGAAGCGTTGCGCTCGCGACTGATCGCCGCGCTGGCAGCAGAAGGGTGCGAATTCTCTGATCGGGGCGTCTACGCCTGCACTCAGGGGCCACGTCTGGAAACGGTTGCGGAAATCATCCGTCTGGAACGTGACGGTTGCGACATCGTCGGCATGACCGGCATGCCCGAGGCGGCTTTGGCCCGCGAGCTGGAGCTGGACTACGCGTGTCTGGCGCTGGTAGTCAACCCGGCGGCGGGCAAGTCGACAGCGGTCATTACCATGGCTGAAATCGAGCAGGCGCTGCGCGATGGCATGGGCAAGGTAAAGGCTACGCTTGCCCGGGTGCTTTCCGCTTCCTGAGCTACAGCATGCGTTTGAGGGTGTTGTCCTTGCGCACCAGGTGGTGCCAGATTGCGGCGATCACATGCAGGCCGATCACGTAGTAGAAGATCTTGCCCAGCAACTTGTGCAGGTCTTCGAAGTACTCGGCTGTCTGGTCCGAGGTGGGTAGCGGCCAGGGTATTTGCAGGTCTGTAAGTGGAATCGGCAACGCGCCTTTTTCCACCATCACCGTCAGCAGACCGAGCACGGGCTGTGCGAACAAAAACGCATACAGCGCGTAATGTGACAGGGTGGCTGCTACGCGCAGCGCGCCTTCCAGCGGCGGCGTGATACCGGGCGGGCGGTGACGTCGACGCTCGGCAACGCGAAAGAACGCCATGACCAGAATCAGAATGCCCACCCAGAAATGGCTCTGCACCACCAGCGTGCGGTAGTCGGAGCCCTTGCTGAATTGGGTGCGGCTCAGAATCAGCGTGTACGCCAGCACAATCAGAATCGCCATGATCCAGTGCAGCCAGCGGGCGCGTGGGCTGTAGCGTTGATAAGTCGGTGTATCCACGGTTTGATTCCTTGTGGCTTTTTACAGGCTCGGTTAACAGTTTAGGCCCTCGGCCGCGGTGATGGGTTTCATTTCGGCCGGATTTATTTCAGGGTCGCTACCGACAGCTGAACATGGCTGATTGGCAGCAGGGTTGGCACAGAATGGAACCTGTGTGCACGGGTGGCTTCATATGACGTGAATATCCACCCAGGAGCGAGTCTTGACCAGTGCCAACCCGCCTGCCGGCCCGGTAACGCCAGTATCGGCCAGTGTTTCATTGAATGTACTGACCATGAACATGCACATGGGCTTTGGCATTTTCAATCGTCGCTTCATTCTGCCGGAGTTGCGTGAAGCCGTGCGCAGTGTATCGGCCGATATCGTGTTTCTTCAGGAAGTGCACGGCGAACACCAGAGCCATGCCCGCAGCGTCAAGGACTGGCCGACGATTTCACAGTACGAGTTTCTGGCCGACGCCATGTGGAGCGACTTCGCCTACGGCCGCAATGCGGTGTATCCGGAGGGCGATCACGGTAACGCGCTGCTGTCCAAATACCCGATCATCCAGCACGAAAACCTCGACGTCTCCATCGACGGCACTGAGCAGCGCGGCTTGCTGCACTGCATCCTTGATGTACCGCACGCCGGTCGGGTGCATGCGGTGTGCGTGCACCTGGGGCTGTTTGAGAGTCATCGGCGTCAGCAGTTGAAACTGCTTGCCGAATTGATGTCACGGCTTCCCGAGGGGGAGCCGGTCATCGTCGCCGGTGACTTCAACGACTGGCGCCAGCGCGCCGATGGGTTGTTAAAAGGCACCGGACTGCGCGAGGTTTTTGTGGAGCGCTTCGGGGCACCGGCCAAAAGCTTTCCGGCCCGTTGGCCGTTGCTTCGGCTGGACCGGATCTACGTGCGTAACGCGACTTCCCACAGACCGAAAGTGTTGTCGAGTCGACCGTGGTCTCACCTTTCCGATCATGCGCCCCTGGCGGTGGAGTTGACCTTATGAAAAATGCGACAGGGCAGTGGCGTGATGGCAACTCGGTAGAGCTGCTGATCAATGGCGAAGACTTCTTCACTAGCGTGTTCGAGCGCATACGCGCTGCGCGTAAAGAAGTACTGATCGAGACCTTCATTATCTTTGAAGACCGGATCGGCGAAGGCCTGCAAGAGGCTGTGATTGAGGCCGCCAGCAACGGTGCGAACGTCGTCATCACGGTGGATGATTACGGTACTTCTGACCTGAGTTCGACGTTTGTCAGAACCATGATCGACGCCGGCGTGCAGATTCAACTGTTCGATCCACGCCCTCGGTTGATGGGCATGCGCACCAACCTGTTCCGCCGCCTGCACCGCAAAGTGGTGGTGATCGACGGCGAACTGGGCTTTATCGGTGGTATCAATTACAGCGTCGATCACATGACCGACACCGGCCTGACCGCCAAGCAGGATTACGCCGTTCTGGTGCGCGGTCCTATCGTCGGTGACATTCACAAGAGTGCGATGAGCATGCTCAGTGAGGCGGTCCGCTCGAAACTGACGCCGATCCCGCTCAAGCTCGATCGTGCCGGAAGCGCCAGCATGCTGCTCGCCGAACGTGACAATGGCGAGCACACCAATGACATCGAAGAGCAATACCTTGAGGCGATTCGTGGCGCGACCGAGCGGATTACCCTGGCCAATGCCTACTTCTTTCCCAGCTACCGTTTTCTGCGGGAATTGCGCAATGCCTCGCGACGCGGCGTGAAGGTCACGCTGATCTTGCAAGGCCAGCCAGACATGCCCTTCGTGCGAGTCTGCTCGCGTCTGACCTACACCTACCTGTTACGCGACGGCGTGGTGATTCACGAATACAAACAGCGCGCGCTGCACGGCAAGGTCGCGTTGATTGATCGGGAATGGTCCACGGTAGGCTCCAGCAACCTTGACCCGTTGAGCCTGGCGTTGAACCTGGAAGCCAATCTGTTCATTCGTGATCCAGAACTCAATCAGCATCTTCAGGACCATCTGATGGAGCTTGCCGCCGCGCACAGCACCCAGATGAGCCTGAAAGGGGCGGCACGCGGTCAATGGTGGCGTGCGCCGATGATCGTGTTGAGCTTCTTCTTCCTGCGCCGTTTTCCGGCGATTGCCGGGTTGTTCCCGGTCCATGGCGTACGCCTCAAACCGCTGCGCGCTGGCGATGTGGTGCCGGAGGCGAAAGTGATAGAGCAACAGCTGAACAATCACCCGATGGACCAGGAGAAAACCTTATGACCCAGGCCGCGAGCGCCGCGCCGAAAAGTGCGCACGGAGCCAAATGGAAATGGGCGAAACGGGTCTTCAATGTGTTTTTCTTCATTGCCGTCCCGGTCTTGCTGTTTCTGCTGGTCAAGAACCTCGACTGGCAGGAGGTCAAGAAGGCGTTGGCATCCTACAAGGCCAGCACGCTGGCCATTGCCGCGGTTGTCGCGTTTGCCAGCTATGCGACCTATTGCGGGTTCGACATCCTGGCGCGCTATTACACGCGCCACACCTTATCGATCAAGCAAATCGTGCCGGTGACGTTCGTCTGTTATGCGTTCAACCTCAACCTCAGCTCATGGGTGGGCGGTATTGCGTTGCGCTACCGGCTGTATTCGCGGCTGGGGCTCGACGTTTCGACCATCACCCGGATTTTGAGCCTCAGCCTGATCACCAACTGGCTGGGCTACATGCTGCTGGCCGGTTTTGTATTTTCGATGCGCTTTCTGGAATTGCCCGAGGAATGGTCGATTGGCACCACGACTCTGCAACTGATTGGTTTCGGGCTGCTGGCGGTGTGTTTCGCCTATTTGCTGGCATGCCGGTTTTCCAAAAAGCGTTCATGGACGATTCGTGATCAGGAATTCAATCTGCCGTCGATGAAACAGGCGTTGATGCAGGCCAGCCTGGGCGCCTTGAACTGGTCGCTGATGGCGGCAGTGATTTATACCCTGTTGCCGGACAGCGCGTTTTACCCGGCGATTCTCGGCGTGTTGCTGATCAGCAGCATCGCCGGTGTCATCACCCACATCCCGGCCGGGCTAGGGGTGCTGGAAACAGTGTTCATCACGTTGCTCTCGCATCAATTCTCAAAAGGCAGCCTGTTGGCCGCGCTCATCGGCTACCGCGCCATCTACTTCCTGCTGCCCTTGTTGCTGGCACTGGTGGTGTACCTGGTACTGGAAAAGCGCGCGAAGAAAATGGGTGATAAGAACCAGCAACGGATGGGTGAAGAAGCGAAGTCCTGAGTGCATGGCGCACCGGCTGCTTCGTGAACAATGCGGAACTCCCACAGATACCGGGTCCACACGGCTCCCTGTGGGAGCGACCTCGTTCGCCAAGGCGGACTAACCGATCATTGAGACTGATCCCGGCCCTTAATCATCAAACCCCACCTGTTCATGTATCTCGTCAACCTTCAGCTCCAGACGATACGCCACTGCAATGAACAGCGCCTGGCACAGGCACAGTGTTGCGCTTAAAGAGCGGAAGGCGAATGAGCTGCCTTCGTTGACCAGTAATACCGAGTTGGCGCGCTTGGCCAGTGGTGACAGGTTGCTGTCGGTGATGATCAGTGTCTTGGCCTGATGGTGCTGGGCGATGCGCAGGCAGTGCTGGGTTTCCTTGCCGTAGGGCGTGAAGCTGATAGCAACCACCAGATCATTGGCGCGCACGCTACGCATCTGCTCGCGATAACTGCCGCCCAGCCCTGAAATCAGGTGGATGCGTTTGTTGGTGTGTTGCAGGTTGTAAACCAGATAGTCCGCCACCGCAAACGAGCGCCGCACACCCACCACATAGATATTGTCGGCGTTGACCACCAGATCCACGGCCTTTTCGAACTCGACGTCATCCAGCTCCGCACTCAGCCGCTCCAGCCCGGACAGGGTCGCATCCACACATTCACGGGCCAGATCGCCGGCGCTGGCTTTTTGCGACTTGTTGGCGATCATGCTGCGGATGCGCTGCTGGTAGTTCTGCACCGGCGTGGTCTTGTGCGTGTAAGCCTCACGAAACAGCGCCTGCATTTCACTGAAACCACTGAACCCGAAGCGCTGCGAAAAGCGCACGATGGCGGACGGATGAACCTCGCATTCGCGGGCGATATCGCTGATCCGGTCGACCATGATCCGGTCGCTCTGCTGGCTCATGTAGCTGGCGATACGCTTGAGCTGGCGGGGCAGGCTGTCGTATTCATCGGTGATCAAGCGCAGCAGACCTTCGGCACTGTTGGGTGGCATGTCGACAGTCGCCTCGGCAAGAGTAGGCGGATCGGCGCTGGTCATATTCAAATCCTTTCTGCTTGTTCTGTCGGGGCACGCATCGGTCCGCGTCCCTGATGATAGAGGCGGTTTTCGGCAGCACTGGCGACTATATCTCACCTGCTGGCAGATTGTGACAGTGCATGACGAGCGATGTAGAAAAAATATTCCACTAAAAATAATTATAGAATAAATATTGATTGATGGTTCGCGACGTTTTAGGCTGCATTCACAAAGGCAGCGCGTGCACCTGATGTGCGCACTCCAGGCTGATAAAAATAACAGGAGCCACCATGGGCCAGACTCGCTTTGCCACTGGGCGTCAGTTGGATCTGATTTGCCTCGGACGCCTGGGCGTCGATCTTTACGCGCAGCAAGTGGGCGCACGACTCGAAGATGTATCCAGCTTCGCCAAATACCTCGGCGGCTCATCCGCCAACATCGCCTTCGGTACGGCCAGGCTGGGTTTGAAAACAGCCATGCTCAGCCGGGTGGGCGACGACCACATGGGGCGCTTTCTGATCGAGTCGCTGGCGCGTGAAGGCTGCGATGTCAGCGCCATCAAACGAGATGCCGAACGCCTGACCGCCATGGTACTGCTGGGCCTGAAAGACCGGGAAACGTTCCCGCTAGTGTTCTATCGCGAAAACTGCGCCGACATGGCACTGCGCGCAGAAGACATCGACGAGCAACAGCTGGCGTCCAGCAAGGCATTGCTGATCACCGGTACGCATTTCTCCACCGAGCAGGTGTTCAAGGCCAGCAGCCAGGCGCTGGATTACGCGGAAAAACACAACGTCAAACGGGTCCTGGATATCGACTATCGGCCGGTGCTCTGGGGGCTGGCGGGCAAGGCCGATGGCGAGACGCGTTTTGTCGCCGATCAGCAAGTCAGTCAGCATGTGCAGCGCATCTTGCCGCGCTTCGACCTGATCGTCGGCACCGAAGAAGAATTTTTGATTGCCGGTGGTGCCGACGACCTGCTCGCCGCCTTGCGCACCGTGCGCGAACTGACCGCCGCGACGCTGGTGGTCAAACTTGGCCCACAAGGTTGCACGGTGATTCACGGTGCCATTCCGGCGCGGCTTGAGGACGGTGCGATCTACCCGGGAGTCCGGGTTGAAGTACTCAACGTGCTGGGCGCTGGTGATGCGTTCATGTCCGGTTTCCTCAGCGGCTGGCTCAACGATGCCAGCGATGAACGTTGCTGCCAGCTGGCCAATGCCTGCGGCGGGCTGGTGGTCTCGCGCCATGCGTGTGCGCCTGCAATGCCGACGCCTGCCGAACTCGATTACCTGTTCAACAGCCCCGAGCCGATTACCCGTCCGGATCAGGATGTTGCCTTGCAACGCCTGCATCAGGTCAGCGTGCCGCGCAAACAATGGAAACAACTGTTCATATTCGCGTTCGATCACCGCGGCCAGCTGGTCGAACTGGCGCAGCAGGCCGGACGTGATCTGAACAGCATCAGCGAGCTCAAAAACCTGTTTGTACAAGCGGTGGAGCGAGTGGAAGCCGACTTGCACAAACGGGGCATCGAAGCTGACGTGGGCGTGCTTGCGGATCAACGCTTCGGCCAGGATGCACTTAACGCTGCCACCGGGCGAGGCTGGTGGATCGCGCGCCCTGTGGAAGTGCAGGGTTCAAGGCCGCTGGCGTTCGAGCAGGGCCGCTCCATCGGCAGCAATCTGATCAATTGGCCGCAGGAGCAGATCATCAAGTGCCTGGTGCAATATCACCCTGACGACGAACCGATGCTGCGCCTGGAACAGGAAGCGCAGATCAAGGCGCTGTACGACGCGTCGAAAGTCAGCGGCCATGAGTTGCTGCTGGAGATCATCCCGCCCAAGGATCATCCGTCGTCTTATCCGGATGTGATGGTTCGTGCCGTGAAGCGCCTGTACAACCTGGGTATCTATCCCGCCTGGTGGAAGATCGAGGCGCAGAGTGCGGTGGTCTGGCAGCAACTGGATGAGCTTATTCAACAGCGTGATCCGTATTGCCGTGGCGTCGTGCTGCTGGGCCTCAATGCGCCGGTCGAAGAGCTTGCGCAAGGGTTTGCGCAGGCTCGCCACAGCCATACCTGCAAGGGCTTTGCCGTGGGCCGGACAATTTTTCGTGAGCCTAGCCGGGCCTGGATGGCCGGAGAAATCGACGATGCAGCATTGGTCAGCCAGGTGCAAGGCACGTTCAACTGGCTGATCGAGTCCTGGCGCGAAAGCCGCGCCTGACCCTTTCTCGAACTGATGTTGCGATAACAACAAAAAGGTGCAGCCATGCCTGTTTCAGCTTCTACGCCCAAGATTCGTATCGGCATCAACCCGATCTCATGGAGCAATGACGATTTGCCGGCCCTCGGTGGAGAGACGCCTTTAAGCACCGCGCTGAGCGAGGGCAAAGCCATCGGTTATGAAGGTTTCGAGCTCAACGGCAAGTTTCCCAAGGACGCCAAGGGCGTCGGCGATGTGCTGCGGCCCTATGACCTGGCGCTGGTGTCCGGCTGGTATTCAAGCCGTCTTGCGCAGCGTTCGGTGGCCGAAGAGATCGACGCCATTACTCCACATGTGCAGTTGCTGGCCGAAAACGGCGCGTCGGTGCTGGTGTATGGCGAAGTCGCCGACTCGATTCAGGGCCAGCGTATCCCCTTGGTGGAACGACCGCGTTTTCACACCGATCAAGCCTGGCGCGAGTACGCTGAAAAACTCACCGAGCTGGCGCGTTTCACGCTTTCGCACGGTGTGCGTCTGGCGTATCACCACCACATGGGCGCCTACATCGAATCGCCTCAGGACATCGACAGACTGATGGCGCTGACCGGCAATGAAGTCGGGCTGCTGTTCGATTCCGGGCATTGCTACATGGGCGGCGGTGAGCCCTTGCAGGTGTTGAGCAAGCATATCGAGCGCGTCTGTCACGTACATTTCAAGGATGTGCGCAAGCCGGTGGTGCAACTGGCACGCAACAATCTGTGGAGCTTTCCGGATTGCATCATCAACGGCACGTTCACTGTGCCGGGCGACGGCGACATCGATTTTTCGGCGCTGCTCAAGGTGCTGCTACAGGCGGACTACAGCGGCTGGCTGGTGGTCGAGGCCGAGCAGGACCCGGCGGTCGCGCCCAGTTACGTGTACGCCAAAAAAGGCTATGACACCCTGCGCCAGTTGCTGGCGGATGCGCGATAAGGAGGATTGAATCATGAGTCTGCTGACCAAAAGCAAACCCCAGGGCCGCGACATCGTGGCGCTTGCACCAGGCGTCCTTGAATACGTGGGCTTTGCTGCTTACAGGCTGGAGGGTGGCGAGCGTTTGTCTCTGAGCGCCGAAGAAGACGAGCTGTGCGTGGTGCTGCTTGGCGGGCACGTCAGTGTCAGTGGCGAAGCACCAGGGCAGGGCGCTTTCAGTTGGGAAAATATCGGCGACCGACAGTCAGTGTTTGAAGAAAAGTCACCGTTTGCGGTTTACCTGCCACCGCACAGTCAGGTTGAGCTCGTTGCTCGCGGGCCGGTGCATCTGGGGGTGTGCCGCGCTCCGGGTGATGCGGACAAACAGCTTCCGGCGCGGTTGATCCTGCCCGGCAGCATGAAGCGCAGCGTGCGCGGCAAAGGCGCCAATACCCGCTATGTGTGCGACATTCTGCCGGATACCGAACCGGCGCATTCGCTACTGGTGGTCGAGGTGCGCACGCCCTCCGGGCATTCTTCCAGCTACCCGCCGCACAAACACGACAGGGACAACCTGCCGCACGAGAGCTTTCTCGAAGAAACCTATTACCACATGGTCAACCCGCCTCAGGGGTTCGTTTTTCAGCGCGTCTACACCGACGATCGCAGCATCGATCAGGCCATGGCCGTGGAAAACAACGATCTGGTGACCGTGCCCAGGGGCTATCACCCGGTTTCCGTGCCTTATGGTTACGAATCCTATTACCTGAACGTCATGGCCGGCCCCACGCGCGCCTGGCAGTTCAATAACGATCCGCAGCACAGCTGGCTGCTGGATCTTTAATCCCCTTTTTGCTTCGGAGTCATGCACATGAGCGAGTCACCGGTGATTGGTCATTACATCAACGGACACCTGAGCGACGGCGATGGGCAGCGCTACAGCGAGGTTTTCAACCCGGCTATCGGCATGGTTCAGGCGCGAGTGGCGCTGGCCAGCGTCCAGACGGTGGACGAAGCGGTTGCGGCGGCCAAAGCAGCCTTTCCTGGCTGGGCCGATCAATCTTCACTGCGCCGGGCGCGGGTGATGTTCAAGTTCAAGGAGTTGCTGGACCGGCACCACGACGAGCTGGCGCAGATCATCTGTCGCGAGCACGGCAAAGTGCTGTCCGATGCGCGCGGCGAAGTGGTACGCGGCATCGAAATCGTCGAATTTGCTTGCGGCGCGCCCAGCCTGCTGAAAAGTGATTTCAGCGACAACATCGGTGGTGGCATCGATAACTGGAACCTGCGTCAGCCGCTGGGCGTCTGCGCCGGGGTCACGCCGTTCAACTTCCCGGTCATGGTGCCGCTGTGGATGATCCCCATGGCGCTGGTAACCGGTAACTGCTTCATTCTCAAGCCGTCCGAGCGTGATCCATCCGCCAGTCTGCTGATGGCGAAATTGTTGAAAGAGGCCGGGTTGCCTGACGGCGTGTTCAACGTGGTGCAGGGCGACAAGGTGGCGGTTGATGCCTTGTTGCAACACCCTGACATCGAAGCCATTTCGTTTGTCGGTTCGACGCCGATTGCCGAGTACATCCATCAACAGGGCACCGCCCACGGCAAGCGCGTGCAGGCGCTGGGCGGGGCCAAGAATCACATGATCGTGATGCCCGACGCAGACCTGGATCAGGCCGCCGACGCCTTGATCGGCGCGGCTTACGGTTCGGCCGGTGAGCGTTGCATGGCCATCTCCATTGCCGTGGTGGTGGGTGACGTGGGCCAGCAATTGATCGACAAGTTGTTGCCGCGCATCGACCAGCTCAAGGTCGGCAATGGCATGCAGGCCGATTCGGACATGGGGCCGCTGGTGACTGCCGTGCACAAGGCCAAGGTCGAGGGTTTCATCGATCAGGGCGTGAAAGAAGGCGCGAAGCTGATTGTCGATGGCCGTAACTTCAGTGTGCCGGGTGCCGAGCAGGGCTTCTTCGTCGGGGCGACGCTGTTCGATAACGTTACGCCGCAGATGCAGATCTACAAGGAAGAAATCTTCGGCCCGGTGCTGGGCATCGTGCATGTGGCGGATTTCGCCAGCGCGGTCGAGCTGATCAATGCCCACGAGTTCGGCAACGGTGTGTCGTGCTTCACCAGCGATGGCGGCGTGGCCCGTGCGTTCGCCCGCAGCATCAAGGTGGGCATGGTCGGTATCAACGTGCCGATTCCGGTGCCCATGGCCTGGCATTCGTTTGGTGGCTGGAAGCGTTCGCTGTTCGGCGATCACCATGCCTACGGCGAAGAAGGCCTGCGCTTCTACAGCCGCTACAAGAGCGTCATGCAGCGCTGGCCCGACAGCATCGCCAAAGGGCCTGAATTCAGTATGCCGACTGCCAAGTAGCGTTTATCAACGGGTCGCTTTGATCAATGGAATGTTGCGGAGAACAAGAATAATGAATCAATCCCTGCGCTTCGCCCTGAACCGAATGGCTGCACCGCGCCTTTCGCTGGAGGCCTTTTTAAACATGGCCATCAGCCTGGGTGCCGACGCCATCGAGATTCGCAACGACCTCAAAGGCATCGAGATTGAAGACGGCACCTCACCGGAGGCTGTACGTGAGCTCTGTGCGCGCAAAGGCGTGCAGGTTCTGTCCATCAATGCGCTGTACCCGTTTGATGTCTGGGATGACGAACGCAGTGCGCAGGCAATAAAGCTGGCGCAATACGCTCGTGATTGCGGCGCGCGGGGGCTGGTGTTGTGCCCGCTCAATGACCGTTCCGATCCGCGTAACGCTGCGCAGCGCGCTTCGGGGTTACGCACGGCATTGACCGCATTGGCCCCGATCCTCCGGGATCACGGCATTCTCGGCTTCGTCGAACCGCTGGGTTTCGAAGAGTGCGCGTTGCGCTTCAAGCGTCAGGCGGTAGACGCGATCAGGGCCGTCGGCGGGCTGGATGTCTACCGCTTGGTGCATGACACCTTCCATCACCATCTGGCCGGCGAAGTCGAGCTGTTCCCGGAACTGACCGGTCTGGTACATATCTCCGGTGTCGAGGATGCACAGGCACCGCTCAACAGCATTCGCGACGGTCATCGCGTGCTGGTGGGTGACGCTGACATCCTGGGCAATGCCGCGCAGATCGAGCGCTTGCTGGACGGTGGCTATCAGGGGCACCTGTCTTTTGAGCCGTTTGCCGAAAGTGTCCATGCGCTGGACGATATCGCTCCGGCGCTCTCGGCGAGCATGGCGCATGTGTCCCGCGCGGTAGCTCAACGCCACTGAATTCAACGGATCCAGACCACCTCAAACAAGAACAAGGTGCGAACATGAGTACAACCCGACTGACCATGGCTCAGGCCCTGGTGAAGTTCCTCGATAACCAGTATGTCGAAGTCGACGGCGTGCAGAGCAAGTTCGTCGCTGGCATTTTCACCATCTTTGGCCACGGCAACGTGCTGGGCCTGGGGCAGGCGCTGGAACAGGACAGTGGCGATCTGGTCGTTCATCAAGGCCGTAACGAGCAGGGCATGTGCCACGCCGCCATCGGTTTTGCCAAACAGCATCTGCGTCGCAGAATCTACGCCTGCAGCTCCTCGGTGGGGCCGGGTGCGGCCAACATGATCACGGCGGCTGCCACCGCTTCGGCCAACCGTATCCCGTTACTGTTGCTGCCGGGCGATGTCTACGCCAGCCGCCAGCCCGATCCGGTGCTGCAACAGATCGAGCAATTCCATGACTTGAGCATCAGCACCAACGATGCCTTCAAGGCTGTAAGCAAATACTGGGACCGCATCAACCGCCCCGAGCAGTTGATGAGCGCGGCGCTCAATGCCATGCGCGTGCTGACGGATCCGGCCGAGACGGGCGCGGTTACCTTGGCGCTGCCGCAGGATGTGCAGGCCGAGGCTTACGATTACCCCGACAGTTTTCTGCAAAAACGCGTGCATCGTATTGACCGTCGCCCGCCCAGCCAGGCCATGCTCGACGACGCCTTGACGCTGCTGGCCGGTAAGCGCAAGCCGCTGCTGATCTGCGGCGGTGGCGTGCGTTACTCCGGCGCGGCGGATGCACTGCAAGCCTTCGCCGAGCGCTTCGATATTCCTTTCGCAGAGACCCAGGCGGGCAAGAGCGCCATCGTTTCGGCGCACCCGCTGAACATGGGCGGCATCGGCGAAACCGGCACAGTGGCGGCCAATCGGCTGGCGAAAGAGGCTGACCTGATTATCGGTGTCGGCACCCGTTACAGCGATTTCACCACCGCGTCTAAATGGCTGTTCCAGAACCCGAATGTGCAGTTCCTCAATATCAACGTGGGGGCTTTCGATGCGCAGAAGCTCGATGGCGTGCAGTTGCTGGCCGATGCACAGGTGGCATTGCAGGCGTTGAGCGAAAGCCTGCAAACCAGCGGTTATCGTGCGGCATGGGGTGACGCGCCGCAGACAGCCCGTGCGGAACTGGATGCCGAGGTTGATCGCCTGTATGCGGTCGAGTACCAGAGTGAGCGTTTCGTCCCGGAAATCAACGACCACATGGACCCGGCCGTGCTGCGCGAGTTCATTGAGCTGACCGGTTCATGCCTGACCCAGAGCGGTGTACTGGGCATTCTCAATCAGAATCTGCCCGCCGATGCGGTCATCGTTGCCGCCGCAGGCAGCTTGCCGGGGGACCTGCAACGGGCCTGGCGCAGTACCGGGGTCGACACCTATCACGTCGAATATGGTTACTCGTGCATGGGCTACGAGGTCAATGCCGCACTGGGCGTCAAGCTCGCTGCACCACAGCGGGAAGTCTACGCGCTGGTCGGCGACGGCTCCTACATGATGCTGCATTCCGAGCTGGCGACCTCGATTCAGGAACGGCGCAAGATCAACGTGGTGTTGCTGGACAACATGACCTTCGGCTGCATCAACAATTTGCAGATGGAACATGGCATGAACAGCTTCGGCACCGAGTTCCGGTTCCGTAACGCGGACACCGGCAAGCTCGATGGCGACTTTGTGCCGGTTGATTTCGCCATGAGCGCTGCTGCCTATGGTTGCAAGACCTACAAGGTCAGCACCGCCGAGCAGTTGCATCAGGCGCTCGCCGATGCACGGCTCCAGAGCGTATCGACGCTGATCGATATCAAAGTCCTGCCCAAAACCATGATTCATAAATACCTGTCGTGGTGGCGGGTCGGTGTTGCCGAAGTATCGACCACCGGTACTACCGCTCAGGTGTACGACACACTCAATCGTGAGCTGGCCAAGGCTCGCCAGTACTGATCAGCGTTGCCCGTTCAGACCGCTTGACTCATTCAGGTCTCTACCCAAAAAGGACAATAAAAATGGCATTGAAACTCGGCGTTATCGGCACAGGCGCAATCGGTCAGGATCATATCCGGCGTTGCAGCAAGACACTGGTAGGCAGTCAGGTGGTGGCCGTTACCGACATCAATCTGGAGCAAGCGGCAAAGGTGGTACGCGAGCTGGACATCAGCGCCGAGGTATACGCCGATGGTCATGCGCTGATCGCCGCGCCGGATGTCCAGGCGGTGCTGGTCTGCTCTTGGGGCCCCAGCCATGAAGAGTACGTGCTGGCAGCCATCGCGGCGGGCAAACCGGTGTTCTGCGAAAAGCCGCTGGCGGTCACCGCCAAAGGCTGCCGACACATTGTCGAAGCCGAGATTGCGAGTGGCAGGCGTCTGGTGCAAGTAGGCTTCATGCGTCCTTATGATCAAGGCTATCGGGCCCTCAAATCGGTCATCGACAGCGGCCAGATCGGCGAACCGCTGATGCTGCATTGCGCCCACCGCAACCCGCGTGTGGGCGAGAATTACAAGACCGACATGGCGATCACCGACACCCTTATTCACGAATTGAACGTCTTGCGCTGGTTGCTCAACGACGACTACGTGTCAGTGCAGGTGGTGTTCCCGCGCAAGACCAGCAAAGCCCTGGCGCACATGAAAGACCCGCAGATCGTGATGCTGGAAACCGCCAGAGGTACGCGTATCGACGTGGAGGTTTTCGTCAACTGTCAGTACGGCTACGACATCCAGTGTGAAGTGGTGGGCGAGAGCGGCATTGCCAGACTGCCCGAACCCTCTCAAGTGCAACTGCGCAGCGAAGCCAAGCTGTCGAACGCGATCCTGATGGACTGGAAGGACCGCTTCATCGCGGCCTATGACGTCGAGCTGCAAGACTTCATCGACGGTGTCAATGCAGGAACAATCTACGGGCCTTCCGCCTGGGACGGCTACGCCGCTGCCGTGGCCGCCGATGCCTGTGTGCTGGCGCAGAACAGTGGCGCAGTGGTGCCGGTCACGCTGGAAGTGCGCCCTGCATTTTATGGCTGACAGTTTTTCCGGCAACCGAGACATCTCTCGACAAGAATAACAGGGAGGCATCATGCGAATTGCACTGGACCCTTACATGTACCGCCATCTGCCCCTGCGGGCGATGGTCGATAAAACCGCGGAGCTGGGTTACGACTACATAGAACTGTCGCCGCGTGAAGACTTCATGCCGTTTTACAAATACCCGCGCGTGGACAGGGCGCGGATCAGGGAGTTTCGCAAAGCCCTGAGTGATGCGGGTGTGAAACTCTCTTCGTTGCTGCCGTTGTACCACTGGGCGGCGCCGGACGAAGACCTGCGCATTGCAGCGGTTCGCAACTGGAAGCGAGCCATTCAAGTGGCCGTGGAGATGGACTGCGACCTGATGAACACTGAGTTCAGCGGGCAGTCCGATCACGCACTGGTCTGTGAAAATCAGTTCATGAAGTCCATGGACGAATTGATGCCGCATTTCGAGCGCGAAGGTATAAAGCTCGATATTCAGGCGCACCCCTATGACTTCTGCGAGCGCAACAACGAGTCGGTGGACATCATCCGTGGGCTTGACCGCGACTGGATCAACTACCTGTACGCCGCGCCGCACACTTTTTTCTACGATGACGGCGTGGGAGATATTGCCTCCATGCTCAGGTATGCCGGCGACAAACTCACGCACCTGATCATCGCCGATACCTTCAATCATCGTGCGTCCTCCAACCTGCGCTATATCGTCAACCCACCCGGCGTGACGGCGACGGTGCACCAGCATCTGGACATCGGCCAGGGTGAGGTCAATTGGGACGCGTTTTTCTCGACGCTCAGGGACCTCAAGTTCGACGGCATCGCCACCGTGGCGGTTTTCGCCTGGGAAGAGCGCGCCGACGCGTCGAGCCGGTTCATGCTGGAACGCGTGAAAAGCGAGTTGCTGCGCTGATACAGTGGTATCAAGCGGCTGCATGGCAGCCGAGGCTCATGGACCACAGGAGATAGACATGCGAGCAGGGCTGGTGGGCTATGGCAAAGGGGGGCGTTACTTTCATGCGACGCTCATTTCAAGTTTGCCCGGTGCTACATTTGTCGGCGTGGTGACCCGCTCACCCGAGCGCAAGCAGGAAGTGGGCAAAGACCATCCTGGCGTGCCGACCTTCGACACGCTGGCTGAACTGGTTGCCGCAGGGGTCGATGTGGTGGTCATTTCCACTCCGCTGGCTTCTCGACGGGCGCTGATTCTGGAGGCCATTGAACTGGGCGTCGGAGTGGTCAGCGACAAGCCCTTCGCCAGTGACGCCGCGCACGCGCGTGAGCTGGTAGAAGCGGCCGAGAGACGTGGCGTACTGCTCAGTGTTTATCAGAATCGGCGCTGGGATTCCGACTTCCTGACCGTGCGCAAGCTGATCGAGAACCAGGTGCTGGGTGAGGTCAGCCGGTTCGAGTCGAGCATCGAACGCTACTCGCCCCGGTCCGTCGGCAAGGCCAGCGGCGGCGGAATGCTGCGTGATCTGGGCAGCCATCTGGTTGATCAGGCGCTGGTGCTGTTCGGACCGGTCGAGCGGCTGTATGCCGAATTGCGCTTCGCCACCCCGGACGACGAGCTGGACCACACGTTTTTCGTCGCGTTGACGCATGCCAATGGCGTGGTTTCGCACCTGTCCGGCAGTTGTCTGCAAAACACCCCAGACCACGCTTCCGGGTCAGTGGCTCGCAAGGTTGCTACAGCGTCGACGGCCTGGACGGTCAGGAAGAAGCGGCATTTGCTGGCCTCACGCCACGCTCCGAAGGCGAACGCTGGGGCGTCGAAGAGCACCGGCGTTGGGGCTGGTTCGAACACGGCGACCACCGCGAACGAGTGCCTTCGGAGCGCGGTTGCTGGCTTGAATTCTACCGGCAACTGCAATATGCCGTGGACGAGCAGGGCACCAACCCGGTCAACCCTCACGAGGCGATAGCGTCAGCACAGGTCATGGACGCCGCGCGCCTGAGCGCAAAGGAAGGGCGGGTTGTGGTGCTGTAGATACATATTTGACCGAGACAGCGCACATCTCCATCACGGCCCGACACTTCGCAAGCGTCGGGCTTCTGCATCTCTGCAGACGATAAAAAATGAAATGGAATAAAATTCTAAAATGAGTTGAATTGGAAAATATTTTCCAATAGAGTCGTTTTCAGGTTACCGACTATCGAATCACCGGGCATTGAAATCATTTTCAGGCCACGGGAAGCAAGCCAACAAAAACAAAACAAAAGATAGGTACTGTCGATGAAAACCCCTACCTCTGGCCTGACCGCCAAGCATCCTGTCACCCCGTCATTCTGGATCCGGCTCATGGAGCGATTTCTTACGGTCGTCGCTCTCGGTATGTGCGTGCGCCACAAGGACGCGCAACTGTTCTGCATTCCCGGCGCCACCGGGATTCGCCTGCACCGCTGATCCGCCTGATCGCCACGTCTTTACCCGATCCGAACAACAACAAGAATTTGGAGACAGATCCTCATGAAGACCAAGACTGTTTTGACCTCACTGGCCATGGCGCTGATGCTGGGCAGCGGTGCCGCGTTGGCCGATATCAAGATCGGCGTGGCCATGTCGCAGTTCGATGACACCTGGTTGACCTACCTGCGTCAGGACATGGGAGCGAAGGCCAAGGGCATGCCTGACGGCGTGACACTGCAGTTTGTAGACGCCCGGGCCGACGTCAATAAACAGATCGACCAGGTCAAGGAACTCATCAACAAAAAAGTCGACGCTCTCATTGTCAATCCGGTGGACACTGCTGCCACCGCCCGGATCACCAAGGAGGCCGTTGCCGCCGGCATCCCGCTGGTTTACGTCAACCGCCGCCCGGATGAAGCGAAACTGCCTGAAGGCGTTGCCACCGTGACCTCGGACGATACTGAGGCTGGCCGGATGCAGGCGCAGTACATCGCCGACAAGATGGGCGGCAAGGGCAGCGTCATGATCCTGTTGGGCGACCTGGCCAACAACTCCACGCAAAACCGCACCAAGGGCGTCAAAGAGGTATTGGCCAAGTACCCTGACATCAAAATCGATCAGGAGCAGACCGGCACATGGCTGCGCCAGAAAGGCATGGACCTGACCAACGACTGGCTGACTCAAGGGCGAAAATTCAACGCGGTTCTCGCCAATAACGACGAAATGGCCATCGGCGCCGCTATGGCGCTCAAGCAGGCCGGTGTCGACAAAGGCACGGTATTTGTTGCCGGTGTAGACGGTACGCCCGATGGCCTCAATGCGGTCACTAAAGGCGAACTGGCCGTATCGGTCTATCAGGACGCCAAGGGGCAGGCCGACGGGGCGATCGATGCCGCCGTCAAGCTGGCCAAGAAAGAGAAGGTCGAGCCTCAGGCAATCGTTATCCCGTACCGCCTGATCACGCCTGAAAACGTCGCCACCTTCAAATAACAACAGTCGATAGGCCCAAGAGGATTCCGCGATCCTCCCCGTGCCTGCCGCTTGAGGAGTTTGTGATCATGTCCGCTTCTGCCACTGCCCACCCGCCCGCGCAACGTGATGTAGATGCCCAGTCTCCTTATTTGCTGGAAATCAGCCATATCAGCAAAGGTTTTCCGGGCGTGATCGCGCTCGACGATGTTCAGCTTCGTGTACGTCCGGGCAGCGTGCTGGCGCTGATGGGCGAGAACGGGGCCGGGAAGTCGACGCTGATGAAAATCATCGCCGGTATTTATCAGCCCGACGCCGGTGAGATTCGTTTGCGCGGCACGCCGGTGCGCTTCGAAACACCTCTTGCAGCCTTGCAGGCCGGTATTGCCATGATTCATCAGGAGCTGAACCTGATGCCGTTCATGAGTATTGCCGAGAACATCTGGATCGGCCGCGAGCAGCTCAATGGCCTGCACATGGTTGATCATCGGGAAATGCACCGCTGCACCGCCGAGCTGCTGGAGCGCTTGCGCATCAGCCTTGATCCTGAAGAGCTGGTCGGCAACCTGAGCATCGCCGAACGGCAAATGGTGGAGATCGCCAAGGCGGTCTCTTACGACTCCGACGTGCTGATCATGGACGAACCAACCTCGGCAATTACCGAAACCGAAGTCGCACACCTGTTTTCGATCATTGGGGACCTGCGCGCTCAGGGTAAAGGCATCATCTACATCACTCACAAGATGAACGAAGTCTTTGAGATCGCCGATGAAGTGGCAGTGTTTCGCGATGGCGCTTACATCGGCTTGCAGCGCGCTGACAGCATGGACGGCGACAGCCTGATTTCAATGATGGTCGGCCGCGAGTTGACCCAGTTGTTTCCGCAACGCGACAAGCCGGCGGGTGAGCTGCTGCTCTCGGTTCGCGATCTGAGTCTGCGCGGCATATTCAAGGACGTGTCCTTCGACCTGCGCGCCGGGGAGATCCTGGGCATCGCCGGGCTGATGGGCTCGGGCCGGACCAATGTCGCCGAGACCCTGTTCGGCATCACGCCCAGTGACAGCGGCGAGATTCACTTCGACGGCAAGCCGGTACGCATCGGTGATCCGCATCAGGCCATCGAGCTGGGGTTTGCATTGCTCACCGAAGACCGCAAGCTGACCGGCCTGTTTCCGTGTCTGTCGGTGATGGAAAACATGGAGATGGCTGTGCTGGCCAACTACGCCGGGAACGGCTTCGTGCAACAGAAGGCCCTGCGCGCCCTGTGCGAGGACATGTGCAAGAAACTCCGGGTCAAGACGCCGTCACTGGAGCAGTGCATCGACACGCTGTCGGGTGGCAATCAGCAAAAGGCCCTGCTGGCGCGCTGGCTGATGACCAACCCGCGGGTGCTGATTCTCGACGAGCCTACGCGCGGCATCGACGTGGGGGCCAAGGCAGAAATCTATCGGTTGATCTCGCTGCTGGCCAGCGAAGGCATGGCCGTCATCATGATCTCTTCGGAACTGCCGGAAGTGCTCGGTATGAGCGACCGGGTCATGGTCATGCACGAAGGCGAAATGATGGGCATCCTCGACCGGAGCGACGCGTCCCAGGAAAAAGTCATGCACCTGGCCTCCGGTCATCGGGTCCGCTGAGTGTGCAGCACGCGGTTCGGTCGTCAATGGAACGCGTAAAAAAAGAACAAGAGGGTTACGAGCATGAGCAACGCGATTTTGCAAAACAAACCGGCCCTTGCGCCGACCAGAGGCAAACGGCGGCTGCCCACCGAACTGAGCATTTTTCTGGTGCTGATCGGCATCGGCCTGGTGTTCGAGCTGTTGGGCTGGGTCATGCGCGATCAGAGTTTTCTGCTTAATTCGCAGCGTCTGGTGCTTATGATCCTTCAGGTGTCGATCATCGGGCTGTTGGCCATCGGCGTGACTCAGGTGATCATCACAACGGGCATCGACCTGTCATCGGGCTCGGTTCTGGCGTTGTCGGCCATGATCGCTGCCAGTCTGGCGCAAACCTCGGATTATTCCCGTGCCGTGTTCCCTTCACTGACCGATCTGCCCGTATGGATTCCGGTGGTGGTGGGGCTGGGCGTCGGGCTGCTGGCCGGCGCTATCAACGGCAGCATCATCGCCATCACCGGCATCCCGCCCTTCATCGCAACGCTGGGCATGATGGTGTCTGCGCGCGGCCTGGCACGCTTTTACACCGAAGGCCAGCCGGTCAGCATGCTTTCTGATTCCTACACCGCGATCGGTCAGGGGGCGATGCCGGTGATCATCTTTCTCGTGGTGGCGGTTATCTTTCACATTGCCCTGCGCTACACCAAATATGGCAAATATACCTATGCCATCGGCGGCAACATGCAGGCAGCGCGCACCTCAGGGATCAACGTCAAGCGTCATCTGGTCATTGTCTACAGCATTGCCGGGCTGCTCGCCGGGCTGGCAGGGGTGGTTGCTTCGGCACGGGCCGCCACCGGTCAGGCCGGGATGGGCATGTCCTATGAACTGGACGCCATCGCTGCTGCCGTCATTGGCGGCACCAGCCTTGCCGGGGGTGTAGGGCGAATCACCGGCACGGTGATCGGTGCGCTGATCCTTGGGGTGATGGCCAGCGGCTTTACCTTTATCGGGGTGGATGCGTATGTGCAGGACATCATCAAGGGCTTGATCATTGTAGTTGCAGTGGTAATCGATCAATATCGCAACAAGCGCAAAACCAAGCGCTAAGCCAATGCAAGTGACACAAGGGGCCTTATGAGGCCCTTTTGTGCGTCTCATGTTATGGGAATCTTGCAGGAACCGATCGGTTACACATGGGTCAGACCCTCATCACGCCGCACGTGATCGGGTTTCATACTCGCGCTTCAAGGGGTTTTACTGTGATTGTTGTACGAAAACCCTTCAATTTGTGTTGCCGAGCCTGCAAGCCGGCCTTAGACTGCCGCCCCTCGTAAATTGAGTGCCAGGTGGCGCTTGGAGATTATTGGCTTTACGACAACGTCAAGCCGCTCCTCAATGCACGTTTTTTTATAGAGAAATAAATGACAAAGGAAAAGTTGCTGGCCATGCCGGCCGATGACTACATGAACGCCGAGCAGCACGCTTTCTTCGTCGAGCTGTTGCAGGGCATGAAGGTCGAGATCCACGAGCGAATCGAGCAAAGCCGCATTGCCATCGAAAGCCTGGACACGCCTGCCGACCCGGCCGACGCTGCGTCGGTTGAAGAAGAGCGTCACTGGTTGGTGAACGTGATCGATCGCGATCAGCGTATGCTGCCTCAGCTGGAAATGGCCCTGTCGCGCATTGCCGATGACACGTTTGGCTGGTGTGATGACAGCGGCGAGCCAATTGGCCTGAAACGCCTGCTGATCAGCCCGACCACCAAGTATTGCATCGAAGCGCAAGAGCGCCACGAGCAGATCGACAAGCACCAGCGCCAGGCCTGATTCTCAGGCAACAGGGGTTGAGTGACCAGACCGGGAGGCGAGCAATTGCCTCCCGGTTTTGTTGTGCCTGAGATTTATCGAAATCATCAACGCTGATCGCTAATACCATTAGCGCATGGCACATCGCTGTTATCTGACGTTTAATAGGTGCAATAACGATAAATATAGACGGGGTAACGCAACATGGCCGAGAACTTATCCATGGCAGCCGGACTGCCGCTGGCCAATGCGCCAGTTACTGCATTGAAGTGGTGGGTGCCAGCGGTACAAAGTGTTGCCTTGTGCCTGTTACTGGCTGCGATGACCGTCGGCGGGCTGCCCCTCTATGTTGTCGTGCCTGGCGCATTGCTGGTGATCTGGCTGCCGCGATGGTTGCTCCGCCGTCCTGCGGCCGTGTCGGCCCAGGCGGTAGACGCCGACATGACCCGTCTCACCCGCGACCTCTCTCGTACCACCAGTCACAACGCGCTGTCGGCCGCGCAAGTGGCGTTTTCCGTGCGTCAGTTGGCGGGCCGCGTGCAATCGCAGCTTGGCGCTGCAGAGCAGGTGGTCAGCAGCGCCGAACTGATGATCACTACCGAGCAGCAGACGGCCCAGCTCAGCCAGCAGGCGCTGGTGGCCGCCAGCGAGGCGCGGGCGCGTAGCGAAGCGGGCAGTGGCGCGTTGAATGAGTCTATCGAACGGATGCACCAGTTGAGTGATCGGGCAGTCGCCAGCCGCGAGCTGATCGAGGCGCTCAGCCAGCGCAGCGAGGAGATTCAGCGGGTGACCATGGTGATCCAGTCGATTGCCAGTCAGACCAACCTGCTGGCGCTCAACGCAGCCATCGAGGCTGCCCGGGCCGGAGAGCACGGGCGTGGTTTCGCCGTGGTCGCTGATGAGGTGCGCGGGCTCGCCGGCCGGACCGCGAGTGCTACCGGAGAAGTCGGGCAAATGGTGGCCGATATCCAGCAGCGCACTGCGCAGGTCGTCGAGCAGATCCGCCAGTTGTCTGCCGACCTGGACATTGGCGTCGAGCAGGTCGAGCTGACCGGGGAGCACCTCGGCAATATCGCCCGCCTTGCGGTCGAGGTCGAGAGCCAGGTCAGCGAAATCTCCCAGGGTGCCAGGAGCAATCAGGACCAGTTGGCGAGCCTGTTCGAGGCCGTCGAGCACATGCGCAGTGATCTGGCAGTCAGCGACGAGCAGACCCGGCAACTGGCCAGGGCTGCGGTGCAGATGGAAGGGCAGGCCGAGACCATCAGTCAGCGTCTGGCTGAAGTGGGTCTGGATGACTACCATCAGCGGATCTACGATCTGGCCCGCGAAGGCGCACGGCTGATTGGGGAAAAGTTCGAAACCGATATCGAACAGGGGCGCGTCAGTCTGGATGACCTGTTCGACCGCCATTACAAACCGGTCGCGAATACCTCACCGACCCGATTCACCACGCGCTTTGATCGTTACACCGATCAGGTACTCCCGTCGTTGCAAGAGCCGTTGCTCGCGCGGCATGAAGGCCTGGTGTTTGCCATCGCTTGCACCCAGCAAGGTTACGTACCGACACATAACAATGCGTTCAATCAGCCGCTGACCGGGGACGCAGCGGTGGACAATGCGCGCAATCGCAGCAAGCGCAAGTTTGATGACCGGACCGGTATTCGCTGCGGCAGCCATCAGCAACCGGTACTGCTGCAGACTTATACGCGGGACACCGGTGAGCTGATGCATGACCTGTCAGTGCCCATTATCGTCAAGGGGCGGCATTGGGGTGGTCTGCGCCTTGGTTACAAACCGCAAGTCAATTCGAATCACTAGACCTGCGCGTTGCATTTTTATAAATCGCAAAGATTGATCAGGTGCCGGCCCATCTGGTCATTACGCTGAATAGGTAGCGCTGTGTAGGTATCTATTTATAGAATTTTTAAATATAGCGATGTCGCGCGTAGGAAACTTCTGAATAACTTTGCATGGCTTGACTGTTTGTGTGCGCTGAGCAATCTCTTGAATCATTGGTATTAATTTTTGATTTAAGAGCGGCCTTGCCAAGGGCGCATCTACGGACGGAAAAGTGATGAAAAGTATATGGAATATCAAACAGTCAGCCGAAATTTCGGGCGCAGCTACTTTGTATGTTACCGCGCGTATAGGCATATTTTTTGACGGCACCGGTAATAACCGGGTCAACAGTCAGATCGGTGCCGATTGCCGGGCGTTGCTGGAAGTCAATGACGGCAAGCACATCAAGGAGTGCGCCGGGCGACACGCTGATCCCGGCAGTAGTTACAGCAATGACTTGAGTAACATCGCCTTGCTGGTGGGCCTTTATCGTCAGCAGCCGGTCGCCGCCAATGACGGGCAGGGCCTGAGAGTCTATTACCCGATTTATGTAAGCGGTGCCGGGACTACATCGGGCGAGCGTGACTCGGTATGGCCGGGGCAGAGTTTTGGCCGTGGCACCACGGGGGTGGTTTCCAAGGTGGCACACGCGTTCAGAAAGCTGGAATCAGTACTCAAGGCCTTCCCCGCAGATAATCCGGATTGCTTGCTGAAGGCCTTGGAGTTTGACGTCTTTGGCTTCAGTCGCGGCGCTGCGTCGGCCAGGCATTTTGTCAACGAAATCCTCAAGCGTGAAGCCGGCATGCTTGAGCCGATACTTCGCAGCCGCAAAGTGCGGTTGAGCGAAAGCTTTGCCTGGGGTGATGACAGTGTGCGGCTCAAGGTCATTGGTCTGTTCGACACGGTTGCCGCTATCGGCAGCGTCAAGGACCTGGGCAATACGAGTGACGCCAGCAATCGGCGCGTCAACCTGTATCTGCCCCCAGGATGCGCTCAACAAGTGCTGCATCTGGTGGCGCGCGACGAAAGTCGGCGCAATTTCGCGCTTAACAGCATCGCGCCAGGGTGGCCTGTAGAGATCATCTTGCCAGGCGCGCATTCCGATATCGGCGGGGGGTATCCGCCGCAAAAGCAGGAAAAAGGATTATTTACCCCCCCCCGCACTAGCGCTGTGCGGGGCGGCAGGTCTCCGCAAGCGGCGGCTTGCTGGCAGGAAGCACAAGCCGAATTGAGCAAGATGGATGTCAGCCAATGGATTGACCCTCTCGACAGCCAAGCGTCGTTGCAGGTGCAGTCGTGTGCAAGCAGCTGCCATGCCTGCAAGAATCCGCTGAGCAGTGGCGGGGTGGTCGTGGCGGCGGTGGGTATGAATCGGCAGGTCTTCGGCCATCTGTCACGCGTTGCGCTGCAGATCATGCATGCGTTGGCCTGTGATGAGGGCGTGCCGTTCGGTCCCGTTCCGCATGCGCCGCACTTTCAGCTTCCTCCTGAGTTGGAGGGGATTGCCCGCAAGCTGATCGACTATGCGCGAGGGGGGCCTTATACGCTGACGGCTGAGGAAGAGCAGATTCTGCGCTGGCGTTATATTCATCAGTCTGCGCACTGGAGCGCGGCACTGGGCCGGACGGGTAGCCTCAGTGATGCGGTATTCGTCCACGCTCCAGAGCCGGGTGGCCGGATACTGCACCCCAACATCGGGCAGCCCGGCTACCCGCAGTGACACTTGACGCCCGAGTGATTCACTCGGGTGAATCATGCAAAAGTACATTGAGGTCATCGATCACCGGGGCCCATTCGGCGTCTCGATTCAACTCCTCTTTCAGGAAAGCCGCCTGTGTCGGAGTCCAGAAGTCAGCTTCTATCAGCTTGACTCCGTCTTTCAGGCGGTGCTCTGCAACGAAAGCGTCGATACTTTTATCGTCGGAATCAAGCCCCAGTTGAGCGAACAGGTCACTCATGGTGTTCGTATTCAGGTCCATGTCATCTCCTCGACGAGGGGTATCCCCGTGTTGTCATCAGTCCTCTTATGGGAGTGACACCTGCAGGGAAGAGTTCGATGCATTTTACGGCCCCGGGACGTCAATCTTTTTTGCGTCGACGGTAAATGCTATGTTCCCGCTGCGCCCGGGGTTCCCCAGACCTTTGCCCGCCTTCGTGTCGGGGGTTGATGGCGCGTCGGTTTGCCGTGCGCTGACTTCGTTGTGACATTGATGTGTACAAAAGGAATATATCCCGTAGAGGCAATGAGCCGGTAGAATCCGCCTCCAGCCTGCACAGTTCAGTGGTAGCCGACTCATCGTTCCCGAGTGCAGCGCGTCAGCAGGTATCTGGCCGTGCCATGCGGCCTGTGGATGAATCACTTATTGACTGCCTGAGCATCAGGCAGCCTCATTTTTCATGTTTGAGGGTTTGTACTTTGGCTGTAAGTAACCTGGATACCCATGCTTTGTTCGTGCTCGGCGATCTTCGCGCACAATTGGTCAAGCAATTTCAATCCCGTTTTGTCTATATCACCGAGCAATCAGCCGAAGGCATCTACATCGCTGAAATCGACACCGAGACTGCCTTGGTGGTCGATGACAAACCGCGTCTGGAACTCAAGGTTGGCGACCATTTTCGCGCAGCTGTGCTGCCGAGTCGTGAAGGTGGAAAGCTTGAATTGAAATTCCGTGAGGTGAAGGTCACCGTTTACGGATTGGGTGAATACGCCTTCGTCGATACGCCTGAAGGTCACGGTATCGTGTTCAAGGAAGGGCATGGCGTGGTCATGGTCTTTGCCGCAAAAGAACAACTGCTGACCGGTATGAGCAAGGTTCTGAAAACTGCGGTCGGCAAAGCCGCCAAATGGCGCAAGGGCGAACTGACCTTCAAAGCCAGCGAATAACGCTCGCGCACACCGGCTTCAACCTCCGGTCGACTCACCATCGACACGGCCACTGCTGACCTCGGCGGGTACATCATCACCGGCCATACGCTTGCGGAACAGCGCAGTGCGCGCGAGCAGCAGGGTGGTCACAGGCATCGTTATCGCCAGCAACACCGGAATGAGCCAGGCATGGATGACCGGCTCGGACTTCAGCGCCGAGAAATAGATGATCGATGCCAGTGCCACGCACCAGGCACCCAGTGTCGACGCCAGCGCCGGTGGATGCATGCGTTGAAAGAAGTCTTTCAGACGCAGCAGGCCCAGCGCCCCGGTCAGGGCGAACAGGCTGCTGGCGATCAGCAGCCCGGCCGTAAGTATTTCAGCCCAAAAGGGCACGGAAACCGGTAGTTCGTTCATTCGATCACTTCTCCGCGCAGCAGGAATTTGGCCAGCGCAAATGAGCCGACGAAGCCGAACAGTGCGATCAGCATGGCTGCTTCGAAATAGGTGTCACTGGCGTAGCGGATGCCCAGCACCAGCATCATCAGCATGGCGATGATGTACAGGTAGTCCAGCGCCAGTACCCGATCCTGGGCAGACGGGCCCTTAAGCAGACGCAGCAGGGTGATCACCATGGCCAGTGCAAAGATCAGCAAGCTGATCAGAATGGCGTTGTCGAGCAGGGTACTCATTGAAAGATCTCCATCAATGGACGCTCATAGGTGGTCTTGAAGTGTTCGATGAATTGCGCTTCGTCCTGCAGATCGAATACATGCATCAACAGCACGCTGCGATCCAGCGCCAGTTCTGACCAGACAGTGCCGGGCACTACGGTGGTCACGATCGCCAATGCGGCCAGCCCGTGGGCATCGTGCAGGTCCAGCGGGATTCGCACGAAGGCCGAACGGGGTGGACGTCGCTTGAGTCGCCAGATGCTCAGGCCGACCTGAAGGTTGGAAACCACCACGTCACGACCTACCAGCCAGAAGAACTTGAGGATCGTCCCTGGTTTGCGGATGCGCACCGGCAGCGGACGTAACGGCGCCATCAACAACGGTGCAAGAAACCCCAGCAACGCACCGAGCAGCAGGTGGCCGGGGCTGAGCGACAGGTTCAGTACCAGCCACAATACCCAGAGCGCCAGAGACAGCCAGGGCGCTGGAAATAGACGTTTCATGGTTGCCCCTCCGGATTTACATCACGGCTGGTCGGGCCGGGTATGGGGCGTGTGGCGAGCACCGACTGCACGTATTGTTTGGGTTCATGCAGCGCTGCGGCGGTGTCTTGTGTATAGCGCAGCAGCGGCTCGGCCTTGAAGGTCAGCGCTACGCACAGGCCCAGCAGGATGATGATCGGCAGGCACTCGTTGCGCCGCAACAGCGGCGAGGGGCGCTCGTGGGGTGTCCAGAAGCGCTGGGTGCCCAGTCTTGAAAAGGCGATCAGTGACGCCAGCCCGGAAAAGATCAGCAGGCCGATCAGCATCCAGGAGCGGGTCAGCAGCGCTTCGTCCTGGGCGACATCCAGCCCCAGAGGATTGAGCAGGGCACTCAGCAGCGTCAGCTTGCCGATAAACCCGGAAAGCGGCGGCATGCCGATGATCAGCAGCGCGCAGATGATGAAGCTCAGGCCCAGAAAGGCCACGGTCATGGGAATCACCTGGCCGACCACGACTTTTTGTTCGTCGTCCAGATTGGTGCCGGGCGGCGGATGCAGTGACTCCATGGCGCGCGGCAACTGGTCCGCGTCTTCTTCCAAAGGGATTTCGTTGGCCGAGCGCGAGCGCTCGATCAATTCGCCCAACAGGAACATCGCACTCAATGCCAGGGTCGAGCTGACCAGATAGAACAGTGCGCCCGACGTCAGGCTGGGCTGTGCGAAACCGATCGCCGACAGCAGGATGCCTGCCGACACCAGAATGCTCAGGCTGGCCAGGCGCTCCAGACGCTGGGCGGCGATGATCGCTATCGCCGCCGTGAAGATGGTTGCCATGCCGCCAAAGATCAGCCATTCGCCGCCGAAGAATGCAGACGCGCCGGCCTGCCCGGAAAACAGCAGCGTCCACAGGCGCAGCAGGGTGTAGATGCCTACCTTGGTCATGATCGCAAACATCGCGGCAACCGGCGCGCTGGCGGCTGAATAGGCCGGAACCAGCCAGAAGTTCAGCGGCCACATACCGGCCTTGGCCAGAAACGCCGTGGCCAGAATTGCCGCCCCGGCATGCAGCAGGCCCAGATCGGCTTCCGATACCTGGGGAATCTTGATCGCCAGATCTGCGAAATTCAGTGTGCCGGTCACACCGTAGATCAACGCTGCGCCGATCAGAAACAGCGACGAGGCCAGCAGGTTGATCGAAATATAGTGCAGGCCCGCTGACACGCGTGCCCGTCCGGAACCGTGCAGCATCAGGCCATAGGAGGCTGCCAGCAGCACTTCGAAAAACACGAACAGGTTGAACAGGTCGGCGGTCAGAAACGCCCCGTACAGGCCCATGAGCTGAATCTGGAACAACGCGTGGAAGCTGGCACCGGCGCGATCCCAGCGCGCCAGGGCAAACAGCAGCGCGCAGACACCGACGATGCCGGTCAGCACCATCATCAATGCCGACAGATGATCGACGACCAGCACGATACCGAACGGTACGCCCCAGTTGCCCGGAAAATAGACACCAATCGATCCGCTGTTGCCGGTGTGCTGCACCCAGAGCATCAGCACCACCGAGATGCCCAGCCCGAGGATGCTGGACAACAGGTTGATGCGCCCTTTGAGCGGTCGATGCTTTTCGCCCAGCCAGAGCATCAGCCCGGCGGTCAGCAATGGCAGCAGAATCGGCGCGATGATCAGTTGCGTCATCCCGTTCATGCCTTGGGCTCCCGGCCATCGACGTGGTCGGTGCCGGTCAGGCCCCGGGAGGCGAGCAGCACCACCAGAAACAGGGCGGTCATGGCGAAGCTGATGACGATGGCGGTGAGCACCAGTGCCTGCGGCAGCGGGTCAGTGTAATTGAGCAGGTCCTGCGGAATGCCGTCCTTGATGATCGGCTCTTTGCCGATGAACAGGCTGCCCATGCTGAAAATGAACAGGTTGACCCCGTACGACAGCAGGCACAGGCCCATGACCACCTGGAAGGTTCGCGGACGCAGGATCAGCCAGACTCCCGAGGCGGCGAGAACACCGATGGCGACTGCGATAACTTCTTCCATCAGAGAATTCCTTGCGGATTGGCGACCGGCTTGGGCAGTTGGGTAGGGCGATGACTGCGCACCGATTGGTGAGCCAGTGCGGTGAGGATCAACAGGGTTGAACCGACCACCACGGCATATACGCCGACGTCGAAAAACAGTGCGCTGGCGATATGGATGTCACCCAGAACCGGTAAATCGAGATGCGCGGTATGAGTCGTCATGAACGGATAACCCAGCACCATGGAACCGGCGCCGGTCAGGACCGCACACAGCAGGCCGGTGCCCATCCAGCGCAGCGGCCGCAGGCTCATTTGCGCTTCGACCCACTGAGTACCGGCAACCATATACTGCAGAATGAACGCCACCGACATCACCAGCCCGGCAACGAATCCGCCGCCCGGCTGGTTGTGGCCGCGAACGAACAGGTACATCGAAATAATGAAAGCGATCGGCAGCAGCAACCTGACCAGCGCCGCCGGGACCATCATGAAACCGAGCGCCGTGTCACTGGCACCGCGCGGGTTGATCAGGTCGGTCACCACGTCGCGCGCCAGCAAGCGCTGCTGAGTTGGCAGCAGGATGCTTTCCTTGGGAGGACGGAAGCGGCGCAACAGAGCGAATACGGTCAGTGCCACGGCCGCCAATACGGTGATTTCGCCGAACGTGTCGAAACCACGGAAATCCACCAGCATCACGTTGACCACGTTGGTGCCGCCGCCTTGAGGCAGTGCACGGCTCAAGTAGAACGACGAGATGGCGTTGGGCGTCTGGCGGGTCAACATGGCGTAGGACAATATTGCCATCCCCAGGCCGACCAGAACCGCCAGGCCGAAGTCGCGAATACGCCGGGTGCGAGCGCGCAGGCGGGCGCTGAGCGGGGCGACGTCTTCGTTGCGTCGCGGCAGCCAGCGCAAGCCAAGCAGGATCAGCACGGTGGTCACCACTTCCACCACCAACTGCGTCAGGGCCAGGTCAGGGGCCGAGAACCAGACGAACGTGATGCAGGTCATCAGCCCGCACACACTGACCATGACCAGCGCCGCCAGACGGTGATATTTACCCTGCCATGCCGCGCCCAGCGCGCAGGCGATCGCGATTAGCCACAGCGTGACAAACACCCCGGAGCCCGGAATCTTCGGCCGGTCACCCCAGGTCAGGCCGCTGAAATACATCGGAACGAAACCGCCCAGCACGGCAGCCAGCACCAGCAGAAACAACTGCGGCTGCAAGCGACGGGTGCTGACCTTGCGCTCGAAACGGCGTGCCCAGTGCATCAGCACCACCAGACTGCGCTCGAACACACGTTTGCCGTTGAGTCTGCCCACCAGTGGCGGGGCGGTGATGCGCTCCTGCTTGAGCGGCTTGCGCAACAACAGATACAGGATGATGCCGCCCGCCATGGCCACCAGACTCATGATGATCGGCGCGTTCCAGCCATGCCAGATAGCCAGGCTGTACTCGGGCAGCGTGCCGCCCACCACCGGTCGTGCGGCCGCTGCCAGCAGGGGTGCGACCGATTGTGCCGGGAAGATACCGACCACCACGCAGGTCAGGACCAGAAATTCGACCGGCGCACGCATCCAGCGCGGTGGCTCGTGGGGCAAGTGCGGAAGGTCCTTGGCGGCCGGACCGAAAAATACATCGACGGTGAATCGCAGCGAATAGGCGACGCTGAATACGCCGGCGATGGTCGCGACCACCGGCAGCGCCATTTCGATCCACGCCGTGGCCGAGATGAAGACGGTTTCAGCAAAGAACATTTCTTTGGACAGGAAGCCGTTGAGCAGCGGCACGCCTGCCATTGACGCGCTGGCCACCATCGCTAGCGTCGCGGTGTAGGGCAGCAGTTTCACGAGCCCACTGAGGCGCCGGATATCCCGCGTCCCGCTCTCGTGGTCAATGATCCCGGCGGCCATGAACAGCGAGGCTTTGAACGTGGCGTGGTTGAGGATGTGGAACACGGCGGCCACGGCCGCCAGCGGGCTGTTGAGGCCGAGCAGCAGCGTGATCAGGCCTAAATGGCTGATCGTCGAGTACGCCAGCAGTCCCTTGAGATCATTCTGAAAAATGGCTGCGTAGGCGCCCAGAATGAGCGTGCAGGCACCTGCGCCGCTGACCATCCAGAACCATTGTTCGGTGCCGGACAACGAGGGCCACATGCGGGCCATGAGAAACACACCGGCTTTGACCATGGTTGCCGAATGCAGGTACGCCGACACCGGCGTCGGCGCTGCCATTGCGTGGGGTAGCCAGAAGTGGAACGGGAACTGGGCGCTTTTGCTCAGTGCGCCGATCAGAATCAGGGTCAGCAACACCGGGTACAGAGCGTGGGCGCGGATCACGTCACCGGATGCCAGTACGCGGTCCAGGTCGTAACTGCCCGCCACATGCCCGAGGATCATCATGCCTGCCAGCAACGCCAGGCCACCGGCGCCCGTCACCATCAGTGCCATGTAGGCACCGCGCCGGGCGTCGGCGCGGTGATGCCAGTAGCCGATCAACAGGAAGGAAAACAGGCTGGTCAGTTCCCAGAAAAACACGATCTGAATCAGGTTGCCGGACATCACCAGACCGAGCATGGCGCCCATGAATGCGAGGAAAAATGCAAAGAAGCGCGGCACCGGATCGTCCGGCGACATGTAGTAACGGGCGTACAGCGAGACCAGCGCACCGATGCCCAGCACCAGCATGGAGAACATCCATGCGAAGCCGTCGATACGCAGGACAAAATTCATTCCCAGGCTCGGCAGCCAGAAATATTCCTCCCGAATCACGCCGCCATCGGCAATCTGCGGGAACCACAATGCCATCTGGATTGCGCCAACCAAGGCAACCAGACCGGCCAGAAAGGATTCAGCGTTACGCGCGTTGTGCGGCAAAAAGGCCGCCAGACAGCTGCCGATGAAAGGCAGAAGCAGTAGAACTATCAGGGACATAGGCTTCTAATCTGCAGGAGAATGTCAAGCATCATACGTGCCAGAGAACTCAATACCAAACGAACACGTTTCGAAATTTCCTACAAAAAGTGTCTGAAATTTTTACATCAGTGCATCCAGGTTGCGGTAAACAATCATTTTTCACCAACGGCCAAGTCGTCTTCAGTGAGTTTCCCGTGCGCGATTCTGCCCGGTGTCTGCGCTTTGCGTGGCGGGTGAGCGTCGTTTCATCTCGCTGACAATCACTCCGGCCACGATCAGCGCCGCGCCGAGCAGGGCAATCCCCGGCAAGCGCTCACCGGCCAGTCTTCCGACAATCCCGGCCCAGACCGGTTCACCTGCGTAGATCACGGTCGCGCGGGTCGGCGAGACGCTACGTTGCGCCCAGTTCATGGCAATTTGAATCGCGGCGCTCATCGCCCCCAGGCCCACCGCGCTGAGCACCAGCAACCAGGAAAACCCCGGCAGACTTTCCTGTGTTGGCACGATCATCAGAAACGCCAGTACCGAAGCGGTCGCCAGTTGCACCACTGTGACCCGACGTACATCGACCTTGCCAGCATAGGCACTGATCATGATGATTTCAGCAGCGATAGCGACTGTGCTGATCATTGTCACGATTTCCCCCGAGCTCAGGTTCATGGACGCGCCTTGCGGGCCTGAGACCAGCATCAGGCCGATGAATGCCAGAACAATTCCCAGTGTCGGCATCAGCCCCGGCCGCCGCCCGAGTACCAGCCATTGCAGCAGTGGCACACAGGGCACATAAAGAGCGGTGATGAAGGCCGACTGGCTGCTGGGGATGGTCTGCAAGCCGATGGTTTGCAGACCATAGCCCAGCATGATCGACGTGCCGATCAGCACGCCTGCCTTGAACTCCAGCACTGTCAGCCCGCGCAGCACGTTCATCGAGAACAGCGCGACGATCACAGCAGCAGCGGCGAAGCGCAGGCCGACGAAAAACATCGGGCCGCTGACCGTCATCGCGTGCTGCACCAGCAGGAACGTGCCGCCCCAGAGCATGGTGATCAGAATCAATACCGCTTCTGCTTTACTGATGCGGGGCAAGCGGCTGATAGACTTCATGTCAGCTCCGGATTCCTGTTCATTGCGTTGCGTATGATGAGAGGCTGGACGCTTGGACAGCCGCCCTAAAGTGGGCAGTATACTGCGCAGCGGTTTCACGTGAGTACTACCATGCACAAAGAAAACCCCCGACGCGCGCCGGTGCTGCAACATGTCAGCCAGAACGTAAGGCGTCTGCGCAATGCGGCAGACCTCAGCCAGACCGCTCTGGCGGATAAATCCGGTGTCAGCCGACGCATGCTGGTGGCCATCGAGGCCGGCGAGAAAAATGTCAGCCTGGCGACGCTGGACCGTGTCGCCGAGGCGCTCGGAGTTGCATTCAGTGATCTGATTCAGGCCCCTGAAAGCCGTGATCATAGCCGTATCAACGAGCTGGCCTGGGAGGGTACGATTGCTGGCAGCAAAGCGGTGTTGCTGGCCAAGGCGATTGCCCGGCGCGAAGTCGAACTCTGGGAGTTCTGCCTTGAGCCGGGAGACGCCTACGCATCGGAAGCTGATCCCGACGGCTGGAGTGAGCAGGTGTACGTGGTAGAAGGGCACCTGACGCTGCGTCTGGCCGAGCAGGGTGCAGCGCAGCAGATCGGGCCGGGTGAGTTCTTCATGTTTCCCAGCAATCAGCCGCACCGTTATTGCAACGAAGGCGTGGTGCCGTTGCGTTTCGTGCGCAACGTGGTGTTGTAACGCGCTTATCCTTCAGCACACCCGACGAGTACATCCGACTTTATTACAACCCGACCGAGGCGTTGTTCGATGAGTGACGAGCACAACCAGACGGCCGATATTCTGATCATTGGTGGCGGCTTGAGCGGCAGCATGCTGGCTGTGCAGCTGTTACGCCGACCGGGTCAGCGTCGGATCCTGATCATCGAGACCCGCCGCGAGCTGGGTCGTGGCGAGGCCTACAGCGCGACCGAACCGGGGCACACGCTCAATGGCAACGCGGCGCGCATGAGCGTTGATCCGGACAACCCCGATGACCTCACCGATTGGCTGTCCGGGTATCTGGCCGAGGGCGGCTGGCCCGAATCCGTAGAGCAGAAAGTACCGGTGGCCGAGCTGTTTCCACCGCGTGGCGTGTTCGGTCTCTACGTGCAGCAGCGCTTGCGCGAGGCCAGCGCCGTCGGAGCGGTGCATGGCTCGACGGTCGAGCATGTGCAAGGTGAAGCGGTTGATGTTCAGCCTGACGACACCGGTGTCAGTATTACGTTGGCGGACGGTTCTGTGCTTCGTGGCCAGCGTGCCGTGCTGGCCACCGGCATGTACGCCGCTTCACGTACTCCGTTGCGCGAGTCGAACGGGCTGAATACGGCGGGTCTGGACCCTTGGGATGTGGCTGCCATGCGCCAGCTTGATCCGCAGGCGAAGGTCATGATCATTGGCTCCGGGCTGACCATGGTCGACACGGTAGTGTCGCTTGAAAAAGCCGGGCATCGCGGCCCGATTCAGGTCTTGTCGCGCCACGGTCTGCTGCCTCACGTGCGTCGGCAGCCGCCGGAGTGGTCTGACTTTCTGGCCCAGGACACCAGTATCCGCACGACCCGGCAGTTGCTGCGCAAGGTGCGTGAACAATGCGAACTGGCCATCGAAAGCGGGATCGACTGGCAGGCCCCGCTGGATACCGTGCGCGCCAATGTCGGCCGGCTCTGGAATCAGGCGACCGACAGGCAGCGTCGACAGTTCGTACGCCACGTGCGGCCGTGGTGGGAAAGCCACCACCATCGCTCGCCGCCGCCGAGTGCCGCGCTGCTGGCCAGGCTGGTCAGGCAGGGAAGGTTGAGCATTGAGGCGGCGTCCTTGCAGGGTGTTGCGAGTCTGCCTTCCGGGCAGGTGCAGATCCGCGTGCGCTGTCGGGGCGAAAGTGAGCCCTCAGTGCTATTGGGTGATGCGCTGGTAAATTCCACCGGCATCGAATACGACTGGCGTCGCGTGGACCGTCCGTTGCCTCGCCAGTTGCTGGCACGAGGGCTGATTCAACCCGGCCCACTGGCACTGGGCATCGCCGCCGACGCAGGTGGCGCGGTGCTCGATGAACAAGGTCGGTACGCCTCCCGCCTGTTCGCCATGGGCCCGCCATTGCGCGGCATGTGGTGGGAAAGCACTGCAGTCACCGACGTAGCGATTCAGGCCAAAGCGCTGGCAATGCGTCTGGCTTCCCTGGCCTGAAGAGTCATGATAAGTGTTCTTCCAGATACCTCTCGTTTCTCACGCTTCAGCATGTAAATGCCCGTTGTAACGCTCTGCGTCACATATCCGTGATAATGCTTTAGCTTTAGATGTGCTTTTCAACCACGATGGCACTGACGACGCCGATTGCGACGTAAGTGACGGCTGAGCCCTGACACTGATCCGGGGGATGCTCGGCAGGACGCCGAGCAAGCCGCACCGGGCCATGGATGGCCCGTTGCGGCGACCCCCGGATCAGTGACAGGGCGAAGGAACCCGACGAAGTCGGGCCGGAAACGGAGCCTGGGGGTTTGCCTACTTTGGCCCCATCAAAGTAGGTCGCCGAGGGGCGAAAAGGTGCCTTGAGTCGAAAACATATCTAACCGACCTCGCAAAACCTCTGTGTGACGCTGAGCGTTAAGAACTGCATTCCCACACTCATACCGACAAATGCAACATCCGGTCACCCTGCACATTCTCACCCGGCCTGCGCTTATTGACCGCTAGTTCGCCGATCTTGATCAGGCGCGTGCGCGTCACGTTCCGCGTCAGGCCGAGCAGGCTGGCGGTATGCACCTGATTGTGGTGGCAGAAACGATAGGCCGTTCGCAGCAGCGTGTCCTCGACCTTCTCGTGCAAGGCGCCTGCCTGTTCCTCGAACAGCTTCTGAAACGCGCGATTGAGCAACTGCTCGGCGGATTCGTCGGCCTGGCCGTATTCGTCCTGCCGCTCGATTCTAAGGTTCGACATGCGCAGGTCATCACGCTGGATGATGCCGTCACGGCAGACCAGCAAGGTGTGATGAATGACGTTTTCCAGCTCGCGGATATTGCCTGGCCAGCTGTACGTCTTGAGCTTGTGTTCGGCTTCCTCGCTGATCCGCACCGGGCCATGTCGCAGGCGCTGGCTGTAGACCTCGATGAAGTGCCGGGCCAGCGGCAGAATATCCCCCGGCCGCTCGCGCAGCGGGCTCAGTTCCAGGTTGACCACGTCCAGCCGGTAATACAGGTCCTCGCGAAAATGCCCTGCGTTGATGGCTTTTTCCAGTTGCACATTGGTGGCCGCCAGCACGCGCACATCAATCGGAATACTTTTGCGCGAACCCAGCCGCACCACTTCGCGTTCCTGAAGCACGCGCAGCAGCTTGACCTGAAGGGTCATGGGCAAATCGCCGATCTCGTCAAGAAACAGCGTGCCGCCGTTGGCCTCTTCAAACCAGCCGGCCTTGGCGCTGATTGCACCGGTAAATGCCCCTTTGTCGTGGCCGAACAGCTCGGCCTCGATCAGATTCTCGGAAAAGGCGCCGCAGTTGACGGCCACAAACGGCTTGTCACGCCGCGCGCTCAACTCGTGGACATGCCTTGCAACCAACTCCTTGCCAGTGCCGGTCTCGCCGATGATCAGCACGCTGGCGTCGCTCGGTGCAACTTGTCGCACGTGAGCGAGCAGGGCTCTGGACTTCGGGTCTTCGAACACCTGCGCGGTGGCCCTGATCGAGGTCGCCAGCGCAGGCGAGTGCGGTAAGGTCAGCAGTTGCCCGGACATCACTTGGCCTGCGGGGGCAGATCGTTGGCGATCATTTCGCCAAACGGCCCCGTCAGATTGGTGATGCCACGCCCCGCCAGGCTGGCATAAGGCTCAGGCAGCAGCGGGAACACCAGTTCGGCGAAACGGTAGGCTTCTTCCAGGTGCGGATAGCCGGAAAAGATGAAGCTTTCGATGCCCAGGTCCGCGTATTCCTTGATGCGTTCCGCTACTTCCTGCGGGTTGCCGACCAACGCTGTGCCCGCGCCGCCACGAACCAGGCCCACACCTGCCCACAGATTGGGGGCGATTTCCAGATTGTCGCGGCGCCCGTCGTGCAGTGCCGCCATGCGTCGCTGGCCTTCCGAGTCAAAGCGCGAGAAGGATTTCTGCGCCGCCTGAATGGTTTCGTCGCTGATGTGCTCGATCAGGGTGCTGGCGGCTTTCCAGGCTTCTTCACTGGTTTCCCGGACGATCACATGCAGACGAATGCCGAACTTCACGGTACGGCCCTTGCGTGCTGCACGTTCCCGTACATCGGCCAGCTTCTGCGCGACGGCTGCTGGCGGCTCGCCCCAGGTCAGGTAGACGTCCACCTGGTCGGCGGCCAGATCATGTGCCGCGTCCGAAGAACCGCCAAAATACAGCGGCGGATAAGGTTTCTGGATCGGCGGGTACAGCGCCTTGGCGTTCTGTACGCGCAAGTGTTTGCCTTCGAAGTCGACGGCTTCGCCTTGCAATACGCGACGCCAGATCTGCAGGAATTCGTCGGTGACTTCATAGCGCTCGCTGTGATCAAGAAAGCTGCCGTCACCCCGGTTCTCGTCAGGATCGCCGCCGGTCACTACGTTGATCAGCAGGCGGCCACCGGACAGACGATCCAGCGTGGCGGCCATACGCGCCGAAACAGTCGGGGAGATGATCCCCGGACGGATTGCCACCAGGTACTTCAAACGCTCGGTCAGCGGCACCAGTGCCGAGGCGATCACCCATGAATCTTCACAGGAGCGGCCAGTAGGTATCAGCACCCCGTAGTAGCCCAGATCGTCGGCAGCCTGCGCCACCTGCTTCAGGTAATTCAGGGTGACCGGGCGCGCGCCCTTGGTGGTGCCCAGATAGTGGCCGTCGCCGTGAGTCGGAAGAAACCAGAAAACGTTCATGACAAATCCTTGGGAGTGATCAGCTCAACGAGAGCTGACGGGACCTACTGTTGGCTTGCAGACAGTCTGCCAACAGCGTTCGAGGTGGGCCATTTATAGAACGTCTGATTTATTCCGCAAAAGAACGTTAAACCATATTTTTAGATCGTTAAGGAATATGACGGCGACGCTGGCAATGGCTAATCCCTTATAAAGCCTTCTGGTGCAGGCGTTTGGCGGCGCTCGTCAGGCTGCCGAAACTTTTGTCAGGCCTGTCCAGTCACCTGTTCACGATCAACAGGAGTCAGACCATGGCAAGGGCAATCTGGAAAGGCGCGATCAGCTTTGGACTGGTGCATATTCCCGTCGCGCTGGTGTCTGCGACGACGTCGAACAGCGTTGATTTCGACTGGCTCGACAAACGCAGCATGGACCCGGTCGGCTACAAGCGGATCAACAAGGTCACCGGCAAGGAAGTCACCAAGGAAAATATCGTCAAGGGCGTACTGCACGAGAAAGATCGTTATGTAGTGCTCAGCGAAGAGGAAATACGCTCTTCGCACCCCAAATCGACGCAGACCATTGACATATTCGCCTTTGTCGACAGTCAGCAGATTCCCTTGCAGAACATCGATACGCCTTACTTTCTGACCCCGGACAAGCGCGGCGAAAAAGTCTACGCGCTGTTGCGCGAAACCCTGATTGATACCAAAAAGGTCGCGCTGGCCAACGTCGTGCTGCACACCCGTGAGCACCTGGCGGCGGTCATGCCGCTGGAATCGGCACTGGTGATGGTGATCCTGCGCTGGCCCGCCGATGTCCGCGAACTCGATGCGCTGGAACTGAGTGAGGCGGTGACCGACGCGCAGTTGAACAAGAGCGAGCGCGACATGGCCAAGCGGCTGGTCAAGGACATGAGCGCAGACTGGGAGCCGGAAAAGTACCGCGATACCTTTCAGGAAAAGATCATGAAACTGGTCGCAACCAAGGCCAGCGAAGGCAAGATCGAAGAGGTCGAGACCGATCCGGGCGAGGAAGAGCGCAAAAGTGCTGATGTCATCGACCTCACCGACCTGCTGCGCCGCAGCCTGGCGGGCAAGAGCAGTACGGGCAAGCCCAGGGCAAGCAAGCCCGCCGCCAAAGCTGGTGACAAGTCTGCTGCCAAGGATGAGAGCAAACCCAAGCGGCCCGCTGCGCGCAAGAAAACCGGCAAAGCATCCTGAGCCAAAAGCCCCTTGATCCCTCTGGAGAAACCGGCCATGGCCAAGCCAGCCAGTGAATACACACGCAAGCGCAATTTTGATGTCACCTCCGAACCCGCCGAGAGTAAACGCAAGGGTAAGGCGCGCGACGGTGCACTGAGCTTTGTGATTCAAAAGCACGACGCGCGCAACCTGCACTACGATTTCCGCCTGGAACTGGATGGCACGCTCAAGAGTTGGGCGGTCCCTAAAGGTCCGAGCCTGGACCCGAAGCAAAAGCGTCTGGCGGTGCATGTCGAAGATCACCCGCTGGATTACGCCGGTTTCGAGGGCAGCATTCCGCAAGGACAATATGGCGGAGGCGACGTGATCGTCTGGGATAGGGGTATCTGGCAACCCCATGGCGATCCGCAAAAGACCTACGAGGAAGGCAAGCTCAAGTTCACGCTGGTTGGCGAAAAGCTCAGCGGCGAGTGGGCGTTGGTACGCACGCGGCTCAAGGGCAGCGGCAGCAAGGAACAATGGCTGCTGATCAAGGAAAAGGACTCGATTGCCCGACCCGCCGCCGAGTACGACATCACCCAGGAACAACCACAAAGCGTGATCAGCGGCGCGCACGTCGGGGCAGGGCGCGCAGCGTCTGCCAAGCCCAAGCCCAAGCCCGCAACCAGCAAGGCCAAGGCTGCCACGTCAAAAGTTGCAGCGTCAACACCCGAGCCGAAAAGAGTCAAAACAGCGTTCCCGGATGCGCTGTCGCCACAACTGGCAACGCTGGTGGATGCCCCGCCCGCAGGCGAGTGGCTGTACGAGATCAAGTTCGACGGCTACCGCATGCTCACGCGCATCCAGGATGACGAAGTGCGTCTGTTCACCCGTAACGGCAATGACTGGACCGATCAACTGCCTGAACTGGTCAAGGCCCTCAAAGGCTTGAAGTTGCAGGACAGCTGGTTCGACGGCGAAGTGGTGGTGCTCGACGAGCAAGGGTTGCCCGACTTTCAGGGCTTGCAGAATGCCTTTGATGAGGGGCAAAGCAAGAACATCCTGTATTACCTGTTCGACATGCCGTTTCTGAGTGGCGAAGATTTGCGCGAAGTGCCACTGGAGCAGCGTCGTGACGCCCTGAAACAAGTGCTCGACAACCAACGCAGCCGCGTACTGCGCTACTCCGATGCGTTTCAGGCCGGGCACCAGGACATTGTTGCCAGCGCCGCTGCGATGGGCCTCGAAGGGGTGATCGGCAAACGCGTCGGCAGCGCCTATGTGAGCAAGCGCAATCCTGACTGGATCAAGCTCAAATGCCGTTTGCGTCAGGAGTTTGTGATCGTAGGCTATACCGCGCCGCAGGGCAGCCGCTCGGCGTTCGGCGCGTTATTACTGGCGGTCAATGACGCCAAGCAAGGCCTGGTGTACGCCGGGCGGGTTGGCACTGGCTTCAACGAGGCCACACTCAATCAATTGCACAAACAGTTACAGCCTTTGCAGCGCGAGACCTCGCCGCTGGCAAAAAAACTGAGCGCAGCGCAGGCGCGAGGCGTGCAATGGCTGGAACCACAGTTGGTCTGCGAGGCAGAGTTTGCCCAGTGGACCCGCGAGGGTATTCTGCGTCAGGCCGCATTCGCCGGCTTGCGCACTGACAAGCCTGCAAGCGAAGTGGTGCGTGAACAGGCCCAGCCTGCCAAGGCTGCCGGCAAAACCCAGGCCGCTTCAGCCGCTCCCAAAGCGGGCAAGAAAACCGCTCAGGGCAAAGTCGATGTGGCAGGCACCGGCATCAGCCATGCTGATCGAGTGATCGACAGCAAGACCGGCACCAAGAAGATCGAACTCGCGCAGTTTTACGAGTCCATCGCCGAATGGATTCTGCCCTACCTGAACAAGCGTCCGGTGGCACTTTTGCGCTGTCCGGAAGGTATCGATGGCGAGCAGTTTTTCCAGAAGCACGCCGAACATCTGGCCATTCCAGGCATCATGCAGCTTGATCGCGCGCTGGACCCGGGCCATGCCGCGCTGATGGAAATCGACTCGGTGCAGGCGCTGGTCGGTGCGACGCAGATGGGTGCCATTGAATTGCATACCTGGGGCGCGACACGTGACAAAATCGAGACGCCCGATCACCTGGTACTCGACCTCGATCCGGACCCTGCGCTGCCTTGGCGGAGCATGATCGAGGCCACCCAGATGGTGCTCGCCGTGCTGGACGAGCTGGGCCTGGAAGCCTTTCTGAAGACCAGCGGCGGCAAAGGCATGCACATCATCGTGCCCTTGGCGCGGCAGGCCGACTGGGACACCGTCAAGGCGTTTTCCAAAGCCATTGCCGAGTTCGTCAGCCGGCAGTTGCCCGAGCGCTTTACCGCCACCATGGGGCCGAAAAACCGGGTCGGGAAGATCTTCGTCGATTACCTGCGCAACAGTCGCGGAGGCAGTACAGTCACCGCCTATTCGGTACGTGCGCGGCCGGGTTTACCGGTCTCGGTGCCGATTGCACTGGATGAGCTGGCCGGTCTGACGTCGTCGGCGCAGTGGGACATCACCACCCTTCAACAGCGCTTGAGCACACTCAAGGACGACCCTTGGGCGGGCTACAGCAACCGCCGCAAAATCACGCAAAAGATGTGGAAACAGTTGGGGGCCAAACAGCCTTGAGGGCGGGTAGTGAACAGTGCCGTCAGCGGGCGGCCAGGCCTTAACAGGGCTTGGTCACCCGCGTGAGGTAAAGGGTTAGAGAATCCGGTACAGCAAGCGTTCGACCCTGACCCGACTGACCCTGCGCAGGAACTTGCGCACGCCTTCGGGATAGTTGGCCAGGGTGTCGAGCTCATCGTACTGGTTGACGCGTTGGGTGTTGCGCATCAAATGCGCGATCTCTGCCTCGCGCGGATCGGTCCACTGGCCCAGCGGGTCATCGATCAGCAGGCCGTTTTCCAGGTCAAGATTGAACGCGCGCGGGTTCAGGTTGTTGCCGGTCAGCAGGGTATAGCGCTGATCGACCCAGATACCCTTGAGGTGGAAGGTGTTATCGCCGTGCTTCCACAAATGCACGTTCAGGCGCTGCTGGGCGATCGCCTTCTGGTGTTTTTGCGCAAAGCGTCGCAGGCTGATTTCATACAGATAGGGCAGGGCCGAGATCACCTTGAACGGCTCGTCCGGGTCGATAAAAAAATCGTTGGCGGTTTTGTCGCCAATGATGATGTCGACCTGCACGCCACGCTTCAAGGCCCTGTTGATCTCGCGAGTCACGGCCACCGGCAGGTTGAAATACGGCGTGCAGATAGTCAGCTGAATCTTGCTGGAGGCGATCAGGTCGCAGATAACGCGATTGAGCTTGTTGCGTGGGCCGACGCCCAGCAACGGGATCACTCGCAACTCGCCGTTTTCCTTGTCGCCCACCGAGGTGTCGTAGGCTGCGCGCTTCAGATCACCGCGAAACGCGCGAATCTCGCTACGCAGGCTGCGCGAACTCGGTGGCGATTGCAGGTCCAGACGATGCACCGCCGGTGACGGCAGAATTTCCTGCTGCACCAGATTCACGAAGGAGTCGGCCAGCGGCGCGCTTTCGATCAGGTGATAACGGTCGAGGCGGTATTTATCGAGTTTATGCAGATAGACGTTGTTGATGCTCGCGCCGGTGTAAAGCACGCAGTCATCAATCACGCTGCCCTTGAGGTGCAACACGCCAAACAGCTCGCGGGTCTGCACGGGCACACCATAGATCGGCACTTCTTCGTCGTATTCGAGGTTTTGCGCCTGATACCAGGTCGAATTGCCCGGCTGCCGTCCTGCCCCGATCAGGCCCCGCTGCGCACGAAACCAGTCCACCAGCACCGCCACATCCAGCTCTGGCCGGGCTGTCTTGGCGGCATACAGGGCGTCGAGCACTTCCTGGCCTGCCTCGTCCTGTTGCAGGTACAACGCGGTGACGTAGATACGGCGCGTGGCAGAAGCGATCTTCTCCAGCAGACAACGCCGATAGTCGGCAGCAGAAGGAACAATGGAGATAGCATCACTCGGCAAGGCAAAACCGCGAAGCGCTGCCAGGGTCGAGCGTCGGAAAGTGGACTGCATAGGCCTCTCGATGGGAAAACCAACAGCGTGTGAGCTTACACGAGAGTAGGGGGCAGGTGGCTGTCGCCGACCTGTTTCAAAGCATTGCCGGATAGGTGCTTATCGCGCTAAGCAAATGTTCACCCCCCATGCCACTGTGCATTGACAAGCAGTGCACCACGCTTCGCTTCATTAATCCCCGTCACGTCACAACGTCATGTTTCGCCTGAAGCTACTGCGCTTGATGTGCTTTTGATGTGCTTTTGATGTGCTTTTGATGTCCTTTAGATGTGCCTTAAATATGCTTTAGATGTGCTTTTTCGATCGCGATAGCCCTGACGACACCGATTGCGACGTAAGTGACGGCTGAGTCCTGATCCTGATCCGGGGGTAACTCGGCAAGGACGCCGAGTTAGCCGCACCGGGCCATGGATGGCCCGTTGCGGCGACCCCCGGATCAGGGTCAGGACGAAGGAACCCGACGAAGTCGGGCCGGAAACGGAGCCAGGGGCTTTGCTCACTTTGGCCCTTTCAAAGTGAGTCGCCGAGGGGCGAAAAGGTGACCTGAGTCGAACCTTGATTTCACTGCCATCACAGAACCGCTGTGTGACGCAGAGCGTTACGAAATGCGCTATCACGTAAAGCGTGGGAGCGAGAATAGGCGCAAGTTCCACGCTGTAACATCTCGCAGACAAATAAACGATAACCATTCCCAGTAACATCTGATAGCATTTCGCATCAACTGAGTCGGTCATCTCCAGGAAGGTCTCTTCCGATCTCGCTTATCCCGTTAGCAGGATCTCTTCATGCACACCCCCTCTTTTCCGATGCGCCTCACGTTGCTCGCGTTTTGCTGTTCCATGGGTTCTCCGGCCTGGGCCGCTACCGCTGCTGCCAGCCAGCAGGACGGCCCAATGGTGCTGGGAGAGACCGATATCAGTGCCGACAAGGCCGACCCGCATGCCCTTCCACCCGTCTATGCAGGCGGGCAAGTAGCGCGTGGCGGGCAGCTTGGCGTTCTGGGAAATGCCGACATCATGGACGTGCCGTTCACCATGACCAGCTACACCGAGCAACTGATCGAAGATCAGCAGGCCGAAGACGTCGGCGATGTACTGTTCAATGATTCATCGGTACGCCAGTCATCCGGTTATGCCAACGCCTCGAAAGTATTCGTGATTCGCGGCTTCAAACTGACCACCGATGATATTTCCTACAACGGCCTGTACGGCGTACTGCCACGTCAGCTCATATCCACCGACGCACTGGAACGGGTTGAGGTGTTCAAAGGGCCAAATGCTTTCATCAACGGCGTAACGCCAACCGGCTCGGGCATCGGCGGTGGCGTCAACCTGCAGCCCAAACGTGCCCAGGACACACCGACGCGGCGCTTTACCACCGACATCAGCAGCGACGGCCGGGTCGGCGAGCACCTGGACCTCGGTCAGCGTTTCGGCGAAGACAATCGTTTCGGCGCACGCCTCAACCTGTCCCAGCGCGAAGGCGAAACCGGGGTCGAGGACGAAGAGCATCGCAGCAAGCTGTTCGCCCTGGGGCTTGATTATCGGGGTGACAACTTCCGCCTTTCCGGCGACTTCGCTTACCAGAAACAACGTATCAATCAGAGCCGCAACACGGTGTTTGTCGACAGCGCCCTGACCAGCGTGCCGCACGCTCCGGACTCGGATACCAACTACGCGCCGAACTGGACCTGGACCGAAACCGAAGACACCTTTGGCATGAGCCGTGCCGAGTACGACCTCAACGAAGACTGGACGCTGTATGCCGCAATAGGCGCGAAGCACACGCGCGAGGTGGGCATTTATGGCTCGCCAACCGTCCACGATGACGCAGGCAACACCACGGCCGCACCGTCTTTCATCCCGCACGACGAAGACAACAAGACGGCCATGGCCGGTATCAATGGCAAGTTGCAGACCGGCGCGGTCAGCCACAAGGTCAACTTCGGGCTGTCCGGCATCTGGACCGAGCAGCGCAGTGCGTATCTGTTCGGCAGCACCTCCAGCAACAACCTGTATGATCCTGTTTCTCAGGAGCGCCCGGCACTCGACAGTTTCACCGCCGGCGACCTGAATGACCCCGGCATCGTCGGCAAGAGCCGTATGCGCAGCGTCGCGTTTTCCGACACGCTGGGTTTCTTCGATGATCGACTGCTGTTGACCGCAGGCCTGCGTCGCCAGCAATTGCGTGTGCAGGGTTACGAATACGGCAGTGGCCCGCGCAATGCCCTGTATGACGAGGCAATCACGACGCCGGTCTACGGGGTGGTGTTCAAGCCTTGGCAATATGTGTCGTTCTACGCCAACCGCATTGAAGGTCTGGCGCAAGGGCCAACGGCTCCCGATACAGTGACTGTCAACCCCGGCGAGGTTTTCCCTCCATCGCGTTCAAAGCAGGTAGAGGCGGGCGTGAAGCTGGACATGGGCACGTTTGGCGCGAGCCTGGGCGTGTACCGCATCGAGCAACCGGCTGATGGCTACCAGGTGCTGGAAGGCACCGCGTCGCGCTACGTCCGTGATGGCCAGCAGCGCAACCGCGGCGTGGAAATGAACGTCTTTGGCGAGCCTGTCAGCGGCCTGCGTCTGCTGGCCGGTCTGACCCTGATGGACACCGAGGTGAGCGGCACGTCGGGCGGCAGCAACGACGGCAACCGGGCCATCGGCGTGCCGACCTTCCAGTTCAACGCAGGTGCCGATTGGGACGTACCTGGTATCGCGGGCGCTGCGGTCAGCGCGCGCATGTTGCGTACCGGTGGGCAGTATGTCGACGCCGCCAACGCGTTGAGCATTCCGACCTGGAACCGCTTCGATCTGGGCGCACGGTACACCTTCAACGTTGCGCAGAAGGACGTGACCTTGCGTGCCAACGTCGAGAACCTGATGAACAAGGACTACTGGGCATCAGCCAATGGCGGCTATCTGACTCAGGGTGAGCCGCGCACTTTGAAACTGTCGGGCACCCTCGATTTCTGATGAGTCGATAACAGGCCACATCGCCGGATGTGGCCTGTCATTCGATCAGTAGCCGTTACGCTTCAGAATCGCGTCGATGCTTTCCTTGGCCGGCCGACCGTAGAACTTCAACAGTTCTGCGGTACGGTTGGTGAAGAAACCGTCGGCACCGTCTTTGCTGATCCGCTTGAAGTCGGCTTCGTCGTCCACGGTATAAGGGTGGATCACCAGGCCTTTTTCATGCGTGAGGTTGTTCATCCAGGGCTTGACCAGGTCCATGTAGCTCTGGTCGCCGCCTTGCGCCAGTTTTGCCGAAGGGCCAGTGCCGATGGCCCCGTGAGCCTTGGCCCAGTCAATCCACTGCGCGAACTCCTCCGGGGATTTGACTTCCTGCGCCCCGTAATAGCTGGCCTTGTCCTTGAAACCGGAGTCTTTGAACGCGACGCTGGATTTTGGCTCGATCGAGCCTTCGCCAATCCATAACAGCATGACCTTGGGCACGTTCGGCATTTCTTTTTGCAGCAGTTCCAGGCTCTGCTTCTCGAAGGTCTGCAGGACCACGCGGCCGGGCATATGCGCGACGTTGACGTGTCCTGCAGCGGCGGCCGGACGTTCGGTCAGCCAGCCGCGTTTGGTCAGTGCCTTCTTCAGGTCGGCTTCGACACCGGGAAATTTGTTCGGCACCTTGGTTTCGATGTACAGCCCTGGCTTGTTGGCGCCGCCCTCGGCGATATCAATGACTTCGTCCAGCGTAAGGATTTGCAACCCGGCGTAACTGTCGCGAGCCCGGTCCGGGTAGGCCTTGTTGAACCATGAGCCAGCGTCCAGTTGCTTGAGCTCTGCCAGAGTGAATGAACTGACCGGGTCCTTGACCCGCGTCGGGAACACTTGAGCGATGTTGGTCGTGCGTTCCAGCACGTCATCGTGCAGCGCAATCAGTACGCCATCCCTGGTGCGCTGGATGTCCATTTCCAGATAGTCCGCGCCCAGATCCCGCGCCAGGGTGTACGCCGGGATGGTCTCTTCCGGGGCATCGAACGAGGCGCCGCGGTGGGCGATTGCGGCGGGCCATGGCAGGCCGTATTTCTCGCTCAACAGCTTGCCCGGCGCTTCCGCTGCCGATGCCAGGCCCGATGACAGCATCAGGCTCGACATGACAGCCGCAGCCAGGAGCGTGCGTTTCAACAGCGTGGTGGAAAATCCTTGCATGGGCGGGTGGTTCCTTGTTTGCAGAGTGCGTTCGGTTGCGCCAGTCGAACGTGACACGGGGCGCGTCGCTGCGAGCAACGATAGCGCACTATCGTGTTGTCGAGGTCGGTTGAGCCTCAGTCTGTCCGGCAAATGCGTCCACTTTATGAACGAATGGCCTTATCGCGAAGGCTTTTTTCAAGGCGAGCGCCATTGACGCTGCACAAGTGCTTCGAGTCGCGTTACTGTCAGTGTTTTACGGATCGAACGGGAGCGTACATGACAACGGTATTGGTGCTGGTTGAAAGCCTGGGCACGTATCTGCCGATTCTGGAAAGCAGCGGCTTCCAGCTGATTCGTGCGCCGACGGCCGAGCAACGTGCCGAGGCGATTGCCACTCATGGTCAAGGCATCAGCGCGGTGGTAACGCGTGGGCCGTTGGGGTTTTTTGCCGAGGAAATGGATGCTCTGCCGCATTTGCGCATCATCTGCGTAAGCGGGGCAGGTTACGAGAAGGTCGATCTGCCTGCCGCCAGGGCGCGAGGCATCACGGTGACCAATGGCGCCGGAGTCAACGCCGCCACAGTGGCTGATCATGCGTTGGCGCTGTTGCTGTCGCTGGTGCGCGACATTCCGCAGGCCGATGCATCGGTGCGCCGCAGCGAATGGCGCAAGGTCGTACGCCCGTCACTGGCAGGCAAGCGTCTGGGCATCATCGGTCTGGGGGCTGTGGGGCTGGCCATCGCCAAACGGGCGGCCGCGTTCGACATCGTCATCGGTTATCACAATCGCAAGCCGCGCAACGACTGCAGCTACACCTGGCATGCCACGGCGCAGGCGCTGGCGGCCGAGTCGGATGTGCTGGTGATCGCCACGCCCGGTGGCAACGGTACGCAACATCTGGTCGACGCAGACGTGCTGGAAGCGCTGGGCCCCGAAGGGTTTCTGGTCAACATTGCCCGCGCCAGCGTCGTGGATACCCATGCGCTGGTCAGGGCGCTTGAGAACCAGCAGATTGCCGGAGCGGCGCTGGACGTTTTCGACGACGAGCCCAACGTGCCGGACGTGCTCAAGACCCTCAACAATGTCGTCCTTACGCCGCACGTGGCGGGCCTGTCGCCCGAGGCGTCGAGAGACAGCGTGCAAATGGTCAACGATAACCTGCTGGCATTCTTTTCCGGGCAGCCGGTACTGACGCCGGTTACCGAATAAAACAGTGCAGCGCTGCATAAATGATTTGCCTGTTCGCCCATTCTGATTGCGTTTCTGCCTGTTTATAGTCCGATCGGATTTCACAAAAACCGGACAGGGAGCAGGGCATGGGCGCAGTAGCAGAGGTAGCGGTAAAACAGTTGCACATCGGGCTGGTAGGGGATTTCATCGCTGAGGTGGCGGCCCATCAGGCGATTCCGCTGGCATTGCAGATGGCCGCCGACGCGTTGCAGGCGCGGGTTGAGGTTACGTGGTTACCGACGGCGCAGATTGGCGACGGTGCACGTCTTGGCGAGTTCGACGGCTTGTGGTGCGTGCCGGGCAGCCCGTATCTGGACATGCAGGGTGCGTTGACAGCCATTGGTTTCGCCCGCGACAAGCATGTTCCGTTTCTGGGGACGTGCGGTGGTTTTCAGCATGCCCTGGTCGAGTACGCACGCAATTGCCTGGGCTGGGCGGACGCCGAGCATGGCGAAACCGCGCCTGACGCAGGAAACGTGATCATCGAACCGCTCAGTTGCTCGCTGGTCGATGCGCTGGCGCCCATTCACTTATTGCCGGACACGCTGATCGCTCGCGCTTATGGCACGCTGGATATCGAAGAGCGCTATCACTGTCGCTATGGCCTGCGCCGCGAGCTGGAAGCGTCGCTGTTCGGCGCTGAATTGAAAATCAGCGGGCGCGGTCCTGAAGGTGAGGTGCGCTGCATGGAATTACAGGGCCACCCGTTTTTCGTTGCCACACTGTTCCAGCCGGAGCGCGCTGCGTTGGCAGGCATGATTGCGCCTGTGGTCGAGGCATTTATGCGCGCTTGCATCTCGTCTGTTCAGAGCGACAAATCGTGATCGCCGCACGCTTTCCGACGCCTTACTTCGCGGTGGTGTTCACCTCGTTGCGTTCGCCTGACAACAATCAGGCGTATGGCGAGGCTGCACAGCGAATGGTCGAGCTGGCCAGCCGGCAACCGGGTTTTCTCGGTGTCGAGTCGGTGCGCGACGACGATGGGCTGGGCGTGACGGTCTCTTACTGGACCGACGAAGCCGCGATTCTGGCCTGGAAACAGCGGGCCGAACACGCGGCGGTCCGCGAGCAGGGCCGCGCACGCTGGTATCAGGCGTTTACCACGCGGGTCTGCAAAGTCGAGCGCGACTACTCGTTCGGCCAGCTTTAACGTCAGGGCATGACTGGTGGCGTGTAGGTCAGCGTCGTGCCCAGCGCCCACAGCAGAAACAGCACCAGCGGCGCATGGACCAGTAACTGCACGAACGAAAAGCCGATCAGGTCCCGGGCCTTCAGGCCCAATACGCCCAGCAGCGGCAGCATGTAGAACGGGTTGATCAGGTTCGGCAAGGCTTCGGCGGCGTTGTAGATCTGCACGGCCCAACCGAGGTGGTATTGCAGGTCGTTGGCCACCTGCATGACGTAAGGTGCTTCGATGATCCACTTGCCGCCGCCTGACGGGATGAAGAAACCCAAAATGGCCGAGTAGACGCCCATCAGGATCGCGTAGGTATCGTGGGAGGCAATGCTGGTGAAGAAGGTCGAGATGTAATGCGCGAGTGTTTGCGCGTCACCACCTTTGACGGTGGTCAGCAATGCGGCAATCGAGCCATACAACGGAAACTGGATCAGCACGCCGGTGGTGGTCGGCACGGCACGCGCCACGGCATCGAGAAAGCTGCGCGGCCGCCAGTGCAAGAGTGCGCCGAGCATGATGAACAGGAAGTTGTAGGTGTTCAGCCCGGAAATCGCAGTAATCGCCGGTTTGCTGGAAAATTCGCTGAACAGCCAGCCAGCGCCCAGCAGCACCATCAGGATAATCAGCAGCGGGCTGTATTCCAGCCATTCGCCGGGGCGGGTGCGCGCAGGCAGCGGCGGCAGATTGAATGCCGGGTCAACGCCACAGGCTTTGGCATCGCGGGCACTGTTTGGGCCGGGCGCGGTGGCGTAAGCCACGATCAGCGAGATGACGACCAGCGCCGCGAGCATGACACCGGACTGCCAGAGAAAGATGGTTTCAGTGAACGGGATCACGCCAGTGATCGACAGGATCGACGGCGGCAGGCTGGCCGGATTGGCTTGTAATTGCGCGGCCGAAGATGACAGCCCCAGCGCCCACACCGCACCCAGCCCTAGATAGGCAGCGGCGCCGGCAGCGCGATAATCCATGCGCAGGTCAGTGCGGCGGGCGAGGGCGCGAACCAGCAAACCACCGAACACTAGCGACAGTCCCCAGTTGAGCAGCGAGGCGAGCATGGAAATCAGCGCCACCCAGGCCACTGCCGAGCGGCCGTTACGCGGCACTCTGGCCAGGCGGTCGATCAGCCGCACGGCAGGCGGCGAGCTGGCGACCACATAGCCGCCGATGACCACGAACGCCATCTGCATGGTGAACGGAATCAGGCTCCAGAAACCATCGCCGAATGCCTTGGCAGCCTCGGCCGGACGCGCCCCGATGGCCAGCGTTGCCAGGGTGACGATGACCACCGCCAGTGCGGCGAACACCCAGGAATCAGGAAACCAGCGCTCGGCCCAGGCGGCACAGCGCAGGGCAAACCGGGCGGAACGACTTTCTTCTATGTTGGCGGCCATCAGAGGCACCTCTTTTTTGTAATTATTAGTGGGGGAGATCGCAAAGCGGTGTTAGCACGCAACCGTGCACGCCAGATCGGACGCAGAGCGTCCAGAACAGCGCTCCCACGCTGGAGCGTGGGAGCGAGAGTCGCACTCAGATACATTTCTCGTTCCGGCGCTCTGCGTCAAAATGCTGCGCCATGCTGCGGGCATCGGATCGAGAGGCGCAGAACCCTCAGAAACTCATCTCGATCACGTCATCCGGCACGATCAGTTTGCCTGCGGTCTTTGCGACGATTTCTTCCACGCTGACACCCGGAGCGCGTTCGCGGAGGATGAAGGCGCCGTTTTCAATTTCAAGGTACGCCAGGTCGGTCAGCACCTTGCGGATGCAGCCCGCGCCGGTCAGTGGCAGGCTGCAGCGCGGCAGCAGTTTGGATTCGCCGTCCTTTGAAGCATGGGTCATGGTCACGATGATGTTGTCGGCACCGGCCACCAGGTCCATCGCGCCGCCCATGCCCTTGACCAGTTTGCCGGGGATCATCCACGACGCGATATTGCCTTCGACGTCCACCTCGAAAGCGCCCAGCACTGTGAGGTCGACATGGCCGCCGCGGATCATGGCGAAGGATTCAGCCGAGGAGAAAATCGATGCGCCGATACGCGCGGTCACCGTTTGCTTGCCGGCGTTGATCATGTCGGCGTCGATGGTGTCTTCGGTCGGAAACGCGCCCATGCCGAGCAGGCCATTTTCCGATTGCAGCATGACGTCGATATCGTCCGGCACGTAATTGGCGACCAGCGTCGGAATGCCGATGCCCAGGTTGACGTAATAGCCGTCCTTGAGTTCACGAGCGACGCGTTGAGCCATTTGTTCGCGGGAAAGTGCCATGGTCTGAAATCTCTTTGTTGTTGTATGGCCGCACAAGGCTGGGTGATCAGGCTTTTCTGACGGTGCGCTGTTCGATGCGCTTCTCGAAGGTGCCTTGAATCACGCGGTCCACGTAGATACCCGGCGTGTGAATCTCAGTCGGCAGCAATACGCCCGGCTCGACGATTTCCTCGACTTCGACCACCGTGATCCTGCCCGCCGTCGCGACGACCGGATTGAAGTTCTGCGCGGTGTGACGATAGATCACGTTACCGAAATGATCGGCTTTCCAGCCTTTGATCAGTGCGAAATCACCCGTAATGGCTTCTTCCAGAATCACGTTGCGACCATTGAACTGACGGGTCTCCTTGCCTTCTGCCACGGGTGTGCCGTAACCGGTCGCGGTATAGAACGCTGGAATGCCAGCGCCGCCTGCGCGCAGTTTTTCGGCAAGGGTGCCTTGCGGGGTGAGCTCGACTTCCAGTTCACCGCTGAGCAGCTGCTGCTCGAACAGCGCGTTCTCGCCGACATAGGACGAAATCATTTTCCGGATCTGCCGGTCCTCGAGCAGGATGCCCAGCCCAAAGCCGTCGACGCCACAATTGTTGGAGACCACGGTCAGGCCCTTGATACCCATGCGCTTGATCTGCGCGATCAGGTTCTCCGGGATGCCGCACAGGCCAAAACCGCCGCACAGCACGGTCATGTTGTCAGTGAGCCCGGCGAGGGCTTCTTCGTAGGTCGCTACTCGTTTGTCGAGTCCAGCCATGATGATCCGCCTTTTATAGTTGTTGACCGGCAATCGTATTGCCGAAGGATCGTATGGCTTGCATCTTCTCCCGGTATCAATGATTTGTTAATTTTGTTTTTCTGATCAATTGATAAGAAAAACAAATATATGAACGTCAAGCAGCTTCGGGCTTTTCTGGCAGTCGCGCAGTACCTGAGTTTTGCTCAGGCCGGCGAGCGGCTGAACGTGTCGCAACCGGCACTGAGCCTGATGATCAAGGCGCTGGAGGAGGATCTGGGCGGCCAGTTGCTGACGCGCACCACGCGCAGCGTGGGCCTGACGCCTGAAGGAGAAACCCTGTTGCCTCTGGCGCGACAGCTGTTGGCGGACTGGGACAATACCGAGGAGCTGCTGCGTCAGCGCTTCACCCTGCAAATGGGCCGGGTTTCCATCGCGGCGATGCCGTCGTTTGCAGGCAACCTGCTGCCCGGAGCGCTGAAGGTTTTTCGCCGACGTTACCCACGGGTCAATGTCGCGGTGCATGACGTGGTCAATGAGCAAGTGCTGGAAATGGTCCGCCATCGGCGTGTCGAACTGGGGATCGGTTTCGAACCCGAGTCCAGCAGCGCTTTGCTGTTTACGCCGTTTTACATGGATCGCTTCGTGGCTGTGGTTGCGCAGGATTCGCCCTTGGCCGAGCGCAGTGAAGTGTCATGGGAGGAGTTGTTGGGCGAAGATTTCATTGCCCTGCAACGACCTTCCGCCGTGCGCCTGCTGTTGGAGCAGGCTATCGAGCCCTGGCACGGCAAGCTGTCGGTGGCGTTTGAAAGTCATCAGCTTTCCACGGTAGGCCGCATGGTTGCCAACGGTCTGGGCGTCAGCGCGGTGCCGTCGCTGTGCATCGGTCAGATGCAGGAATTGGGCGCGCGTTGCATCGCTCTGGTCGAACCGCGCATCGAACGTCGTATCGGCTTGATGATGCTCGCTGACCACAAGCTGTCGGCAGCCGCACAGGCATTGCGGGAGGTATTGATCGAAAATGCGCGGGCAAGTCGATAGCCACTATCACGGCGGTTGATTTTTGCTGCGGCAGGCGCGGGCGTAACCTTGCTTCATTCCCGAAATGAAGCCCTCCCGGAGACCTCACATGAACCAGCTGTTTGCCTTTGCGCTCGTCCTGACATTCAGCGTAGCCCTGCTTTCTGGCTGTTCCACCCATCATGCGGTCGAGCAGCGCCCGTTCAGTACTCAGGAAAGCCATCAACTGGCCCTCGAAGACCTGAACCGTCGTGGCCTGTCGTTTGATGAGTACCAGGCACGCAAGGCGCAACTGATGGCAGATCCGCAAATTCAACAGGCGCGTGATTTCGACAAGGGCGGTGAAGTAAACGTTGATCTGGGTTCGCAAACACTGCAGCCACAAGGCTGACAGTCTGCGTCATTTTCATTTCTTGCCGAACTGTATGGCTTAAAGTTTCGCCCAACTGTCCGTGTGTTTCCTGTCGAGCGTTCGATAGGGTGAGTGCCCGACTCATTGATCTGGACAGTCTTGATGGTGCTTTCATTTGATCTACTGCTGGCGTTCGCGCTGTTCGCCTTTGTGACCTCAGTCACGCCTGGCCCGAACAACATGATGCTGCTCGCGTCAGGCGTCAATTTCGGTTTCAGCCGCACCCTCCCGCACATGCTGGGCATCAGCGTCGGCTTTTTCGTTCTGGTGCTGGCAGTCGGCTTCGGGCTCGGCAGCGTGTTCAAGGCATGGCCGGTGCTTTACACCGTTCTGCGCTATGTGGGCGCTGCCTATCTTCTGTACCTTGCCTGGAAGATCGCCACGTCAGGCCCGGCCGCCGAAAATATCGAAAGCAAAGGCAAGCCTTTCAGTTTCATGAACGCGGCGCTTTTTCAGTGGGTCAATCCGAAGGCATGGATCATGGCGATCGGGGCAATCAGCACCTACACGCCGATGCAGGGCTATTTCTACAACGTGGTGGTGATCTCGGCGGTATTCGCATTGATCAACCTGCCCAGCGTCGGCGTGTGGGCTGGTTTCGGCAGCCTGCTGCGCAACGTGTTGCGCGATCCCGTCGGGCTGCGGATTTTCAACGGTGTGATGGCCGCCTTGCTGGTCGCATCGCTGTATCCGTTGTTTGTCGAGCATTAAACCTGGCAACAACGAATCATCAGAGGCCCTCCGGTGCTATAGCGCCAGTTGTAAAGGCCCGCCTGCCTGTTTATGACGTGCCTGCAATCGGCGTTGCAGGCCGTGATAGAAGTGTTCCAGCCCTTCGTGCAGACGTTCGATCAGGACGTCGTCCAGTGTCCCGCCTTCTTCATTGTCGCCGTAGCTGATCTGCGTATCGATGGCAAAGATGCCGTGCAGCACTTCCTGGGATTTGAGGGTTGAAAGCACCGGTTTGAGCGCGTAATCCACCGCCAGCATGTGGGCAATGCTGCCGCCGGTTGCCAGTGGCAGCACCACTTTGCCGTGCAGGGCACGTTCCGGCAGCAGGTCGAGCAGGGTTTTCAGCGCGCCGGAGAATGACGCCTTGTAGACCGGCGTCCCGATCAGCAAACCGTCGGCCTGCCTGACGGCTTCGACAAACTCCACCACCTGCGGGCTGTCAAAGCGAGCGAACAACAGGTCTTCGGCATTGAAGTCGCGAATGCGTAATGTGGTCACTGCAACACCATGGCTCTGCAACCAGCTGCTGGCGTGGGCGAGAACAACACCCGAGCGGGATTTGAGGGACGGACTGCCGGAAAGTGAAACAACGAGCATGCGGGAATTCCTTGCGATAAGCGTCACCCTGCCAAGCAGCTAGTGTGCCAGCCTCACGGAATCTTCCCAATTGCCCGGCTGAGCGGGCCCAGAATGTGTTCCACATAACCTCCGCTGATAAAAATAACTGATGCGCCAGCTGATAACTGTTGAACGGCTGTTGCTGCAGCAACAGTCGATTGCTGTCAGATCGGGTTCTGGTCGATCTTGGTGAACAATCAATCTTTATATTCCATTAAGCTATATATAAATTCTAAATTAGAATTTTTAGTTCTATGTCGGTTGATGCATTATCTCCTCATGGTTCGTCACGTGATGGCACTACGTCCAGGCGCGGTTTGCGCGACCAGATCAATGCCCATTGCTGCGAGCAGGGCATCCGGACTGTGCCATTCAGAGGAAATCTCATGAAAGAGTCAGCGCTGTACTTTGATTATGCGGCCACCACACCGGTGGACGAGCGAGTCATCAAAGTGATGGTTGATTGTCTGGGCATGTCGGGAAACTTCGGTAACCCTGCTTCCAGTTCTCATGCGTTCGGGCAAAGAGCCCGCCTGACGGTAGAGCAGGCTCGCCAGCAGGTAGCGAACCTGGTCGGTGCGCAGGCTACGCAGATCATCTGGACCTCTGGTGCTACCGAGTCCAGTAATCTGGCAATCAAGGGCGTGGCTCACGAACGCGCAAAGCGCCTTGCGGCAGACGGTGGACGCGTAACCGGTCATATCATCACCAGCCAGATCGAGCACAAGGCAACACTTGATACTGCCCGTCAATTGCAGGAGGAGGGTATCGACGTCACCTGGCTGGCCCCGGACGCTGATGGCCTGATCAGTCCGGATGCGGTCAGCGCTGCATTACGTGACGATACATTTCTGGTTTCACTGATGTTGGTCAACAACGAATTGGGCACGGTCAACGACATTGCCGAGACCGGCAGGCGGGTACGTGCGCACGGCGCGCTGTTGCATGTGGATGCGGCTCAGGGTGCTGGCAAATTGCCGATCGACCTGAGCCAGATTGCCGTAGACCTGATGTCGTTCTCTGCACACAAGATCTACGGGCCCAAGGGTATCGGTGCTCTGTACGTAGGCCCGCGTGCGCAACAGCGCGTTCTGGCGCAGATCCACGGTGGCGGGCATGAATGCGGCCTGCGTTCGGGCACGCTGGCGACGCATCAGATTGCCGGAATGGGCGCAGCCTTTGCACTGGCCGCCGAGGCGCTTGATCAGGAGATCCTTGAAACAAGGCGGCTGAACGGGCTTTTATGCGAACGCCTCGCGGATATCCCCGGGCTGTGTATCAACGGCAGTCCCACACAGCGGATTGCCAACATACTCAGTCTTACGTTTGGTAACAGAGATCTTGATGTAAAGGCGCTGGGTGAAAGGCTGGCGTTCTCCTCTACCTCGGCCTGCAATTCGGCGAAGAGCGCACCCTCGCATGTTCTCCTGGCTCTGGGGCACAGCCCACAGGCGGCGGGTCAGACCATTCGCCTGAGCCTTGGGCGTTTCACGCGGGACCAGGATATCGAACACGCCGCCGAGGCTGTCCGGGACTGTCTTGCCCGGCCAGCGTTCTGGGCGGTTGCTCAGGCTCGATGAGTACTCCATTATCTGAACCCACGACAGCCGTCAATTTCCGGTTCAGCAGGAGACTCAATGAGTACGCAATCCAGTGCCAGTGCAGACGTGGCAGAACGTTTGGCGCAAACCCGCGCCTTGATGAGGCGCGAGCGCATCGATGCCTGGCTGGTACCGTCAGCGGACCCTCATCTCTCCGAGTACCTGCCCGGCTACTGGCAGGGGCGCCAATGGCTGTCCGGCTTTCACGGCTCGGTCGGTACGCTGATCATCACCCACGACTTCGCAGGCGTATGGGCTGACAGTCGCTACTGGGAGCAAGCCACCAAGGAGCTGGCTGGCAGCGGTATCGAGCTGGTCAAGCTGTTGCCAGGTCAGCCAGGCCCTCTGGAATGGCTGGCTGAGCAGGCCCAGGCCGAAAGCGTGGTTGCGGTTGACGGTGCTGTTCTGGCGGTCGCCTCTTCGCGCACGCTGGCCAGCAAGCTTTATGAGCGGGGTGCGCGGCTGCGTACCGATATCGATCTGCTGATAGAGCTCTGGCAGGATCGTCCTGCGTTGCCAACGCTTCCGGTGTATGAACACTTGCCGCCGCAGGCTTCCCTGAAGCGCGTTGAAAAGCTCGCTCAGGTGCGCAAGATCATGACCGAACGCAATGCTGACTGGCACTTCATCGCCACACTGGATGACATTGCCTGGCTGTTCAATTTGCGTGGCTCCGATGTCTCCTACAATCCTGTGTTCATATCCTTCGCTGTCATCGGGCCTACCGGCGTCACGCTGTTCGTCGACTCGAAAAAAGTCCCCGAAGCCGTCCGCTCCAGCCTTGAACGTGACGGGGTCAACATCGCCGAATACACGCAGATCGGCGCGGCCTTGCGCAAGGTGCCGAAAGACGCGCGGCTGTTGGTCGACCCGGCGCGAGTCACCTGTGGTCTGCTCGATTACCTGGACAGTGAAGTCACGCTGGTCGAAGGGCTAAACCCGAGCACGCTTCTGAAAGCACAGAAGACTGAAACCGACACTGCTCATATCCGAGAGGCGATGGAGCAGGACGGCGCAGCGCTGTGCGAGTTCTTCGCCTGGCTGGACAGTGCCCTGGGTCGTCAGCCGGTCAGCGAACTGACCATCGATGAAATGCTGACGCAGGCGCGTGAGCGGCGTCCGGGTTACGTATCCCCCAGTTTTGCCACCATCGCAGGCTTCAATGCCAACGGGGCGATGCCGCATTACCGCGCGACCGAAGCCGAGCACGCGCGCATCGAGGGTGATGGACTGTTGCTGATCGACTCGGGTGGGCAGTACCCGGGTGGCACAACCGATATCACCCGCATGGTTGCGATAGGAACGCCCAGCGCTGAACAGAAACAGGATTGTGCGCGAGTGCTGAAGGGCGTAATTGCCTTGTCTCGCACGCATTTTCCGAAGGGTATTCTTTCGCCGCTGCTGGATGCGATCGCGCGCGCTCCCCTGTGGACGGAAGGCGTGAATTACGGACATGGCACCGGGCACGGCGTCGGCTATTTCCTGAACGTCCACGAAGGGCCGCAGGTTATCGCCTATCAGGCACCGGCTACGCCTCAGACAGCGATGTTGCCGGGAATGATTACGTCCATCGAGCCTGGGACCTATCGGCCGGGTCGCTGGGGCGTACGTATCGAAAACCTGGTGATCAATCAGCCAGCAGGCAGCACCGAGTTTGGTGAGTTTCTGCGCTTCGAAACCCTGACCTTGTGCCCGATCGATACACGCTGCATTGAGATATCAATGTTGAACGAAGAGGAGCGCAACTGGCTGAACAGCTACCATGCTCACGTCAGGGCCAGACTGAGTCCGCTTCTGCGGGGCGCTGCATTGCTCTGGCTACAGGCGCGCACCGTAGCGGTCTAGGGGAAGGCTTTTGGCATTGCCGCAGCTTCAGTGCTGCGGCAGTGGATCAGCCAGTGGAGCGCGTTTTCTGCAGACGATGATCATGCTGCGACTGGTATAGCCTGCCGGATTGAGCCCGAACGGATAATCTTCTGGCTCTTCTGCGACGTCGCCGGATTTGGCAATCACCTTGAATGACTTCGAGGTGCAGGCATTGGTCGCCAGGTCATAGCATTTTGCCCAGGACGATGAAAGCCCCGAGCAATTGATATGAATGCCACGCTTGCCTTGCATGACCGGTTTGGATGTCGCCGCACAGCCGGCCACCACAAGCATGGCCAATACGATAAAAATGAATTTCATTCCTGTCCTTAGACGGTCAATAGGGGCTGCTGTCCCCGCAGTGGGTGACTCGCACGCCGATGAGACCCCAACGCAAAAATCTTAAACAGATCAATCAGGTGTTTAACATGGCTCAAGCGCGTGACAAATGCTAGTGCCATGTCGTTTCTCGCCCTGAGTCGTCGCTCAGTCAGCCGGAACCAGCTGAGGTTTCTCCTGTGCCGAGCTCAGCGTCGCACCAATCGAGGCAATGATGATCGCGCCGATTGCCAGCCACTGGGTCAATGACAGGTTTTCGTGCAGAAAGATCAATCCTGATAGCGCTGCGAAGACCGGCTCCAGGCTAGCCAATGTGCCGAACGTGCGCGCCGGCATGCGCGTCAAGGCGACCATCTCCAGGCTATAGGGGAGGGCAGTCGACAGGATGGCAACGCCCAGTGCGGCGGGTATCAGCGAGATGTCCAGTAGCGCCCAGCCTGCGTGAACCACGCCGACAGGTCCGATAAAGATCGCTGCAATGATCACCCCCAGCGCTGCCGTCTGAACGCCGTTGTCTGCCCCGGCCTTGTGTCCGAACATAATGTAGATG